>NZ_SMDQ01000002.1 GCF_012911975.1 Nodosilinea sp. P-1105 | reverse complement strand
CCTTGCCCGTCAGTCACTAAAAGCACAAACCCTCAGTCCCTTTCACTTAGAGGGTTTCCCGGCTTAAATCACACCCCGGAAATTCTTAGCTTTTTTGCAGCAAAGAATACGGTTTCACCAACTTGATCCCTTAGGACATTAGCCTGACGGGTTTTGGCACTGCACAGGAGGCCACAGCGGCGGCTTCGGTGTAGTTGTTCCCTCTGTCAAGGGCGATCGTCCTTTTCTAGCGACATCCTACCAACATTCGTCCCAATCCACCCTGCCCCTACCTTGTTCTTTTGAGTCCAGGAGCTAAACTCCATGACCACTCTATTTGAGGCCGATCTCCCCCGGTTGCGAGCCCCTAAGGGGGGACGAGCGATGGGAGTTGTGATGCTATTGGCCGGGCTGATCGTCATTGGCATCCGCTTCCTGCCCCTCCGGCGCCTGGACGCTCAAGTTGTGCCGCCTCTCAGGGTTGAAACCCTGACCGTTGAAAGCTCTAGTGCTTATACGGTGTCTCGCACCTACGCGGGCCGAGTGATAGCCAGGCGCATGAGCGAACTGGGCTTTGAGCAGGGCGGCAAACTAATCGATATTGCGGTGGAACGAGGGGATAGCATCACTGCCGGAGAACCCCTAGCTCAACTGGATACGCGGCAGTTGATGGCCCAGCGATCGCAGCTCGTTGCTGAGCGCGATCGGGCTTTGGCCCAGTTGACAGAGTTGCGAAACGGCCCCCGTCATGAAAACCTTGAGGCGGCCCAGGCGACGGTTAGGGACTTAGAAAATCAACTGACGCTAGAGCGGCTGCGCCAGGACCGGCGAGAGTCGCTCTACAACCAGGGAGCGATCTCGCGAGAAGAACGAGATGTGGTAGCCCTCGGGGCCGAGGCCCTGGCAGAGCGGTTGGTCGTAGCCCGCAGTCAGCTTGAAGAATTGCAGGCGGGCACTCGCACGGAGCAAATTGCAGCCCAAGCGGCGAGCGTACGTCAGCTTGCTGCCAGAATTGCGGAAATCGATGTTGCCATTGAAAAGCACACAATTTTCGCGCCATTTTCTGGCGTGATAGCAGCGCGCCACTTGGCTGCAGGAGACATTGTGGACAGCGGGCAACCGGTACTCAGACTGATCGAACAATCGACGGTGGAGGTTGAAGTGGGTCTGCCAGTCGAGGTGGCGGCCACCCTGGCCTTGGGGCAGCCCCAACCGCTTCAGATTGGGGAACAGCATTACGAAGGCACCATTGCCGCTATCTTGCCAGAGGTCGACTCGGTGACGCGCACCCAAACGGTCGTGATTCAGCTCAGTGATGTCAGCCTTGATGCCGCAGCCCCGGAACAACTAGCGACCGTCGAGATTGCCCAAACCATTCCCGACGAAGGGTTCTGGCTACCTTTAGAGACCCTGATAGAGGGCGAACGGGGGCTTTGGGCCGTCTATGTGCTTGCACCTGGGGATGAAGGCGATCCTCAACAGGCGCAAATCCAGCGTCGGGCGGTGGAGCTGGTGCACATCGAAACCGATCGTGCCTTTGTGCGAGGGCTATTAGACGAAGGCGATCGCATTGTAGTGGACGGCGTTCAGCGGTTTGTGCCGGGTCAGGCCGTACGGCTCAATTAAACGCCTTCGCTGATCTTGATCTATCTGAGGGATCTGAGGCCAGGTCGCTGGCCGACTATTCCCGCCCTAGGCTTCAACCCTATTGTCGTTCAGGTGTTGTTATGGTTAACCGGTTCTACCGCAACCTTCATCTGCTGGTGCTCATCCTGATGCTGATTGGGGTGTGGGGTCTATCATCGCTGCAGGCGCTACCCCGGTTAGAAGATCCTGAGTTGGTGTCACGCAATGCGATTGTCACCACCCATCTGCCAGGAGCCGAGGCCGAACGGGTCGAAACGCTGATCACCGAAACCCTCGAAGAGCGGCTCACCGACATTAACTCGATTCAGACCTATCAATCCACCTCTAGGGCCGGAATATCGCTGATTGAGATTGAGCTGTCAGAGCAGGTTAAGGAGGAGGAAGTGGGAGGAATCTGGGCTCAGATTCGGGATCAGTTGAACAATGCGGCGATCTGGTTTCCACCCGGAGCCACCAATCCAGAACTTGAGGAAGTGGAGATTAAGGCCTACGCCCTGGTCGCAGCGCTCACCTGGAATCGGCAGGGAGAGCCAAACTATGCTATTCTGCGTCGTCTTGCGACGGCTCTAAAGGATCGGTTGACAACCTTGCCTGGAACTGAGCGCGTCGATTTATTTGGCGACCCCCAGGAGGAAATTACGGCCCGGGTTGACCCGGGCCAACTGGCTAGCTTGGGTCTATCTCCCCAGTCGCTATCCCAACAACTCGTGCAGACCGATGCCAAAGTGTCTGCTGGCAAGGTGCGGGGGGCCGACCACAATTTCCCCATCACCCTACAAGGAGAGCTTGATTCCCTAGAGCGTTTAGCCCAAACTCCGATTCGGTTTGGGGAAGCTGGTCAGGTGGTATTGCTGGGCGATATTGCCCAGCTGGAGAAAGGCATGACTCAGCCGCTAGCAGACACGGCCTTTGCCAGCGGCAAGCCTGCTGTGGTGCTCGGAGCCTTTGTAAAATCTGATTACCGCATCGACCAGTGGGCACAACAGGCTCAGGCGTTGATGGATGAGTTTCAGTCACAGCTCACGGAGGGGGTATCCCTGCAACTTATCTTTGAGCAGGCTCGCTATGTGAACCAGCGTCTCAGTGGCCTGCTGTTCAATCTTCTGCTGGCAGCCGCCCTGGTATTTGCAGTCACCCTGGTGATGATGGGCTGGCCGTCGGCAGTGGTGGTGAGTGTAGCGCTACCGTTATCGCTGTTGATGGTTCTCGGCCTGATGAGGGTTTTGGGGATTTCCTTGCATCAGATTTCTGTCAACGGGTTGATTGTGGCCCTGGGGTTGCTGATCGACACAGCCATCGTCATGGTCGATGAGGTTAATCACCATCTCAGGCCGGTGGCGGCTGAAACCGCCATTCAGCAGAGTGTGCACCATCTAGCTGTGCCACTGTTGACCGCTACCGTCACCACGGTGCTTGCCTTCATGCCCATCGCGTTGCTTCCCGGTCGGATCGGTGAATTTGTCGGCCCCCTCGGAGTCAGTGTCATTTTGGCAGTGTCCTGTTCCTACCTGTTATCCGTCACTCTGATTCCAGTCCTGGCAGCCCATGTCTTTAACCGTTGGCCATGCCGAACAGGTGCTACAGCTAGCGGAGTGTGGTGGCAGCAGGGCGTGGCATGGCCAGCACTGACTCGGGCCTACGATCGCCTACTCACCCAGATTACCCGCCGACCTAAGCTGGGGATTGGCCTGGCTGTGCTGCTGCCGCTAATTGGGTTACTCCAGGCTCCGTTCCTACCGCAGCAATTCTTTCCCGCCAGCGATCGCGACCAACTGCAATTGGACGTTGAATTTTCGCCTTCTACATCAATTCGCCAGACCCAGGAGCTAACTCAGCAAATGCGCGATCGCCTGCGGCACTATCCTGACGTCGACGATGTGCACTGGTTTATCGGTGCCAGTGCGCCCCGGTTCTACTACAACTTGACGGGGCGACGGGAAAACGAGCCCAACTTCGCCCAGGCCTTAGTGCAACTTAAACGTTTCTCCACCGCAGAACTGACGCGCAGATTGCAGGCTGATATTGACCAGACCTTCCCTACGGCAAGAGCGGTGGTGCGACAACTAGAGCAGGGTCCCCCCTTCAACGCGCCGATCGAAGTTCGCATTAAAGGCCATAATCTGACCCAACTCCAAACCCTCGGAGCCACGGTGCAGGCCCATCTGGCCAACCTTGATGCCGTCACCCATACCCGCGCCAGTCTCAATAAGACCATGCCCCAGGTGCAGTTTGCCCTAGACGAAACAGCCGCTCGCCTAGCAGGACTCGATCTTGGCACCATCGCCCAGTACCTCGACCAAGGTCTAGAAGGCATTCAGGGCGGCTCCATTCTGGAAGACACCGAAGAACTGCCAGTACGCGTAAGGCTCACCGATAGCTCTGATTTAGCGGCGATCGCCGCCCTGCCTCTAGTCACACCCGAAAGCGATCGCTGGGTACCCCTCAGTGCTCTGGGTAGCCCTATGCTTAAACCGAGGCTGGCGCAGATTACTCATTATAACGGCCAGCGGGTTAACCTCATCCAGAGCTTTTTACAGGCGGGTACTCTGCCGGCTACGGTCTTGGCTCAGTTCCAACGTCAGCTTCAGACCAACCCTCTACCATTGCCACCGGGGTATACCGTCACCTTTGGGGGCGAGGCTGAAGAACGCGCCGCCGCTCTCGATCACCTTTTTGCCTACGTCGACATTTTGGCTGTCCTAATGGTGGCCGTCCTGGTGCTGTCGCTCGGCTCTTTTTATCTGGCAGGTCTGATCGGGGTCGTTGCTGTGGCCTCCTTTGGGGTGGGGCTTTTCTCTATCACCCTGCTGGGCTATCCCTTTGGCTTCAACCCTATTCTGGGCACGATAGGATTGGTTGGGATTGCTATCAATGACTCCATCGTAGTGTTAGCAGCCCTAGAGCAGAATCCCCAAGCCCGTCTGGGAGACCCCGTGGCTGTAAAGAGCATTGTGCTCCGCTCAACCCGCCACATCCTGGCCACCACCCTAACGACCGTGATTGGCTTTATCCCTTTATTTCTAGATGGAAGTGAGTTTTGGCCTCCTTTTGCCATTGTGATTTCCGGAGGGGTGCTTGGGGCCACCCTGCTGGCGCTGATGCTGGTGCCATCGAGCTACCTGCTTTTGCGCTCTAAAGCCACCTGGAAACCCAAACCAGCGCCCATGCTCCAGGCCCATAATTCCAACTGTCCCGTCGATTAGCGGGACTGCCCACCCTGTCAATCAGCTATCGACCCGGCTTACTTCAACACTTGATCCAACAAAGCGCGCGCGGGCTGTGCCTTATCCAGAGCCGCCTGATAATCACCGTATAGCTTCAGCAACTTGGACAGACCACCCACCCCAGCCTTTAATTCCTCCAGATCCTCTCCTGACAGCAACTCCCCATCCAACAGGCGAACCACCAGGGGTTTAATATCCCCCACATCATGGCGGGCTTTTTGCAGCTTCTCCACCGTGTTCAGCAACGTCTTTAGCTGTTTGAACAACTCGTCAATGGCGGCGGCATCGACAGCCGCTGACGATAAGGGATGCGCACCATTGTCTGTCGGATCCAGCGCTCGGCTGGCCTCGACTTTCTGAGGTTGGGGTGCAGCTCCCTGGGTTGGGGGCTTGGTCACAGTGGCATGATTGGCTTGGGTCATGGATCAATCTCCGCAAAGGGCTGCAAAACCATCTTGGGCTGGGCCAACGACCTGACGCTAAATACTCTCGACGTCATCTCGCCAGGTCAAGCCAATGTCCCATCCTGCACATTTTGATTGTCCCCCCTCTGGGTTGCCTGCCTCAGAAAGGAGCAGCAAAATGTAATGGTTCTATTGTACTGCCACTGTCGACTGACGGTAGGTGATTGTCTGTGGTACACCTAATACGCTTGGATAGCCTAGGCTATCCCACTGGTGCTGAGACTAGCGGAATATAGGAGACTGAAAGTATCCAAAGGGGCAACGCTGGCCAAATCTAAGGGATCGGCAGGCGGGGGTATCGTTGGTGTAGCTCCTGCCAGGACTGGTTCAGCCAGAACCGGGATCGGCAACTCGTCATCGGTGTGGCGCAAGTATCCAGCGTCAAATAGTTGGGTTTGAAAGTACTCAGACAGCAGGCTGTGCGCCTGGGTGGTGGGATGCTGTTGGTCCCACCACAAGAAGCCAGGATCAGCTAAGGAGGGCAATTGGCCAAGCAGTGGATCGGTGACATTGGTAAAGCCGAAATCCTGGGGTTGCTGAGTAATTTCGGTGGTAGCGGCAAACAAGTCAACTAGAACCACGTCGATGTCAAGAACTGGGGCCAGGGTCTCTAAGGCATCAGCCAGACTGGTATTGAATAGATTGCTGAGGAACGAGGCCTGCTCGCTAACGCCCGCCTGTAGACTGCGGGGCGTTAAGCCCAGGTTAGGCAAATTCGGGACTAAAAAGCTGTCTGCCCCTACAGAGGCCAGGGTACTAATTGTGCTGACAACGTTTTGCACCGAGTTGGCCAAAAAGCTAGGAATCGCCTCTGGGTCGCTGGGCAAATTGAACAAGTCATTGGCCCCCGCCCACACCACATAGAGGCCGTTGGCATTAGCCGACTCGCCGCCCAGCCCGGCTACATAGCTGTCCAGTTGATCGAGCAGTCCCGGCAGTTGCCACTCAATGCCCGTTAGCTCGGTTAAGAGTAGGTCAAAACCGTTAGCTTGTCCGGTGGTGGCTCCCCCAATAGCAAAATTTTGAATGCTGTCGGGAGCTAAACTAAGGGACTCTGCCAGGTAGTCAACCCAGATATCACCATTGGAAAACTTGCCTTCAAAATAGGGCGGTGAGAGTGGGAAGAAATTGGTGAGCCCAAACAAATTACCGGGGTCTGATAGGCTATCGCCAAAAATCACCAGTTGGTCAAAGTTGGGTAATAGTCCCCGCGTTAAAAAACTATCGGTTTGCAGTTGACTGGCCTCTACATTCAGCAGCACCGCAGCAGGTTCGGACTGGCCCAAGTAGCGAATTGCGGTGTTGGCTCCCTGCTGGTTAATCACCACCTGGGTAGGGGTTAAGCCTCCTTCCAGCAGCAGCCGATCGCGCCCCACCTGAAAATCAAAAATCGTATCGAACCGACCATCAGCTCGCAGCACAAATCGATCAGCCCCTGGGCCACCGATTAACCAATTGCGACCTGGGCCGCCATCCAGGCGATCGCGCCCCAATCCGCCAATCAACAAGTCATTCCCGGCCTCACCAAACAGCTGATTATGGCCGCCGATGCCCAACAAAATGTCATCGCCCGGCCCACCCCGCAGCACATCATTGCCAAAGCTGCCCAGTAAAAAGTTATTACCCGAGGTACCGCTGCGCCAGATAGGACCCCGGAGTCTGGATGGGGACGTATCAAAACCAGTGGAGAGCCGGGCTTGGAGCCAATCGCTGACCACGTCCGACCAAAACGGGGATGGAACTAAAGGGGACCAGCGTGATGCCATGACTATCTCCTTAGGCTGGGGTCAGGTTAGGGGGATAACAACATTGTGGAAAATGGGCCAGATGCTGCCCACCATAACCCTTTTAAGGGTTTCTAGACGCTACCTGGCAAGGATCTGTAATTTCTCTGTCAGCCATTTTCATCACCATCTGTAACCTGTCTAGTGCAGCATCAAGCTTTAAATTTAGGCTCAACAGATGTAAAAGATTTGACCTGGTCAAGGTCCGAAATCCCCTCCTTGGGAGGCCTGTACTGTATAGCCTGTGGCATGGCTTCGCTAGCGCGTAGCGGCCCCGGACGATGTCCTGAGCTTGTCGAAGGAGGGGCAACTTGTCGAAGTGTGTAGGGGTGGGTCAAGCAAGCCCGAAGAAACCCGCCCTGCCCTCTGGGCACCCCTCCGTGGCCTCAATACAGTGAGGCTTATTGTATTGAGGCCACTTCCTTAAAAATAAACAGCTTTTGCAAGCACTTACCTTAATTTTTAGCTTTGACTGACCACCAGTCGCTTGCGCCAGAAATCGGTCTACCAGGCCTGACACCTGACACCTAAAGCCTGGCACCCTCAGCAACGGTAGCCATAGTTCTGTCAGACAGTCCTAGCCGGTGCGATGATCACCCTGACTGAGGCCACCTTTAGCCCGTCAGTTCGGGAACCCGTACAGTCAGGTTCATTGCTATTGCCGCCGTCGCAGCTTAAATTAGCACTCGGAGCTTTAGAGTGCTAAGCTCTCCCGTCTAGTGCGTCTGACTAGGGTCGGGTATACCCGCAGACACTTATCGTAGTCACAACCCCGGAGAATTAAGTTTTATGGCAGCTATCACCTTGGCGGCATCCAGTGTTAAGCCCCTTGCCGATCGCGTTTTAATTAAAGTCAGTGCATCCGAAGAAACCACCGCTGGCGGTATTCTCCTACCCGACACCGCTAAGGAGAAGCCCCAGGTGGGCGAAATTACCGCTGTTGGTCCTGGCAAGGCAGACGACAAAGGTGCCCGTCAGGCCATGGAAGTCAAGATTGGCGACAAAGTTCTGTACTCCAAGTATGCCGGTACCGATATCAAGCTAGGCAGTGACGATTACGTGCTGCTGTCCGAGAAGGACATCCTGGCTGTTTTGGGCTAAAGATAACGTCCGTTTCTGTTCACTCCTGCAACCTTCCTTCGGAGAGCAATCTATTCATGGCTAAGCTAATTATTTACAACGAGAACGCCCGTCGTGCCCTAGAAAAGGGTATGGACATTCTGGCTGAGGCCGTTGCCGTTACCCTCGGCCCCAAAGGTCGCAACGTGGTACTTGAAAAAAAATTCGGTGCCCCCCAGATCGTGAATGATGGTGTCACCATCGCCAAAGAAATCGAGCTAGAAGACAACGTCGAAAATACAGGGGTCTCCCTGATCCGTCAGGCGGCTTCCAAGACCAACGACTCGGCTGGAGACGGCACCACCACCGCTACCGTGCTGGCTCACGCCATCGTCAAAGAAGGTCTGCGCAACGTCGCCGCAGGCTCCAACGCCATTTCCCTCAAGCGCGGTATCGACAAAGCCACCGCTTACTTGGTCGACAAAATTGCCGAGCATGCCCGGCCAGTGGGTGACTCTAATTCCATTGCCCAGGTGGGTACCATTTCTGCCGGTAACGATGAAGAAGTGGGGGCCATGATTGCCCAAGCCATGGACAAAGTGGGCCGCGAGGGCGTGATTTCCCTGGAAGAAGGGAAGTCTATGACCACCGAGCTGGAAATCACGGAAGGGATGCGCTTCGATAAGGGCTATATTTCTCCCTATTTCGTGACCGACACCGAGCGCATGGAAGCGGTGCTGGAAGAGCCCTACATTCTGATCACCGATAAGAAAATTGCCCTGGTGCAAGATCTAGTGCCTGTGCTTGAGCAGGTGGCCCGCTCCGGTCGTCCCCTGGTGATCATCGCCGAAGACATTGAAAAAGAAGCCCTGGCTACTCTGGTAGTGAACCGCTTGCGGGGTGTACTGAATGTGGCCGCCGTGAAAGCCCCTGGGTTTGGCGATCGCCGCAAAGCCATGCTAGAAGATATCGCCGTACTCACTGGCGGTCAGGTAATTAGCGAAGACACTGGTCTGAAGCTAGACAACACCAAGGTCGATATGCTGGGTCAGGCCCGCCGACTCACCATTACCAAAGACACCACCACCATCGTGGCCGAAGGTAACGAAAAGGATGTCAAGGCCCGCTGCGAGCAAATTCGTCGTCAAATCGAAGAAACCGAGTCTAGCTACGACAAAGAGAAGCTGCAAGAGCGCCTGGCTAAGCTGTCTGGCGGTGTGGCCGTAATCAAGGTTGGGGCCGCCACCGAAACCGAGATGAAGGACCGCAAGCTGCGTCTGGAAGATGCTATCAACGCTACCAAAGCAGCGGTTGAAGAGGGCATCGTCCCTGGCGGCGGTACTACCCTGGCTCACCTAGTGCCTGACCTAACCCAGTGGGTTGATGCCAACCTCACTCAGGAAGAGCACACCGGTGGCTCTATCGTGGCCCGGGCCCTGGCCGCTCCTTTGATGCGGATTGCCCAAAATGCTGGTCAAAATGGTGCTGTGATCGCCGAGCGAGTCAAAGAGAAAGACTTCAACGTGGGCTACAACGCCTCTAATGGTGAGTTCGTCGACATGTTTGACGCTGGCATCGTTGACCCCGCCAAGGTGACCCGCTCTGCGCTGCAGAATGCCGCCTCTATTGCTGGCATGGTCCTGACCACTGAATGTATCGTGGTCGATAAGCCCGAACCCAAAGATGGCGCTCCCGCTGGCGCTGGCATGGGCGGCGACTTCGACTACTAAGCTGAAGCCCCGTTCAGCCCCGGAGTCTTGCCTGTAGTAAAACTCCGGGTTCCGAGCTGGACTGGGTACAAGCAGTAGTTGCGGGTGTTGTTATACCGAATCCGATCTGCATAGTCCCGATTCCCAAGCAGCCAATCCGTAGGGGCGAACCCAAGTGTTCGCCCGATCAAATCGGGGGTAGTCCAGCAGGAGTTGCGGGTGTTGTTACACAACGTCCAATCACCCCAACACAAAAGCCGTTCCGGTAATTGGAACGGCTTTTGTTAGTTCTGTCAGGTGACGACAATTAGGTTGTTTACCCAACACGCCTTATTTTTTGTCGACCTGAGGGAGCATCAGTACAGCGTGGAAAGTCCCGTAGGTTGGGTGAAACGCAGGGTCATCCAACAGGCGTTAGCCTTGTTGGGTTCTGCTATCGCGCCACCCAACCTACAAGTTTACAATTGACAAACCACTACTGCTCTGATGAGGCATAAGTCGGCCAACCATTCCTAATACCTGACACCTAGAACCTGACACCCTCAGCAATGGTAGTCATATTTCTGCCAGGCAGTCTTAGGCATCGCTTTCGATGTAGAAAAACAGCATGCTCATCACCACCACAGGCATGAGCCAGGTGATCACGGGAATTAAAATCCAGGGTAGCCAGGCAGCAGCATAGGTTCCATCCATAATTTAAATCTCCTAAGTAAACACATTCAAAACATGCAGGTTATGCAGCAAGCTCGAACTTTGGTTGAGCCTGTTTCAGTTAGTTATTCACGAAACCTCGGAAGATAGCATTGATTTCCTCAAAGTGGGCCAGCAGGAAGTAGGCCATATAGGCCCCACTCATGCCGCCAATAAAGAAGCCAGCGGTCATCTCACTCCAGCCTTCAGCGGTTTTGAGGGCATCAGTGCCAGGTTCTGACTCGGCAGCAGGCTTGAGGGAAACCAACCCATGGGCTCCCATGCCAGCGGTACCCAACAGCACGATCGCGATCGCAGTCACTAAGCCACCCAGGTAAGGGGCGGCGTCAAAATCTCGCAGGGCACCGACGACCACTTCTGGCCCCACCAAGAAATAGCCATGGGCTAGGCCAATTTCCAGACCTCGGGTGATCGGGGCCATGCCTTTACGATAGGCGGGCAGCCAGCTAATAAAGGTCCTGACAAAGGCTGAATCGCTGATTGGCGTAGACAAGTGTCCCAACTCAGGATTCCCTTGGTAGGGACCGACGACTTGATTGGTCATGGGTTGTTTGCCTCCAGGCTAGTTTAGGTTTTCTTTCGCTAAAGAGTAAAAGTCCTGGCTCAACTACCCCGAAGAACCAGGACTCTTGAGAAGCGGAGAGTCTCCATCCGTCTCAAGCTTGGCAGGGGGAAGAGGGTAATGAAGAGAGCCCTCAACACCTCAAAAACTCATCATCCTGAATACTTTTTTCTTTAAAGATCTTGTCGGGCAGGCACCGCCCATCAGCGAGAAAACTTTTGATTTCGAAAATGTTGAATGGTTGAGAAAATTTTGAATTTTGAACTTTTGATGCTTCCGTTCTTTGGAGAGGGCAGGGATAGGTCGATCTCGCTGAGACTGGACCCACCCCGCCCTGCGGGCACCCTCTCCAGGGGATTACACCCCAGGTTTAGGGTGGGCAGTGCCCACCCTACGGGAAGCCTCGCTAGCCGAATCGACTGGAGGTCGAGGCGATTAGGAAGGCAGCATAGGTGACGATGTAACCCACCGTAAAGTGAGCTAAACCCACCAACCGAGCCTGCACGATAGACAGGGCAACGGGCTTATCCTTCCAGCGAACCAGGTTAGCCAGAGGGGTCCGCTCGTGCGCCCACACAATGGTCTCGATCAGCTCTTGCCAGTAACCCCGCCAGGAGATCAAGAACATGAAGCCGGTAGCCCAGACCAAGTGTCCGAATAGGAACATCCAGGCCCAAACGGCAAGATTGTTCATGCCATAGGGGTTGTAGCCGTTGATCAGCTGCGAGCTATTCAGCCACAGGTAATCCCGGAACCAGCCCATCAGGTAGGTGGAGTTTTCGTTGAACTGGGCCACATTGCCCGACCACAGGGTGAGATGCTTCCAATGCCAGTAGAAGGTTAACCAGCCGATGGTGTTTAGCATCCAGAACATGGCCAGGTAGAAGGCATCCCAAGCAGAGATGTCGCAGGTGCCGCCACGGCCAGGGCCGTCACAGGGGAAGCTGTAGCCGAAGTCTTTTTTGTCGGGCATCAGCTTGGAACCGCGAGCATCCAGGGCGCCTTTGACCAGGATCAAGGTGGTGGTATGCAGACCTAGGGCGATCGCATGGTGCACCAGAAAGTCCCCAGGGCCAATGTTCAAGAACAGCGAGTTAGAGCCACTGTTGATGGCATCTAGCCAGCCGCCCAGCCACACATTGCCGTAGTTGGGCCAGGCCGTGGTCGCAATACTGTCAGGGTTAGATAGGAGAGTATCCATCCCGTAGACCAGTTTGCCGTGGGCCGCCTGAATCCACTGGGCAAACACCGGTTCTACCAGAATTTGCTTCTCAGGGGTGCCAAAGGCCACTACCACGTCGTTGTGGACATACAGACCCAGGGTGTGGAAGCCCAGGAACAGCGACACCCAGCTGAGATGGGAAATCAGCGCTTCCTTGTGCTCCAGCATCCGAGCCAGCACGTTGTTCTCGTTAGCCTTGGGATCGTAATCCCGCACCAGGAAGATCGCTCCGTGGGCAAAGGCCCCCACCATCAAGAAACCAGCAATGTACTGGTGATGGGTATAGAGCGCCGCCTGGGTGGTGTAGTCCTTGGCGATGAAGGCATAGGACGGCAGCGAGTACATGTGCTGCGCCACCAGCGACGTGACTACACCCAGCGTAGCCAGGTGCCAACCCAGCTGGAAGTGCAAGGAGTTGTTGTAGGTGTCATAAATGCCCTTGTGCCCAGCCCCAATCATGCCGCCAAAGGGAGTGCCCGGCGGGGGATTGTGAGCTTCCATGATCGTCTTCATGTCATGGCCAATACCGAAGTTGGTGCGGTACATGTGACCAGCGACGATGAAGAGAACGGCGATCGCCAAATGGTGGTGGGCAATATCCGTCAGCCAGAGGGCATCGGTTTGGGGATGAAACCCACCCAAGAAGGTGAGAATTGCCGTCCCGGCCCCATCACTGCTGTTAAACACGTGGTTTGCCGTGTCTGGATTTTGGGCATAAACCCCCCACTGACCGGTGAAGAATGGCTTCAACCCAGCCGGGTGAGGCTTCACCGAGAGGAAGTTATCCCAACCCACATGCTGGCCCCGCGCTTCGGGAATAGCTACGTGAATCAGGTGGCCGGCCCAAGCCAGAGAACTGACCCCAAACAACCCAGCCAGGTGGTGGTTCAGGCGAGATTCCGCATTCTTGAACCAAGCCAAGCTAGGCCGAAACTTAGGTTGCAGGTGCAGCCAACCAGCGAACAGAAAGACCGCCGCCATGATCAGCAGGAACATGGCACCTCCATAGAGGTCGGTATTGGTGCGCATGCCGATGGTGTACCACCAGTGGTACACCCCAGAAAATGAGATGTTAACCGGATAGTTGGCCCCCGCCTGGGTGAAGGCATCCACAGCGGGTTGGCCAAATTGCGGATCCCAAATCGCGTGGGCGATTGGTTTCACGCCCAGTGGGTCTTTCACCCACTGCTCGAAGTTGCCTTGCCAGGCGACATGGAACAGGTTGCCCGACGTCCACAGAAAGATGATTGCCAAATGGCCAAAGTGAGAGGCGAAGATCTTCTGGTAAAGATTCTCCTCCGTCATGCCATCGTGGCTTTCAAAGTCGTGGGCCGTGGCAATCCCATACCAGATCCGCCTTGTGGTCGGATCGGCTGCCAGGTCCTGGCTAAATTTTGGGAATTTAGTTGCCATGAATCAAAACAGGTTTGATGTACGAATGTTCAGAGAACGCAATTCGTTGAAATTCGGTGGTGTGGGTCGGTTTCCGTTTCCGTAGGGGCAGACCGATGTGTCTGCCCTTTCAGAGTTGGGTGAACACGGTGGTTCGCCCCAACGGGTGCCCATGACCAAACGGGTCATCCCACCGAAATTATCCGCGCCAGGAAGAAGGCCCACGTCGTGGCAATCCCCCCTAGCAAGTAGTGGGCCACACCCACGGCCCGACCTTGGGTAATGCTGAGAGCACGAGGCTGGATGGCTGGCGCCACCTTCAGCTTGTTGTGCGCCCAAACAATCGATTCAATCAACTCTTGCCAGTAGCCGCGACCACTGAACAAGAACATCAGGCTAAAGGCCCACACAAAGTGAGCTGCGAGGAACATCAAGCCATAGGCTGATAGGGCCGACCCATAGGAGCCAATCACCTGGGAGGCTTGGGCCCATAGGAAGTCGCGCAACCAGCCGTTGATGGTGATCGCGCTAGCGGCAAAGTTACCGCCAGTAATGTGCGACACCCCGCCATCGGGTGATACCGTACCCCACACATCCGATTGCATCTTCCAGCTGAAGTGGAAAATCACAATGGACAGGGAGTTGTACATCCAGAACAAACCTAGAAATACATGGTCCCAACCCGATACTTGACAGGTGCCACCCCGACCTGGACCATCACAGGGGAACCGGAAGCCCAGTTCACCCTTATCGGGAATTAGGCGAGAACTGCGGGCGTACAACACACCCTTCAGCAAAATCAGCACTGTCACGTGAATCGTGAAGGCATGGATATGGTGCACCATGAAGTCGGCGGTACCCAGGGGAATAGCTGACATGGCCACCTTACCGCCCACGGCAACCAGGTCGCCGTTGAACACAGGGCTGACCCCAGCGAGGGCATTGGGGGCTGTGTTACCCGCCGCCGCCGCATGGATGCCCTGAATCCACTGGGCAAACACCGGCTGCAGGTTAATGGCCGTATCAGAGAACATATCCTGAGGACGACCTAAGGCCCGCATGGTGTCGTTGTGGATGTAGAGTCCAAAGCTGTGGAAGCCCAGGAAAATACACACCCAATTGAGGTGCGAAATAATCGCATCCCGGTGCCGCAACACCCGATCTAACAGGTTATTCACATGGGTTGCAGGGTCATAATCCCGCACCATGAAGATGGCCGCATGGGCACCGGCTCCCACAATCAAGAAGCCGCCAATCCACATGTGATGGGTAAACAGCGACAGCTGAGTGGGATAATCCGTCGCGATGTACGGATAGGGAGGCATGGCGTACATGTGGTGAGCCACCAAGATGGACAGAGAGCCTACCCAGGCCAGGTTCCACGCCAACTGGCAATGCCAGGAGGTGGTGAAAATCTCGTACATGCCTTTATGGCCTTCGCCAGTAAAGGGACCCTTATGGGCCTCTAGCACCTCTTTAAAGCTGTGGCCAATACCCCAATTGGTGCGATAGAAGTGGCCAGCCACAATGAACAGAACCGCTAGTGCCAGATGGTGGTGAGCTGTATCCGACAGCCACAGGCCACCCGTCTGGGGGTTGAGCCCGCCCTTGAACGTCAGGAAGTCGGCGTAGACCCCCCAGTTCAGTGTGAAAAATGGCTTCAGCCCTTCCGCAAAGCTGGGGTATAGGTCGGCCATCAGGCTCTTGTTCAAAATCCACTCGTGGGGCAAAGGAATCTTGGCCACCGAGTCAATCACCTGACCACCTATCGTCAATGGCTTACCCGCATCGATCGCATCCATGCAGGCATTGACAGGTAGGGAAACATGGATTTGCTGACCGGCATAACCCAGGCAACCTAGACCCAGCAACCCAGCCAGGTGGTGGTTCATCATCGATTCCACATTTTGGAACCACTCCAGCTTGGGAGCGGCTTTGTGGTAGTGGAACCAGCCGGCAAATAGCATTAACCCAGCCATCACTAACGCCCCAATGGCAGTGCAATACAGCTGGAAGCTATTGGTAATGCCGTTAGCCCGCCACATCTGGAACAGACCAGAGGTGATCTGGATGCCGTTAAAGCCGCCGCCGACATCGGCATTCAGAATTTCTTGACCAAAAATTGGCCAAACCACTTGGGCACTGGGCTTAATGCCAGTGGGATTGGTCAGCCAAGCCTCGTAGTTGGAGAACTTGGCGCCATGGAAGTACATGCCACTTAGCCAGATAAAAATGACAGCCAAATGGCCAAAATGGGCACTGAAGATCTTCCGCGAAATATCTTCTAAGTCACTGGTGTGACTATCAAAGTCATGGGCGTCGGCGTGTAGATCCCAAATCCAGGTGGTGGTTTTGGGACCCTTGGCCAACGTGCGGTCGAAGTGACCCGGCTTTCCCCATCGCTCAAATGAGGTACCTACCGGATCCTTGTCAACCACGACCCTGACTTTTTGTCCCGGTTCAGGGGGACTTATGGTCATGGGACTCTCCTCTCTACTACTCGAAAATACAGAGCGGATAAAGGTGCTTCCTACTTGATAGACGGATGTGAACTGAGTCTATAGAAAGCTTTAATAAGCAGTTTCTGGCACTGAAAATATCCCCGTCAATCAATCACTAATTATTTGTGGATCCAAATAATTGTCTTGACTTCAGAGGACGACAGTCCGTTATCCAGCCTGCCGCAGAGATCGTCACTCAGCTCGTAAAAGCCTTGAAGGACTTAGGATCTATGCCATAAAAGCAGGTTAAGTAACAAACTACAGAATCACTGCCGATCTTGGTAAGCGAAATTTTCACAAGTTAATAACTCTGGCCAAAATAAAATTCAGGGTTACTTAAATCCCTCAAAAGCTGAGATGCTTAGGCATGACTTATGTCGAATTATTAACTTTCGGCAGAGGATTTTGCGGCGTTCCTTTAGTCTCTAAATAGGTTTGAAGTATTTGTGAAGTACCGGTGATCAGTGCCTGCTGGGAAGTGGGAAGTGGTATCGCGGCCTGGGTCGGACGGGGAGGACCTGTACTTGGCTTGAGACACGTTTGAGCGACATGGTGTCACCAGCTTCAGACGGCGGTCGGCTGGTACTGCCCGTAGTCGTGAACTGTTGTCAGCACCTCTGTTAGCACCTCCCCCCGGTCTAATCCTGGTAGCGGGGTAGCAGCGCTGGAATCGCACAAAAGATTCCCTTAGTGGTCGTCGTGGTGTACATTATGAGAAAATTGTGACAAGTATTTAAGTAAAACTGGGCTTAGGAGGTCGCATTCTATGGATTGGCGAGTTGTTGTTGTTCTGTTACCCATCATCGTGGCTGGAAGTTGGGCTGTTTTCAACATCGGTCGGGCTGCGCTGGGCCAGTTGCAAGCCTTCCTGAATCGAGAAGCCTAGGGGGTTGTCTGGGGTCGCGAGTCGCTATCTGTGGCAGCGCTACTCTTCTTTAGACGATCTCCCGCAGATACTCTTCTGCTAACTGTGTTCTGTTGGTCTCCCCTGTTACCTTGATCTGGCCGCAGGGGAGCTTTTTGTCTGGGCCGTGCAGCGATCGCCCTTAACGCACTACTCCCCAGGTAGAGATCCCAGGGTTCTGAGGCTGATTCAGGGTTGTTTCATTGTTGAATGTTGAATAGGCCGTGCACCGCAGACCCGGTTGCCCCGTTACCTCTCGCTTGGCAGCCTCCTAGGGTGCCGCCAACCTGAGGGTCTTGAGCTGAGGCAACACTTGCTGAAAGGCGATGCCTCGATGGCTGTGGATGTCTTTCTGCCGGGGCGATAGTTCCGCAAACGTCTGTCCTAGATGCGGCACGTAAAACACAGGGTCATAGCCAAAGCCCCCTTCCCCTCGGGGGGCTTTGAGAATTTCGCCGCGACAGATCCCTTGGGTTTCTAAGATGATCTGGCCTTGGGGGTTGGCCAGGGCCAGGGCACAGACAAACTGGGCCCCACGGTTGGCCTGCCCATCTAGTTCTTGCAGCAGGCGGGCAATGCGGTTGGCATCACTGTCAGCATAACGAGCCGAGTAAATCCCAGGTGCCCCCCCCAGGGCATCGACTTCTAGGCCAGAATCATCGGCGATCGCCCATTCCCCCAAGGCTTTAGCCACCTCTGTAGCCTTTAGACGGGCGTTAGCCAGAAAGCTAGTGCCAGTTTCTTCGATTTCCAACCCGTCGGGCTTAAGGCGTAACTGCCAATCCAGATCCTGCAAAAAGGCTTGCATTTCCTTGAGTTTTCCAGGGTTTCCGGTGGCGACAATTACAGTTGGCATATCCTCGACAACCCCTTCCATACAGACACGGCAGCCCCGATTGTACTGGGTTTCGGAAAATGTCACCCTGACAAATACACAATGCCCCTAAACCTGGTAGCGTGATTGAACAGTTGCTGCCATTGATAAGGTCTTCAACCCTTGATCCGAACACGCCGATCTAAAGGTTCTAACTACTGGACTTTAGTCCCCTACGTTCAGCAAGAATGGCGGACGATTTTGCAAGCTTTGGTGGGGACGGCTGTTTTTGTCGCCTACTGGCCAGTGTTAGCTTGGCTGTCGGGTCGGATTCTGGAACTGTTACCCACCGGGGATGTGGCGGCGGTTGCCCGCTTAATTGCCATTACGATGGCGGGTTTTGCAGTCCAGAAAGTGGGGCAATACGTTCAAGACTCCTTGATGTCAAAAGCCGCTCTGGAAGTGGCCTTTAACATCCGTAAGGATGTCTATGCCCATATTCACAAGCTGAGTTTGGCCTATTTTGAGCGCAGCCAGACCGGGGACTTATCCTACCGGCTGACCGAAGATATTGACCGCATTGGCGAGGTGGTGCTAAAGCTGCTCCACGACTTTATTCCGTCGATGCTGCAGCTGGTGGTGGTGGTGGGCTATATGGTCTACCTGAACTGGCAACTCACCCTGACCGCCTTATTTCTAGTGCCCCTGCTGGCGGTGCTGGCAGGTTGGTTTGGCAATCAGATGCTGAACTTTTCCCGTCGCAGCCAAAATCTGGTGTCTGACCTGTCGTCCCTTGTAACTGAGGTATTTGGCGGTATTCGTTTAGTGCGCGCTTTTGCGGCCGAGCAGTATGAAATAGAGCGGTTTACCCGAGAGGCTGAAAAGAACCGCCAGGCCAAGTATCGGGCCGCCTGGCTACAAGCGGTCCAATACCCCATTGTGGGCTTTCTATATGCCCTGGTGGTGGGAATGATTCTCTTGGTGGGGGCCTGGCAAATTTCCCAGGGCAATTTAACCGGAGCCTCTTTTGGTAGCTATGTGGTGGCTGCCCTGATGTTGATCGACCCGGTTAACCACTTCATCCATAACTATGGCGAATTCAAGCAGGGGGAAGCCTCTGTAGACCGGATTATTGAAATTTTCCAGATTGAGCCAGCGGTGAGGGAGTTGCCCCGCGCAGCGGAGCTACCAGCGGTAACCGGACGGGTTGAGTACCGCAATGTTACCTTTGGCTACAAAGAGACTGAGCCCGTCTTGCGCAACCTGGACCTCCTTGCCCTACCGGGGGAGCAAATTGCCCTGGTGGGGGCCTCAGGAGCCGGTAAATCTACCCTGGTGAACCTCCTGCCCCGGTTTTACGACCCCCAGGTGGGCCAGGTACTGATTGACCATGTGGACATTGCCACGGTGACCCTACGCAGCCTGCGGCGGCAGATTGGCATTGTGCCCCAGGAAACCACCTTATTCTCGGGGACGATCGCCCAAAATATTGCCTTCGGCCAAAACGAGTTTGATCTGGCGGCGGTGGAAGCGGCTGCTCGCATCGCCAATGCCCACGACTTTATCAGCCAGTTTTCCCAGGGCTACTACACCTGGATGGGGGAGCGAGGGGTGAACTTGTCGGGGGGGCAACGACAGCGGGTGGCGATCGCCCGAGCGGTGCTGCTGAACCCTCGGATTTTGATTCTAGATGAAGCCACCTCAGCCCTGGATGCAGAGTCAGAAGCGCTGGTGCAAGAGGCCCTGGAGCGGCTGATGGCAGGGCGCACCGTGTTTATCATTGCTCACCGACTAGCCACCGTACGTCGGGCCGATCGCATTCTGGTGGTTGAGAAAGGCCAGATCATCGAGTCTGGCACCCACAGCGAACTGTTGGCCAACCAGGGACGCTATGCTCAGTTCTATGCTCAGCAGTTTGAGCTGACGGTAGATAGTTGAGCTGATGACCTCAGACGCTTTTTTGACCTGGCTGCAACAGCACCGGGCGATCGCCATTATTCGTGCCCCTAGCCCTACCCTAGGCATCCATTTAGCTCAGGCGGTGGCGGCGGGTGGCATGCGAATGATTGAAATCACCTGGAATAGTGACCAACCGGCCCAGATTGTGGCCCAGCTGCGGCAGCAGCTGCCCCACTGCGCCATTGGTGCCGGCACGCTGCTGACCCTGGCCGATCTCAAGAATGCCCAGGCAGCAGGAGCCATGTTTGGGTTTGGGCCATACACAGCTCCCGATTTACTCGCCTGGGCTCAGACCCACAATTTACCCATGGTACCCGGGGCCCTGACCCCCAACGAAATTGTGCGCGCCTGGCAGGCTGGGGCCAGTGCCGTCAAGGTGTTTCCCATCAGTGCCATGGGGGGAGCCGATTACATTCGCAGTTTGCAGGGGCCATTGGGCCATATTCCCCTGGTGCCTACCGGCGGGGTCACGGTTGACGCTGCCTTGCCCCTGCTTCAGGCCGGAGCCACTGGAGTCGGATTATCCACCGGGTTATTTGCCAAGACGGCTGTACTTCAGGAAGACTGGGGCACAATTACCACCGCTGCAGCTCGACTGGTCACCAACCTCAAACAGAATCAAGGTGCTAACAGGCAACCGTAGGCAAGACACGTATCCTATGTCATGCCCCAGTCATGACGCAGCGCAACTATGGTTGCACTGAGGGCAGTTCTTTCAGGGCGTTGACGGTTCCTCTACCCAGTCGCCAGTTCTCAGTATTGCCGTCACTGAACAATAACCGCATGGTCAACGTCTGACTTGGCAAGGTGGCTAGGGCTTCCCGTACTGGCATCAAGTCAAATCGGGTGGTACCGGCACTACAGTCAACGGCAGGAAGCGTGACCATTGGAGCATAGGCTACCCCAAACGTAAACGGGCTAGCGAAATAAGTGTTGTAAAACGGGTCATAATACACCGCCGTGTTAACACTGCTAACTTGGGGCGGTTCTACCTCGCTAATTCGGGCTGGGCCAGATTCAAGCACCTGGTCGAGGGTGGCCAAGGACGTATCGCCAGCCAATAGCTCCACTTCCACCAGAGACGCCTGATTGTGGACAATCTGAAGATTGCTGACACAGTATTTCATCACCATCTCCAGCCGCTGCCAATCGGGCACATCCGCCCAGAGAGAAAACACCCCCATCGCTGGCATGCTCGGGACGTAATCTTTATCTTTAATTGCAAATGCTACCCCGTCTGCTAGCGAAATCGTCTGACTAAAGGGGCCTTGGCGGATTTCAGCTAACACCTTGGGGGGAATAGTAGTGCGATTTTGAGCCAGCAGGCTGTCTGGCGCTTGAGCCATCGCCCAGGGGCGATCGCTGCTGTCTAAAACACCGATGGTCGCTGCTACTGCCGATAGGCTAATCCAGAGTGGTGTGAACCGACGAAGCATCATAAATCGCTAACTCCAGCAACGTGTATGGTGTTGAGATTAAGTCCTAATATCCTCTAAGTAAAGAACTGCCGCAGATGCCCCGATCGCTGGCCCTTGATCTGTGGCCTTGCCCTAATGGGAAACTCAGTCTTTTTGGCCTTGACCCATCAGCCTAGGAAGGATCGATTGGGTCGGTCCGATAAAGTCCCAAGACCAATTGATACCTTAGCCCCGTACAATTGAGGATGGGATTTTTTGCACACAGGATTTTCTGAGGAGATCAGCCATGCCACAGGCCGTCGGTTCATTAGAGACCAGGGGATTTCCCCCGGTATTAGCCGCCGCAGATGCGATGGTCAAAGCCGGTCGGGTCACCCTGATTGGCTACATTCGAGCCGGTAGCGCCCGCTTTGCCATTAACATTCGGGGTGACGTGTCTGAGGTCAAAGCCGCCATGGCGGCCGGGGTGGAAGCGGCTGAAAACACCCCTGGCGGGATTTTAGAGACCTGGGTGATTATTCCCCGGCCCCACGAAAATGTGGTTGCTGTGATGCCCATTGACTTTAATGAAGAGACAGAAATCTATCGCCAAGCGGTAGAGCAGCCGATTCTACCAGGCTCTATGGGGCGCTAGTACACCGGTACAGAAACCCGGTTTCTTGGCTAGACAGCCAATTGCCTCGTTAAAGCAGCATAACCACACTGAACCGATGCCCTAGGGCCACCTGGCAGAAAAACGAAAAAGACACACCCAATCCCCATAGGGGGCGGCAACGTCCCTATGGGGATTGCTCTAGGGTCAGTCCTTCAGGCTAAACTCGTCAAATTTCACCACCGCAGACTCGGGCTGACGGGTATCGAAGTAGTAGCTACTGATCGTGCCCTGGCCTGTGTTGAAAATGCTAAACACCGTAATATCGTTGCTGGCCACATAGGGCAGGGGCTGTCCGTCGTCATCGAGCAGTGGGGCCAGGGTGGGTACTACGGGTTCTAGCCCGTTTGGATCCCCCTGGGCGACGTAATAATCGGCGGTAAAGCCGCCCATGGCATCAGCGGCTTTGGCCGGGGGCACTGGACGAGACTGATCTCGCCAAAAAGCACCATAGGAATTGCCCACGTTAGAGGTTTCCAGGTAGTGGGTGCCCGTGGGTGACACAAATCGGTTCCACAGGTGCGAGTGGCCATAGAACACGAGATCCACGCCAGCCTGTTCGAGTAACGGGATTAGATCGCGGGCAATGTAGTCCTGGTCTAGGGGATACTCGTAGCGGATCGCCTGGAGGCGGCCATCGGGGTATCTATCCTGTACAGCCACTGGGTTGGTAAAGGCGGGAACGCTGTTATCACCCAGGGTGTGGGGCGGGTGGTGCAGCATCACTACGTTGTATTTGGCCTGACGGAAAGCATCGCTGGCCAGCTCCTGCTCTAGCCACTGATATTGTTCGCTGCCTTGGGCAATGGGCTCAAAGATATGTTGTCCGTGGCCCCACAGGTGGGGGGTATTGAGGTCAGCTTCCCGTTCTTGGTAGCGACCCCGGACGGTGGGGCTGAGATCGTACGGACGCCAGATTTGAGTGACATAGAGGGTTACTAGCCGAATATCCCCAAAGGTGATGGCGTAGTAGCGGCTGGTGGTGTCGGTGCGGTTTGGCTGGGGCACCTGACTAGCAGGTAGGGTAAAGAGAGCTTCGTAGGTGTCGGTGTTAAACGAGTTGTCTTTGATCCATTGATGGTGCAGTGAGTCATCTCTGCTGGGGTTATAGAGGCCAGTGTGGTAGTCGTACACGGCCTCAGCGATCGCCTGCGGGATAGCATCATTAAACTGGTGTTTGAGCGGGGCCGTAGCCGAGAACCGCCCCATGACTTCGTGGTTGCCGATCGCTGGAAACAGCGGTGCATGCTGAATCAACTCCCCTCCTTGGTAGCAGGTGTTGTGGTTGTTGTGGTCCAAGTCATAGCTGGCGTGCCCCTGCAGGCAGGGAAAAAAGCCATTGCCACGCCTATCGTCAAACCATTCGGAGGCGCGATCGGGGACGTTGACCAGGTCGCCAGCAAAAAAGATGCCGTCTACCTGGCCTATGGTTTCTTGCACCTTTTGCAGATTAGCCGCCACCATGGGCATGTTTTGATGATCTGAGGTCAGTAGAATTTTCAGCGGCTGCCCTGGCAAGGGGGCCGCCGCCAGGGTAAAACCGCGACTGTGAAGCCATGTACCGTCCTCAGTCAGGCTGGATACCCGGTAGGGTAGCCGCTGCCCCGGTGGTAGGTCACTCACCACCGCCTCGTGACGCCAGATCGGCCGCCGAACCGTGTGGGACAGGTTGACAAAGTCAGGATGGTCCAGCTGCGATCGCGGATCCTCTCGGGTGCGGCCCAGCACCTGGGTCGTGGCCATTGCCTGGTGAATCAGGGGCGCATCCCCTGCCTGGCCTGGCTCTCCCCAACTGACCTGGTGCTGCTGCCCAGGGAACTCCGTAAACCAGACAACCCGCACAGTCGTGGCGGTCGGGTACTGCAAAAACGGATCGGTCAATAGCCTGCTTTCCACCACTCTTTCGTCCTGTAACAACACTAGCCAGCCAATGTCTGCTCACCCTAGATTCATCCAAATGGGCGATAGATGACGACAATACAAAAACTGTCTGTTCACCCCTAACAGTTGGGAAAACTTGTGCCAGCGTAGAAGCACTCACATTCAGGCAGTCTACTTTATGGTGGCTCTTTTCAAAGATCTGTCGGCGGTATGGCCGTCCCGCTGGGGGGGCGGAATGTTGGTACTGCTCTCCCTGGGGCTGCATGGGGTGGTGCTGTCCATGCCTGTCACCGATCGCTCTCCTGATGCTGAATCCTTGCCGGAAGAGAGCCATACGGCCACCGACGTGATTGACGTGGTCCAACTGCCAGCCACCCCAGAGGTGGCAACACCAGAGCCGGAACCGGAGCCGATGCTAGCCGTAGCCCCCACCCCCGCGCCACCGCCCCAAGTTAGTCAGCCAACTGCCCCCCCAACCCCAACCCAGGCACCAGCGCCAGCGGCAGCGCCACCAACGCCCGAAGAATCAGAGGCGCTCGCCCCAGCCGCTCCCCCAGAGCCTACCCCCCAACCGTCAGCGCCCCTGACGACGGCAGAACGACTGCGCACCCCGTCTGAGTACGAGTACGTCAACCGCAACAAATCCCTCACAGCAGATAACTTCAGACGATTTACGTTTGATGTGGTGCCTGGTTGGATAGAAGCCGTCAGTCAAGACTTAGGCCCAGACGTTACGCCGGAACTGGGGAAAGAGCAATCGCCCCTATCCATTCAATACCCTCTCACCACCTGCCTCCCAGATCCCCCCGCAGAGGGGTTAGTGGGGGTAATTGTGAACGCCGATGGTTCGTTGATGCAAACCCCTGAGCTGCTGGACAGTACAAACTACCCCGTGTTGGACGACTATGCCCTCGAACAGGCTGCCCAACAAAGCTTTGAACCCCATACCTCCTCCGAGCCTCGCGCCCACTGGCTCCCGGTCAAGGTGATTTACGACGAGGCCAACTGTACTTCCTAAAACGCCGGTACAGATCCCAGGGTTCTGCCCTGGGATGCCCTGAACTCACGGCTAATCAGCCTAAGAACCCTGGGATCTTGACATACTATACTGATGTTCTAATCCTGCCTGGCAGAAATATAACCACCGTTGCCGAAGGTGTCAGGTGTCAGCATCCCCTCCTGGAAGGCCTGTGCTGTATAGCCTGCGGCATGGCTTCGCTAGCGTGTAGCGGCCCCAGAGGGGCAAACTGTCGAAGTAGGCATGGGTTACACAGGTATCAGGAAGGGTTAACCGATTTATGCGCAGCGCACTGAACCTGCCAAACGGTAAAAATCATCACTTTATACTCAAAGCGCCCTAGGTCTTACGGCAGTCATTTGCAGGAGAAAGCTATGGGGATCACGCTTTACTACATAAATGGCTGAGTATTTGTGCTGGTTTCCGATGTAGTTCTTCCGTGACGTTGAACATTAACAAAACTTCAGTAAATTATTCTTCTGCGACAGAAAAAATATGCATGGCTAGGTAAATAACCACATGCCAAGGGATCGCTTTTCCGGAAATAGTCAAGTTAAAAAATGCAACGTCTTGCCTTGCAATAAAGCCTTAAATTACTTAATAAAATTCTAATGAAGAGAATGATAGGATTCTCTCAACTAAGCCATAAGCTTTTCTTCACTATTAGCGCTAATCGTTGTTTTCTGGAGAACATTGTCATGTCTGGTAATTCCGTTGGACTCAAGCCCGAAACTCGTAACCATAAAGGATTCTTTGTGCAGGACGCTGACTACGAGTTGGTTAGCATTGAAGCCTCTGGTTGGGCGTTGATCTGTGTGGACGATGCCGTGTGCCACTATGTTGACCCTGACAATCTGTTGCTATCTGACAACGAAGGTTAGCTCAAGCCATCTGTCAACGCCTGATTCTGATCAGGGTTGATGGTTGCTATAGTGATCAGAGCTATCAATTCAAACGGTAATCCGTTTGTAGGGCTGTTCCAATCATGGGACAGCCTATTTTATCGACGATGACAGTCACGGAGGAGAGATCTTGGTGGGCCGCATTTCTAGCCTGATTAGTTGGATCCTGGTGGTTGATTTGGCCTTAGTATTACTCAGTTTTGCTTGGTTTGTGGTCGCTGTGATCGGCCACACCATGAACCTGGAGCTAGGGCTTAACCTTTGGTATTCCCTCTGGAATCCACTGATTTTGCCAGCGATCAGTATTTTGATGGCTGGGGCGATCGCCAGTGGAGTAGTGGGTTGGATCACCAAACGCTTCAAGGCCGATCCGTCCTAGGGAAACCTTTGGTCTAGGTAGGTTATCGCTACCATAGCCGCTGGGTACGGGAATACCATCGCAACAGCACCCGAGCTAAATGTTGCGAATTGTGACGCACGGTCAGATTAGTCTGCTCTTCCATGATGTTGGCGGCAATAATTCGTCGCCCGGATGCTGTAATGGCGTCTCTATCCAGCAATACAGGGCCTACCCCTTGCTTAGCATAGTGGGTGATCACCGCCGCAGAGGGTAGGGCCTTTTGCACCAGTACACCGTCAAATAGGTAACGTCCACAGGCTGAGTCAATCGCGCGAATATGATCAGAGACCGAGAAGCCTTCGGTCTCTCCAGGTTCGGTCATGATGTTGCACACATAAATTCGGGGTACCCGCTGGACCGCTATGGCCTCGACAATCTCTGGCACCAATAGGTTAGGAATAATACTGGTATATAGGCTGCCGGGGCCAATGACGATATAGTCGGCCTCTTCAATGGCTTTAATGGCCTTAGGCAGGGCTGGCGGGTTAGCGGGCAGACAACCAATGGTGACAATTTGTCCCCGCGCCTCAGCAATTTTAGACTCACCCACAATTCTGCGACCATCCTTTAGCTCAGCCCACAGCTGCACATCGCTTAGGGTAGACGGCAGCACCTGGCCGCGGATGGCCAATACTTTAGAACTGGCGGCGATCGCCTGTTCTAGGTCGCCAGTCACCTCACTCATGGCCGTTAGAAACAAGTTGCCGAAACTGTGTCCGACTAAGCCACTACCTGCCTCAAATCGGTACTTAAACAGCTCCGTCAAAAGCTTTTCTTCGTCCGCCAGGGCGGATAGGCAGTTACGAATGTCGCCAGGGGGTAGCACCCCAATCTCTCGGCGCAGGCGTCCAGAGGAGCCGCCATCGTCAGCCACAGTGACAATGGCGGTAATATTAGCGCTGTAATGTTTGAGCCCTCGCAGCAGGTTGGACAGCCCAGTGCCACCACCAATCACCACGATCTTCGGTCCCCGAGACAGGCGTCGCTGGGTGAGTAGAACGTCCAGCAGCTTTTCCTCTTGATCGGGTACTAGTACATCAGTAATGGCCCCGACGGCACGAGTCTGACCCCACAGAATTAAACCTAGGCCTAGCAAAATCCCCACAGGGCCACTGACATAGCTAGGAAAATAGGTGGTGATGGCCCTGAGAATGTCCCCTAATACCCGACCAGTACGAAAGACTGGCGTCAGGTTGAGCCAAACCATTAAGCCGATGCCGACTAGCAAGACACCCGTCACACTTAAAAACAGCCAGCGCTTGACTAGTAGCCCAGGCGCTAGCCACCAAACCCATCGATTCACCTGTCGTGATGGTGTGGGCCGTCCGGTCGAAGTTGGTCGAGGTTTTGCCACAGGGTTAACCTGGCGGAGCAGCTTCCCAAAGGCCATATGCAGAGGTTTGAGCAACATGGGGGCGGTTGAAATAGGAGGATGGCAGGCCAGGGAACAGGGTGATGTTCGCACTAGTCAGCGGCGTTTTAGCAAGATGGCACACCTCGAAGGATAGTGTAGCTTCTATAACTAAGGGTCGTGGTGCCCAATTGTATACCAAGGTCAAATCTTAGTTTTGAGTTGCCCAGGCGCGAGCTATTCTAGCCATGGGCAAGGGTAATAGCGCTGGCCAGAGGGCTGAGGGGTGAGGTGCGATCGCAACACAGCGTTCTGGGACATTGACATCGCTTGGGCTTAGCGCTTTTGATGTTAGCGATGACTGGGGAATGAAACCTTTCGCTATGGTTAACAACAGCTTTAAAGACATAGGTGCCTATGACTGACGCCAGCAGGAATAGAGAGCGGTATACCACCGACCCAAGCCAGTCTTATCAGAGTGTACAGTCCGGTGGTTGTGGTCAGGAGCCGCTACTGGAACTGCGGGGTATTTGCAAAAGCTTTGGCCCTAATCAGGTCCTAGACCATGTTGATTTAACCATTTATCGTGGCGAATCCGTGGCGATTATCGGTCCGTCGGGGACCGGTAAATCCACCATTTTGCGAATTATTGCGGGGTTGTTACCCGCTGATGCCGGGGAAATTTATGTGGCCGGTCAGCGGCGAGACGGGCTGATCGAGGATGCCGTAGATCCGGTGGGCATTGGCATGGTATTTCAGCAGGCCGCCCTATTTGATTCCTTGACAGTCAGGGAAAATGTTGGTTTTCTGCTGTATCAACACTCTAAGTTATCCGCTCGACAGATTCATCAAATTGTGGCTAATGTGCTAGACATGGTGGGCTTGCCGGGTACAGGAGAACGCTATCCAGCGGAGTTATCGGGGGGAATGCGCAAGCGGGTCAGCTTTGCTAGAGCGATTGTGTCTAATCCTGATAACCCCCAGGATCGGCCAGCTCTGTTACTGTACGATGAACCGACGGCGGGGCTGGACCCAATTGCATCTACCGTGATAGAAGACCTGATCCGAGATATTCAAAGCAGCAATGGATGCAGTTCGTACTTAATTGTGACCCACCAAGACAGCACAATTCGTCGCACAGCCAATCGTGTGATCTTTTTACATCGGGGGCGCATTCAATGGAGTGGCCCAGTGGAGGCCATTGATGAAACCGACAACCCCTTTGTCCGCCAGTTTTTTAGTGGCCAAGTCCAGGGACCGATTCAGCTCGCCCCCTAGGGTAGGTTGGATGGCATCGTCGCCGCTAACCGCCAAGCCTTGGCTCAGCAGGTTGGTATTCGGGATGATGGCGCAGATTCTCTGGGAGAATGGGGGATGGTCGATATGGTAATGATTGAGGTAGATAAGGTCAATGCGCTCAAGGGCAATCCGAGAAGGATCTGTAGGTCTGTTGATATTAATTGCGGTGGGCCTGTTTGGCGGATTGGTCCTGTGGCTGCGGGGCCTCAGCCCAGGTGCCCGCACCTATCGGGCGGTGTTCCTGTTTGAAAATACTCTGGGGATGAACCAGGGGGCTGCGGTACGCTATCGCGGCGTGCCAGTAGGGCGGGTCTTGAGCATTAGCCCCGCCGCTAATGAGGTAGAGGTGGTTGCGGAAATTACCCAAGCCGACTTGCGCATTCCCCAGGACGCCAATGTGGTAGTTAACCAGTCGGGGCTGATTGGCGAAACCACGATTGATATTACGCCCGTCCGCCCCTTGCCAGAGGATGCCATCGCCATGCCCATTACGGGGGATGGCTGTGATAGCCAGGTGATTGTTTGTAGTGGCGATCGCGTCCAGGGGTTTGTCGGTGCCAGCTACGAGTCGCTGATTCGTTCGGCAGAGGGGCTGGCCAGTGCCTTTGCTGACCCAGACATGCTGGAGGATTTAAGGGTCACCCTCCAGAATGCCACCGTCTTGACCGAAAGTGCCACGCTGCTGACAGACGAACTGATTGGCCTATCTCAACAAATTCGCACCGATCTGGGGCCGTTGATGGTGTCAGCCAACCAGGCCACCGGTAGTGTCAGTGATGCCGCTGCCCAGGTGGGCAGCACAGCGGCCCAGTTTGAAGTGACTGGCACCGAAATCAACAACCTGATTATGGCCAATCGCGGCACCCTGATCAGCACTCTGGGTAACCTGAACCGCAGTACGGCTGAACTGGAGGCGATCATGGCGACCCTCAGCCCCACCATTCGAGACAGCGAGCTCCTCAATAACCTAGATACCCTGTCTGCCGATGCGGCAGCGACCATGGCTGATCTGCGGTCAATTACCTCAGCTGTGAACACCCCTGAAAACCTATTGCTCTTGCAGCAGACCCTAGATTCTGCCCGGAGCGTGTTTCAAAGTGCCCAAAAGGTGCTGGCAGATGTGGATGAGCTAACCGGAGATCCAGTTTTGCGGCAAAACATTCGTCGGCTGATCAATGGCTTAAGCGACCTGGTATCGATTACCCATCAGCTCGAACAAGAAAGTCAGCTAGCCGAAGCTCTGACATTCCCGGCAGGCAACCGGGTGGAGCGCATTACCCTCACCCCAGCGCCTAAACCAGAAGCCGCTGACACCGGGTCTCAGCTGTTAGTCAGCCATGAGGGGCAGCTGTATCGCTTTCAGGCTCACCCCAGCCCAGTGCCCCCCAGTCCAGTACCCTAGAGGCGATGGCTGTTGCCCCATGCCTCAGCACGCCTGACCCATGCCCATAAGCCGCGATCGCACCCCTTGCCGATGCCCCCATCCCCTGTATTCTTTGACTTCGAAGCCGACTTTGTAGAGTCCCTGCGCTGCATTCCAATGATCGTGCGATTTAACCTAGATACCTGCGGTGTCAAACTCAAACTACACCACTGGAACCAATTCAGCCCTGCCGAGCGACAACAGTTGGCCCAGCGCCCGTGCCAGGATGCGGCCACAGCTGTCGCCTATGGCGACTATGTACAGGGACTGGTCAGCCATTACACCGGAGCACCCGCCAAAACCCTACCCCTTGACCCCCATCCCCCCTGGGAAAACCCCCAGTCGATCCCCCCTGAGGTCGTCACCCGAGCCGCCGCAGAGCGCTGCACGATTTCCCTAGACCAGTGGCAAGCCCTCGATCCCCTACAGCGATTTGCCCTAATCAAGCTCAGCCGTCCCAGCCACGAAAATAAAAACTTTTACCCCGCCCTGGTGGAATTTGGGCTAATGGATGGATAACGGTGACTAGAGCAGTCACACGTTGGCGTTTGGAAGATTGCTAATCCCTACAGTCGAGGCACGACAGCCAGGGCGGACTGTCTGACTGTCTTTAGTCTCGATCAGAAGCCGGTTAGCTGTTGCACGCTATACTGCGACCTGTTATCTACGCTAGCTTTAGTGATGTCCAAATGGTTTAACACCGCTGGCCCCTGTAAACCCGACATCCACTATATGCTGCCACCCCTAGATCGGCTGCCGAATCTGACGAAATTGGTGGCCCAGCAGGGATATTTTGTCCTCGACAAACGGGCAAAACCACCGCGATGCTAGCTTTGGCAAAGTGCTCAGAGACGACGTCTTAATTTCTTGCTTACACCAGCTTCGCTCTGGCTACCCCGATCGTCCCCAAGAATTCCCTCAATCCCTTGCTTTAATTGGGGTACGGGATGTGCGGGATTACAAGGTCACTGCAGGCGGCAGTAACCGCTTAAATACGGTCAGCCCATTTAACATCAAGATGGATCTGTGTTTGCGCTATGGGGATGTCACCCTGGGAATAGAGCTGAAAGTATGGCGTGAAGGTCGACCGGATCCCATGGCCGCAGGGCTGGAGCAGCTGGATCGCTATCTGGCCGGGTTGGGGCTCGACAGCGGCTGGTTGATTATCTTTGACCACCTTCCCACCTCCCCAACCTCCCCACCTTCCCCATCTCCCCACCGTCCCAATCAATCACGCCGACTTCCCAATCGAGGCCGCTTCGGCTTTGGGACCGGAGATTCAAGCTGAAGATAACCCGATAGCCAATACACACACAGGTAAAACGGCCCCGTATCCAACAGGGCGGCTACCAGCTTAAACACGTAGCCATAGCCAATAAAGCGAATCAACTGGGGCCACAAACTTTGGCTATCGTCGATGGGCAACACCCCGGCCAAAAAGTGAGTGATTAGCACCACAGCTGTAGTATCCACCAGTTGGCTCAAAAGGGTCGAGCCATTGTTACGCAGCCACAGATGCTTACCATTGGTCAAGGTTTTCCAAAAGTGAAACAGGTACACATCCACAAACTGAGCCGTTAAATAGGCGGCCATAGAGGCCGTCACCGCCCCAAAGGTGAGGTTACGAATCTCGAAAAACACCGGCAACCGGCCAGCGGCATCCCGCATAATTTCCCCGGTGGCCGGGTCGATCTGCTCGAAGCCTGGCAAGACGCCCCCCAGCCAGACAATAAATAGCACCCAAACATTCAGCAGCAGCCCCACCCAGACCACCTGGTTGGCCCGTTCTTTGCCGTACAGCTCTGAAATTAGGTCCGTACATAGAAAGGTGACAGGATAGGGCAGAACCCCTACTGCCACCGTGACCGCAAAATCGCCCCAGGTAAACACATTCACAAACCGACTAATGCTGAGAATGTTAAGCATGCCCAGGGTGCCGAGAAACAGCCCTGACAGCACTAAAAACACAACCTGACGCCGATTCTGGATATGCTCGGGCACCGCGATCGCAGGGGCTGCGGCGGTAGGGGATTCAGTTGCCATAGGAGGAAAGATAGGAAGGACCAGATCCCCCTCAGGATATCAACTCCTTCCGTTGTCCTGGGCTATACCAGCCATTGAAATATCCTGTCTTCACCATGGACACGCAAGACCGCTGTGATGAAGGCTTGATAAAGAGGGAAGAGGGAAGAGGGAAGAGGGAAGAGGGAAGAGGGAAGAGGGAAGAGGGAAGAGGGAAGAGGGAAGAGGGAAGAGGGAAGAACGTAGGACGTCGCCCGTGCGCAGCAAAGGGAAGAATCCAAAATTCAAAATCGAGCTGACCCACCCCTGCCCCTCCCAGGAGGGGATGCCAAAATCCAAAATCCCCCCCATTCCCCCGCCAGGGCGGACACACAGGTCCGCCCCTTCACCCATCCACCCATCCACCCCTTCACCCCCCCACCTCCCCACCTCTTCACCTCCCCAACACCTCCCCCACCTGCAAGTGACTGCCATTAACAAAATCAGCCCCGGTCTGGGCTTGCTTGCCGCTGGGCTTCACCTGGTGCAGCAGCAGCCAGCCATCCCCCGTTTGCACCACCGGACCATAGCCCTTCAGGAAACCCACAACGGTGCCAGGCGTGGCTGGCTCTAGCTGTAGGGTCTCAAAGGCGGTCGGCAGAGCCTCCCATTCAAGAGGTAGGTGAGGCCAATAGGTCGCCCCCAGGGGAATGGTGGCGGTCACCTTGAGGGGTTGACCTCTAAAGGGGGTCACACAGTTGGGATAGAAACCACGAATTTGATTGTGCAGCGCGATCGCGGCTTTTCCCCAGTCCAGTTCATAGTCTTGCTTTTGAATCAGGGGGGCATAGGTGGCCAGGGCAGCTGGCTGAGGCTCGGGGGTGAGACTGCCCGCCTCCAGGCTCTGGAGGGTTGCCACCAGCAAGTCGGCGCACTGGTCAGCCAGGGCAGCTGCCACGTCGAAAAAGTTATCCAGCAGACCCATGGGCAGGTGTGACTTGAGCAACATGGCCCCCGTGTCCATGCCTGCATCCATCAGCATGGTGGTCATGCCAGTTTCGGTCTCCCCATTGACGATGCACCACTGGATGGGGGCTGCCCCTCGGTAGGCAGGCAGCAGCGAGCCATGGCCATTGATGCAGCCCAGGCGGGGCATATCTAAAATCCGCTGGGATAAAATCTGACCGTAGGCCACCACCACAAAAGCATCGGCCTGGAGGGTCGCTAGGGTTGCTAGGGCATCCTCATCTTTTTTGATCCGGCGGGGAGTGACTATTGTGGGGCCGTTGGCGGCTAGGGCCACCTGCTTGACGGGGGACGGCTGCACCTGTTTGCCCCGGCCCCGGCGCTTGTCCGGCTGGGTAACCACTGCCACGACGTCAAAGTCGGGTTCGGCCAGCAGCCGCTGCAGGCTGGGCACGGCAAACTGGGGGGTACCAAAAAAGACCAGACGCATAAGGACAAAAACCAAGCAAGAACAAAAGCAGTACTAGACGCAGGGGCCTATCGGGGCACAATGCCAATATCAATGCGCTGGTTACGCTGCTGGGCTTCGGGGCTGGTGCTGATCACCCGAGGCCGAGACTGGCCATAGCCCACCACCACCCAGCGACGGCGATCGCTAGCCAACTGGGGCTCTAGATACTGCTGTACCACTTGGGCTTGGCGAAAGGTGAGCTCGCGATCGGCGGTTGGATCATTGGGGCCAGCGGTGTGGCTACCTACCAGCAATGTGGCCGCCGGATACTGACGCAGGTCAGACACGATCGTATCTAGCAGTTGTTCTCCCGCCGGCAGCAGGGTGCTGCTGCCGGGCTCAAACAGCAGAGTACTGGGAAGCACAATCCGATCGCTGATCAGTGGAAATTGGGGTTCTGGAAACGGTACTGGGGTGGGGGGTGCCTCTGGAGCTATTGCTTCTGGCGCTTCAGCCGTCTCCTCTGGATCAGCTTCCTCTGGATCAGCCTCTGCCTCTGGATCTAACTCTGGGTCTAAAGAAAGTTGCTCCAGCTGTTGCAGCCGCATGGCCAGGGTACCCGTGGTGGTTTGGCCTACTGTCTCCTCAAGTTGATCGAGACGGGATTCTAAATTGGCTAAATCCTGCTGCAGTCGAGTTAGGTCATCTGCCAGCTGCTGGCGCTCTTCCTCAGAGAACTCGGAGGCCTCAGGGGCTATCGGCTCCACTGGAGCCATGTCTGTCGGGGTATCCGTTACCGCCTCATCCTCTCCCGGTTCGACTGGGTCTGGGTCGATGGGGTCTGGCACACTGCCTCGCCACCACTGAGGCAGCTGGCGCAATCGCCGGGTAGTTTGTCCCACCTGGCGCAGGGCTACCTCAGCGATCGGAGGATCTGGGTTGCGGGACGGAAATACCTGGGCCACTACCATGCCCAACGTCCAACCCAGGCTAGCAGTGACCCCCAGAACCACTAGACGACTGACCAGCCACCAGAGGCTGTAAACCCCCCGCTTCAGGCCCCCAGGCCGCGAGAGAGTCGGGGGAGTTGGCGTCATGGGGGAGGGCTGAACGCCTTGGGGCTGTTCAGGGGGAATTGGGGGCATTTCAGAGGGATCAGACATACCAGACGGTGGCGAGGGCCAGATGCTTGTTTGGAACTGTTGCTACTGGGGCCAACCATCCCAGGGGCTCACCTGCAAGACCCCAGTTTCAGTAAAGACTACCAAAAAGTCAGCCTGCTCTGAATCGCTGTTGGTGCGAGTCACCAGCCCCGGCAGGGGAGTTTCCTCAGCCAGCAGCACGGCAGCCGCGTTAGTGGGTTCGTAGCCGACCACAGTCCCATCTCTATCCAACCGTACCCGAAAGTTTAGGGGTTCATTGGCGGACAGAGGTTCTAGGTTGTCTAGAATACTGCTGTAGAGGGTGCTGTTCAGGGTGCGAATGCGATCGCCATCATTGATCTGGGCCTCTAGGGCCGGGAGTCGTCCTGATGCGGTCTCGCTGTTGGCCTCGCTGTTGGCCTCGCTGTTGGTTGGAGTAGCAGCCCCACTGGCTCGGTTAGCCGGTTCCACCACCACAGTCCCATCCGGGGTAAAGGTAGCGATAAATTGGGCTACGGCTTCCTGTACAGGCTGATTGGCATTGACCGGCAGAAACGTGAGCTGTGGCAAGGGGGTCGTATCGACCGCCGCTAGGGCCGCCTCGTTTTCATACTTGTAGCCCAAAATATCCCCATCTTCTGACACCACCATGCGGTAGGTTAACGCTTCAGTGGGGAGCGGATCTTGAGCCCAAGCGTCTTGAAGCCGATTGGCCACATCTTGCCGGAGCACAGCAATGGTATCGGCATCGGTAATGGCTGGCGCCGCTTCTAAGCGATCGACCGCCGCCTCAGCTGCATTAGGATCAGTCAGGTTGTCGTCGTTGGCCAGATTATCACCTCCATTCCCCGCCAGGGGATCTGCCCCGGCCTCAGAGGACTCGGTCTGCTGCTCGGGTCGGCTGGGCTCAAACACAGGCGGTGGCACAAAGAAGAGCGCTAAGCCAGCAGCCGCCAAAGCCGCTGCCCCAATGGCCGCTGGGGCGGCTCGCTTGGTCATGGGCTCGGCCGGTTTCACCAACCGCCGGGGCACCGCCTGAAACTGGGCCGTCAGGTCGGGTAGGGTCTGGGTGTCGGCCAACAGTTGATCCACGGCCTCCATCAGGTCATAAAACTGTACCGTCGTCAGCTTAATGTCTAGTGGCGGCAGCGCATTCGTGTCAGTGACGGGGGGGTCGATGGGCTGCTGTTGCACAATTAAATGGTGGTAGCCCCCCTCCCCTGGCTTCAAATCAACCATAGGCGGCGCTACACCCGCAGTTGACAGGGGGCGAATCACCCCACTCAGGATCTGTTGGCCGTAACGGCTAACGGCTGCCACCAAACTATCTAAAAACTCTCGCCCCCCAGTCAGGGTGGCATCGGTGGCCCCCGGCAGATGACACTCAACGTTCATCAACACGGCCAAGGGGGACATGGGGTCATGCTCATTAGCGCTAAGTCCCTGTAGCACTAAATTACAGTGGGGTAGGGTGTATTGACGCTGAATAGTCATGACACCTCTCCATCAAATAAGCTACTCCAGAGTCTTTCGGCACCCAGTACCCCAGAGCACAGTAGCAACTGTTCCAACAATTGAATTGCTAACTCGTTCAGCTTTTCATCAGTGCTGTAGGCAATCACCCCCGCCCGCCGGGGGTTCATGCGAGCGCGAAAGTGGCTGCGAAAGCGGGTCAAATAGTCTGCCAGCCGAAAATGATGATCTAGGGAAAGCTGCTTGTCAGTTAGCTGTTGATACCCTAACAGCAACTGTCTGATCACCACTGTCAGCCGTCGAGCCAGGTTAGCAATGATCACCACCAAGGCTTTGGCCTCGTTCAACGGCATCGGTCGTCGCTGGCTGTAGCGACGCATGGGATTGGTACTGCGTAACAGCCATAGATGTACACGCCCTCGCACCAGCCCATGTAGGGCCAGTTCTCGGCAGGCGGCCAGCATGGCTTCGCTGCCCCCCAGGTCCAGGGCTTCGATCGCAAGCAAGAGTAAATCAAGTTGGGTACGAGCCCGGCGAGGGCACTCGTCGGTGGCAAGCTCAGGGGTGGCAAGCGCATCCAACATTAGAGGGGGCTGGGGAACTGGCGGGCTATTGACTGGCATTCAGTTCTCTGGGTGATTCGAACAGCATTCTATCAAAACACAGGTTGACCTTGCCTGTCCGGAGGGATTGCCGAACCTTCTGACAAATCTAACCGCCGTGCGTTACCAAAATTCACGAAATTCGACGATAAGCCCCAGTCTGTGGGGGCATACTAACGCCGATAGGCCAAAAGCTAACTCATCGAGTTTTTTCGCCCCAAAAACTCAGGGTTTAACCAATGACCTTATCGCTTCACATTCTAAAGCGCGATCGCAGGGGCGATCGTTTTTCAGCACTATGACATATCACTCTCAAAAGCGATTCTTGCAGAGTTGTTTAGTAGCTTTGACTTGCGGTGGCGCTGCCCTAGTTGTTGCCTTGCCCGCGATCGCCCAAGACTCCATTACCTCCAGCCATGATGGCACCGGCACCCAGGTGTCCTTTGATGCCATGACCCAGATGTACACCATCAACGGGGGTACCCAGATCGACGCCAACCTGTTCCACAGCTTCCAGCGGTTTGGCCTGAATGCGAATGAAATCGCCAACTTTCTGGCCCGGCCTGACATCTCTAATATTTTGGCCCGGGTTTCTGGAGGCGAGGCTTCAATTATTAATGGTTTGTTGCAGGTGAGTGGGGGCGACAACGCCAACCTGTTTATCTTGAACCCGGCGGGGGTGTTGCTGGGACGCAATGCCCGCCTGGACCTGGCCGGGTCTTTCTCAGTCAGCACCGCCAGCGGCCTGGCCTTTGGGGATGAGATCCTGAGTGCCACCGGCAGCCATGACTACAGTGCTCTGACCGGCAACCCCACGGGCTATATTTTCCTGGGGCAAGAGGGGGTCTTGCTGAATGAAGCGGATTTAGCCGTTGGCAGCGGGCAAAATATTACCCTGGCGGGCAGCACCGTGGTGAGCACAGGCACCCTTGATGCCCCAGGGGGCAACATTTCCATCACCGCTGTACCAGACCAGGGCGTTTTGCGCATTTCCCAGGAGGGCCTGGTGATGGCCCTGGCTGTGCCCAACGACAGCCTAGGACAGTTGACAGCGGGCATGACCGCCCTAGATTTACCTAGTTTGCTGGCGGGGGCATGGGGCGGAGCTGCAACCCGTGTGCAAACGTTGGCGGATGGCACCGTCGTGCTGACCGCTAATCAATCTGCGATTCAAACTGTCCCCGGAGCCGTCACCCTGGCCGGGGGCGTCAATGTCTCAGGGACCCAGGCAGGCCAGGTGCAAGTGCTGGGGCAATCGGTCGCTTTACAAGGAGCCGCGATCGCCGCCAATGGCACCGATGGCGGTGGCCAGGTTTACATTGGTGGTGACTACATGGGTCAGGGGGATTTACCCACTGCCCAAACCACCCTAGTTGATAGCAACTCTCTGATTACCGTCAACGCCCTGGAAACCGGCAACGGCGGCCGAGTGATTGTTTGGGCTGATGACTATACCTCGTTTGCTGGACAGATTTTAGCCCGAGGGGGCGCTCTGGCTGGGGATGGTGGCTTTGCCGAAGTATCTGCCAGAGGAGTGCTCAACTACACCGGACAAGTTGACTTGCGTGGTGGAGAGGGCGGCAAAACCGGAACCCTACTGCTAGATCCTCGCAATATTAGGATTGTGGCCTCAGGCACTGAGAGCATAACATTTGGTGGTGGCACCTTTACGCCGAATCAAAATGATTCAATTTTGCAGGCTAGCACCCTAGAAAATGCCCTTGCCAGCGCTAATGTGATCGTAGAAACAGGCAGTGAGGGCGACCAAGACGGGGATATTTTTGTAGACGCTCCCCTTACCTGGGGGCAGAACACGCTTACTTTGTCAGCCCACCGCAACATTCAAATCAACGCCAATCTAGATGCCTCGGCTGGTGGCGGTTTGGTGGTTGAATTTGGGCAAGGGACCCCTGACGGGTCAGGTGCTTCTTATACAGTTGCGCCAGGGACGAGTGTAAGAATCCCTTTGCCCACAGGAACGAATGTCGCAACCTCTGGCTTTCGCTGGAAACAGGGCTCCGAAGGAACCAGTAATGATTTGGTCCTGAATAATGGCTTCATTAGTTTTGCACCAAGAAACCAAGGCGCCCAAATGGCGCCAAATCAGTCGTCAATCAATCAATTTGGGCAGCTAACTCAGCCTTTTTATTACGACAATTTAACCGCTGGACGTGATGGCTTTTATAAGCTAACGTTCGGCAGTCATCCCTTAGATATCGAACTGGGCCTTGGTACTGAGGGTGAACGGTGGAATGGCAATAGTGACTTCATCAACTCGCAAACTAATTTTGTGTCCCAACCTGGCAGCTTCCTTGAAATTGCTGGTTATTTACCAGGAGTTGGTGCTGGTCCAGGTGGTGGGCCTCAAGGTTCAGGTGTAGTTGAAAGTTCAGTTAATGTCCTAGTTGGCACAGAATCTGTCAACATTACTAATCGATATACGCTTCAACCTAATGACTACTTCCTAAGGGTTGACACGACAGCTACAGCCTTATCTTCTGGCGTGGAAAACCTGGGGCTATGGGTAGGTACCCGAGATGATTATGTCGGGTTTGTAGATGGCCCTACAAAAATAGTTGGCAACTTTGTCAACGGTAGTTTTGTGCCAATCACACAAGTTGGAGAGGTAGGCAATGTTTTAAGGATTGACGAAACCACTAATGACTCAGGCGCGTCTGTGCTATTTTACTCAACCAATCCTGAAGCACAAGCCACTCACGCTAATTGTTGCACATTTACTAATGCAACCAGGCTAGACCCAACTACCGTGCAGCCAAGTCGAAGGGGAGATGGTTCATACGCGGTCTACAGTAACTTTGGGGATTTGGCGGAAGGAACCTCTGGTACCCTAACTTGGTTCTATGCAGCAGCACCTGCCAGCATCATCGAGGATGTTGCTCAAACCGTTTCAGAGGCTGCCCCATCTCCTGTGCCTCAGCCCCCTGCACCTGAGCCCCCTGCACCTGAGCCCCCTGCGCCTCAACCCCCTGAAGTTCAGCCCCCTGCACCAGAAAACACCCCTGAATTTCCCGAATGGCCACTGACCCGCATGCCAGCATTCGCCGCTGAACGGGTGGCGGGGGGCTTGCGGTTTAGCATCCAGCCGGAGCTGGCCCAAGAGCTGAATTTGTCGACGCAAGAGCAAGATGATTCTGCCGCCGATACCGAAGACAATTCCTCTGATTTCTCTGGGGATGATCAGGACGAGTCTGCTGATAGCCAAGAGGCTTCACCAGAGTCCTCCATGGATGAGGAAGATGCTGGGGAAGATGAGGAGGAGCAGGAAAGCTGCCGGGTTGAAGGCGCTATGGGGGCTGATTCAGAGGTCTGTCCGGACGAGTAGCCTGTGAACCTATATACCAAGTCCAGCTCGGGATCTGGAGTTTTCCCACAGGCAGAACTCCAGGTCTGGACTTGAATCTGGTTTAGTTGGCCGAGTTTTGTAGCAGGTGACGTTTAGAAAACGTCCCTCTCAGTGGTGGGCAATGCCCACTCTACGAGCTGTGAACCTGTAGTAGGCCAAGTGCAGATTAGCGATCGATCCTTCAGACGGGCCGCTGAGCCAAGGACTAAAAGTCCAAGGCTCAAAGCAAAAATCCTCTGAAGAGGATTGATAGCCAAGTTCCCCAGTCTGCTTTAGCAGACTTTGGCTATGAGCCAGGGAGTTCACTCCCTGGTGGTTGTAGCCGGAGTCTACGATCTGTCTTCCGTCATCTCATATCTGGCCCCAAACCTGGCAGGGGATTGATCCATCACCTGTCGATCAGGACCACGATTTCGATCCAGTTTCTTCGATCCATTTTCAATGTTTCAACTTTTTCCCTGTGAGGGGTAATTATGTCCTATCGTTTTTTCGCTGTTGCCTTGCCGTTGAGTGCTGTTTTAACCCTGGCGGGGGCCGCCCAGGCTCAGGTAGACTTGCAACCCGACCCGCTGCCAATTCCTGAGCCCTTGCCTGAAGCACCCCAGATAGAAACGCCTGAGGTCGAGCCTTTGCCGTTACCTGAGGACGACACCACGACCTTTGAGGTCACGACCATTCAGGTGGTGGGCAGTACAGTCTTTAGCCCCCAGGAGTTAGCCGACTGGGTCGCCCCCTTTGAAGGGCGTACTGTCACCCTGGGGGAATTGCAGGGGCTAGCTAACGAACTCCAGCAGCGCTACCTGGAAGCGGGCTTTATCACCACCCAGGTACGCATTCCTGAACAGGTTTTGACCGATGGTCAGGTCACCCTTGAAGTGCTGGAGGGACGACTGGCTGAGGTGGAGGTGGAGGGCAGCGATCGCTACCGGGATTACGTCAGCAGCCGTCTGAATCTGGCCAGCACCGATCCCCTCAGTCAGCCTGAATTAGAGGACCAGCTCCAACTGCTGCAACTGAGTGGGTTGTTTGAGCAAATAGACGCCGAACTTCAACGGGGAGAAGCCCCTGGCGAAAGTGTACTGGCCGTACAGCTAGATGAAGCCAGTCCCTTTAGTGGGCGGGTCTTCGTGGATAACTACTCCCCGCGCAGTGTGGGGGCAGAACGGATTGGCGCCACCCTCAACTATCGGGGCTTGGCGGTCCCCGGAGACAAGCTCACCGCTGGGGTAAGCACCACCTTTACGGGCGGGGCGCAATCTTACAACTTGGGCTATGAGGTACCGGTTAGCCCCCACGACAGTACGGTCAGGGTGGGGGTCTCCTACGAAGATTTCAACATCACAGAGCGGGATAACCCGGCCTTTGCCCTGGGGGCCAGGGGCAACTCCTGGGTCTATGAAACGGAATTTCGGCACCCGCTGATTCGCACCCCCCGAGAGGAGTTAGCTCTGTCTGTGGGCTTTCGCCATCGGGATGGCCAAAGCGTGATTTTAGATACCCTCACCGTCCCCAGCACGACTAGCGTATTTCAGTTTGGTCAAGACTACCTGCGGCGGGACGGATCTGGAGCCTGGGCGGCGCGATCGCAGTTTAACCTGGGCACTGGTCTGTTGGGGGCCACCATCAACCCCTCTCCCCAGGCCGATGGTCGCTTTTTCAGTTGGCTGGGGCAGGTGCAGCGGGTCCAGGTGCTGAGCCCCGATAACCTATTGCTGGTCAGGGCTGATTTACAACTCAGCTCAGACTCGCTACTGGGCAGCGAACAGTTTGTGATTGGTGGTGGCCAGTCGGTGCGGGGCTACAGCCAAAACGTGCGAGCTGGGGATAATGGCTTCCGGCTATCCATCGAAGACCGCATTGTACTAGGTCGTAACGACGCTGGAGCCGCGATCGTGCAACTGGCCCCCTTTACGGACATGGGTGCTGTGTGGTTTAAGGATGCGGCCACCCAGCCCACCCAGCAAAATTTCCTCTGGGGAGCCGGGGTAGGCTTACTGGCGACCCCCCTACCGGGCCTAGACGCCCGCCTGGATGTGGGAGTGCCCATTATTCAGCTGAATGAAATCAGCGATCGCCAAACCGGTGTCCAATTCTACTTTTCCTTGGGATACCAGTTCTAATGTCAACGCCTAGGGCCATCATCCCCTGAGGCCAAAGCCCACAGCATCCCCCTCCCGAGACGCTACTGCCCCGGGGGGATAATTTAATGGGCATCTTTAACTCATATCCCCCAGCTGGGTTGCCCCCTCGATGTACCAATTACCGTCCTGGCGTACCAGGTCGTACTGCATCCGCAGCACCGCATCGTAAGAAGCACTGGTATTTTCCACATCGTATTCAAACAATTGGGCTGTCTCCGACACCACGGCCACCACCTGCAAGCGATCGGCAGTGGGGTCATCGGGGGTCACCGACTCCACCTCAACCTCGTGTTCGTACTGCCAGTGCCAGTTTTCTTGGGCCGCTGCCGTAGCTCGCCGCTGCCACTGGGTCAAGAGCGGCTCCAGCAGAATATCCTCTAACCGCTCGGCCTGATAGTCGCTGCCTAGGGCTGCCTGCTTAGCCTCTAACCAATTGTTAATGGTGCGACTCGCAATATCGTTAACCCCGATTTGATCCTCCGGGCCTGGCGCAGGGGGAATTTCAATGGCGGGCTGAGCCAAGCTAATGTCTAAGGGGCGACCTTGTAAGTTAGGACCACTCAGCCGACTGGTGACCCAGCCCACAGTGCGCATCGTCGCAAAGCCCAAAAACCCCAATCCCAGGAGGCCAACAACGCCCACTAGAGCCAACCGGCCCCAGTGAGGCGCATTGGCTGATCCCCGTTGGGGCAAGCCAGAACTAGCGGCGGGAAACCCCTGCCCGGGGGCTAGGGTAGTGGCGGGGGAGGGGTTTTTTCGCCGTTTTGCCGATTGACGGCGGCGATCGCGGCCTCGCTCCCCTCGCCCTGTTGCTGGGGTGAGCTGCCCTTCCGGGGACAGTTGGGCCACCTGCTCTGCTACGGAATCGGCTGAATTCGGCGAATCGACGTCTAATTGAGCCGGGCCTGCCTTCCCGGCAAGGGGCTTCGCCGTAGGCGGCTTAGGGGAGGCCGTAGGGGCTCCAGGGTCGGTAGGGGAGGTTGGATGGCGACGGGCCGTTGCTGGTTTTGGCGGCATGTAAGCCCCATTGCCATTACTCGATGGTCCCGCCGCCCCAAAGGCAGAGGGAGGAGTCTGTACGCCAACCCGGCCCATGGTCGACCGAGGCGATTCTAAGGTTGGGGCACCGATGGGTAAGGAGCCCTCAATGGTAGGGAACTGGGAGGCCTGGGAGGCCTGAACCCCAGCTTCTGCCGCTGTCGTCACGGGGATGGCCTCTAGGTAAGCCTGCACCTGGGCGTCGGCAAAGTAGGCTTTGAGCGTGGCCTCTTGGTTTTTGAAGTCTCGGAAATGGGGAAACAACTCATCCTTGAGCCAGCGCTCGGCATAAAGGCACAGCCCTGGCAGCAGATCGGGGGAGTTGCGGGAATGTTCTCGAATGTAGGCCAGCGGCTCGTATTCCTGGCTGAGTTCTAAGGCTCGGTTGGCTTCCTCAGTTTGCCCCAGCAGCAGCGCACACACCGCTTGTTCCAGGTGCACGTCCTGTTGGTTGCCCAGCCGCATCAGCAGTTGCTTAGCCCGACGCACCAGGGCGGGCTGATGGCGAGCATAGCCCCTGGCCAGCAGGGCATAGACCGTCAAATAGGTGGCCACGGGCGACGGGCGGCGGGCCTCTTGTTCAAACAGCTCTTGCTGCTCGGCTGCGGTCAGATAGTCTCGCAGTTGCTGGATAAACCGCAGAAAGTCATCGATCGGTAAGCCAGACAAATCGTCCTGGGTGCCTTCGATGCCGCCCCGATCTTCTAACATTGACTTCAACAGCTTCAGCCCCTGCCGCCGCTCTCGGGTTTGGTCCAGCGGGCGGGCCAGCAGTTCCAGAATTCGATAGGGTCGCAGCTTGTACAGCTCGGTTTGAATTTCGGCTCGAATGGTGGGGTGCCGGTTCTCCTGGGCCAGCAAATCATTACCGGTTTCCAAAGACTCGGCCGCGGTTTCATAGTGGCGTTGCTGCCACTGTTCGCGGCCCAGTTCCAGGCAGGCCAAGGCTAGGGAAAGCACCACGTCCCCACGCACCGCCTGGAGATCCCCCAGGGCCGTTTCGGTTTCCAGGGGTAGGCTGCCGGTCAGGAAAGGACGACCCAACTGGATCACCTGTTCGTATTCTCCCAACTCTAATAAAATTACTAGCGCCCCCACAAATTGGCTGGGATCAATCTCGATGGTAGAACTTTGGGCTTCAGGGCCAGGGGAGTCTGTGGCTAGAGATCGCAGGGCCGCCTCTCCCAAATCAGCACTCACCTCGCTCCCGTTGGCGGTCAGCAGATCCGGTGGCAGGTCAGCACTGTAGGCATTGGCCAAAAACTTACTGTCATAGGTCTGACGGCGATCGCCATCAGAGAGCACATCATAGGCTTCGTCAATGAGGTGCTTACGGGCCTCGATCGCCACATCAGAAAATTCGCGCCGGGGCAGTTGCAGAGCGCGATCGCGATGGGCCTGCTGAAGTTGGTCGGCCGTGGCCTGAATAGGCAGTCCCAGAATGCGGTAATAGTCTAATGGAATATGCACAGATCCCGTCCCCGTCAGCGAACTCACTCAACTCACCCGAAATGGTATCCAAAAAGCTGTGTAACAAACCCTTTTTGCCACAGATTCTGCCCAGATAGTTTTCTGGATAAACGTCTTCCCTACCAGTTTTTTATGGTTTGGTGTTTATAGTCTGGTTGTAGATAGTACCCCAGGGCCTATGCTCACCGTAGAACTAGCTGGAAATGCCCTGAGGGCAAGGCTAACGCGGGTTGACCCCTCTCCCGCACAGTCAACGATAGTCAGAAACATTATCTACAGCGTATCGCGTTACTCAAAAAAACCAGACTATAAGGTGAAGTTTGTATCATTGTCGAGGCTAGGGACATGTTTCATCCTCCAGATTGGCTCAGCCGCTGGGTATGATGGAGGACAGCTTCTCAGTTCCCCTTGCCCAGAGGGGGGTACTTTTCGGTATATTCAGGTGTTGGACATCGCGGCGTAGGACTCAGTAGATCCATGGTTCAAGAACGGACATTACCTCAATTCCAGACTCCCCCCGCCCAGCTCTCTTCTGAAGCAGGTTTAACCCTTTACGAAGACATGATCTTGGGGCGTTTTTTTGAAGACAAATGTGCCGAGATGTACTACCGGGGCAAAATGTTTGGCTTCGTCCACCTGTACAACGGTCAGGAGGCCGTGTCTACAGGGGTGATTAAGTCCCTACGCCCTGATGATTATGTGTGTAGCACCTATCGAGACCACGTCCATGCCCTCAGTGCCGGGGTGCCCGCCCAAAACGTCATGGCCGAGCTATTTGGCAAAGAAACTGGCTGTAGTCGAGGTCGGGGTGGGTCCATGCACCTATTTTCCCAGGAGCACAACCTACTAGGCGGGTTTGCCTTCATCGGGGAGGGGATTCCGGTAGCCCTGGGGGCGGCGTTCCAGTCCCGCTACCGCAAAGATGCCCTGGGGAATGCCGGTGCTGACCAGGTAACCGCCTGTTTCTTTGGGGATGGCACCACCAACAACGGTCAGTTCTTTGAATGCCTGAATATGGCTGCCCTGTGGAAGCTGCCGATCCTGTTTGTGGTCGAGAACAATAAATGGGCGATTGGTATGGCCCATGAGCGGGCTACCTCCCAGCCAGAAATTTACAAAAAAGCCTCGGTGTTTGGCATGCCTGGGGTAGAGGTCGACGGCATGGATGTGATGGCGGTACGCTCGGTGGCCCAGGAGGCGGTTGCCCGGGCTCGGGCCGGGGAGGGCCCTACCTTGCTGGAATGCTTAACCTATCGATTCCGGGGTCATTCCTTGGCCGACCCGGATGAACTGCGGTCTAAGGCAGAAAAAGAAGAGTGGCTGGCTCGGGATCCAATCAAGCGGTTTGAGGCTTACCTGCTGGAGCATAACCTGGCTGATGAAGGGGAGCTCAAGGCTATTCGCGATCGCATCCAAACCCACATTGATGACGCCCTCACCTTTGCCGAAGAGAGCCCCGAACCCAACCCTGACGATCTATATAAATATATTTTTGCGGACGACTAGTATAGAAAGGCAGAAGTAAGAAGGCAGAAGAATATAGGACTTTGCCCGTGCATAGCAAAAGAATGTCTGGTTATGTCAGGGCTCCTGCCTTTTCCAATATGTGAGTTACTGATGCCGCAGAGTACTAGTCTTTGCCCCTCTGGTTAGACCGTTGAAGTAGCAGTTTACGTCTGTCTACCGTTTGATTAAGTTGTCCTGCACGTTTTAATTACTTTCCAAAGCAATGGCAGAAACCCTATTGTTCAATGCCCTGCGCGAAGCCATCGACGAAGAGATGGGACGCGACGAGACCGTTTTTGTTCTAGGCGAAGATGTGGGCCACTATGGTGGCTCCTATAAGGTCACGAAAGACCTGTACGACAAGTATGGTGAACTGCGGGTGCTTGACACACCAATTGCCGAAAACAGCTTTACTGGCATGGCCGTCGGTGCGGCAATGACCGGCCTGCGCCCAATCATCGAAGGCATGAACATGGGCTTTTTGCTGCTGGCCTTTAACCAAATTGCCAACAACGCTGGCATGTTGCGTTACACCTCTGGCGGCAACTTCAAAATTCCCATGGTGATTCGTGGCCCTGGTGGGGTAGGTCGTCAACTGGGGGCTGAGCACTCCCAGCGGCTCGAGGCTTATTTCCAGGCGGTGCCCGGGCTCAAAATTGTCGCCTGCTCTACCCCCTACAACGCCAAGGGATTGCTCAAGTCTGCCATCCGCGACAACAATCCAGTGCTGTTTTTCGAGCATGTGCTGCTCTACAACCTCAAAGAAGATCTGCCCAACCACGAATATCTGGTGCCCCTAGATAAGGCCGAAATCGTGCGCTCAGGCAAAGATGTGACTATCCTCACCTATTCCCGCATGCGGCACCATGTCACCCAAGCGGTCAAAGGTCTCGAGAAAAATGGTTTTGATCCAGAAGTGATCGACCTGATTTCCCTCAAGCCCCTCGACTTCGAGACTATCGGGGCCTCAATTCGCAAAACCCATCGGGTGATCATTGTGGAAGAGTGTATGAAAACTGGCGGCATTGGGGCCGAAATTGTGGCCTCCATCAATGACCGCTTCTTTGATGAACTGGATGCCCCGGTGGTGCGCCTGTCTTCCCAGGATATTCCCACCCCCTATAACGGCAAGCTCGAAAGTCTGACTATCGTGCAGCCAAAGCAAATCGAAGCGGCTGTGGAAGCCATGGTAGGGCTGAAAGTTTAAGGGGGGTTGAAGGTAAGGGGGCTAAATTGTTAGCCTTTAAATAGCAGATGCATCTGTAGCTGAATTCATTGATTGACGTGGATGCTAGATTTCTTGTGGGTTTAACATGGCAAGATTTTTGAGTATGTTAAATGTCAATCGGTGGCTGAAGCTTGATGTTTAACAGGGAGGTCATCTCAGTTATGGGTGATCTACAACCGTTACCAGTTTATTTCAGACAATATCCCGGACCCAACCAAGAATGTGCCGATTTGGCATTAACTTTCTTGGAAGGAGAATTCAGAAGGACTGCCCCAGATTCTTTAATTGAATTTGATCAGACCTGGAGCGAGGGTGAGGTCCGGCAAATACCACCGGGTCCACTGCTGTCACTGATTAATGCTGCCAAATACTATGATCCAGACAGCCATTCTCATCAAAAGGAGGCTGTTGCTGAGCTAGGTGAAAGAGTAAACCCTGAAACCTTCCAAGTGTTTGACGACATTTGGTTCTGCAGGCGATCGTATCCTTAAATTTTGTTCAGTCAATAGAATAGAAAATTAAGCGGTTTCAGAGATCAGGATTTCTGGAACCGCTTGCTTGATTCTGTGCTACTTCATTGATAAGGTGTCTTTCAGCTAATGGCTAGTTCACCTCTTTAATAGGAACTTGAATTGGTCGTTCTCCTCCTGGACGAAGAATTAGAACATGTTCTAATTCTTTCGTCTCTGAACCAGACTGATCATATTCAACCGGGCATAGTGAGATGACTGGTTGAGCGACATTTTCGGGTGGCTCTAGCATCAATTCCAGAGCCAGGGTCTTATCGGTCTTATCCTGTGAAGTTTTGGATTTGGGTTGCAAGCTCACCTGATAGCCAGAACTAGCCACTTGCACCGAACCTCTAACCCGCAGGGTAGGTTCGCCTGGAGGCATTAGGTCGAGAAATGCCCGAAACTCCTCTTCGTCCTCTCCCTTCATCCGACATCTCGACACATTATCCGAGAACACCTTATGAAGGGTGAGGTTATGAAGGGTGAGGTTAATTGTCTTCTCACCTGGCAGTAAAACTTTCACCCGCTTAAAGCGCTCCAGATCTGTACCTGATTGTTCAAATTCAACGGAGCGTGTGGTAACCACTGGGGGAAAAATCCCCGTGCGGCGTTCTACGTCTAGATTTAAGACAAAGGTATCCCCTTGCTCAGTCTGTTCTGATTTCTGTAGACTCGCTTGATACCGGGCATCAGGAAAGATAACACTTCCTTGAACATGTAGGGTCGGCTGACCTGGAGGCATCAAATTAAGCCAGGCTTGAAAGTCTTCTGTACCAAGAATCGAGTCAGGTTCTTCCGAACTTGAATCTGATGAGTCCAGGGGAAGTAACTCTTCCTCTAGTTTCTCTCCATTCAGCATCACGATAGCTTGAATCTCAGTAACATGGGATGGCGGATAAAGCGTTACACAATGATGTACTGGTTTAACATAGGGCAGACAGATATCACTATCGACTTCCTCAATCTTGAGCTTAACCATCATCGGTCGTGGTCCAGGTAATGGACTAGCGCCATCCTCTTGATCACCAGGTTGAAAAGGGGGTGGAGGCGGAGAGACTTTAGTTTCGCCTGCAACATGACAACTGTTTGGGGTTGGTGTGGTGGCCTGAAGGACATAATGCCCTTCACTATCTTGCAGTAGGCGAATTTCTGGCTCAAATAAAGCTTTCATTAGACTACCTCTACGTGAATTTGCTTAGAACATCTACTTAGATGAGATTAGATGTGAACTCAACGCTAGATAATGGGGACGCCTGGAGTAGGTGGTGTGACTGTGCTTGAAAAACTGGGAAAGCTGAAGTGATCATAAATCATCGCTCTTTTCGCCCTATTTTTTCTCTAGAAAAATCTGGTTAGCTATGGCTGGTATTACAATTCAATAATTTTAATTTTTCAGGCATTTAATCACAATGTTTATACAGCCTTCTACAGCTAGAACATGTATAATTTAGCCTTGATGAAAAACAAACATTTTCGACTTCGAAGAGAAAAAACAGGTGTCCAGCTTTTTCCTGAATTCTCAGCGAAACAGATTTTCTTGTGCATTTGGTGCTCATTTTTGTGAATTCCTGATGTAGCTTCCTCTATCAAAAGGTATAGATGAGTGTTTTTCACCTTTAGAGGTCATGAGTAAATTGACAATTCATCGGTTCGTGATCCCTGGTAGTTGTAACATTTGGCATATGAGGCAACCATGAAAGTAGCCATGGAATTTCGCTTGTTTTGAACATTTGAGTTTTAAGCTGTGTAAACAATCTTTCATGCTTACGTTGCCATACCAAGTCCAGTTCACAATCTGGAGATTGATCACCGCCAAAATTTTAGGTGTGGACTTGGACTTGGTTCGATTTTGGTTTGATTAATAATTAATGATTGAGATATTTCAGACTGTCGGCTGGCTAGAACTGCCCATGCAGGTGATTACCTGGCTGGGCTCAGAGCTATTCTTTCTGCTATTTGTTGCCTACTTATACTGGTGCGTAGATCTGCGACTTGGGATCCAGGTAGCCTTGATTCTCCTGTTGAGCACCAGCCTCAACAGTGGGCTGAAGCTACTGTTTGCCAGCCCGCGTCCCGCTTGGGTAGATCCTGACATCACAGCCATCGAGCTGGAGTCTTCCTTTGGATTGCCCTCTGCCCATGCCCAAAATGCGGTAGCGGTGGGGGGGGTCATTGCTCAGGTGGTCAGACATAGATGGCTGAGAGGGTTGATTTTGCTGTTAATACTGTTAATTGGCCTATCTCGACTTTATTTAGGCGTTCACTTCTTGATTGATGTTCTGGTGGGGTGGCTGGTGGGGGCAGGCGTGCTGCTGGCGTTTAAGCGCTACTCTCGACCGGTGGGTCAATGGATTTGGCGGTACCGGTTTGAGCAGCAGAGCGCGATCGCGATCATGACCTCTGGCCTACTGCTGCTACCCAGCCTGGTGATTGCCCAGGTCCGGGAGGCCTGGGGGTTGCCATCCATCTGGGGACAACCGCCACTGCTAGCCCAACCAGGTCCCCTGCCCTCCCCCCTTGCCCCCGATACAGCTGTGGCTGTGGCTGGAACCTGGTTGGGCTTTGTGATTGGGGTGTTGTGGCTGGCTCAGCGGCGATCGCTAAATTCTGGGCCAAACCAGCTGGCCTGGGGGACACGCTACCTGATCGGCATCACTGTGGCGATCGCGCTTTGGGCCGGGTTAGGTCGAGGGTTTCCAGATGACACCACAGTGACGGCCTATGGCCTACGTTACCTGCGCTATAGCCTGATCGGCGGCTGGATTGCCGCTGGCGCACCGATGGTGTTTCAGTGGGTAGCGCGATCGCCCCGTGGTTGAAGAGCAAGGCTGTTGCTCCAAAGGGTTTAGCTACTCTAGACTGGGGCAAGAATATGCGCCTTTCTCCCCCACGAGGCCGGTGATAATCCACCGCGATATCATGGTTATCTGGCTCCACCCATCCAGTGGTCAAGGCTTGACTCGCTGGGGGCGGATTACGATTTATGATGTCTGGGGGCTAGGTAACGGCTAGGGCATCTGTGGCGTAGCCTCTGTAAGCTACACAAGCTATACCGCAGCAAAAGGTAACTGAGGGACTATGGCTAAATATCGAACTTGGTTAGGGATAATTGTGGTGCTGACCATCGCCGCGGTGGTTGTGATTAGCCAGGTGCCCACTCGCCTTGGGTTAGATTTACGGGGCGGCTCCCAACTCACCATTCAGGTGCAGCCCACCGAAACCATTCCCAATATTGGCGAGCGGGAGCTGGAGGCCGTCCAAACCGTAGTCGAAGGCCGCGTGAATAGCTTGGGGGTTTCCGAAGCGGTGGTGCAGCAACTGGGTAATGATCAGCTGCTGGTACAGCTCCCAGGGGTCAGCGATCCCCAACAGGCGGAGCGGGTGCTGGGGGGAACGGCCCAGTTAGAGTTTAAGGCCCAGCGACCTGGTACCGAGCAGCAGCTACCGATTGAAAACCAAATTTTGCAAAGTCACCAGGGCGAATTGGCCGCCCTACAAGCCAGCGTACCCGAGGGTACCGCCATCGATCCCGAAACCCGGGAGCGCATTGAGCAGTTGCAGCAGGAGATTGAAGCCAGCGAAGCCGCGATCGCCGATTTGTTTGAACCCAGGCAGCTCACTGGCGATAAGCTGACCGATGCGATCGCCCGTCCATCCAGCGGTAACCTCTGGGAAGTGGTGATTCAGTTTAATAATGAGGGCGGCAACGAATTTGCCGAGCTCAGCCGCGAGATCGCTGGTACAGGGCGCAGCATCGGCATTTTTCTAGATGATCGGCTGCTCAGTGCTCCTACCGTCGATGTGCAGTATGCCCAAACCGGCATTACCGGCGGCAGCGCTGTGATTTCTGGCAACTTTACCGCCCAGTCGGCCCGCGATTTAGAAATTCAGCTGCGGGGAGGGGCGCTTCCCCTGCCGGTAGAAGTGGTGGAAAACCGCACCGTTGGTCCTACCCTGGGGCGAGACAGCATTCAGCGCAGCCTCTATGCCGCCCTAGCGGGTCTAGTCTTGGTGCTCATCTTCATGGCGGTGTACTACCGACTGCCGGGCCTGTTAGCCGATATCGCCCTGGTTGTTTATGCCCTACTTACCTGGGCCGCCTTTAACCTGTTGGGGGTCACCCTCACCCTGCCCGGCATCGCTGGATTCATCCTGAGTATTGGCATGGCGGTCGATGCCAATGTGCTGATTTTTGAGCGTACCCGGGAAGAACTGCGATCGGGCAAAACCCTCTACCGCTCCGTCGAATCTGGATTTTACCGCGCCTTTTCTAGCATTCTGGACAGTAACGTCACCACCCTGATTTCCTGTGCAGCCCTGTTTTGGTTTGGGGCCGGGCTGGTCAGAGGCTTTGCCCTGACCCTGGCGATTGGGGTGCTAATCAGCATGTTTACGGCCTTTACCTGTAGCCGCACCCTGCTATTTTTCGTGTTGAGTATGCCCCAGTTCCGCAAACCCAACCTGTTTTGTCCTGGCATAGCCACCGCTCGCCCTTAGGAGATTAGCCCCATGAAGCTACATGTTATTAAGCAGCGGTCCTTGTGGTGGAGCCTGTCGGCCCTGGTGATTGCCATCGGTATTGGGGCCATGGCGTTATCCTGGCAGCAGTTTGGCGCTCCCCTGCGACCTGGGCTGGATTTTGCGGGCGGCACCCGTTTGCAGTTGACCCGGGCCTGTGCCATCGAGAATACTTGCCCTGATGCCATCGACTTGGCGGAGGTGCGCCAGATTTTAAGCCAGCAGGGGCTAGAGTCCAGTAGCCTGCAGTTGCTGGGGCAGAATCAAGAAACCCTCTCTATCCGCACCATTAACCTGGATGTGGACGAGCGCACCACCCTGCAGGCCGCCCTGGACGAAGAAGTCGGCCCGTTTGATATTGATACATTACAGATCGACTCGGTGGGTCCAGTGATCGGTCGGCAACTGCTGGCGTCAGGCCTTTTGGCCCTGCTGGTGGCGTTTGCCGGTATTGTCGGCTACCTCAGCCTGCGCTTTAAGCTCGACTATGCGGTATTTGCGATTGTGGCGCTGCTCCACGATGTGCTGATTACCCTGGGGGCCTTCGCCATTCTCGGGTTAACCCTGGCCGTGGAGATTGACAGCCTATTCATTGTGGCGCTGCTGACGATTGTGGGCTTTTCCGTGAATGACACGGTGGTCATTTACGATCGCATCCGGGAAAACTTGAAGCTGCACCCTGACCGGCACATTAATGATGTGGTTGACGATGCCGTCAACCAAACCTTAACCCGCTCGATTAACACCTCCCTGACCACGGTGCTGCCGCTGGTGGCGATTGTGGTGTTTGGCGGCCAAACCCTGAAGTTTTTCGCCCTGGCGCTGATCATTGGCTTCCTAGCCGGGGCCTACTCCAGTATCTTTATCGCCAGTACCCTGCTCGCCCTGTGGCGAGAACGTACCGGTCAGGCCTATGGCGACAGCGATGACACGCCCGAAGCCCTAGCCGAGTCGCCGAACTAATCATCCAACATTTAGTGGGCTACTGTGGACTGCGATGATATCCACTCTCGATACCTAGAGCGCTTACGGGTCGTCCTGCTACAGCGCTGGTGGCTGACGACTGTCTGCCTTTGGCTAACGGTGGGCAGCCTCAGCCTTTGGAGTCTGCGCCACGAGATTGCCCAGGTGCAACGCTACTTTACCTGGGCCGCGGTACGCTATGCCCTGGCTTACAATCGGCTGGCGGCGTTAGGACTGGGATTGTGCGTAGGCCTAACGGTGGCTCTGCTGGTGAACGAGAGTCGCCATATTTTATGGGGGCTTTCTAGAGAAGAACGACGACGGCTGGAAAGACTCCTGCAACGCATTCAACACCAGGGTAACCGCCATCCCCTCTGGCAGCCAGTGTTTGGCCCCAGGCGTTAGAACGTCGGTACAGCTCCCAGGGTTCTTAGGCTCATTGGCCTTGAATGTCCGGCCAATCTGGGGTAGAACCCTGGGATCTTAAAGTCCTGTGCCGATGCTCTAGTGGCCTGCCGACTCTAAATTTGTAGGTTGGGTGGCGCGTCAGCAGAACCCAACAAGGCTGACTGCTGTTGGATTCCACGCCGTTTCACCCAACTGGTGCTCTAGTACTCTGAGGCATATTCGGCCCACCATTCCTGACACCTGTGTAACCCACCCCTACCCCTCCCAGGAGGGGATTTCGACACCTGGCACCCTCAGCAACAGTGGTCATATTTATGCCAGGCAGTACTAGTCATTTGACCTCCTGATTCGTGACCCCATGGACGCTCTGGCCCGGAGGCGCGATCACGCTGAACGGCGACCTGTGTGGGATAGATCCAAGGTGCCAAAGTTGAGGCTAAGGGCAATGTTAATGTTTTCTAATACGCTGACTAGCCACGCCACAGTATTGCTGGAGGCAGTTTCGTAGTGATTAAACAGAATTGAAAAGCGCCGTTCCAAAAAGGGGCGCACCTTTTGGCAAATCAGCAGAATTCGCAACAGTAGGCCAGTGGTGTGCAAAGGGCCTAAATTATTGATTAAGTCGAGAAATACATAGTGCTGCCGCCCAGCAGATGGATCCACGACTAAAAAGTTAAACAGGCTGCTGCAGGTGCGCACGGTGAGAAAGTCGTCAACTGGTTTGTGGTCACTGTCCGCAAAGGTGGTGAACAAATGATCCTGGAGCATGGTTTTGAACTGTCGCTGACCATAGCTCGGATCAACATCGGCCAGAATGTAGTCGAATAAATCCTCTTTAAATTCCCGAAAGGATGCCCCCTGACTATGGGTGAGTAAAAAACGCTGGGCCCCATCCCGATAGCTCGGCCCATTATCCCGGCGACGGGCAAACTGTTTCAGGGACGATAGCAACTCGCGATCATCCAGCAGAGTAGGGTTGGTAATCACCCGCAGGTTGTTGGCGGCGTCCCCTTGCCCCTGACGATGGAGGCGCACCTGGCGGATGCGATAGGTGATGTAATGGGACAAGTCAACTTCAAACTTGTGCTGGGCCTCGGCTTGCATGGTGCGCACATGCTGCTGGTGCTGTAAGTCGCTGTCCTCCGTCACCAGGCAGTGCTCATAAAGATAGGGATAGCGGTTAATTAAGGAGCCCAGGGGGAGACTGTCATCTCGCTTGACGCGGTTGGTCTGACGGGCCTCGATCACTCGGGCCAGTCGCTTTAGGGCCAGATATTGCTCAGTGTGGAGAAAGTCTTTGTTGATCTGGCGCAGATGACGAATATGGCGCGATCGCGACAGCTCGGGAATGCGATTGGGAGGCGGTGTTTCCAGTAAATTAACCAGCACAGGAATCGCCGACTGAAGCTGAGCGTTGGTCTGCCACCGGTTGATCAAAATATGGCAGCAGCGGTTCATAATAAACCGAAAGTATTCGTCAATATCTGGAGACGTCAAAAGCTGGTCGAGGGTGAGGATGACCTCTCGATCTGGGTAGCCAAAGCCGTGGAGAAACAAGGATTGAAACCGTTCAATCATAATTTCGGGCGATTCTACCGCTGCGCATGCCAACAAATGGTTGTAAAGACGCTGCTCGTCAGGGGTAGTGGCACGGTGGTTATAGGAAGTGTTCGTCTTCACTGCTTTATCGCCTTAGCCCAGTCGCGACAGAACTGTAAGTCAGCAACGATGGGATCAACCTTGAGAAAATAGCCAGAAATGGACGGATACGGTTGAGTCGAGTTGGCTAGTAAGAGTCACAGACTAGATGGCTGTCAACCCTGTCCTCATTAAACGATCACAGTGGGGGCTGCTGCGTCAGTTTTTACACCAGACTCTCGAGGGCTTACTTTCAAAATACTGCGTGAATTCCCCCTCTTTGGGGAATGTAACAACTGTGTTCAATAAGATCTAGTAAATTTGCCAGTTAAATCATGAGATTGATGTAAACCCCCCTGGCTGCTGCCTAGATGGTTGGCGAGTAATACCATGATGTCCCCTGGTGGGGTTAGTGTTCCCCTCAGGATTCAGGGGATGATAGCTGACCGATATCAACAACATGCCTTTACAATTTAGCCCCCCTCAGGCGAACATTAAATGAAGCTGTCAGCTTTGGCTAACTGCGCTACAGCAATAGAAGTAGGCACTATGAGCTTTGCGTCACTCGTTGATTTGGCCGAAGTACTTGGGGCTCCCTTAGACCGGATACCCGTCTATTTACGGAATTTAGATGTATCTAATATCACCACAGATAGCCGAAATATCGGTAAAAATGCCCTATTCCTGGCCCTTGCCGGGGCACGGTTTGATGGCCACAGCTTTGTTAAAGCGGCCTTGAACAACGGTGCTTTAGCGGCTGTCGTACAGCAAGGTCGAGAGGATCCTGACCTTCCCTGTCTACCGGTGGCCGACCCCTTGGCTGCCTACCAGGCCCTAGCCCGCTGGTGGCGGAATCGGCAGCGGGCTAAGATTGTTGCGATCACCGGCTCCGTGGGAAAAACCACTACTAAGGAGTTGATTGGCGCCGCCCTGGGCACCCAAGGCCGAGTGTTGAAAACCGAGGCTAACTACAACAACGAGATTGGAGTACCCAAAACCCTATTGCGACTCCAGCCTGATCACAATTTTGGGGTGATTGAAATGGGTATGCGGGGGCCAGGGGAAATTGCGCTGCTGGCGCAAACCGCTGTGCCCGATGTGGCCGTGATTACTAATGTGGGAACAGCCCATATTGGTCGCCTGGGCTCGGAGCAAGCGATCGCAAATGCGAAATGCGAGCTGCTGGCGGAGTTGCCGGACCATGGGGTGGCCGTGCTCAACCACGACAACCAGCGGTTGATGGCCACAGCCGCCACCGTTTGGTCGGGGCATACGCTCACCTTTGGTCTAGACGGTGGGGATGTGCAGGGTACCCTGGTCGATTCCCAGCAAATTGAGGTGGACGGGGTCAGGTTGCCGTTGCCCCTGCCGGGGCGACACAATGCCCTGAACTTTTTGGCGGCGATCGCGGTGATGCAAGCCCTTGATTTAGACTGGCGATCGCTGGCCTCAGGTCTGACTGTGGACTTACCGACGGGGCGAGCCCGTCAGGTGGCGCTGCCCAACGACATTGTGCTGCTGGATGAAACCTACAACGCCGGGTTTGAAGGGATGATCGCCGCCCTGCACCTGCTGGCGGAAATCCCCGGTCAGCGTCACATTGCTGTACTAGGCACCATGAAGGAGCTGGGGCAGCAATCGGTACCGCTGCACCAGCGGGTGGGGAAAGTCGTCCAGCAACTGAATCTGGATTTACTGCTAACGCTGGCTGATCCAGATGAAGCGATCGCCCTGGCGACTGGAGCCAAGGGGGTTAAAACCAAAGCCTTTAAAGACCATGACGCCCTGGCGGATTACCTGAACCACCAACTGCAGCCTGGTGATCGGGTATTGCTGAAGGCATCGCGATCGGTGGCGCTAGATCGGGTGGTGGCCCAGCTCGCGCCCAGCCAACATTAGGTTAGGGCTTGGCCCAGGCGGTCAATCAGCTGATCGACCTCGGTTTCAAGGGTTAAGTAATGGACGCAAGCCCTGACACAGTGAGGCGCTAAGAGGGTTCTGAGCAAAACCCCTTGGGTTTCTAGCTGGTCGACTAATTGGCGATGCATTGGGGGGGATGGCTGTCCATCCACCAGTACCCAAAACGAAACCAGCCCAGAATCGGGAGGGGTTTGACGCACAACTTGCAACTGCGGCAGGGTCGCCAGCCCCTGCCATAGGCGTTGAGCTAAGGTACAAATGCGTTGGTAGCGCTCTGGGGCTGTACCCCACTGGTGCTGATAGGCGATCGCCTGTTCCAGACCGACATACAGCGGGTAGTTAGATGTCGCCACTTCAAACCGGCGTCCATCGGGTTGCCAACCAGTGGGGTTACCCGCCCCATCGGTGGTAATGCTGCGCCAGCCAATGAAAGTGGGATGCAGCTCCCCTAGGGCTTGGGGGCTGACATAGAGGCCGCCGACACCAGCGGGGCCACACCACCACTTATGGCCCGTAAAGGCATAGAAATCGACCCCCAACTCTGGTAAAGCCAGGGGCAGTACCCCCGCTGACTGGGCCGCGTCTACCAGGATGCGTACCGGTTGAGGACGGTTGTGGCAGCATTGGGTAATGGCCTGCAAGGGCAAGACTTGGCCAGTATTCCAAAAAATATGACTAATCACCAGCAGACGAGTGTTGGGTTGCAGGTGCTGGTCGATGACAGTGACCGGGTCGCCCCCGTTGACCGTATCCCCTAGCGGACAGTAGCTATGGGTCACCCCATAGCGCCGACAAATTTCCTGCACGGCAGCGATCACCCCAGGATGTTCACAGTCTGACAGCAAAATGTGGTCCCCCGGTTGCCATGGCAGCCCCCACAGGGCAATGTTACAACCCATGGTGACATCTTCTGTGAGGCTGATGGTGGCAGCAGTGGTGCCCAGTTCTGCCGCGATCGCGGCTCGGGTTTGGGCCGCCTGGGCGGTGACCCAGCGGTTAACCGCTGCTGAAAAGGGACCGTCTGCCTGGATCTGCTGATGGGCTTGCAGAATGGCCTCCAGGCTGACATCAGCCATGGGCCCCTGCCCCCCATAGTTAAAGTACTGATGCCGCCCTAGGGCCGTAAACTGACTACGGTGCTGTTGCAGCTGATCTAACAGGGGGGGATAACTCACGCTGGATTCCATTACTTGCCGTCTGTTTACACCCTATACCACCCCCTGGCCCTCTGGTGGAGTTCACGCAAACCCGGCGATACGGTATAACATTCAGTAAGACCCGCTTGTGAAGCAAGTGGGTGGTTTGATCAACCTAACTAGGCGCGATCGCGTCTTAGTAAACGTTTTGGTCAACTGAGACTGACTTTGCTTCTACATGCCTATGTTGCCTCATTGTCATCCATTGTCCGACATTCAGGACCAGGGCCAGCGGCCCGGCAGGATAGCCGTTGAGTGCACTTCCCCAACCATGGGCTTGACTGGTTCCTGCTGTTGCGTCAATTCACTCAACTGTTTTGTCTGTTAGTGCCTCCCTGCCACCACAGTCCGGTTCAGGGGGTTTGTCAGGAGGCCCTCTGAGGTTTCCGGCTGAGGCCACAACACCAACATCCCAAGCCCTGATTCGCTGGCTGACTGACGATGTTCTCTTTCACTATCAGCGTTGCAACCGGCGAGCCTTTCTAGATCTCTATGGCGATCGCAGCCAGCAACGGCCCCCCTCAGACTACCTACTCAAGCTGCGTCAAGACAGTAACCTACATCGTCAAAGCGTTTTAGAATCCTTTCAGCCCTTGTCTCGCCCCCAGTTTGCCACAGGCAACTGGGTTGATGGAGCCAGAGCCACCACAGCATTGATGGCCCAAGGGGTAGACGTGATTCATCAAGGGGTGTTAGTTGCCCCATCTTCTCTGGCCGAGGTACAACTTGTTAGCCAACCCGATCTCCTGGTCAAACAGCCTGGTTGGTCCTGTTGGGGCCACTGGGTCTATGCTCCCATCGACATCAAGTTGGGTAAAAAGCCTAAGCTCGACTACCAGGTGGTGGCCGCTTACCATGCCTATGTGTTGTCCCGGGTGCAGGGGGTATGGCCAGCCACCAGCAGCCTGGCCCTGCGGGGTGGGCAACATTATCCGATCGATCTCGACCGCCTAGTCTTGAAGCTGCAAGACATCCTGAGCCACTGTCTGCAAGACTTACGCTCCACCCAAGCCCCCGAACTGTTTATTTCCCACAGCCGCTGTGACATGTGCCACTGGTTTAACCAGTGTTACACCCAGGCCCAGGCGACCCGCCATTTGTCCCTGTTGCCAGGGGTTACCCCGGCCCGCTACCAATTCTTAAAGCAGCACCATTTGACTACCGTGGCGGCCTTGGCCGCCGCTAATCCCACCTATTTAGCCCACTTGCCAGGGTTTGGGGAACAGGTGGCTGAAAAGCTGGTGCACCAAGCTCAGGCCATGCTGGACAATCGAGCGATTCCCCGCTCAGCCCCCCACGTTCCCCATGGGTTTCCCCTCTGGCCTGAAGACCTGCCCGAGGGGGAGGTGGAGTTGTATTTTGATATCGAAGCAGCTCCTGACCAAAATCTGATTTATTTGCATGGGGTGCTGGCCGTTAACCACCGGACAGGGGAAGAAACCTTTCATGCCCTGCTGGCAGAAACCCAACGCCAGGAACGCCAGGCCTGGCGCGACTTTCTAGAGTTGGTGCATGCCTATCCCCATGCCCCGATATATCATTTTTGTCCCTATGAGGCCCAGACCGTGCGCAAGCTAGGGCAGTTGTATGGCACCCCAAATCGCCATGTCAATGCCCTGCTTGATCGCTTTTTTGATGTACATAAGTGCATTACAGAGGGGGTAACCCTGCCGATCGAAAGCTATGCCCTCAAACATATTGCCCGCTGGATGGGCTTTGACTGGCGGGATGAGGGTGCCAATGGGGCTCAGTCAATCTGTTGGTATAACGCCTGGGCCGAAACCGGCGATCGCACGTATCTAGACGCCATTCTGCGCTACAACGAAGACGACTGCCGAGCTACGTACCACGTTAAAGCTTGGTTGGCACAGTTTGCCGAACCCTTCTGGGAGCAGCTGTATAACCCCATCGGCTGATTTGAACGCCAGTACAGATCCCTGGATTCTGCCCTAGAACGCCGGTACAGATCCCAGGGTTCTATCCTTGGATGGCCCAAAATTCGTTGCCCATTAGCCTAAGAACCCTGGGATCTTGCAATACTGTACCGATGCTCTAGGATACCAGGGCTGTTTCATTGTTAAACAGGAATATTGCCCGTATGAACTTTTGCCCCCAAACCCCCAATCTTGGGGCTTCAGATCCCCCCAGAATTGGGGGGCGGGGGGGCAAAGCTGTGGCCTAGCCTCCGACCTTTCTGACACCTTGCTAAGAGGCTACCGGCGCATGGGCATCCAGAATTTTCGCTAACCCCGGCACGGCGGCGGCCACATCCCCTTTGACTGACTTGCGCAACTTCTGGTACGAAGATCGCACTACCCCATTGTTAGACCCAGCGATTCTACGGTCGGTAACACTCAGGACCTGGTCGGCGGCGCGATCGCTGTTTTGCTGCAAGTACTGGACTGGATCACCCGCTTGCCAGCCCTCGGCCCACATTGGTTCTAGGGCCGTTACAATGTCGGGCAATAGTCGATCAATGGCCCCTGGAATATAGCTAGGGCCCAGGCCCTTGACCAAACTATACGTAGCTTTAAACGCCAGCCCAGATACTCCACCCTTAGCAGCCACCTGCTGATCAATCAGTCCAGTGCAGGCTTGAACCATGCTTGCTTTGGTGTTGGAATCATTAAGCATATCACTTAGGGTCATAGGTCTTCCTATAGAAATTTGGTTATGCCAAGCCCATTTCCGGATCTATCGTTGCCCCACAGGAGTTATCCCGCAGGCAAAACGCCGCCTTTAGGCTTGGCTTGGTTGACAGTCTGCTTTCCCTATTCTTTCTGATTGTTGAGTCAGGACTAGGGTTATTCTCCCCAGTTGAACAGGACTTAACAAATCTGTAAATCTTTGAAAGATAGATCAATCGGTTCGCAGATTGGGGCAATGTCAAACCAGAATATCACCGAACCACAGAAGGTTAGTTCAACTGCGTCAGGTCAACCGTCAGGCACTGGCCGGCAAACTCGACGCGATCGCCCGTCACTAACTTACGCCCTCGACGAGTTTCAATTTCTCCATTGACGCTGACGTCACCACTTTGCACAACCAACTTAGCGTGTCCGCCCGTGGAGACCATCTGCATCTGCTTCAGGAATTGATCGAGTTTGATGTAGTCAATGTTGGGCATACTCTTGGAATAAAGGGCCTATACCGATAGGGGTTGCATTATCAGTAGTATCGCACTAGCTGCCCTGCTGAACAGCAGCGGATCCACTGGGTTTAATAGCAGAAAGTCTTCAGGTATGGACAGCCCTAGGCCGTTTACACTCGTGATAAGGCCGCGCGTTGTTTTTGACTACGTAGAGGAAAGGATGCTGACCAATCAACAACTCCTGCAAGAGCTTCGGCAAAAGCAGCTGCAGCTAGAGACCTTTCGGAATACCGCTAGCGAGCCACTTCAGACGGTACTCGATGAGTATGACTGGGGAATTGTCTCTGGGGCTGGCCACAACGGCTTACCTCTGATTACCTTACGCCTTAACCATCGTATCGCCCTCAATGATCCCAGCCTGCTGACCCTGGCTGAACAAGCCGAGCAGACCTGGGGACCCGTGGATTTCGCCTTATTTTCGGGGGAAACTCAGGATCCAGTCAGGGTTTTGAGTAAAACGCTATTAGATCAGCGCTGGCGCTGGCGACAGTCGAGTCACTAGTACAATACGGCATAAGCCTGCAAATCACTATCTGACACTTATACACCTAGAACCTAATATCTGACCCCCTCAGCCAAGGTAGTCATCTTGCTGTCAGCCAATACTAGGGGTGCAGGGGGCGATCTAATCGCTGCTAATAACTCAACTTCAGGGCATTCACAGGCACCTCATCCCAGCTTTCAACGGTGCGTAGCTGGGCGACCCAACCTGCCTGGATCTGGTCATCGGTTAAGTTTTCTTGAAAGGATTGGTGGCAGGCCTGGGCCTGGGTCTGATCACAGCAGGCAATACAAGAGTAAATTAAGCCAGAGGGATCGATTTGTTCGTTGATCCAAATCATAGGACAGGCGATTGCAGCAGGGTACCGGAGCACTGTAACACTTTGAGCACAGTTGCCGAGGTGTTCACGGGGTTATGACGCCGCCATTGGTGCAGCCGAGTTGGTGGTATTGTGCACCGCTTGGCGTAGCTCGGCGATCGCCTGGAGTTGATAGTCATTCACCTCTTGCAACTTAGCCACCCCATCGGCCAGGCGATCAAGGGATTGCCTCATACCATTCACACTATCTTGGGCTGGGTTCAGCAGGTCTTCGCAGACGCCCAGCTTACCCCGTACCTCTGCCAGATCAAGCTGTTGTTGCCGCACTTGATGGTCAAAGGCTTCCACCTCGGCCCGTTCAGCCGCCAGTTGCTGGTCATCGGCATCAATGTCTAGCTTCAGTTGGCTCACGTCCTCTTGGGCCTGCTTCATGGCGGCCTCTAGGGCACTAATGGCATCTAGGGTTTGTTGCCGTTGCTCATCCACACTATTGAGAATGGGCTCTAGATCAACGGCATTAACCGGCGTTTCTTCAACCACTAGTCCCTGCCGCCGCTTGAGCACAGCCTGGTGTTGGCTTAGTACCTCTTCTCGTTCCAGTAGGTTACGCCGCTGTCCTACCAGGGTTTCATTCAACATTTGGTAGCGATCATCCTCTTCGGCCAACTCCGTTTCCAGTTCCAGGCGCTCAAACTCGTTGGCCTGTTCAATCTTGGCTTTGATATCGTCCATGGCCTGCTTCTCTAGGGCCAGTTCCTCTTCCTGGTCGGACACAAACCGAGAAACCTTCTCCATATCTTTTTCTAAGTCTGTGACTAGAGTCTGCAGGGCATCTAGATCCATCGCCTCTAAGGAAGCCACGTCCACCTTCTTGCTTAAGCGCACCTTATCGGAGGTGTTGAGCAGGTCGTATAACTTTTGGTGCAAATTCCCTTGAATGTGGAGCGTATCTGAGAGGGTTTGCAGCTGATCTTGCTGGGCCTTTATGGCCTGCTGGCGCAGCTTAAGATCTTCTTTTTTGGCGATTAGAGCCGCCTCGGCCTGGTGCCAGTCAGCCCACTGCTGCTGTAGCTGAGCCAACTGTTGATCCAGCTCTTGCTGACGCTGCTCCAACTCTTGACGCTGGTTTTCTAAGGACTGACGATAATCTCCGAGCAGTCCTTGATGATACGTGAGGCCATCATTGGCGTGGGTCAAGGGCTCCCGCAGCCCTTCCATCGGCATCACGGTCTCAGTGAGGCGGTTGAGGGCGGCCTGGAGTTGATCAATCTGCCCAGGGGCCAGACCAGTGCCAGCACCCATATCAGCCTTCAGTTCGTCCAGACGCCGCATCTCACCATTCAGGTGAGCCCAGGCTCCCTCTAGGTCTTGATTTTTGCGATCGAGCTCAGCCTGCTGTTGCTCTAGGGCTTGGCGCAGTTGCTCCAATTCCTGCCGCTGGCCGTCTAGCTGCTCGAAATCGGCTTCTGCTTGTTCCAGTTGTTCCTGGCGGGTTTCAATCTCCAGTTCCCGGCGGTTTAGCTCTTGGCTTTGGAAGGTCAAGGACTGCTTCCATTGCTCAATTTCTTCTTCCTGAGTTTTCGATTTCTTGCTCAGGTTAGAAAAGTTCTGCAGAATGCTAGTCAGGGTTCGCCCCGCCTCATAGTGACGTTGGACCTGGCGGCTACCACTCACCTCAACCATCACTAGAGCGCCAGCATTGTAGGAGGCATCATCAGGAGCGGCTAAGGTTTCATCACCGGTAACGGCGCTCCAGCTATGCTCGCTACGCTGGCAAGCCAGTAACTTAAACTCAGGTTTACCAGTACCAATAAATCCTGACTTTTTTTGGACTTCTGCAAGATACAGCACGCTGGTGGTCCTCGTCGCTTAAAAACGTAGTAATTTCAATAGTCAGTCAAGCAATAGTCAGTCAAACCCAATAGGTCACCCGAGCTCTGAAGGTCAGAACAGATGCGCTGGACTCCAAGAGCCGATAAACAGGGCCTTGATCCAGTTTGTATACCGGGTTAACAGGCACTGTGGGCCTTGACAACCTAAGTAGAACATGACCCGAATCTAAATTGCCCCGAAGCTACAACGGATCTTAGCTAATTTTGGCCCGATGCATAGGTCTCTTTGGGAACCGAACTCTGAATCTATTTACATAGATAAGATTAATGTGCCCGGAAACCCGAAAGGGCTAAGCCTATGACTCCATCAATTTTCCTGGTGCTGTGGCCTGAGCGGTTGCTGCTGGTGGGGAAACATGATGGGTAAGGTTTGAGTAAGGGAGTCTTATACTGGTACTGGAAACAGATGATTGATCTACCCAGATTGGCTCTAGCAAGTCAGCGAGTTGTCCCTTGGGCGGGGAATGCTCTGCCGGTAGTGCTGATGTCGCCGTTATCAAGGCCTACGAGGGGCAATAGGGTTACCTTTTGGTTGATTTGTTTGAGGGTTTTGGGGCTGCATGCAGGGTTATCTGTCGGAAATTGACATTCGCAGCATGCTGCAGCTGATCGAGCTGGGGCAACGGACGGGTGAGCTTTATTTGGAAAGTTATGGTACTGCGGGACCAAAATCCTTAGGGCAGCCCGGAGACGCGGATCGGGAATTTAGCGATCGCGGCCATTCATGGCTGGTGTTTTTAGCGAATGGTCAGCTGGTGTACGCTGGCACCACCGACAACAGCCTCGATCGCCTGTGGGATCATCTGCAGCGCTACGGTTTAGCCCAGTCATTGCCAGATCCGAGTATCACCTCTGCGATCGCCTCATTTAATTCTCCCGAGTATGGCACCCTCTGGGCTCTGCTAGAGCAGCATCTGATCACCCCAGACCAAGGACGCTCAATTCTCAGCCATATGGTGCACGAGACCCTCTTTGATCTCCTGAGTCTGCACCATGGGGCCTTTGTGTTCCAGCTGGGTTCAGCCCTGAGCCCTCAGCTGATGACCCACAAAATTAGCGATTTAGTCAGTGGACTAACCCAGCAAATTCAAACCTGGCATCAGCTCCACCCCAATCTGCAATCCCCCGATCAATGTCCTCTGCTGCTCGACCCCGCTGCCTTTCGAGCCAGTGTGTCAGAGGCAGCCTATAACCGCCTGAGCCAGTGGATGGATGGCCAAACCTCGATCCGGCGTATCGCCCGCTATCTCAATCGCGATCTTGTTACCGTCGCTCGTAGCCTGTTGCCAGCTATTCAGCATGGCCAAATTAGCTTGGTTTATGGCCCACTGTCCTCCTCCTTGACCGCCAAGCCTGACAATGGCCGACCTTGGCAGGAGCGTTTGCCCCGGATTGTGTGTATCGACGACAGTCTTTCGATTCGCCAGACGGTAGAGCAAATGCTATCTGGCCAGGGCTATGAAGCGACCTCCCTGGGCAACCCCCTTAAAGCCCTGGGATTACTGTTTCAGCTGCAACCGGATTTGATTTTGTGCGACATCGCCATGCCTGAGTTGAATGGCTACGAGCTCTGTGCCATGTTGCGTCATGCCAGTGCCTTCTGCCAAACCCCCATCGTCATGCTTACCGGTAAAGATGGCTTTTTAGATCGGGTCAAGGCTAGAATGAGCGGCGCCACAGACTATTTAACTAAACCCTTTGGTGCTACCGAACTACTGGCCTTGGTGGAGAAGTACGTTGGTCCTGGGGATCTCGATCGCCCTGCCCCTGATCAATTACTGGCCGATGCGATCGAAGATGACCTGGACATCGACCTGAGTTCCCCGCCCCTTTCCCGGTAACATTCCTTATTGTCCAGGGGTATCTTGCTCCAATTTCCTCAAGATTCGCCATAATTTGAACTACTGGGTTGAGGAGTTCGCCACGGTTAGCAGGATCAGTCGCCATTCCGGGTACCTTAGAATCACAACTGAAGGCATTCCACTGATTGCCAACCGTCCCTGGTAGTTCCATAGACAGGCTAGGGTGTCAGCCTATGTCACCGAGGTATTCACCCTCTCAGCATCAACTTATGCGTAAAGTTCTGGTGGTAGAAGATAGCCTTCCCCAACGGGAAATGATTTCAGAGTTATTGCGGGGTATTGGCCTGCAAGTCTTTGTGGCTAGCGATGGCATGGAGGCCTTAGAGCAACTCCAAAGTCAGTCACCTGATATGGTGGTGCTCGATATTGTCATGCCCCGCATGAACGGCTATGAACTCTGTCGTCGAATTAAAGCCGATCCGGCTACCCAAAATGTGCCGGTGGTGATGTGTTCATCGAAAGGGGAAGAATTTGATCGCTACTGGGGGATGAAACAGGGAGCCGACGCCTATATTGCCAAGCCGTTTCAGCCGATGGAATTGGTTGGTACCGTCAAACAGCTACTTAGGGGATAAGCAACCGCACAAGCATTATGGTAGGCAATCCAGACTTTTTAACTCAAACTGGGCAAGATCAAGACCCAGAGCTTCAGGAACTTGAAACCCCTGAGGGCGAATTATTTCTCCGTTTTTTTGTGACCTCAGACGATGAATTCGCCCTGCCCGCCACCGGTATTCGTCGCATTATCGAACATCCCCCCGATCGGATTACGCCCATTCCCAACGTATCTCATCTCCTACTCGGTACCCTGAATGAGCAAGGGCGAGTGATTTGGGTGGCCGATTTAGGTCAGTTTTTAGGTTATTCCTCCATACTAAATACAGACCGTCCGGAAATTTCCGTGATTGCCGTTGAAGATCAGGGAACTATGCTAGGCTTAGCCGTTAATCGAATTGTCGGAACTCGCTGGCTAAACCCCGATAAAACAAGGGTCCCAAACGATAGCCCAGATGCCATGGCTCCATTTTTGCGCGGAGAGTGGATGATTGACCCTGATAAAAATAAAACTCTGCGGCTGCTGGATCACATTGCCGTGATTCGCTCAGCCCGGTGGGCTACCTAGTCGCTCAGACCCGCTTCACCCCTTTAGGACATTTGCACTGGCAGGAGAAGATTATGGCTTCAGGCATTGATTACTCTCAGGCTTATCAAAAAGCTGAGAGAGCCTATGTACAAGGCAACTATCAGGATGCCGCAGCGGCCATTGATCAGCTTGCTGAGGAGTACCCTGACGATCCCAGCGTTTTACTGCTAAGGGGGCACATCTATTGCTATGGCTTGCAACAGTACGATCTGGCTCGAGATCTCTATGCCACAGTACTGCAAGTGACCTCCGAAGAAGAGTATGTGGACTACGCTACCAACGGCTTAGACTACACCACTCAGTTTTTGCCCCACTCAGCTCCCGATGTTGATGGTGACGGGGGGAGCACCGCCTTTGGCCCCGAGTCTTCCCAGTCCAGCCCAATGGCAGATACCGCCGTGCCCCTAGAGGCCACCTCAGGTGATGAGGCCTTACTGGAACAGGACAGTTTTGTTGATTTTGACTCCCCCCAGAGCCTTGCTGCGGAGCAAACTGAGTTCAGTCAACCTTTCGGTGATCCTGGCTTTGACATACCTGACGATCCGTTTGGAGCCAGCCCTAGCAACCCCTTTGAAGCAGACGCCATCTCCCTGGGCGAAAGTCAGGCGTTTGAAGATCCGTTTGCAGCTATGGATTCAGGTTTGGCAGACAGCTTAGAGGATATTACCTTCGAGGATGACTCTCCAGCGGATGCTTTAGGGGACGGTCAACAGGCCGATCCCTTTGGGGATCAAGACTTTGGTGGTCAGGATTTTGGGAGCTATGGGGATGACGGTGAAGCGATTCAGCGCTCAGGGGCTAGAGGCGATCGCCCGTCCCAAAATGTTGGGCTGGCGGATGAGTCCTTTGACCAAGCCTGGTCAGCCCTGGAGGACGACGGTGGCGACATGACTGTCTTTGCTCCAGAACCCGACCTGATGGGCGAAGATTTTGATACTGCTGGTAGTGGTCTAGCGGACGATGAATTAGCGGACGATGGGCTAGCGAATGATGTAGGCGATAGCTATGCCAAGAATGGCAATGTGCCGACGGCTGACGATGACAGTAGCTCTCAACTGTCCAGCAATGTGGATTTCCTCGACGAGTTTAGTGAGTTTGACGATTTAGGCAGCCTGCCCGACTTCGAACTATCGGACAGTTCTGCCGGGTTTACCACCCCTTCGGTAGGGGCCTCAGGGCTGAGTTCTACGGATGACTCTACGGACTATAGTACTGCGGGCACCTCTGCCTTTGACCTGGCTGACGTGAGTGACCAATCGGTCATGAGTGACGAAGATATTTTCAGCCTCTCTGGGACAACCAGCACCCTACCCGTTTTTACCCAGGGGGACAGGGCCGAGGTGGAGCCGGTAGCCGATGGTCAGGGTTGGCTAAGCTTTCTGGATAATGCCACCCTATCGGGCAAGGAGCTGATTGTGGCGGTTACCGCTGGGGTCGCTTCCGCGCTAGCGGTTGGGGTGGTTAACTTTGCGGCTTCAACCTTGGAGCCCGAGCGTGATTACCCCAAGGCCGTGCATGCCATGATGGCGCTAGCGGCTGGGGGTGTGGGTTTTGGAGCAGCTTGGGGGGCGGGGCATCTATCTCACCGCCGGATTAGGGCTAGCGTCGAGGATCTACAAAACCAGTTTAATGGAGTGATTCAAGGCAATTTAGCCGCTCGGGCGACGGTCCTTTCAGAGGATGAGTTTGGCCGCCTATCGAGTAGCTTTAACCAGATGTCTCGGGTGATTTTGACTACCACCAGCGAGGCCCAGCGCAAAGCCCAAGAGCAAGAACAGGCCAAAGAAGACTTGCAGCGCCAGGTGATTCGCCTACTGGATGATGTAGAAGGGGCGGCTCGGGGAGATTTGACTGTTCAGGCTGAAGTTACCGCTGATGTGCTGGGGGCTGTGGCAGACTCCTTTAACTTGACCATTCAAAACCTGCGAGAGATTGTACAGCAGGTGAGTGTGGCGGCCCGTCAAGTCAGTAAGGGCTCTACTGAAAATGAGATTTTTGCCCGTAGCCTATCCGCCGATGCGCTGCGCCAGGCGGAAGAGCTAGCGGTGACGCTGAACTCGGTGCAGGTGATGACTGACTCGATTCAACGGGTGGCCGAGAGTGCCCGTGAAGCGGAGGAAGTGGCGCGCACAGCATCCACCACGGCCCTTAAGGGAGGGGAGTCGGTGGAACGGACTGTGGCCGGGATTCTAGAAATTCGTGAAACGGTGGCTGAAACCACCCGCAAGGTCAAGCGTCTGGCGGAATCCTCCCAGGAAATTTCTAAGATTGTGGCGTTAATTTCCCAGATTGCCTCCCGCACCAACCTGTTGGCTCTCAACGCTAGTATTGAGGCGGCTCGGGCTGGGGAAGCTGGTCGGGGCTTTGCGATTGTCGCCGACGAGGTGCGGCAGTTGGCTGACCGGGCGGCCAAAGCCTCGAAGGAAATTGAGCAAATTGTGCTGCAAATTCAAAGTGAGACTGGCGGTGTGATGACCGCTATGGAAGAAGGCACCCAGCAGGTGATTGAAGGGACTCGCCTGGCAGAACAGGCGAAGCGCTCCCTGGAAGACATTATCCAGGTGTCAAACCGCATTGATGTGCTGGTGCGATCGATTACCGCTGACACCGTAGAACAAACCGAAACCTCTCGGGCTGTAGCTCAGGTGATGCAATCGGTAGAACTTACCGCCCAAGAAACCTCCCAAGAATCTCAGAGGGTGTCGGGGTCGCTGCAAAACCTGGTGGGGGTTGCCCGAGATCTGCTGACATCGGTAGAGCGATTTAAGGTAGATAAAGCTGATAACTAGGGGTCAGCCTGGTTGGGGCCAGGTGGGAAATAAGCACGTGTTTAGAAGGGAATCACCATGCTGCCTGAAGATCAAAAGCGCATCTTGGGTTACTTCATCGAAGAGGCCAAGGATCATCTCAACACCATTGAACAGGGCCTGTTAAGTCTGCAAGCGACTATCGAAGACCCAGACATGGTGAACGAGGTGTTTCGGGCAGCTCACTCGGTCAAGGGAGGAGCTGCCATGCTGGGGATCGGCAGCATGCAGCGCACAGCCCACCGCATGGAAGATTTCTTCAAGTTGTTAAAAGAGGCGCCGATCCAAACCGATCGCGAGCTTGAATCTCTGCTGCTTCGTATCTTTGATGGGCTAAAAGACCAGTTAGAACAATTGCAGGGACCCTTTGGTCTCACCGAAGACCAAGCTACCACCATCATGGCGACGTTGGAGCCGGTTTTTGCCGAAACCGATACCCACCTGCAGCAGCTCCTGAAGACAGCCCCTGCCGCAGTTCTCGAACCTGTATCTGCACCCACCCCGGTACCGGTAGTGGCGGCGGCGGCACCTGCCTCTAATCCTGAAACCAGTGCTTTAAATCTTGTGTTTCGCAGCGATATCCCAGCCCTGTTGCGGGATATGTTGACCACCTTCAAACAGGCCGATACCCCTACCTCGAGACAAGATCTAGCGCATATCTGCCAGCGGTTACACAGTATCGGTGAGCAGTTTGAACTAACCCATTGGTGCGACCTCACCCATGCTGTTCGCCAGGCGGTGGGCAATCCCCAGGTCACCTATCGGACCTTGGCCCCCATCGTAATTAAAGACCTAAAGCAAGCCCAAGAACAGGTGCTGAGGCAGGCCCCTGACCAAATTACGACGTCGACGGCGTTGCTAGAGATGGTCCCAGCCGACACCGTGTCAGCGGCGGTTGGTGACAATGGGGCTTTGGATGCCTTGCTGGCTGAAGCCCTGCATGACGACACTAGCGGCGATGATTTGGCCGATTTGTTTGCCACAGCCGAAGTCGATGATACCGAGCCGTCACCGAGCGATACGGATGATGGCTGGTTAGAGCAACTTACCCAGACCAGCCAGCCCGCTGATGACAGCGGACTGGACGCCATGTTAGACAGCTTAGATGGCGCTGCAACAGCTGCCCCTGGTGAGGTGGGCCCAGAAGTGGGCATGGCTGAACTCAATAGCCTGGCTGACTTATTTGAAGGAGATGTCGGCGATCTAGCGGACATGTGGGAAGAGGAACCGATTACTGATGATGCCCTCCCTGATTTCGACCTAGATGACGATCAGACTGATCTTGACAGTGAATTTGCCGACTTTTTAGGCGCTGAGCCAGTCTCCGGCATCGATGAGACCACTGACACTGACTTAGATGATGAGATGGCCAGCTTATTTGGCTATGACTTAGATGACGAGTCAGCCCTACCAGATGTGACCGAGCCTGCGGATGAAGCCGTAAATGCAGCTGATCTCGATGATCTAGACTCGGCGTTGGACCTGACTTTAGAGCCCACCCATACTCCGAAAGTGTCCCTTGATTTAGAAGCCGATCTGGATATGGCTACGGATGCAGCACCGGCGGACTCTCCTGCTGCGCCTGAGGTGGATAACTTCTTTGCCGTTGATCGTGGGGATCAGTCTGTGGCGGTCCCCGAACAAACCACTGAGGACTTGGCGGACTTCTTTGAGGCGGGTGAGGATGCGGCTGGGGTCGCCACAGCGTCGTCCACTGAAGCTGACTTTTGGGCTGATGACGCGATCGACAGTGCGGCGGCGGTTGATGACGACTGGGATTTAGGGTTAGGAACCGAACCCGGTCAGCCAACCAGCACCGCTACCGACTATGACCTCGGTGATTGGCTAGAAACCGCCGATGTCGCTAGGGGTGACGCTGGGGTTGACGCTGAGAGTGATTCTGAGCTTGATTCAGATCCGTTTGGAGAGTTTTACCTAGATGAGGGGGGCACAGATGATGATGGGGCCCTGACTGACTCGGCGGCAGCGGACTTACCCCCAGAAAACCTGACCCCAGAAAACCTGACCCCAGAGGACCTGGCCCCAGAGGATGCCACGGCCACCTTCTCCGAATCCCCTGCCCCTGACATGGCCGCTGACTGGATGACGCCAGAGCCCCCAGTGGCTGCGGCTGAGGCTGTCCCCCAAGCTACGGATGCCCCGGAGGTAGAGTTCACCCTGGATCAAGAGCAGCCCCTGGATGGCAGTTCTGCTGATGCTGCCGCCGCAACGGCCCCCGAGGAGCCAGGGATGGGGGAGCCAGACATCCAAGGGGTAGATTTAGATACCCCTGAGCCTGGTCAAGCTGATGAGGCTGATTTAGGGTTTGAGGATTTAGAAGCACTACTGGACGACGATGCGATCGCCGCTCCCGATCCAACCCCAGAGCCGCTTCCAGTCCATACCCCGGCGCCAGTTGCCCCAGTTCAACAGGCGGACTCCAGTGACGACGATGAATTTGGGGATTTGGAAAAGCTGCTGGAAGACGCTGACCAACTGGGGGGGAGTGCCCCAGTGCTCAGCAGCCGTCGGGGCAGTGTAGCTGCGGCCAGTCGGCGGACCCCGCGTCGAGTCAGTACCATGGCAGACCAGACCATGCGGGTGTCTGTCAGTCACCTGGATACCCTCAGCAACCTGGTGGGGGAACTGGTGGTCAACCGTAACTCCCTGGAACAAGATCAAGATCGGCTGCGGCAGTTTCTGGATAACCTGTTGGCCCAAGTGTCCCAACTGAATGATGTGGGCCAGCGGATGCGGGATTTATATGAGCGATCGCTGCTAGAAAGCTCGTTAATGGCCAACCGTCAGGCCTTTGCCCTGGGGGGAACGGGGCAATCTAGTGGTAGTCATGCCACGGGGGCCACCTTTGACGCCTTGGAGATGGACCGGTTTACTGGCTTTCATACCTTGTCCCAGGAGATGATCGAGTTGATTGTCCGAGTCCGGGAGGCCTCCTCCGACATTGAGTTCACCATTGACTCTACCGATCAGATTGCGCGGCAATTTCGCCAGGTGACCACGCAGCTGCAAGAAGGGCTGAATAAAGCTCGCATGGTGCCCTTTAGCCAAACGGCGGAACGGTTACCCAGAGCGGTACGGGATATTTCGGTTAAGTGTGGCAAAGAAGCCAGACTGGTGGTGGAGGGGCGGGACACCCTGATTGACAAGATGATCTTGGAACGACTGTACGATCCCATGACCCATCTGGTGAACAACGCCATTACCCACGGCATTGAATCACCAGAAGCACGGGCCGCCCTCGGTAAACCGCGCGAGGGTACGATTACGGTGCGGGCCTTTTACCAAGGGAACCAGACGGTGATTTACATCGCCGACGACGGCGGCGGCATTAACCCAACCATTGTTAAGGATAAAGCCCTGCGGAAAGGGCTGATTACCCCCGACGAGGTAGAGGGTATGTCTGAGTTAGAGGTCTATGACTTATTGTTTTTGCCCGGTTTTAGTACCCGCGACCAGGCCGATGACTTTTCTGGGCGGGGCGTTGGCATGGACGTGGTGCGCACGGCCCTGTCGGAAATTCGAGGCTCCATCACCATTGAGTCGGACGTGGGCAAGGGAACCAGCTTTACCATTCGTCTGCCCCTGACGTTGAGCATTACCAAGGCCCTAAGTTGTGTCAATAACCAGGCTCGGATTGCCTTCCCCATGGACGGGGTAGAGGATATGTTTGATGTGCCCAAAGAGCGCATTCAAATCGATGCCCAGGGTTATGCCAGCGTTCTTTGGCGGGATATGAGGTTACCCTTCCGCCCCCTCGGCGACTTGTTGCAATTTAACCGCAGCCTGGGCCGAGGCCGGGTCTATGGTGGTCCCCAGGATGAGGATGTCATTTCCATGGTGGTATTGCGCAGTGCCAGCACCTTTGTGGGCTTGCAAGTGGATCAGGTGATTGGCGAGCAGGAAATTGTGATTAAGCAATTAGAGGGGCCAGTGCCCAAACCCGTGGGCATTGCGGGGGCTACGGTGTTAGGGGATGGCCGGGTGATGCCCATTGCTGATGTCCTAGAGCTGATTGATATTGCCACAGGGCGGATGCGACGGGAAGCCGGGGTTTCTCTGTGGACTCAACCCGAGGTGGAAGAGCCGGCAGGCTACTCGACCCAGAGCGAACCGACTGTCTTAATTGTGGACGACTCGATCACCGTTCGAGAACTGCTGTCGATGAGCTTCAACAAGGTGGGCTATCGGGTGGAACAGGCCCGCGATGGTCAAGAGGCTTGGGAAAAGCTGCGATCGGGACTGCCTTGTGACTTGGTGTTCTGTGATATTGAAATGCCCCGCATGGATGGGCTTGAGCTGCTGTCACGCATGCAAAAAGATGAGCGTCTTAGCCCTATTCCGATTGCCATGCTGACTTCCCGGGGGGCAGATCGCCACCGTCAAATGGCTGTTGACTTGGGCGCTAAAGGCTACTTTACCAAGCCCTATTTGGAAGAAATGCTGCTGGATGCGGCCAAACGTATGCTGCAAGGGGAAAATATGGTGTCCCGCCGTGGGGATTAGCCCCCTCTAAACCCTAGGCAGCATTCCCGTAGCCGGTAGAAGTCGGTATCCTAAGAGAGACCAGATTGGCTAGGGCGATAGTTAATGACTGGCCTATAAAGGCTAGCGCGCCTTAGAACCTCACACTATTAGGAGACTTTGTCAATGGTTGGCACCCAGCTTTCCGCCCGGGATTTCTTTCGTGCGGCTTACGAAAACCGCTATACCTGGGATCAACATTTCCCTGGCTATAGCGCTGATGTCACGTTTAATCATAATGGCACCACGTATACAGGCCAGATCAAAGTCAGCGCTGATCTGAAGCCTGAAATCAACGGCATTGATGACGATGCGGCCCAAAAGGCGATTCATGGGCAGTTGTTTGAGGTGTCCATTCACCGGGTACGGCGCAAATTTGAGGATACCCATGGCAACAATACCTTTACCTACGGCGAAACCCTGTCCGATGGCGCGGTCGAGATTTTAATGGGGGGTAAGGCCACAGGGGACAAATACCAGGTGCACCATAACGAAGTGTCTATGGTGCATCGTCACATTCATGGGGTGGTGGTGACCATTCACACCCATAGCAGTCACAACACTGGTGAGGGCTACTTATCCCACCGGTACGATTCGGTCTATCACGATCCTAAAACCGGTGAGCAAAAGGGGGGCTTTAGCACCTTTGAGGATGAGTATGAAAAGGTCGGCGACTATCACATTTTGTCTCGTCGCTCCATTGAAACCAGGACCGATGATGGCAAAGACCTCCAGGAGTTCATCTTTTCCAACATTGCCCTGCTAGATGCAGCATAGACGATTTCAAGGACCGCTGCCCCTTAGAATAGAGGGGTAGCGTTGACTGTACCCTATGCCGCCTCGCTGGCCCCGCCAACCCACTCGCCAAGATCCCGCCTATCGCCGTCTGGAAGATAGGATGAACTTCGCCGTCCATGTGGCGGCTTGTCTGGCCGTTAACTCGGGGCTCTGGTTTTTGCACACGCTGAATCCGGCTTGGGTGACTTGGGTGCAATGGGTGACGGGGATTTGGGCGACAGGGCTGATGGCCCACGGTGTTTATATCTTTGCGATCGCAGATTACTCCCCCTCCCCCCTGTCACCCCTGGCTGACCCTGTCGATCAAGGAGATTCATAATCATGGCCAATGCGAGTACCGCTAGGGAGATCGAACAACTGGCCGCCGCCATTGGGGATAAGGCGTATTTGGACGTGGCGAAATGGCATCTCTACCTGGGGGATGCCAAGTTGCATACTGTCCTGGCTGAGAAACTTTATCCACTGCTGACTGATAACAAATTGTCAGAAGACTCGCTGGCTGAGATATTACAGAGCACGCCTGTCCCCCTGGGGGGTGGCCGCACCCAAGTTAACCTGCGCGATCTGATGCCGACAGGGAGCCAGGCTGATCTGTTGCAAGCCCTGGAAGAGTATCAGCGAGACCTTTAACACTAATGGTGATGGTGCGCCAGCCAGTGGCACCAGTGATGGTGTCCGTCACAGGATTTCTATGGCCGCTGCCCCTGTAGCTTTCATCTATGGCCCATAATAAAGACGTTGTGTAACGTTTTTATACGCTATGACTCTTCCCAGTACGTTAACCACCCTAGACGGTAATGCCCTCTCCCCTGAGACTCTGGACGGCAAGGTGGTACTCTTTGTCAATGTGGCCAGCAAATGTGGTCTCACCCCCCAATACAATGGGTTGGTTGAGTTAAACAAGGCCTACAGCGATCGCGGCCTGGTGATCATTGGGGTACCTTGTAACCAGTTTGGTCAGCAAGAGCCCGGTAGCCCTGATGAAATCAAAGAATTCACTAAAACTAAGTACGATGTTGACTTTACCCTGCTGGAAAAGCAGGACGTAAATGGTGCCAACCGCAGCCCCTTGTATCAGTTTTTGGTGGGCGATGGTCCTGACATTGGCTGGAACTTTGGCAAATTTTTAGTCGGGCGCGATGGCCAGGTGGTGGCCCGGTTTGAACCCCAAACTGCCCCTGATGATCCCAGCCTTAAAGCCGCCATTGAAAAAGCTTTGGGCTAAGTTGCTGGTGCTCACCTGGCTAGTGGTCTGTTAAGTCTTGAATTTAGGGCTTCCAGATGTAGAGATTTGGTGGCATCAATGTCCGAAATCCCCTCCTTTGGAGGCCTGCGCTGAGCGTGTCGAAGTGGGTAGGGGTGGGTCAAGCAAGCCCGAAGGAACCCACCCCGCCCTCCGGGCACCCCTCCGTGGGAGGGGATGAAAGGTCCTAATGTGTTGAAGCAACCTCTCTGAAGATTAAAAGGCTTTTGCAAAGCACTTATCCTACTTCAGTCCTGAGGATTGTCCTGAGGACTTTCCTGATAAACATGACTTTGTCCTGAGGATTGTCCTCAGGACATGCTAGGATAGGGGCAAGACTGAAGGGCTCAGGAAGATATCGCCTCCACTGGTGGGTGCAGCTTCCCCTAGCAAACTCAAGGCTAGAGCGGTTGACAGTCCATCCCTCTTTTTAAATACAAAGAGGTGATGCCAGTGCTAACACCAACATCACCAAAGGAAACAACAACAACAGCTAACATCAACGTCGTTGAAGATCAGACCAGCGCTGAACCCGCTGGTCTTTTTATTTTAACCTGTTACCAGCCCTTATCATCTGCTGCTGGATTGGGACAGGTCTACCGCGATCGCTTGGTGACTCGCCAAGCCACTTCCCCATTTTTGCGGTAGCCAGCTCGAGTAAAGATAAATCCAGCCTCAAAAAAGCTATCTCCCAAGCGTTCAATGTCCCGAGGGGAAAGGTCTAAGAGTTCTGCCAGTTCGCTGGTACTAGGCATCCAGCCATTGCGGGCAGCGGCCTCTAAGCGATCGAAATAGTGCATTGGATCAGGGGCTGGGGCACCACCCAGACGGCTCACCACTTCCGAGACGATGGCACTAATGAGACTGCCAAAGTCCCCTGGGGTCGGAGCTAATGTAGATCCGTTGGCTGCAGATCCTCCAGCGTTACCAGGGCTGGTCCGAGGCTGCCGTAGGCCCCTAGCCTCGATAAATTCAGCGGCACTACCCCCCTGGTGATTAATAAAGGCGTGCAAATCGTCCATGAGTTTCACCTGGGCGACATTGAGGAACGCGCGATTACCCACCCGCTCAGGCACAATGCCCAACTGGTCCATCCGCTTATACACCGCACTACGGGCCAGATCGTAGCGACTGGGCAACTGGCTGACCGGAAATTTATCGATTTCGCCGCGACTCATGGCTGTCCTCCGGACAATCCACAGGATATACCTCTAGTATCCCTTACGTCTCTGTCCTCTGGAAAGTCCTCTGGATAAATTGGGGCTTAGAATGCCCCACAGGTTTCTCTAAGTCGGGCCTTGGTGCGCTGAAGTTGGGGCGTGAGGCCCAGTTGAGCATCGTCGTAGAGTCGCTGAAACTCCCGTTCAAAGTGAGCGGCCACGGTGGGATTGCGAATCATCAGTAGGTTCTCATCGTTAACGGTATTAGCGGCCTGACTCCAATTTTGGGAGCCAATCAGTACCGTGTTTTGATCCATAACGGCAAATTTATGGTGGAGTTTGTCTCCGTCGTTAAGGCTGGGGACACCAACGCTGGTAATCGGAATTGGCCAAGGCCGGTTATTGGCATCCCACTGGCAGCGGTGGTCAGGCAGGGCCATGCCTAGCATGTCCAATCCTTCGCTGTAACTGCGGTAGGCAAAACCAGGGTCAATCAGGGTTTTAATTTGTACCCCCCGTTGGGCTAGGGGCCAAAGTTGGTCGCTAATGGCCTGTTCCGAAAAGACAAACAACGCCAGATGAATGGTGCGACTGGCCTGGCCCAGGGTTTTGGCAATCAGGCCATTGACACTCTCGGCCCAGGGGATGGTTCTAGAGGTGGGGGAAAACTGTACCTCCAGCACTGAACCTGGGGTTGAGACCAGGCTGGACGGGCGATGGGGTTTTTGCAGGCCAAATAGACTGTCAGCCGCCCCCCCAGGACCATCCCCCCACATGTAGTTAAACTCTGCTTGAAAGTGTTGGGCCAGTTCTCGGCTATCGATCACCACCAGGCTGTTGGCATTGCCTCGGCTATCGGGGTTAGCATAGTCCCCGTGGACACAGCTCATGGTCCAATTAGCGGATCCAGTGACGACGGTACGGCCATCAATCACCATGAATTTGTGGTGCATCAGGCCGCTGCCTTTGCTGCCGTCGGCGGTATCGTCAATTAATGGAATGTGGGCCTGGGCCAAAATGGTTAAGGCGTCTCGGGCAGCTAATTCGTCGTCGCTGAGCACCCCATCCTGGTTGGTGTCGATCAGCTGAAACTGATCGGATGCTTTCGTTCTGGCCCTGTCCTCCATTTGGGCGATGGTACCGCGATTGCGGTCTGCCATGGAGGTGTTGTAGGTGTCTTCAATCACCACTCTGACTGGGACACCGTCTCGCTGCCGTTGGGCCAGGGCCAGGGCTACCCCCGGTAGGGAAAACTCGTGCACAGCGACATCAATGGAGGTGTTGGCGGCGGCGATCGCATCCACGAGCACCTGCTCTAAATCATCGCCGTGGCGCGTGATCTGGCGATAGGGATCGGTGTAGAAGGCGGCTTGATTTTGGTTGAAATACACCTGAATGTAAGGATCCTGGGGTAGTGGATCCAGGGTTTCTAGGGAAGCCTGGCCCTGAAACTGGCGGCTGATCCCCAAAACCAGCAGCAATCCCACCCCAAATCCAATAGCCCACTTCCACCAGGGCCAGCGCCGCCAAGCGGGCTTGGACCGATAGATGGTGATGCGAGTGGATGGAGACCGTAGCGGTTGAGGGTGGGAAGAATGGGATTGATGCACAGCATAATGGAAGACTCGTCTGCCCTAGTCAACCCAAGGCCACCTGGCCTCTAACAGCCCCTCCGCACAATGCCGTAGATAGATCTAATTCTCTCCATCTCTTTGGCCTCCTCAAAATAAGAACGAAAAACGAAGAACGAAAAACGTAGGGCGTAGCCCGTGCGTAGCAAAGGGAAGAACTTAGCTGGTGCGTAGGGCCTTGCCCACACTCAGTGGCAGCAAAGTTCAAAGTTCAAAACTCAAAATTCAAAATTCAAAATTCTCTCCCCACCTCCCCACCTTCCCCATCTCCCCCCAATCCTCATGCCCCACCACACTCTCCTGTTCCAATGCATCGCAGACCTAGTCCTCTGCCACTCCCCCAGTGGGGCCGAGACGGAAATTAACCACCGACTCATCGAGCTCTTGACTGACCTGGGGGTCGAACACTGGCAGGATGAGGCGGATAATATTATTGCCAAAATTCCGGGGCAGGATGAGAGCCGCGCGATCGCGATCACGGGCCACAAAGACGAAATTGGCATGATCGTCAAAACGATTTATACCGATGGGCGAGTGGCGGTGCGTAACTTAGGGGGCGCTTACCCCTGGGTGTATGGGGAAGGGGTAGTGGACTTAATCGGCGACTATCACACCATCAGCGGCATTTTGAGCTTTGGTTCCCGCCATGTGTCCCATGAGTCGCCCCAAAAAGCCCAGCAGGAGACTAAGCCCATCCGCTGGGAAACCGCCTGGATTGAAACCAAGCGATCGCCCCAAGAACTAGCGGCAGCCGGGATTCGCCCTGGCACCCGGGTGGTGGTAGGGAAGCACCGCAAGCAGCCTTTTGCCCTGGGGGACTACATCGCCAGCTACACCCTTGATAACAAAGCGTCCCTGGCCATTTTGCTGACCCTGGCAGAGCGCCTGACCACTCCACCCGTCACCGTATATTTAGTGGCTTCAGCCAAAGAAGAGGTGGGGGCCCTGGGGGCGCTATATTTCACCCAAAGGCAGCGCCTAGATGCCCTAATTGCTCTGGAAATTTGCCCCCTCGCCGCTGAATACCCGATCCAGGCGGGGGATGCTCCAGTGTTGCTGTCCCAGGACGGCTATGGCCTCTACGATGAAGGGCTGAACTGGGAGCTACGCCGTGCCGCCACCCAGCACAACCTGCCAATTCAACTGGCGACCATCAGCGGTTTTGGTAGCGATGCCTCGATCGCGATGAAATTTGGCCATGTGGCCCGAGCCGCCTGTCTCAGCTTCCCGACCCACAACACCCATGGCTATGAGATTGCCCATCTGGGGGCGATCGCCCATTGCGCCGACATTTTAGAACATTACTGTAACGACCTGTGACAGGGGATCGGTTGGGTGAAAACCTTTTCTAGAATGAAGCTATAGCTGCTGGCTTAGTCCATAAGTCACCACCCACACCCATGGTGATAGCTATACTCAAGACCATCCCTCAACTTTCACCCCTACCTATGGCTAAAACCGTTGCTGACGTGATGACCACCGACCCGATTTCGGTGACCCCCACAACCATTCTGAAAGATGCCATTCAGTTGCTGGCAGACAACCACATCGGTGGCCTTCCCGTAATTGACGACGCCAATAACTTGGTGGGTATTTTGTCGGAATCTGACTTGATGTGGCAAACCACTGGCGTTGATGTGCCCGCTTACATCATGCTGCTAGATAGCGTCATCTATCTAAAGAATCCGAACCAATACAACCAGGAGCTACACAAAGCCCTGGGGCAGTTAGTCAAAGATGTGATGACGGATAAAGTGATTACGATTACCCCTGACAAGTCCCTACGAGATGCGGCCCACCTGATGCATGACAAGAAAATTCGTCGCCTACCGGTGGTGAATGACCAAAAGCAAGTGGTCGGGATGCTAACCCGGGGCGATATTGTGCGGGAAATGGCCCGAAGCACTGATTAGCACTAGTCTGGCCCAGATGTTGGCCAGTACATTTGGTAGAGGGGTAGGTGCAAGCGACGGGCGATCGCCCCAGACAGCCCAAACTTCCGCCGCAAGCCTTGGGGTAATTCTTTGTCACCAATGGGGACAAACCCCACCCGCCGATAAAACTGGGCTAGACCAGTCCCCAAACATTCCAGATACAGCGGTTGAGTGGCCTGCTGGATCAGGTGTTGGGTTAACGTTGTCCCCAATCCCTGTCGCCGCCAACCAGGGCGCACTACCAAACTCCCCAATTCTTGGCTGTCGGCAAAGGTGCGTAACTGCCCACAAGCCACAATGTGGCGATCGCATTCAATGAGCCAAAATTGTTGCCAACGCAGTTGGGTAGGGTCCAGCATGGCCCGCAGCACCAACCATCGAATCGGCCACCGATCGTGGGTTTGGGCTGGTCTCAGATGGTAATTGGGCGGCAGTGAGGAGAGATGCATGATGATTGGATGGTTGGACTAAAGGCCAAGCTTGCCACAGGAGAACCGCCCCAGGGGGCTATCGCTGATCCCCGAAATAGCCGATAGTAGAAAGAGCAGATGTGTGCCGAAGACTACGCTATGGCTATTACCCCAGATTCTGTCAGAGAACTGCTCCATTCCGAAGACTATGGGGATCGGCTGCGAGCTGTGAATCAAATGCGGGAACTGGACCCTGCCGCAGCCTTTGAACTGGTCCAGCTAGCGGCCAATGACGGCAACGCCCGGGTTCGTTACGCTGCTGTTAGCCAGTTGGCCAGCCTGGGCCACCAAGATTTAGTCACCGCAGAAGCGTTGCTGCGTCGAGCCCTCACCGGGGATCCAGAACCTGATGTCCAGGCAGCCGCAGCCGATACCATTGGTGGCTTACAGCTGAAAAGCATCTATGGTGAACTCATGTCTTTGTACCACAGCACCGACGAGTGGTTGGTAAAATTCAGCATTGTGGCGGCCTTAGGCGAACTCGGCGAACCTGAAGCCTTTACCCTGCTGCAAGGGGCCGTCACCTCTGACAACGAGTTGATTGCCACCGCTGCGATTGGGGCGTTAGGAGAATTGCAAGACGATCGTGCTTTGCCCGTGCTACTGCCCTTTACCACTCATCCCGATTGGCAAGTGCGCCATCGTCTGGTGCAGGCGCTATCTCGATTTTCCCAGCCTGAAGCCAAAGCCGCCCTACAGCAACTCGCCCAAGACGAGTCCCCCATTGTGGCTGAAGCCGCTCAGCAGCACCAGGCAATGACATAAGCATACATAACGAAGTTTGCTATAGTGAAAAAGTAGACTTAAATAATAAATTGCCTGTTAGTTTCTAATCATTTGAATTTTCGGCATTCGAGCTAGCTTGACTCAAGCTGTTACAGCCCAGAGTGAATACCTCTAGGGCTGAAGCTTAAGGTTACGGTATCCAAAATAACTGATGCAGTAACTGACTCAGAGTGCAGCTTTGAGAAACTTGCTCAGATGCTATATAGCGTCCTTAGAGGCTCTGGAGATTGTTGAGTGGTTGCAGTTTCTCCGCCAGTTAGCCGACAGAAATGGAGCACGTTGAGCTTTGTTTCGACTTTATACCTCCACCCCGTTCTAGATTTACTCTTGGCGGAGGTGCCTCAGTCCTGGCATGCTGAGCTTCGCTTGGGGTTACAGGAGGCTTTGGTCAATGCCGCTAAACATGGCAATCGTCTAGATCCCACGAAGCAGGTTTCTGTTAAGTATGCTGTTTCCGGTACTTTTCTTTGGTGGGTGATTGCCGACCAAGGGCATGGGTTTAATTATCCCTGTAGCTGTGACGATACCTTCCCTGGGGAATGCATTTTTCATGCCGAGGACTGTGGTCGGGGGCTCTACATCCTGTATCAGGTGTTTGATCAGGTGATTTGGAATCAAGGGGGCCGGGAGCTGCACTTGGGAAAAGCGTTGAAAGTACCCAAGCGCCTGCCGCTGATTCGATAGGAGAGCTTAGCCCATCAGGGCTAGCCGAGGCAGTCAAAAAGGACATGCCGAATATATCGCTCAGGTGATTCTCAGCTTTAATGGGCTGCTTTTTGAGCTCGCTCGCCATGGGTGGGGCAGGGGGGAGGGGTCAGTGTCTGGTTTAGCCAGCCTACCGCTTGCTCGGCTCGGGGTAGGGCTTCGTCGGGTTGTTGGCGGAGTAGGTAAACCAAGGCGGCAGCCAGTTGCTCGCCAGCTCGGATCTTGCGATCGCGGTTTAACCGATGCCAGTCTAAGGGTTGTATGGCTAGGCGTTCAGCCAGGGCCTGAGCCAATTCAAGGGTAGATAACTCGCTCAGGAGCTGATCTGAGGTAGCAGGTCGCGAAAAATCTGGTGCAGGTGGCATGGTTTCAAGCGCCAATTGGGGTTAACTAAGAACAGCAGAGTTACGCTGTTCGTTCTGTTTCTTTCTGTATTGTGCATGATTAAGCCCCGCGATCGCCAAGTTCGGCGCTCCTCTCAACAAGGTTCCCTTGGCCCAGGATCAGACGGTCAGGGGGCTAATGTCCCATCATCGTCTTTGCCAGAGTTATTACAGCAATTGAGCCATCTAGAAGAACGCCTGAAACGACTGCGGACGGGCGTGGGCAACCTGGTTCAACTTCAGCAGGTCCAAGACGCTGGGTCCAACTCAGACCACCAGATGGTCCAGATAGAAGTGGCCCAACTTCAAGCCGAGGTCACTGACTTTGAACTCGACCTGGCCAGTCGAGTCCTGTCTTGGCAGCACCTGCGAGAGCCCTTTTGGCAAGCCGCGCGATTTGGTGGGATAGGGGTACTGATTGGTTGGGGGTTGGCCTGGTTGATCTACCGGGGCTAGGTTTGACCGGGGGCTGATCCCCAAATTTCACTCTCAGTAAAATAATTCGGGTGATTTTCATTGGCGACCTTTAATCCTTCACCATCCATGCTAGGATTATAAATCGTGGATAGGGCGGGTCGGTGCCCGAGTGGTTAATGGGGGCGGACTGTAAATCCGCTGGCTACGCCTACGCTGGTTCGAATCCAGCCCGGCCCACCACGTTAAATAGGCCCTTATAGCTCAGCGGTAGAGCACTCCCTTGGTAAGGGAGAGGTCACGAGTTCAAGTCTCGTTAAGGGCTTTGATACTACTGATGTATGCGTTTTGATCCACCCCTCCCGATCAGGGGACAGCGTTATCCTAGTTTCGGGTTAGGTAGGATTGGCGGCTAACTTTTGCCGTCCCTGCTCCATGATCTGATCGTACAGGGCTTCTAGGGAGGGACTGCAACCCCGGCAACCGGCAATGACTTGCTCGGACCAGTCCAGGTAGGCTAGCCGCCGCTCCAAGGGCCAACCCACTGGGGGCGACGCAATCATGTCTTGCACATTGCTAATTTTGTCAGCGATTTTGATTTGTTTCGCCCGGCTAGATAAGTGCGGCGCATGCTCAATTTGCAATCGCTTGCGCTCTTCTTTGGGCAGACGCTTATCGTCGGTGACTTCCTCGACCACCTGTCGCACCGCAGCACCGAAATGCTCGTCCAGTTCTGTGGCCGTAGTGTTGGTATCTTCTAGGGTGTCGTGCAGAATGGCCGCTTGTAAGGTGACCAAGTCAGTGACCTGCCCCTCGCCGACCAATAGTCTAGCTACGGCGATGGGATGATTAATATAGGGGGTGGCCTCTTTGTTTTTGCGCCGTTGGTTTTGGTGTTTTACGGCCGCAAAGTGCAGCGTCTCCAGCAGAACGGCTGTATCAGAGGTGGTTGACGCTAAAATCATGGTTACAGGAAGAAAGAGTGGTGTCTAAGAATTACGGGTTTATACCAAGCCCAGCTCGGGATCTGTAGCTGTAGCTTTCCCAGGCGAACTGTTACGGCTGGACCTGGTTACGATTTAGAGATGGTCAGTGTCCTGGTGGTTATGGCTGAGTCGTCTTGACCTGACTGGCGGCAGAAATGGACCGTTTAGCGTCACGAGTCATCGTTTTAATGAACTCTACCCGGCGACATCGTAGGGCTGACCAATCTGCATCTATGGCCACCTGCCGCACGGGTTCAAAGCCCAGTCGCCCCAAGGCCGCCCAGCCGGTATCGCGGTTAATACTACTGGTGTAGTTCTTTGAGCTGCGCTTAGGATATGCAAACCAGACGAGGCCATCCCCCTCCACTTTGGGACCAATGATGGCCGCTAGATGGTCAACCTCTTGTTGCTGCATGACAAAGGCTAAGGAAAATTCAATGCTCGCTAAGCTGTCTACATGGCGGTGAATCGTTACTCCGGCTAAGGCTGCAAGCTCAGGCTCAAAACTGGTTGGAGCATTCACCACTAGCAGGTCTGTTTGCCCTTTGAAATTTAACTTTTTAAATAGGGGGGTCATGGCATTAGCCTCGGTACCGTTGCGGCGCATTTCTTTTATCTTACTGGTCGGCCCTTCAGCGAACGCTGTATAGGGCAGTACTGAAGCTGAGGTGATCGGGCTTATCTAAGTCATATCCTTCGCTACGTGCTAACCCAGTCTTAATCAGGCTGACGGTCAAGCCGCAACGCTTCTTCTAGGGCTGCTCGCTCTTGGGCTTTTTGTACCAATGGGATCAGTTGATCTTCCGCCAACCCAGTCAGTAAGCTCAGCCCTTGGGGGGTCAGTCCTTTAAGCAGCATTTCGATACACCAGGTAGCCCGGGCCTGTTCGATCGCGGGAGGCTGTCCAGTGGGGGCAACAATGTCAGTGGTTAGGTCTGTCCACAACTGTCGCACCAAGGGGGTTGTCATCGGTTGACCAGCACTGCCGATAAACATAGCCGCAGCCTCGTCGTTACGACTTTTGAGCCAGCGGGTCAGGGGATTTTTAGTGTAAGTGCCGTAGCGATGGCCCATAATCCACTGATTGACGGGTACCTGACGGGGCTGATGGCCCACTTGCAGAATGTGCTGCCGCTGATCATAGACGGCATTGACCCTCTGCAATTGGGCAATTTCCTCTGGGGTTAACCCTGCCCCGAAGAGAACATAGACAATGGCATAACTTTGCGCCCCAGCTTTGCGGGCTGTCTGCAAAATGCGATGGACCACAGGGGCTGGTAGATCGGCGGTGGTACTGGCCATTGGTGTGACTGGGGCCAAGCTGAGGTAGGGGCCGGTGGGTGGGCGCGATCGCAGACACAGGAGCCACTGCACCAGCCACTCGATCAAGGTCTCGCGGTTGGGCCAGAGAGCGTGGTATGGCGTCGTACCATCAATGACGGCATAACTCACCAGCAGTGCGGTCACCAGGCCAGCCACTTGATCGGTGGCTAGGGGGCTGGAGGATTCACTATCAGCCAAAATCAGGGAAAAATAGTCATTAGTAAACCCCTTGACGCTTTGTAAGCCTCGTCCCACAGCCTGCTGGTTCGTGGTCGAAAACTGCCCGGCTTCCCCCACCACCGAACAGACTAACTCGGCTAACTGGTCTAGGGTGTCTAAGGATTGTACAAAATAGTTTCTTAACGCCTGATCCGGCGTCATTTGTTGGACTGTCTCGCGATCGAAACAGCTATCTAATCTAGACAGAACCTCAGCCTCTTCCATCACAGCAGAAAGCAAGCCGTGCTTGCTGCCAAACTGACGAAACAGCGTCACCTCATTTACCCCAGCCAAGTCGGCCACTTGGCGAGTGGTGGTGGCGGCTACCCCTTGACTGGAAAATAGCTGGAATGCTGCATTAATAAGGCGCTGTCGCGCCGATTTGCGTTTGACTGCCATAGATCAATTGAATCCAAGTCCAGAGGGTAGGTGTTGCCAGCGGACACGATCGATGCCGAGTTGGACTTGGCATAAAAGTAAGTGACACTTGCATATTACCAAAGAAATTGTTAGTCTGTATTTGCAAGCAACACTTGCATGCTACACCGGGCGCAGGCAATCTTACAGGGCCAGCCAAGGCGTAGCTACCTGGAGGTCGTTACGTCATTGATCAAACGACCTTGGTAAGCACTTACGGATAAGGATTTTCTATGACTCAAGTAATGACGCGGCCACCCACCCAGCCGACAGCTGCCAAGCTGCACTGGAGTGTCTTAGGCTTTTTTGGCCTAATGCACGGCATCGCCCTATTGGCACCCTGGTTTTTCTCTTGGTCGGCTTTGGGGGTAATGGTATTGCTGCATTGGCTTTTTGGTAGCATCGGCATTTGTCTGGGCTACCATCGGTTGCTGACCCATCGCAGTTTACAGGTACCGAAGTGGCTAGAGTACGTGCTGGCCACGGTGGGGGCAATGGCGCTACAAGGTGGACCTATTTTTTGGGTAGCAGGACATCGTCAACATCATCTCTACACTGAAGATGCGGAAAAAGATCCCTACGCCGCCAGCCGTGGGTTTTGGTGGAGCCACATACTGTGGATGCTTTATCCTGAGCCGTCGGTTTTTGACCGTCAGATCTATCGCAGCTTTGCCCCTGATATCGCCCGTGATCCCTATTATTTGTGGTTGGATAAGTATTTTCTGCTGCTACAAATTCCAGTGGCGATCGGTTTATTTGCCCTGGGTGGTTGGTCTTTTGTGATTTATGGCAGTGTTTTGCGGATTGTCACCCTGTGGCACTCCACCTGGCTGATTAACTCGGCTACCCACATGTGGGGCAAGCGTCGCTTTAATGTGGATGACGGCTCTCGTAATCTGTGGTGGACAGCCCTACTGACCTACGGCGAAGGTTGGCACAATAATCACCATGCGTTTCCCAATGTGGCCCCAGCGGGCTGGCGCTGGTGGGAAGTTGATGTTACCTGGTGGGCGATTCGGACTCTGGAAGTGGTCGGTTTGGCTAAGCGTGTGGTGCGCCCCCCAGCAGATGCCCTAGCCCAACTGCGGTAAACCGCTAGGCCATGTCAATTTCGGGTTTAAGCGCGATCGCTGGCTAGTATCGGCTGGCACAAACATTAGTCACCTTTGCCACCAGTGACAGGGTTATCCCGCTTTGAGTCAGCGCCCCGTGTGTAGGTCCACACGGGGCGCTGTGGCATTGGGGGGTAGGAAGCCAGCGGCAGCGACGGATAGAAATGCCATAGAAGGCCGAGAGCGATCGCTCTAGATTAGCTTGCTAGCAACAAGTCGTTCTCGATATCGATGTCAACACCGGGTCTGACTCCTAACAATCGGGCGCTTCGTCCAATCCTGGGTTTACCATTTTGCTCTGCCATACCGCAGTAGTAGAGTTTCGCCATCTGTCACAGTTGATTCAATCGTATAAAGCCATGATGCCATTGAGGGGGGTGGCGGCGACATAACGGTGAAGTTGTGCGGCGGCAGACAGGCTTGAACTCCCACCGATAACCTCTGTACCGTCCGCACCAACGCAGTGTTGGGCTGCTGGCTGTAGCGTAGACTTAAAGCTAGCGCTGAGTAGCCTCACCCAATGCCTCCTGAAGTACTTCATCACTCACACCATGACGCTTCAAACTGGCAATCAACGCAGAGACGGTATCTCCCTCTAATCGCTCAAGGTCACTACGCAACCCTTGACCAATATAAGCACGTGCCAAGGGTTGATACCCGGAAAAACCCAATATTGGGGCTAGACGCTTCAGATCCTCAATTACATCTTCTGGCATCCGAATAGTGATCGTTGTCATGGGTCGATCCCTATTCAATCTTTGTTTCAAAGCATCAACCTTCATAGTACTCACGTTCCTTGCGTGTCGCTTTACGAGCCGAAATAATCCTAATGGTGTCGTTTTCACGCTCTATATAGACGACGTATAAAAGATTCCAGCGTCTGTCTAAACCAATGACAGCATCGCGGGCTTCCTCATTGCGACTTGCATCAATCACCGAAAGGAATGGATCAAAGAAAGCCTCTGCAGCTTGCTGGAAAGTAACTCCATCGTGGTTTAGGGGATTAACCCTGGCCTTCTCGTCATTCCAAACGAAGGTAACGCCATTGAGCACGAAATATACATCCATACCCCATATTGTAAGCAGCATGTATTTACATCGTCAATACATGCTGACGTTAAATGCCTTGATTCGATTCAACCCCTGGTACTCAGTCGATATGCTCGGATAACCGTCTAACAGATTACCTTAAGCGGCCCAACGTTCCCAACCAGCGACGGCAGATAACCTCGAACTCAGCATCAGCGACTTTCGTCCGTCTGCTGCGTTGGAGTTGTTAGACCGTGCTTCCGCGACAAATTCACAACTTTTCTGCCACTCTCAGCTTGTTGCTTTTGCAGATCAGCGAAAAGTGCTTTCAAGTTATGGTCGAACGACCGTGAATACTCTTCACGGATTCTGTGAATTTCTTCCACAATTACATCTTGATACATAGTTAATCTCCAAGCAGTTCATAGGGTGTACAAAGAATCGGCAACTCATACCCGGAATCGAAACTGATCTCTGCCAATTTCTTCTGAATTTGGGCATTAGCGATATGCTTGCAGTTCCATGTGAGCAGATAATCCATTCCATGAATCGTTGCGGCGGCGATATGAACCGCGTCAACATCGGCTTTCGCAGGAAGACTACTACGCTCTAGGAATTGCTCCGCCAGGTCAAGGACAGATTGATTCAGTTCGAGCAAATCAAAATCACGAATAACTTCGAGCCGCTGGGTTGCAATTTGAGCGTCGCATTGGGAAGTTTCCTTTACGACTGCTTGAGATGTATAAAGCTGAAATTTACTGCGACGTGTATCCCACCACTCTCTGGTGATCTCAATATTGGCAGCCACAACCAGGTCTCTGCTGGGTCGAGCAGTGAGGTATCCTAAGATACTCGTTTCAATGTAGACAGCTTCACTCATGTAGGAAGTGGGCAGCGACTTTCCCTATTTTAGCCCACACCGCTGCTTGTCTGCCTCAGAAATTGGGCTAGACTCAGTTCAGTATAGAGAACTAAAACTCAGTTCTTAATTCTTGCTAGTCAGCAGGTTAGGTTGAGCTAGCTAAACCCAACATCTAGAAAAACAACGCAATCATTCAGCCAAAATGATTAGGGAGTTGATGAAGATATTACCCTTTAAGACACGATGGTTCAGGAGCAAAACCCTTTCGAGCTTTTTGGATTTCCTTCGTCAACCCAACCTACAGGCGATCTGCGATCGCTCTAACCTTGGCAAGGTTTATTTTCTATTCATTCGGCTGAGAGCTAATCTCGTGGTATCGTTGACGTTGAGCAATCCACGCTTGATTTAGCATCTCCCATATCTGCTCGTACTGAGCATAGAATTCTTCTAGTTCGCTGATATCTAAGCCTGTTTTTTCTTTTCCTGTAACGTAGAAGTTAAGTCGGTCTTTTAACTGATAGAGCGAAGCATTTGCTCGCTCATGTTCAACCCACAGAGCACGATAGTTAAAGAATGGTTCAAGAGCATTCAGTACAGTAACGATAGCTGTGAAGGCAAAAGCAAGATTTTTAAGGGGCAGTTGAGCATGCATGCCTATGTCGAGCCCGAGCAGTACGGTAGCTCCGCCTGAAAGACAGAGAATCAAGACCTTGATCGAAGTGGCTCGCTGCTGATTTATCTTCCGCTTTCTGCCAACATCCTTGATCGAACTTTCTAAGTAACCCTGCAAGAGCTCGACTTTTTTCATGCATTCAGACGAGGAGAACTCAGAGCCGGAGTTGAGATCAGCGTGGGAATGTGCCTGGCCAGTCATGCTAGATCCTCTGATAACCTAACTTGTCGCGAAATGGGTCTGGGTTCCGTCTGTCATAAAAATGGTGCTTCGGAGAGCTTAGAAAGGTTCTGCAAGACTAGCCGACAAACCATCATTGGACCAGTCTTCTCCATATCAGCCTTTGCCAGCTTCCTTTCATGCACTGGTTATTGAACCTCTTGATCATCAAGTTACAGTTCAGAACATGGCTTTGAGTGAACCTAACGGCTCGCTTGAGCGGCTGAAGATAACTTCTGCCATGACCAAGATTCGCCGAAAGTCCGCTCCAAGCGAATTGTTAGGCAAATAGCTCAAAAGGTTAAGTATAATCACCTCAAAATTTGTTCAAGAATTAGATGGTTTGAAATACCTATCAGTTTCAGGGTAAGCCATACGCCAAGCCAAGTAAACTTCATCCTGCTTCTTATATTCTTGAATCGCCTCGTAATTATTAATAAACCAATCTTGTATGATGCTAACTATTAGCCCTGGAAAAACAACAGTCCCAGCTGTTCCAATTAAAGCACCTACAAGGAATTGATTAAGCAAAATAGCGGGACAAACACCAGCTAAGACTGTGAGTCCAGAAAAGATTTGAAGCCCTTTTTTCAATCGGCTACTCTTATCCAGAATGTTATCAAAGCTGATCATTAGCTGATGGACACCTTTACTTATTTCCACTAACTCCCTTAGAAATATCTTCTCTTGCGCAAATTGGTCTGGAGAATCTAAGTCATAAATCAGATTATGAAAATATATCTCAAACTGTTCATATATAGCTTTTTCAATGCGCTTGATTTTGACAATATCTTCCTCTCGGATCTTTGAAAAATGTGGTTGGAGTAAAACGTCTTTATTAACTTCTTCAAAACAATAAATTAGCTTTTCTAGCTCAAAGTTTGCTGACAGTAGCTCACACTCTTCTTCCAGAATCTTTTCTATTTTCTTCTGATTTTCAGAATAAATTGGAATTATTTTGAGGCAATTTTCTTTTAACAAAAGACGACACTGACAAATCAATTTTAGAAGTCCATAGAATATCTCGTAGCCAAATTTTTGAGATCTCAACTCCAAGGCTTCTATATCTCTCTTGCCAAATACTTGAATAGAAGGATTTAGAAACTGAATCTTACTGTGAGCAGGAAAAGGGAAAGATATGATAACTCTTGACGCAAAAAAAGATGCTTTCTTAAGAAAAGTAGCGCAAGGTAAATTTCCTATGCAGCAATTTTCATTCAAAGAAACAGCATAGTGTATATTTACCCGGAAAGAATTTCTAAACTTCTTTAGTTCATGAATAGTTATTTCGGATTCTTTCTCCAATAACTTAAAGAGCCTCCGGCAGAAACTTGATTTCATATTTACGTCCTTAAGATTCTCGTAATCTTGAGGACTATTGATTCCATATTCCTCTAAAAGACAGCCGACATTGAAGCTGGGATTAAGAATAGACATAATAATACCTCTCTCCTTAACAACAACTTGGTAAGCAGCTCTACTTATTAGTATAAGATTTCCAAGAGTAACTCTAATAGCTAGAGACAAAATTCAACATTCAAGCAGCAGTCGCGTAAGCTGCCTAACTATATGTTAAGCATCAGATCCGGTGGATAACCACTGTTTTAATGGGTATTGTCCACCAGATCTGCGGGATAATACCCAGATTTTAAGGAATTAATCATCATTTCATTATCGCTGGATAACACCGTGGGTTTGGGGTGTTATCCAGCACTTTTGAGGGTTAAGCATGGTAGCTAAGGGTATTAGCCAGCACTTTTGACGGATAATACCCCTCTTATCGGGGTTATCCAGCATCCACCTATGTCACCACCTCAACCACCGCGTCTGCTTGATCAGGTAAGGGAAACCATTCGCCTTAAGCATTTCAGCCTAAAAACCGAGAAGTCCTATGTTTACTACATTCGGGATTTCATCCTGTTCCACAACAAGCGCCACCCTAGAAAGATGGGAGTCGACGAGATCGTTGTTGGGGCACAAGGATGTGAAGACCACCATGATTTACACCCACGTGCTGAATCGCGGTGGGCGGGGGGTGCGCAGTCCGTTGGATGGGTAGGGGGGCAAGGGTAATTGTGAAGGCTACGGTTGACGGCGGGGAGTCGCCCCACTATGCTCTTACATTAAGCCGTTCAACCGAACGGTGACCACACAGAACTCGAAAGCTTTGGCGCTGTCCGCAGGTGTTTGCACCACCTACGAACAGCTAACCCCGCAAGTCTATCCAGCAGATTGCGAGGCTAGGATCAACCCTAGCACCCAGTTTGCACCTCCAGCGTGGGTCGCTAGGGTTTTCGCGTTCTGTTTTCCTCAAACCCACCCCCGCCCACTTCGACAGGTTCCCCCTCTGGGGTCGCTGTGCGAACAGTACAAGCCTCCGAGGAGGGGATGGCGGCGAAGGGTTTGTTTTCTGCAAACGCAAAAAAGGAAACAGAACCGATGTTGCAATATCTCGAACCGGGCGCCGGTGCTGTGTCCGGCAGTGCGTCCAGCCTGCCGCCGTCGGCCAGCAGTCCCCGTCCGCCTCGACCCGAAAAAGTCCGCCATCTGCTCTACGGCAGCCTACCCGCCCTAGACCGCACCATCAAAATCCTCCATGCCCTCGGCTATGCCGACCCCAACGATTGGAGCGATCCCCTGCCAGTGCCCCAAAGCGGAGGGACTCCCCCAGCGGTTAGCCCCTCCGAGCAGACGCCACCGAATCCAGTCGAGGGGGTTCCACCGAGCGCAGTCGAGGTGTGGATGGTGATCCTCACCAAAACCCTACTGCTGGAATAGTCTGGGGCCAACCGATCTCAGGGGTCTGCATCTCCTCGGCTCCATCAGCCTCAGCTAAGACTAGACCCCTGGGATTGGGCCTAACTACACGATCGCCACTGGCGGCAACTCCTCCTGGTTTTCTGGGTGAAACAGGGTGGCCTCAATGCGGCAGCCCCGGTAGGCCAGAGTGTATAGCTCTTTTAGATCGCGGATCAGCGGATAGCGGGGGTTGGCCCCGGTGCATTGGTCATCAAAGGCTTGGTCTGCCATCTCTTCTACATGGTCGTAGAAGGCTTTGTCGTCGTCGTTCAGCACTTCTCGAATCGTCATGGGAATATTGAGCTGGCGCTTCAAATCCTCGATCGCATCCACTAGCCGCTCCACCTTTTCATCCTCGGTGGTGCCGCCCAGTTGCAGGTAGTCGGCAATGCGGGCGTAGCGCCACTTGGCATTAGGGTACTTGTACTGCGGGAAGATTGCCTGCTTAAAGGGCACATCGGTGGCGTTATAGCGGATCACATGGGAGATCATCAGGGCATTAGCCAGGCCGTGGGGCACATGGAAGGTGGACCCCAGCTTGTGGGCCATGGAGTGGCACACCCCCAGGAAGGCATTGGCGAAGGCCATGCCAGCCATAGTGGCAGCGTAGTGTACCTTTTCCCGCGCTTTGGGATCGTTGGCCCCATTGGTGTAGGCACTGGGCAGGTATTTCAGCAGTAGCCGAATGGCTTCCAGGGCCATGCCATTGGTGTACTCCGAGGCATACACCGACACGTAGGCTTCCAGGGCGTGGGTGAGGGCGTCGATGCCGCCAAAGGCAGTCAACCCCTTGGGCATATGCAGCACCAGCTCGGGATCAACAATGGCCATATTGGGGGTCAGGGCATAGTCGGCCAGGGGGTACTTGATGCCGGTGCGATCGTCGGTGACCACCGCAAAGGGGGTGACTTCTGACCCGGTACCTGAGGTGGTGGGGATTGCCACCATCAGGGTTTTTTGGCCTATGTCGGGCAGGTTATACACCCGTTTGCGAATGTCCATAAATCGGGTGGCTAGGCCCTCAAACTCGATGTCGGGATTGTCGTACATCATCCACATCACTTTGGCCGCATCCATGGGGGAGCCACCGCCAAAGGCGATGATCACATCGGGGTTGAAGGTTTTCATCAGGTCTAGCCCCCGGTTGATGGTGGCTAGGGAAGGATCGGGCTCCACATTGTAGAAGATGTCGTACTTGATCCCAACGTCTTCTAGCACCTCCTCTAATCCTTTGGTCATGCCCATGTCATAGAGGGGTTTGTCGGTGACAATGAAGGCCCGCTGTTTACCGGCCAGTTCCCGCAGGGCCACGGGCATGCAGCCGTGCTTAAAGTACACCTTGGGCGGAATCCGGAACCACAACATGTTCTCCCGTCGTTCGGTGACGGTTTTGATGTTGAGCACATGGTGCGCGCCCACATTCTCGCTGACGGAGTTGCCGCCCCAGGAGCCGCAACCGAGGGTGAGGGAGGGGTCAAGGCGGAAGTTGAACAGGTCGCCGATCGCCCCTTGGGACGCGGGGGTGTTAATCAACACTCGCGCCGTTTCCACGTTGTTCTCAAATTCCTCGATGTGCTCATGGTTGCCGGGGGCGGTGTAAAGCACGGCGGTGTGGCCCCGTCCACCAAAGGTAATCAGCCCCTGGGCTTTGGCCAGGGCATCGGCAAAGTCTGTAGCCCGATACATGGCCAGGATGGGCGAGAGCTTTTCAAAGGCGAAGGGTTCTTCGGTGCCAATGGCATCAACTTCCCCAATGATCACCCGGGCCGTCTCGGGCAGGGTGATCCCCGCTAGTTCCGCCAGCTTGCTCACGGGCTGGCCGACGATCGCCCCGTTCAGATGGCCATCTTTGAGAATAATTTGGCGGACTTTGTCCCGTTCTTCGGGGTTAAGCAGGTAGGCACCGCGATCGCAGAATTCCTGACGTACGGTGTCGTACACCGCATCTTCCACAATCACCGACTGCTCACTGGCACAGATCATGCCATTGTCAAAGGTTTTACTCAGCAGAATGGAGGACACCGCCATCTTCAGGTGGGCGGTGGCATCGATCACCGCTGGGGTGTTGCCTGCCCCCACCCCTAAGGAGGGATTGCCTGAGGAGTAAGCGGCCCGCACCATGCCGGGGCCACCGGTGGCCAAAATCAGGTTGATGTCTCGGTGTTGCATCAGGGCCTGGGACAGGGGCACGGTGGGTTCGTCGATCCAGCCGATAATATCGGTCGGAGCCCCCGCCTCGATCGCTGCCTTCAGCACCACCCGGGCCGCTTCAATGGTGCAGCCTTTGGCCCTAGGGTGGGGGGAAAAAATAATGCCATTGCGGGTTTTCAGGGCCAGCAATGCCTTAAAGATGGCCGTAGACGTGGGGTTAGTGGTGGGCACGATCCCCGCCAGCAGGCCGACGGGCTCCGCAATTTTCTGCATGCCAAAGGTTTTGTCGGCTTCCACCACGCCGCAGGTTTTTTCGTCTTTGTACTTGTTGTAGATGTACTCCGAGGCGAAGTGGTTTTTGATCACCTTGTCTTCCACCACACCCATGCCAGTTTCGGTCACCGCTTGCTTGGCTAAGGGAATGCGAGCCGCATTCGCCGCCAGGGCCGCCTGCTTAAAAATGTGATCTACCTGGGTTTGGGAAAAGCGGGCATACTGCTGCTGGGCCGCTTTAACTCGGGCAATTAACGCTTCTAGCTCATCGAGATTGGTGATGTGCATAGTCAATTCCTGGAAAGGTCTTCGAATGGCACGATCGCGCGCCAACTATCTAACCGAGTTATCTACTAACAGACCTACTTAATTGAACTCATGGAACTCATTGGTTCAGCCCTGCCATCTTGGGCCGTGTGATCTCTAACTTCGGGGGGATGGACACCTGGGGCTGTACAGACCTGTGATGTATCGACGCTATGCCGACCGTGCCCTAGCCGAATTTTTACCGAAATCACAACAACAAGGCAACTCTTGAAGACAACTCTTGGTCAGGCTCTTTGCAAAACCAGATCCATCCTAAGAGCAAGGGATCCCAGTTAAAGGATTTTCTAGCTATTTCTTAATCTTTACCCTTCTCTGGTTTCAAGGCTTCAAAGATCATGCTCTAATCAACTAAGCTGACCAAAATATTTTTTCCAAACTAAAATAGGCAGCGTTAATATTTACTATAGATTCATGAACCTAAAAAAAAGGTGAGACTATCCAGTGCATGCCCAAAATAAATCATGAGATCGTTTAAAAGCAGTGCTTAAAGCTCATCAGTCCCACAGGCTTAACGTTCCTTAACTTTTGCAAGCGCCTACTCGTAGGGCCTTTCGGGCCACTCTCAGGTTGTCGCAACCTTTTTATGAGCTGCTTCAATTAGCTTTACATTGCGACATCTTATTCTCATAATCTTTTTCCCGGGGGCCTGGTAATTTTGGCTGAAAGTCAATGGCAGTGGGCTAAACTTTGTATTTAGGATAGTTTTAAATATCTAGTTTGAGTTGGCTATGGCTAGCTTCTCCGCATCCAAGCAAAGCAAAAATTCGCTTGACATCAAGAATGCGTTTTGAATGATACTTTTTTTTGTCTGCGGGCAGTTAATATGAGATTGGTCTGGACTTGTAAGGTTAGACCAATGTTTATGACAGGCCTAGTATTGTTGATGTGTTGGTCTTAGATGGCTAGAATCACTATTCCGTGGCATCCCTTACTAGGCGAGGCATAGTTCTGTAGCAGTTCTTGCTAGATGAGGTAAGGTCCATCTCCTTAAGTCAAGCATTTTGGGATCATTCACGTACCTCATTAGTCTTCAATGTAGTTAGGGGTTTATATGATTAGACAACCAGCTCACCTATCTTCACCTGAGGTGGTGACCGCTACCCCTGGGCTTAGTCCAGAGGTCAGCCCTACAGCTAGCGTCTTGACCGACCTAGGAGAGCCATCCCAACAACTCCAGCAAGCCTTGTTTAACAACTTGCAGTGGGTCCAGGGTAAGGACGAACAATTTGCCAATGCCCACGACTATTACATGGCCTTGGCCCATAGCGTACGCAATGAGCTGCTGAAGAAGCGCATCCGCACGGCCAAGACCTATGCCCAGGCCCAAGCCAAGGTGGTGTACTACCTGTCGGCAGAGTTTTTGATGGGGCGTCACCTGGGGAATGGCCTGATCAATTTAGGGTTACACGAACCCATGCGTCGCGCCTTGGCGGACTGCGGCCTGGACTTGGATGAGCTGCTTGAGCGTGAAGCTGAACCAGGGCTAGGTAATGGCGGTCTGGGTCGCTTGGCCGCCTGTTTCATGGATTCCCTCACCACCCTCAATCTACCCGCTGTGGGCTATGGTATTCGCTACGAGTTTGGCATTTTTACCCAGGCCATTCACAACGGTCACCAGGTGGAAGCACCCGATCGCTGGCTGACGTTTGGTAACCCCTGGGAAATTGCCCGGCCCGACTACCAGGTTGAGGTCAAGTTTGGTGGTTACACCCAGGTCCATAAAGATAGTGACGGTAATTATCGGGTGCAATGGGTGCCCAGCCAAACTGTAATTGGCATTCCCCACGATGTGCCCGTTCCGGGTTACGGCACTGAAAACGTCAATATTCTGCGGCTGTGGAAGGCCGAGGCCGGTACGGCCTTTGACCTGAATGCCTTCAATGCTGGAGATTACTTTGGGGCCGTGGCCGATAAAATGATCTCTGAAAATATCACCAAGGTGCTATATCCCAATGATGAAACCGCTCAGGGCAAGGAACTGCGGCTACAGCAGCAGTACTTCTTTGTAACCTGTGCTCTGCAAGACATTATTCGTCTACACCTGCGGGATCACCCTAGCCTAGACGACTTGGCAGACTTCGCAGCAATTCAGCTGAATGATACCCACCCAGCCATTGGTGTTGCCGAACTGATGCGCCTGCTGATTGACGAGTACCACTTCACCTGGGGCGCCGCCTGGCCCATTGTCCAGAAGGCCTTTGGCTATACCAACCACACCTTGTTGCCCGAAGCTCTGGAATGCTGGTCGGTGGACCTGTTTGGCAGGCTGCTGCCCCGTCACCTAGAGCTAATTTACGAAATTAACCACCGCTTTCTAGATCAGGTGAAGCTGCGCTATCCCCAAGATCCAGAGAGACTGGCCCGGTTATCGCTGATTCAAGAAGGTCCTGAGCGGCGGGTGCGCATGGCTAACCTGGCCTGTGTGGGTAGTCACGCTGTTAATGGCGTCGCAGCGCTGCACACCGAGTTATTAAAGCAAGACGTGCTCCACGACTTTTATGACCTGTGGCCTGAAAAGTTCACCAACAAAACCAACGGCATTACCCCCCGTCGCTGGTTGTTGCAGTGTAATCCTCGCCTGGCCCAGCTCATTTCTGAGACCATCGGCGATCGCTGGATTACCCACCTAGACGACCTCAGGCAGCTAGAAGCTCATATTGATAACGACGAGTTTCGCCGGGCTTGGCAGTCGATCAAGCAGGCTAACAAGTGGGATCTCAGCCACCATATTCAAAGCACCATGGGCATTGAGGTGCGTCCCGACTCCATGTTTGATGTGCAAATTAAGCGTATCCATGAGTACAAGCGCCAGCTGCTAAACGTGCTGCATGTGATCACCCTGTACAACCGCATGGTGCAAAACCCCGGGGATCATGTGGTGCCCCGTACCGTGATCTTTGGTGGCAAGGCCGCCCCTGGCTATGCCATGGCTAAGCTGATCATCAAGCTCACTACCGCCGTAGCCGATGTGGTGAATAACGACCCAATTGTGGCTGGACGGCTGAAAGTGGTGTTTTTGCCTAACTACAACGTGTCGGCCGCCCAGCGCATCTTTCCGGCTTCTGACCTGTCCGAGCAAATTTCCACCGCTGGTAAAGAAGCCTCGGGCACCGGCAACATGAAGTTTGCCCTCAACGGGGCCTTGACCATTGGCACCTTAGATGGGGCTAATGTGGAAATTCGCGAAGAGGTCGGGGCTGACAACTTCTTCCTGTTTGGCTTGACCACTGAGCAGGTGGGCGCATGCAAAGCGGTGGGTCACAACCCCTGGCACTACTACGACACCAACCCCGAGCTGAAGCGAGTGGTGGATGTGATTGCCTCTGGGCTGTTTAGTCCTGAGGATCCCAATCTGTTCTTACCCCTGCTGGATTCGCTGTTGGTGGACGATCCCTACATGGTGATGGCCGACTATGCCGCCTACATTCAATGTCAAGAGCATGTCAGTCGCTGCTATGAAGACCAGGATCGCTGGACCCGCATGTCCATCCTAAATGCGGCCCGGTCGGGTAAGTTCTCTGCCGATCGCACCATTGCCGACTATGCTCGGGATATCTGGCATGTGAAGCCGGTGCCGGTTGCACCTGAGGAATAGGTGCTGTCGCTTTGAGTTTTGCCTGATGCAATGGATGCCCCCAGTTGGTTACGACCGCTGGGGGTATCTTTTGGGTTAGGTCTATGGGTGTCGGTCCAATGGGTTAAGCCCAATCATCTCTGATGTCAGGCCAGTCCTTGGACGGCTTACCCTGGGTTAGGGGCCATGGATCAAGAGGGCTGGGCCCCGAGTTCTTGCAAGGATGCGATCGCAGCGGCACTCAACCCTTGCACCTGGGCCAAGGTCATCCCTTCATAGAGGCGGGGACTCCGAAGCACTTGTAGACATTCCCCAGAGGTAATATTCCACAGTCGAATGGTTTCGTCGTGGCTTCCGCTAACCAGACAGGGGAGGGGAGAAGCGGATTTGTCCATCGGCATCGAGGCCAGAAAGGTCAGAGAAGAAACAGCGCTCGTGTGGCCCTCGAAGGTTTTCAGACACTCCCCCCGGCGGTTCCAGAGTTTGAGAGTGCAGTCTTGGCTGCCGGTGGCCAACCATTGTCCCGACGGGTCAAAGGCCACGGTTTTAACCTGGCTGGTGTGACCCTTGAGAGTGCTCAGGCACTCGCCGGTGGTGGCGTCCCAAACCTTGGCCGTATAGTCCTCACTGCCGGAGACAATCAGGTCATCTTCGGGGGCAATGGCCACGGCCCAAACTCGTTCCCTATGGCCAGCTAGGGTGCGTAAACAGTCACCGGTTTGAATGTCCCATTGCTTGACGGTTTCGTCATTACTGGCCGTCGACAACCAGGGGGAGTGGGTGGCCAAGGCACAATCCCACACCCAACTGCGGTGTCCCTCCAAGGTACGGAGGCAGTCGCCGGTCTGCATGTCCCACAGTTTAGTGCCAGCATCGGCCCCACAACTAGCCAGGGTTTGGCCATCGGCACTAAAGGCCAGACCATAGATCGGGGCGGTGTGACCGGGCAGCACGGTCAGACAGTGGTGAGTCGTTAGATCCCAAATCCGAATTTTGCCATCGCCCCCGGCTGTAGCTAACCGTTGCCGGGCCACATCAACCACCACCGCCCAGACCCAGCTGTCATGGCCTACCAGGGTTTGGCAGCACTGGCCAGTCCTTAAATCCCAAATTCGGGCTAGTTCGTCATCGCCACCACTCACTAAAAAGCCAGGACTGGCCCCCGTAACCCCATAGACCTGGCTGGAGGATCCCCGAATCGTTTTCACGCATTGTTTAGTCAGACCATCCCACAGTTTGACTGCTTTATCATTGCCGACGCTGGCGATGAGGCGACCATCTGGGGTACTGGCAACGCCCCACACTTCGCCACGATGGGCCACGGTGGTATGGAGACACGTGCCCTGGTGAATATCCCAGTATTTCAGGGTTTGATCAAAGCTGCTGCTGACCAAGATGTTGGTATTGGGGATAAACGTGGCTGCACTAACAATATGGCGATGGCCAGTGAGAGTGGTTTTTAGGTCCCCTGTGGCCACGTTCCAGAGGCGGATAGTGCCATCCATGCTGCTGGTGGCCAGGATTTTGCCGTCCGCACTAAAGGCAAGGTTCCAGACCAAGTTGGCATGTTCCCGCAGCACATGCAGACATTGCTGGGTTTGGAGATCCCAAAGGCGCACCGTTTGATCATGGCTGCCGCTGGCGAGAATCACCCGCCCTTGGGCATCAGCGACGGGGGCAATGGCCACAAAAGCTACCCGGTGGGTATGGTCGCTCAGGGTGCCGAGGAGTGTCCAGGTGACGGCATCCCAGAGGCGAATGTGGTTGTGGTAGCTGCCGACCAGTTGGCGACCATCGGGGCTCCAGGCAATCGAAGAACACCCCTCGTCCTCCCCTTCTAGGACTTTGAGGCACTGCCCGGTGGCTACATCCCAGATTTTGACCACATTATCGGTGGTGCCGCTGGCCAGACGGGTGCCATCTGGACTAAAGGCGAGCCGCCAGGTCCAGGTGTTGTGGGGCATCGAGCGAATCAGACGACCACTGGGCATCGCCCACAGCCGCAGGTGGTTGAAGTCGGCTGAGGCCAGTATGGTGCCGTCCGGACTAAAGGCCACCGCTCGACTGTAGGTGCTGGGTTCGGCAAACACGGTCTGCTCGAAGGTGGCATGGGTAAAGTTGCACTGGTGCAGGGGGGTATTCACCAGATAGGCCTGACGAATCCATAGGCCTGAAACATCAGTGCCCGTCAAATCCAGGCCCAGGTGGTACATCAGGTTAAGTAGGTTGCCAGCACTGTAGCTGGGGGTATGGGCAAAGTGACGCCTAACCTGGGCCAAGACCTGCTGCAAGTGGGTGGCCAGCCGTTCTTTGGGGCAGAGATGGGTTTTTAGTCGCTCCGCCAGGGGGGTAAGCATGACCCGCCGTTGGCTCTGGCGAATGTACTCCTTGGCGGTGGCCTGGATCAGGGGGTAGTGGTGGAACCAAGGAGAGTGGGGGGATGGGGAGGTGGGGAGGTGGGGAGGTAGGAAATTGGCACTCGGGGCATCTATGGCGGTTAAATCTGCAAAGACTTGCTCCAGGAGGCACTCTACCCAGTATTCCATCACCACCGGCTGCTGGGTAAAGCCCAGGTCACCCCGTTCAATCAGGGAGCGGCGATTGAGGGCTTCTAGGGCTTCAATTAACTGTCGCCGCGACACGGCCTGGCCCACATCGGCTTGAAGTTGGGCCAGGGTTACCCATTCGCGGTGGATGGCCAGCCAGGTCATCACCTGGTGTTCAAGCTCGGAAATGCGATCGCATTGTTGCTGCAACAGCCGTCGCATATCGCTGAACACCACCGCCTCATCCTGCAAGAACTCGGCAATGCTGCCCCCAAACAGATCACGGATGGAGGTAGCCACAATTTGCAGCGCCAGGGGATTGCCCCGATAGCGATCGATCAACCGCTGGTGGTCGGTGGTGGACCCCGCCAGCCCCTTGGCCTGAAACAGCGCCTGACTATCCAGGGCTTTCAGACCCGGTAGGGCATGGGAGCGCACCGGCAAATGATCCCCCTCTAGGGCGGCAATTTCCCCCGGCTTTTCTCGACTGGTGATCAGCAAACAGCTTTGGTGGCTGCCTGCCCCCACCTGTTGCAGCAGGTCACCATAGGCTTCATAGCCCGGCAGATAACGGCCCACCGCCTGGCCAGTTTGCAGAATGGTTTCAGCATTATCCAGCACCAGCAAACAACGGCGCTGCCGTAAGTGATCCATCAAACGGGCAATTTGGGCCGTCTGCCCCGGGGGTAACTTTACCTCCTGCTGCTGGGACAGAATCGGCAAAATATCCGCCAGCACATCACTCAGCTGCGGCGCATCCCGCAAACTACGCCACATCACTACCTCAAAGTGAGACTGCACCGTCTGGGCCAGCTTGATCGACAGAGCCGTCTTCCCCATGCCCCCCATGCCCAGCAGGGCAATTAACCGACAGCGATCGAGCACAATCCACTGCTCTAGGGCCTCAAGTTCCTGCTGGCGGCCATAGAAGTGGGAGACATCGATGGCTTCGCCCCAGGAGGTGGTGGGGATGGGGAGATGGGGAGATGGGGAGATGGGGAGATGGCCTGCCCTGAGCGGAGTCGAAGGGGGAGATGTAGGGGCAGACCCAAGTGTCTGCCCAACCGAGGAATAATCGGATTCCGTAGGGGCAGACCCAGGTGTCTGCCCAACCTCTGGAAATTGGTAATCGCGGCGATCGAGGGTGAGGCCAAAGGCGCAGAAGAACGCTTCTAGGGTTTGGCGATCAACGGTGGTCTTGGCATCAAGAACTTTGGTGATGGTTTTGAGGGAAAGCTGGGTGCGATCGCACAATTCTTCCAGGGTAAACCGCTGCCCTTCATTGTCTTGCAGCTCCATCTGTCGCCGAGCCGCATTCAACTTTTCCTGCCCCTGGGGCGTCAACACTACCCCACGGCGTCGCAAAATTCGCTTTTCCACCACTAACTACAACTTCCTTGCCCTGAAATGAGGTTGAGGGGAATGGGCGGCACTCTAGTACAGACCTAAGGAAAGAACTGCTGGACCATGGCCTGGAAACACAAGCCTTTCTGCTTTCTGCTTTCTGCCTTCTGCCTTCTGCCTTCTGCCTTCTGCCTTCCTCCAGGCTGTCCCCTTAGGGCACCAGTCGCAGCCTAAGTCAGGATTATGCCATGGAACTTAAGTTCCCTAAGTAAAATTACGAAACTGTAGTGATCGGCTAGAAGATTGGTAAAGCATACCAAGCCTCCAAAGTTCTGTGGCCCGTTGGCTACGAATTTCGGGGTATCCCCGGCCAGAATCCTGTGAGAAACCACCCGTTTCTTCCAGCTCTATCAATCGGCCATGTGGTTGTCAATCGCTGGGCATCGAACTGATGGTCTGGCGGACTGCCAGACCAAATTAAGCTTTCTGCAACAATGCCCGCTGGTTTTGCAAAATCTGTTTAGCAAAGGCTAGCTTTGCTTGTAAATCTTGGTCTGCCAGGCTTTCTAAAAAATTAATAAACTCAACCTGCTGTTCAAGAGAGCTAAAGGGTAGCGGCTTAACAGCTAAGTCAGCCAGGTTAACGCTGACCCGCAACACTTCAACACCGATCACCTGGTTCTCGGCATCATAGTCATATACCAAATCGGGCTCTATCGTTTCAGAATCTACGACCTGATCTGGAGCTAACTGAAGATAGAGGGCATCAGCCGCTGGATCAAACTGAATTTTCATAACCGGCCTCGCATTCGCCTATCGAAATGAACTGTCACGATTCGCCAAGGCTCTGTCGTTGCATTATAGACAACTTTTAAGACTCGCCCCTCAGCATCAGGGATAGCCCGATAGGCACATCGGCAGGTAGCATCCTCGGGATGCGGCTCAACCAAAGCAGGCTCATTTAGAGTAAAGGCTACCCATTGCAAATCGATCTGGCGTCCAGCCAGTCTGCGTTGTGCATGGTCGCTGAGATCGTATGGGAATTCCCCATCATCCATTTGAGATCAGCCAACTTAGGCTCCTACTAACTTCCCGCTTAACTTACCCTATCTTCCCTGGAATCCCAGAGGGGGCAGAGCGATAGTGGATGCATCAACCACACAGCGCTTCCCACGGCGCTTCTGAAGAGGTTTCCATGATTCACCACATATCCATTCCGGCACAAAATCCCCACCATGTCGCTTCGGTGTTAGCTGAATTATTCCAGGGCACGATCATGCCGTTTCCGCCCCTGGAGGGGGCCTATGTCGTCCTGACCAAAGATGACTATGGCACCTTGATCGAGGTCTACCCCATGGGTAGCGAACTGATGCCCGGTCGCGGCACTGACGAAGCGAGCTTTTGTCGCAATGCTCACCCCTATCGATTCTCGGCAGTCCATGCAGCCATTTCAGTACCCCTGAGCCAGGCCGAGATTGAGGCGATCGCCCAGCGGGAGGGGTGGCGCGTCCTGGTCTGCAACCGCGATGGTCTATTTAACCTGATCGAGTTTTGGGTGGAAAACCACCTGATGCTAGAACTGCTTCCTCCCACGATGGCTGAGGGGTACTTACAGGCCATGACTCCTGCCAGTTTAGACCACCTCCTAGCGCAGATGGCCACTGTACCAGTCCGCGGATAAGGATGCTTTGGCCCGGAGGGCGGTGTCTACTCGACGAGTGTATATCTCAACGGTCCGACCACTCGTTACTTCAATTTTATCCCTTCAATTCTGAGGAATTCTTACCATGACAACTCTAATTAAAACCAGCAACAAAACCCCCAAAGTGTTAGCCGCTGGCGAAGGCGATCGCTTCCAAATGCTCAGCCATACCATGATCCTCAAAGTGTCCAACAGCGATACTCGGGGACAGTGGGTGATGTACGAAGCCACGGACACCGCCGACAATGGTGCCCCCCTACACACCCACCCCTGGGAAGAAACCTTCTACATCCTCGATGGCGAGGTAGAGGTGCGCCTGGGCAATCGCACCGTACTAGCCCAGCCCGGAACCTCCATCTACTTCCCAGAAAACATGGCCCACAGCTTTAGAATCGTTTCTCCTACGGCTCGGCTGCTGGTGATTTTACCGGGCTGGTCCGATGCCTTTTACCGCGAAGTCGGGGAAAAAATCACCACTCTCCCCCCCGATCCAGACACCTTCGAAGCCGTTTGTGCCAAGCACAACGTGCGTTTAATTCCAGCAGCAGCAGCCTAATCTCAAGGCTTCCAAGAAGTCACCCACATGTCGGCCTCTAAAGCCCCTCTCCCAAGGTTGGGAGAGGGGTTGGGGAGAGGGCCAAGGCCCCCTATCCCTCAATACCACTCGGCCCTTCGGCAAAGGAGCCCCCCATGTCTGATCTCAATACTCTGGCCTCAGCGGCCTTTACCACCCTGTCTCTGGTACTGCTTCAAAGTTGCTCCCTAGGATCTCCCATCGCCCAGGTTGACGAATTAGCGGCACCCCAGCACTACTCCAGTTCAGTGTTATATCCCACCCAGCACCCCGTTGCCGATCACGGCGTTACTCAAACCCCCCAGGATCTGCCAGGGGAATCCGCATTGATGTCTGCCGGTGCAGGGGGCACCTTGTCTGGGCAAACGAGACTTTTACCCTAAGACTTTTCACCATTTACACAGGATCGCTCTATGGAAACTCAACCTCAAGCGCAAAGCAACCAGCCTTGGAAATGGATCATTCTGGCTATTGTTCTGCCAATAGGCGCTGTGTTTTTAGGATTTTTTGGACTGTTTATTTTCTTTCTCACTGGCCCAGAGGGCGGGGTTCGGGTGACCAGCAATATGGAACCCTATGCCCTGGAATATCTCGAATCCCATCAATTACTAGACCCCCATGAAACGATCATGGCTTACTACGATGCCTCGTTTCAGCTGAATGGAACTAAAGCGGCCATTTTGACCGATAGCCGGGTGATCTATCACCAGCCCATGGGCACCAGCGTCATTCCTTTAACTGAGGTCGAGCGCATCGAGCACGAAACCGATGGGATGGTGGGCGATAGCATTCGCATCTTCTCTAAATCGGGCGAGATCATGGCTATTGAAATTGACTCAATTGATAATGGCTCGCTGTTTTTGGCGGCCCTAGAGGGGCGACTTAGCCAAATATCCCAAACCCCCCAACGGTAAGCCAGAGGGTTAGACTCTCGTCTTCTTTCTAAGTTTTAGGAGCTGATTTTAAATGACATTTATCCCGATGACATGGGTAAGACCGATCATGGCAGGAACTGCGATCGCAACTACTCTACTTCTTCCCTTACAACCTGCCAAAGCCCAATTCACCAATCCCTACACCTTCAACACCTGGAATAACCCCATCTCCAGTTCCGCTGATACCGCCATTATGAACCGCGCCTTTCAACGCATGGTGGCAGGTAGCTCTTCAGGCACTTCTGCGGCGGTGTCCCCAGTGGCGGCGTCCTCTGCCCCCCTTGGTGCTAGCAGCTTTCGCCCCGTTGCCCGGCAACTGATGCCCCAGCAGCTAGCTGGCGATCCTACCCTCAGCCCTACCGATCAGCAGCAACTGGCTAACCTCTATGCTGAGTTGCTGGCCAATTATCATCACTGGCTTGTCGAGGAAGGGGAGCAACGACTACAACACAACGTGGCGGGAGCGATGATGTACCTGCTACTCACCAGTCACTATGTGCTCAATGACGGGGAAGAGCTGAGCCAGGTAGAGCAAGATGTGATTCTCCAGAATTTTAATAACGCCCTGGCCAGCGACGCTCACTTTCAGTTTCTGAGTGCCCGGGGCAAACAAGAACTCTATGAAACCATAGTCATCTCAGCGGCCCTGCCCCTGGCCCTCTACTTCCAAGGCCAAGCCGACGACGACCCGAGCTTGATTACCCAAGCCCAAGCCATGGCAGAGGCCACCCTAATCGCCATTTTGACCGACGAAGCCGGATAGCCGCTAGTTAAAAACGGGGCTGTTTTGGGTTAGCGATCGCGCTTCTGGGGCGTCTTAACCGCCGCCACTAACAGGCAAATAATGCCGACGTTGATGCAGATATCGGCCACATTGAAAATGGGAAAGCGAATCAGCCGAAAATCCAAAAAGTCAATAACTTCTCCGGCCAGCATCCGATCAATGCCGTTGCCCAGGGCACCGCTAAGAATTAGTCCATACCCCACTTGTTCCCAACGGTTGGGTAAGGTGACCCAGATCCCTAAAGCTGCTAGCCCCAAACTAACCACCATCGACAGCCACTTTAACCATTCCCCGCTGTCACTAAACAGGCTAAAGGCGGCCCCGGTGTTGGTGACAAAGGTGAAGTAAAACACCCCTGGCCACAGAGCCACAGAGTCCGGTGGGGTGGTCAGCTCAAAGTTTTGGGCCACCCAGTACTTGGTGGCCTGATCGAGGACTAACCCAATCGCGGCGGCTATCCAGAAATAACGATTTTTAACGCCCATGGAATTAATAAAACAGCAGGTGCCGCAGGGTAAGGGAAAGAACCGCCACCGCACACACCACGACCAAGTGGCCGGGGAGTGGGACCAACGAGTAGGCCAGCAATAGCTCCCAGTAAGAGGCTGAGACGGTCTGTAGCCAGCCTAGCAGGGAAGCGAAGGTCAGGTAAATAATCCCTAGGCCATGGATGATGCCCAGACCACAAAGGGCGCTGTAAGCCAAGTTTTCTAGCTTTGGGGGCTCTTGGAAGGCCAAATAGCCACAGATCCAACCAGCGGGCACGAAGGCCACTAAGTAGCCAAAGCCCGGTTCTCGGACGTAACTCAGCCCCCCTCCCTGGGTAAAGACGGGGAATTCAAAGACACGAAACAGGGCTAATCCCAAAACTAGGTAGGCAATTTGTGATAGAGCCGCTGCATTGCGACCGCCGACGCAGCCCGTGAGCAACACGGCCCCCACCTGAAAGCTGACCCCCAAAGACATCAACTCTACGCCAGAACTGCCCCAGGCCCAGGGCGGGTTAATGGTGAATGCTTCCATCCAGGTGGCCACAATGGTGAGGACCAACCCAATTAATGCCCACAGTAGTTCAAATGGCGCTAGCACCTGTGATGTTTTCACCCGTCGTTGTGATTACCCTGATGTTGTGACTTGCTGTGGGCGATCGCCGCTATGGTCGGCAAACTACCAGCAAAATGTAGACATCCAGGGTAACAGGGATTTTCCTGGCTGGTGTGATTTGGGCGGAAAGATTTTAAGGGGCGATCGCCGACTCAAAACGGTCAACAGTATCGACTAGGGGCTAGGTATCAGGAATGGTTGGCCGACTGATGCCGCAGCGTACTACTCATCTGCCACTGGGCTTTCGGCCAGGGCATCACGATTAGTCGTCACGCTTTGTCGCTGACCCCGCACCATCCACAGGCCAAGCCCTACGGGCACGATCACCGCCGCCCAGCCCAGGGCCAGGGCCCAAGCTGGATAACCCTCATAGGGGTTGCGTAGATCGGTGGAAAGTTGGGTAGCCAACAGAATGGTCAGCACCACAGGGACTACCCATTTAATCGCTATATTCCACCAGCGACCCACATGCCAGTCACTGACTTCATTAATATAGCGGCGCAAAGCTTCGGCTCCAAATACCCAACCGCCCAGCAGGGCCATCCCCAGGGCCATCAAAATCGCGTTGTAGCTGACCACAAAGTGGTCGATGATATCCAAAAAGTAGAGCCCGGCTCGGGTGGTGTATAACAGACCCACCCCAAAGGCCGCAAGACAAACCCAGCCCGCCACCCGGGTGCTCTTAGCTTCTGGCTTCATGTCGGTAATCGTCGCGATCGCCGGTTCGACCAGCGAAAAGGCACTGTCGATCCCCAGGGTAAGCAGCATAAAGAAGAACAGGGCGCTAAACAGGCCCGGTAGGGGCATCAAACTGAGGGCTTGGGGAAACACAACAAAGGCTAGCCCTGGCCCCGAGGCCGTGACCTCAGCCACTGTCGTTGAGGCTTCATAGGCCATATAGCCCAGCACCGCAAACACCACAAATCCAGCAAACAGGCTGATAGCCATATCTGACAGGGCCGTAATCCACGAGGATTTAGCAATGTCTTCGTCTGGGTTTTTGTAGCTGGCATAGGTAAGCATGATCGCAAACGCCACGGATAGGGTCAAAAAGGCCTGGGCCGCTGCTGCCGTCCAAACCTCAGGGGAGAGCATAGCGCTCCAAACTGGGGTGAGGTAGAGCTGCCAGCCAGCCCAAAAGCCCGGTAAAAATAGCGATCGCAAAAACAGCACCCCCAGCACCGCCACCGGGATCGGCACCGTATAGAGCACTACCCGGCCCACACTTTTGGGACCTTGCCAAATACAGAAATAAATCATCAGCCAAATGGCCGCCAAAGCCCCCAGCACCGGCCCGTTAAAGCCCCCCAACTGGCCAATGCCGTCACTAATTTGCAACACATTGCCAAAAAAGTAGGTTTCAGGGTCATCGGCCCAGGCGACGGCGAACGACTGCAACAGATACAGCAAACACCAGGCCATTACCACCGCGTAGTAGGCCACCACCAAAAAAGCCGAAATTACCCCCAAAAGCCCTACCCCACCAAAGGCGGGGTGCATCTGCCGTAGGGATTTAACCGGCCCCTGCTGCATCCGCTGACCGATCGCCAGTTCCAAAATCAAGATGGGCGTGGCCATGACCACAAACGCAATCAGGTAGGGAATTAAAAATGCCCCACCCCCATACTGTCCGGCCAAGTAGGGAAATCGCCAGACATTGCCTAACCCGACGGCTGAGCCAACCGCCGCCAATATAAATACAGTCTTAGACGACCACTTTTCACGTGTCATAGTGTTTTCTTCCTCCGTTTAAGCACCATAAAACAAGGGCTCTACCCAAAACTGAGGATGACAAAAAACTTTAAAGGGCAACCCCCCTTGATTACCTAAGACGAAAAGTGGAGGGCGGAGGGCGACAGAATGAAAAGTCCAAAACTCTTCCCCTACCTCCCCCATCGCCCAATTCCCCACCAGGGCAGACACCCAGGTCTGCCCCTACCCCCATCGCCCAATTTCCCACCAGGGCAGACACCCAGGTCTGCCCCTACCTCAAAACTCAAAACTCAAAACTCTCCCCGCTCTCCCCCATCTCCCCATCTCCCCATCTCCCCATCTCCCCATCTCCAACGATACATCAGTACTTAATCCGATCGCGATCCTTATGGGGGGCAGCGTTTTTCACCACAAAATCAATGATTTTGCTGGCGACATCAACATTAGTGGCCTTTTCGATCCCCTCCAGCCCTGGGGATGAATTGACTTCCATCACCACCGGGCCGTGGTTCGATCGCAACAGGTCTACCCCGGCCACCCGCAAACCCATGGCCTTGGCCGCTCGAATGGCAGTACTGCGTTCTTCTGGGGTGAGCCGCACCTTGTCCGCCGACCCCCCCCGGTGCAGGTTCGAGCGAAACTCCCCCGGTGCCCCCTGGCGCTTCATGGCGGCCACCACCTTATCGCCGATGACAAAGCAGCGAAGGTCCATGCCCCGCGCTTCTTTAATAAACTCTTGCACCAGGATATTGGCATCCAGGCCGCGAAACGCTTCGATTACCGACTTGGCGGCCTGCTGGGTTTCTGCCAGCACCACCCCAATGCCCTGGGTGCCCTCTAACAGCTTGATCACCAGGGGGGCACCGCCAACGATGTCCACCAGGCCGTCGATATCTTTGGTGGAGTGGGCAAACCCGGTAACGGGCAAGCCAATACCTCGCCGAGCCATAATTTGCAGCGATCGCAGCTTATCCCGCGATCGCGAAATGGCCATGGAAGTATTGGCCGTAAACACCCCCATAATTTCAAACTGGCGCACCACCGCCGTGCCATAAAACGTATTCGACGCCCCAATCCGGGGTATTACCGCCTCAATATCTTCCAGGTGCTCCCCCTGATAGATCACCTTAGGCTTGTGGGAGGTGATATTCATGTAACAGCGCAGGTGATCGATCACCGGCATGTCGTGACCCTGAGCCTCTCCCGCCTCTTTGAGCCGCCGGGTTGAGTAGAGCGTAGCATCCCTAGACAAAATCGCAATTTTCATAGCGGCTTATGGTTAAACATCGGCCAAACGTATCTCTGAGCGTATTCCATCAAAAAGTATCCGGGGTAATGGCGCTGAAATTAGCGAGTTGTACTGGCCTTGCCCAATTTCTCGATAACGAATTAGCTGGAGTGCTCTGGTAATGGTTGCAGGTATGAGCCCCCCGGATCAACCAAATAGCGATAGCGCACCGCCTGACGCCCCAATAACAAGCGAAACCCCATGTCATCGCGGTTCGTGAGCGTCAGTTCTATGAGCCAAACCTGATGCCCCACCCGCACCGAGGTTTCAATCACCGGTCGTAACTGTTCTTGCCCCCCAGAATTTCGCACCACCCGCTGATCCAGCAGCGGAGCCTCAGCTGCCACAATCACCGTGTCATTGCGCTGAACCGGGTGGGCCTGAAACCTCACTATCGGCTGGCCATCCCGTTCAAACTGTTCCACCTCAAAGGCATGCAGGGCCGAAGACCGCGCTCCGGTATCGACTTTGGCTTTAATAGTGTGAACCCCTAAGGCCGGCAGGGCAACCCATTCGCGCCAACCAATTATGTCTAAGGACGCCGCCTCAGACCCCATAGCGATACTCCTAGCAACTCTAGCTGCTTCCGGTGGTCATGCCTATATCCTATAGGGTGTTGCCCCATGGATGCGGATCTAAATCTATAAGAAACTCAATCTCCCAATCGCCCCAATAAAAAGCCCCGGTAGAGCACCGGGGCTGACAGTCGTTGTCTTGGAGAGGAAACTGAAGGTGAGTCGATGGTAAATGCCCAGAAAGGGGTCGAGATTGTCTAGCGATCGCCCTTGGTGAAACCAGCCCTTGGGCTTATTACTCTTAAATTTACCGGGCTGATCAGACTGTGACTGAGATCGCAGCCTGATTTCTGAGTGTTTCTGGTCACAACCCGATGTGATCGACTAGATCAAGAAGCCCAATCGCTTGCCATTGTCCCGAGCCAGGCGAATCAAGCTTTGCCGCTCTTTGCTGGTGATCCCAAACCGATTGCAGAAGCGAGTAATCGCTTTAGAATGCAGCGCGATGGCCTTTCCCCGTAACTTGTTGAACTTGGGAGTACCCATCGCATTACGAACCAGGACAACTAAAGGTGCAAACATAACCACTGATTCCTTTACAAAGACATCTAAAACTTAATTAGTCTCCCTAGCCCTGATTTAGCTAACAGCCAGGGCGACCAGCACTAAACCAGTGACGAAAAGAGTGGCCACAGCACCCTGTAACGCGTAGCGCTGCTGCTGCCATTGGGAAGGATACTCCGCTAGATAAACAGTGGGCTCTACGGCGTAGTTGTTGAGAATACCGTTGTCGAGTTGGGTGGTGTACATTTGGGTCCCTCCAGGGCGTTTGTTGCTTTATGTAAATCAATGTAACAGTTTTGTTACAAACGTGCAACAAAGTTTGCGAAAATTCCTCGAATGCGTTAACCGAAGGCATTCCCGCCTCAGTGCCTGAGGAAGATGTCTGCAAAAAAGCACCAGCAGGCGACTATTCAAGGGGGGAGCCTCGCCTTAGACCTCTGATCTTGCTCCGCGATCGCGGCACAGGCATGGGGACGTTATCAATGGGTGAGGCCCTAAATGCATCCCTGTCGAGGCAACGATCTCAACGGGGATGCTTGGGGTGAAATGATGGTAAGGGACGTGAGGACAATAAACTACCCGCAGATCGGGCTTGCTCCCCAGGGGAGCCATGACATGAACGACTTCGCTCAGCCCTCGATCGCTGAAGGTTGAGCGAAGTCGAAACCTGGCCACTGGGTAGACTATTAACCCGCAGATCCCTAAGTTCTGGGCTATAGCAGATTTTTGAAGATCAGAGCGACTTGCCCGGTCAGTTTTTCGGTCCATGGTCGATTTTGCCACTCTGGGTAGGAAAGGCAGCGGCTGTTGTCCATGGCGTTGAGAAAGAATTGCTCCACGGCGTCAGACAGTTGTGGGTAGGGGCCGGAGATGTTGAGTTCGTCGTTGTGGAAATAGCTGCGGGGGTCAAAATTGGCGCTGCCAGTGCTGACCCAATCCGCATCCACCAGGATGAATTTGGCGTGCATCATACTGGGCTGATATTCACAAACCTCGATGCCGGCCTGTAACAGGTCGCCGTAGAGCTCTCGGGAGGCGAGGTGGACAAATCGTTTGTCAGTGGCATCGCCCATGGTCAACACGCGCACATCAACTCCACTACCTTGGGCGTCAATTAGCGCCTGGGCAGTGTTGCGATCAGGGACGAAATAGGGGCTACCAACCCAGAGTCGCTGCTGGGCCGCTAATGCACTTAGCTGCACCAACATGCGGATGGACGATTCATTCAACGTTGAGGTGTCATCCGTGATGTATAAGGGAACGACCGCTTCGTCCGGGCCGGTGCTGACCTCTCGATCGAGGTTGATGTCGCCCCCGGCATAGGCCCAGTTCTGTAGAAACTTACCCTGGAGCAGGCGCACAATTTCCCCTTCGTAGGCCACTTCAAAGTCGAGCCAGGGGGCGGTGTCGTGGTCGAACTCGACCCCATCCCAGTAGTCAGAGATGCCAGCTCCGCCAATCAGCACCTGCTGACCATCAATAATTAAGAGTTTGCGGTGCGATCGCGAGTTGTATTCCAGCGGTGCCCGCCAATCCGGCTGGCGAAAAAACTCCACCTGCACCCCCATATTTCTCAGCCGCTGCCAGTACTCTGCGGGCATGGCCTCAGTGCCCTGATGGTCAAACAACAGCTGCACCGTCACCCCAGCCAGAGCCCGTTCCACTACCACATCAGCAAAGTCATCGGCCCGACGCCCTGGGGTCATAAAGTAGGTTTCGTATTGAATCAGGCGCTCCGCCTGGGCCATGGCGGCTTTGCGGGCCGCATAAATATCGTCCACATTGTCCCAAAAGCCGGTCATGTACCCGGTGGTGGCCACGGCATTGGTCAACCCCACCAGGCTGAGATGAAACTGCGGATCCTCTAAGCCAGGAACATTGGCAATGCTATAGTCTGGCGCTGTGCGAAAAATGCCCTTAGCGTAGACATAGCCGAATAGGGCAATCAGCAAGACTCCCACCCCCCCAGCTAGCCACCACCACCAATGCACAGAGGGAGGTTTTTGGTCTGCATCCTGGCTGTCTAACGGGCTGGGCATCACATTGTCTTCCACGGCGACACACTACTTTTTGAAAAAACCAGCATCCACAATACTGGATGGAGTCTAGGGTACCGACGGTCCCCCGCTCTTGTCTCTATCCCAGGTAGGGAGCCAGATGGAGTTTTAGGTCACTAGCGGTGACGCCGTCGTTGGGCTAGACGATCGCGCCGTTCAGGAGTTAGATCTGCATAACAATGGGGGCAGCTAATGCCCGGTTCATAGGTGGGGGAGGTTTGCTCCTGGGGGCTAACGGGATGGCCACAGCCCAGACAGAGCTGGTACTGGCCTGGGGCGAGCTGATGGTCGACGGTGACGCGATCGTCAAACACAAAGCAGTCCCCTTGCCACAAGCTTTCGGCTTCAGGCACCGTCTTTAGGTAATTCAAAATGCCCCCTTGCAGATGGTAAACCTGCTCGAAGCCCTGCGATCGCAGGTAGGCGGTGGCCTTTTCGCAGCGAATGCCGCCAGTGCAAAACATGGCGACTTTTTTGTGTTGCGCCGGGTCCAGGTGGGTGGCCACGTAGTCGGGCAGTTGCCGGAATGATTGGGTCTGGGGATTGATTGCCCCCTGGAAGGTGCCGAGTTGCACTTCAAAGTCGTTACGGGTGTCGATCACCATCACTTCAGGGTCGTTAATCACCTGGTTCCAGGTGTGGGGATCGACATAGGTGCCCACCGGCTGCTGCGCTGGGCTGACCTCCGGTCGCCCCAAGGTGACAATTTCCCGCTTCAGCTTCACCTTCATCCGTTCAAACGGTGCCTCGTTGGTGGCCGATTCTTGGTGGGGAAAGTAGCCAACTTCAGGATGACCGTGCAGCCAGGTCAGGAGTTGGTCGATGTGGTTGCGATCGCCCGCCACGGTGCCGTTCAGTCCCTCGCTGGCCAGCAAGATCGTCCCCCGCAATCCCCAGCCCAGGCATGTTTCCAGCAGCTCAATCCGCAGTGTCCCCGGCTGACTGAGGGGGACAAATTTGTAAAAGGTGGCAACAATCCAAACCATGGAACAACCGTGATGGACGGACTCCTCATTATAGATAAGCTCAATATTTTGCTGATCAAGCACCGCCGAGGGGTTCTGACCTCAGCCAACGCCCCCGAACGCCGCTATAACTCGGAAAACACCCACTCGTCTTCTCCAAACAGAACTCGAAAATCTTGGCGCTGTCCGCAGGTGTTCGCACCACCGACAACGACCCGGCCACCCCGCAGCAGTAGGTCGTAAATGGGTTCTGGCATGGGAAAGGTTCCTTAATCGTTGCTTTACGTTTCTTAATTATCGACCGTTGTAGAATGCCGATGAAATGGTAGTTCAGGGCAAAGCAGGGGTGAATATCTCGACAATATGTAACAAAAGTTGCCTTGACGCTCTCTGAAAGTTACGCGACACTACATCTAATACAGGCTTTGCTCGCCGAATCAATACAGCGTATTGACTTTCGTAATGAAACATTGTGGGTTATTTGCCCAACGATCGTTAGGATCTAAACCAAGGCTGTATTGTGGGCTGTTGCCACAGGCCATTTTTGTTAAACCTGCAAGTTCATGGCAGGGTAAAAGGCTAACTAACCTGGCTAATTTATCTATGGAAACGTTAGAGTTCATCATCTACCCCGATGGTCGCGTCAAGGAGGCGGTGACTGGCATCGTGGGGGCATCCTGTGCTGAGGTTACGGCGGCTATTGAGGCTCAACTCGGTGTTGTTGTGTCTCAGCAGACCACCTCTGACTATTACAACCAGCCTAATCAGCAGACAATCGGCGAAAAAGCATCCTCTCAAGTCTCCTATAGCCAGTGGTGATTTACCCTGAGTCCCTTTAGTTCTGAGTCCTTTAGTATCTAGAGTTACCTAAGAAACGATGTCACACTTTAGCCAAATCAAAACCAAAATCCGCAACCTAGAGTCTCTCAAGGCGGCATTGACCGATTTAGGTACCCCCTGGAAATCAGGGCCTTGTGATGTTAAGGGGTATCAGGGGCAAACTGAAACGGCTGATGTGGTCATTACCCAAGATAACGGTTACGACATCGGGTTTCGTCGTAATCCTGAAACGAGTGACTATGAGCTGGTAACTGACCTGCAATATTGGCAGCAGCCCCTTACGGTTCAGGGCTTTTTAAATCAAGTAACTCAGCGCTACGCCTATACCACTGTGCTTAGCGAAGCAACCAAGCAAGGGTTTCAACTGGCCGAAGAGCAGGTGAAAGCTGATGGCTCTGTGCGGTTGGTGGTCCAGCGCTGGAATGGCTAATGAGCGACCAGACTGATGGCTAAGAGGGGCTATTGGCCCCTTTTGCCGTTTTTAGGAGATGTTGTTAGGACCTTGTGATCAATGCTTGAATTTGATCCAGACGTGACCAATCCAGACGTGACTAATCCAGATACGCCGAAGCCACCAACGGGCCTGGAGCCGGAACTGGGGGGGCATCTGCGCCAGGCCGACAACCGTACTGGCTATGAACCCGAACTAGGAGGACAATTACGGCAAACAGGGGTCTACGTTGATGAGCTTACCTGTATTGGCTGTAAGCACTGCGCCCATGTGGCCCGCAATACCTTTTATATCGAGCCAGACTATGGGCGATCGCGGGTGTATCGCCAAGATGGTGACTCCGAAGAGCTGATTCAAGAAGCGATCGATACCTGCCCTGTCGACTGCATCCACTGGGTGGATTACACAGAGCTTAAACAACTAGAAGCCGATCGTAAGCACCAGGTGATTCCAGTGGCGGGTTTCCCGGTCGATAAGGCTATGTCGACCCTACGGATGCGCAAGGCTAAAAATAAGGGCAAGTCAGGTCATACTTAACCCCCCCCTTAAAGCAGAATTTCTACATCCCCAGAGGGTAAAAAGCGAGCTTCGACCGTGATTGTCTCCCCCGGTGCTACCTCGGCTAGGACGGTACCCACTTCAGGCAGGTCAGGGGAGTTCTGGTACAGGGTTGATACGGCGGTCATGGGTCGCCGTTCGACGATGGTGCCTTCAGCGTCAAGGGTGAGCCGATAGCGTAGGGGGGCAGGAAGATCGGGGGTAGCAGGCCACTGCTGACCTAGGAGCTGGGCTAGGGCGTCTCGCCACGGTTCTGACCCCGGCACCAGGGGGGTCCGAGCTGCGGCCATGGGTGCCCTGTCTGGATCGGCCTGGTCGGCTTCGGGGGGCTCCTCTAGGCTCAAGGGCCGCGATCGCTGCGCCCTAGAGACATCATTGCTGGGGCTGGACTGGGCCTCTGGGGTGGCGGGCTGAGGACTCGGCTGGCGACCCTCGGTGGGCTGGTCGGCTCGGGTGCCAGGGGAGGGGGGGGCTGGTCGATCCAGCGCCAACGGGTCCCGAGCAGGTTCGGGGAGTGTTTCAGCCGGATCAGCCGGGGCATCGTCTTCTAGGGCAGCCACTTGATCGTCATCAGTCGGCTCGTCAATGGCGCGCTCTTGTTGGGCGCGCTCTTGGGCCGTTTCCAGGTCGGGCTCGGCAATCGAGTCTGGGGATGGGGAAAAGACCACGGGGCTGGGGGTCGATGTCAACCACTGACCGCCCAGTACGGCCGCCACTAACACCGCTGCTGCCGAACCAATCCACAAGGGCAGGCGGGGGCGGCCTCTGGGGTTGCTCTTGGGCAAGTCAGCCTCGATTAGTACTTGCACAGCGCCAGTGGCCTGTTCCAGCACATCCGCCAGATCCGCCAGTTGCAACAGCGAGAGGGTGACTGTTAGCGGAGAGTCTCCATTGGCTGGGGCCACCGTTAACTGGTGGCGGATCAGTCCTACGGGTTGTAAGGTATAGTCCCCTTCCTCTAGGGCTGTCTCTGGCGTCAAACTCAGGTCATTTCCCTGAAGGTAGACCGACACATAGCGATGTACCAAATGGGCCAACGCCGACAACTGGGGGGCGCGCCCTGTGAGTTGCGCCTGGGCTGTCGGGCTAGGGGCGGCAGAGGTTGTGTCCTCCGGAGTTGTTGCCGCTGCCAGGACTGGGGCGTAGAGTTGTAGATCAAACCGCGATCGCGCCAGTACTGGCCGGTCTGACACCTGACTCAGGGGCGACTGTTGCCCGGTTAGCCGTAGGGTGCAGGTACCCGCCTGATAGCTATAGGTTGTAAGCGATGCGATCGCGGCCATAAAGTCTTACCCTGTGATCATCCCTGCTCTTAGGTTTGAATCGTGTTTTGTCATCCCTGTTTCGTCATCCCTGCTGCTCTAGCATAGAGCGATCCAATAGGGTCCCCCACAGCTTGCGGCTACCCCCCTGACCGCTACAAAACAGCAGATCCACGAGTAGTTTCAAGGCCAGCGGCCCTAACTGATCGGGGGTCGAGCTCTGATCCCCCTCCATCCGCTCTTGGTAGGCATTCGTAAAGGCATCTAGGTAGTTACCTAAGATCGCCGCTCGATGGGGGGGGTGCCCCTGCTCTAAGGCCTGCTCCAGCCGTCCTACCGCCTGGCGAATAGTATCTCGGTGCTGGGCCGCCAGATGACAGCTAACCAATACCAAGGCCCGGGCCTCGTCCACATCCAGCTTTTTGCGACCCTGGCCTTTGCGTAGGGGGCTGGCCTGGCGCAGCCGCCAGAGATTAACGCGATCGCTGAGCAGCTCAGACAACTGCAAGCTCTCAGCCGCCGCCAGCATCGCTTCCGACCCTAGGCCGGTCAGGGCTTCTAGGGCCAACAACACCAGGTCAAGGTGAGCCTTGATGTTGTGCAGCTGTTGGGGGGTTGGGGATACCCCCGACAGATTAGGATCCCTGGGTTGGGCACCAGGTTGCCGACGAGTAGACGACTCCACCGTTACCACCTGTCTTTACGGTAAAGGATTGGGCCAATTGTGGCACAGGGGTTGCAGTTCTTGAAACAGGTTAGCCATCTAGGGCTATTAAAAGCGGACCAGCCTGTGGAGATGGCGATGCGAGAGGTTGGGGACAGCGGAGCTGCAACGTAAGCGTAATAGTACCCGCGCGGGTACTGTGATTTGCGGTTAGCCCCCTCTACCGTAGGTGTATGGCTTAGGTACATGGCAACGGCAACCTCCTTCCACAGCTCACGTGAGTAGCCCTGTCTTGGGTGGGTCGGTTACATCAGGGGTGCCTTGCAGCTTTAGGAACCTTGGCCACAGGGTTCTACATCAGGTCCAGCTCAGAAACTGGAGTGTTCCCACAGGTAAAACTCCAGGTCTGGCCATGGATTTGGGTTAATTTACCCCCCCTTTGCCCTATGGATTACAGGACGATACTCAAGTTTTTACGCCGCCAACTTGCTCCCGCAGGGCCAACGGCCATGTTACTCCCGACAACCTATCCAGAGGTTAAGGCGATTCAACCTGCTGGTGGCGATTCACTAGCCCATTCATTGAGGAACAATTCTATGGTTGACTACAATAATCCCTGCTTACCGACGCGCGACTATGAGGGGCGACGCACTGAGGCCAACACGCTGCGCGATCAAAAGCGTGATCAGGCCTCTGGTGAATTTAGTCTGACTGCGCCAGACATCAACGACGATGAAAAGCGGTTTGCCCAGATTGGCTTTCCAGGTTTTGCGTCATTCACCAAGGCCTTGGCCCACAATGCCAACGGCTTCGTTGACCCTGCTTCGCTGCAATCACTGTTAGATGCTCTGCAAGTTGGTACCCAAGATGCCCTTGAACAAGTGCAGATGGGTGGCGGCGTGCGACGGCTGGCCAACCCGCTCAATGCCTTCTCTCACCAGCTGATTGGTAACGATTCTAACGGGTCTCGCATGGCTGCGGCTCCCGCCTTTGCCAGCCGCAATACAGCGATCGATATGGTCGAGCGCTATTGGATGGCCCTCTGCCGCGATGTACCCTTTGACCAATACGCCAACAGTGGTTTGATTCGCGCCGCCTGCGATGACCTGAATGCCCTAAGGTTTGACGAACAGTTTGGGTTTGTCTGTACCCCCCAAACCCTGTTTCGAGGTCCCTATGCGGGCTGCGAGGTCGGCCCCCATGTATCTCAGTTTTTGCTGCAAGATTTTAACTTTGGGAATCAACCCATTCGGCAGCAGCAGCGTTATCCGCGCCCCGGACTTGACTACATGACTGACTTAGACAGCTGGAATCAAGTCAATAATGGCGATATCGACCCCAGTGGTACAGATATCATCAATGGGCTGCGCTATATCACGACATTGCGGGACGGGGGGCAGTGGGTACACATCGACTTTCCCCACCAGGCTGGGCTGTGGTCTACCATCATGTTGCTTGGCTTAGGTGCAGCGATGTCCGAAGCCACCCCCTATGACCGGGGAATTACGACGGCTTATGCCTTTGGTAGCTTGGGTGGTCCTGACATCACTAGTCAAGCGGCTATAGCTGGTGTCTATGCCCTGAAGCACGCCTGGTTCCAAAAGTGGTGTGTCCATCGTCGCTTGCGGCCCGAGGTCTATGCCCAGCGGCTAGAATTATTCCGCCGGGGGGCTTTGGGCGGCACGACTGACAACCCCTGCCATGACGAGAAGTTCAATGATTTGTTTGGCGAAGGGGCTGATGTTTGGCGTCGTACCCAGGTGCTAGACCGCATCTATGAGCACAATCGCCAGCAAAATATCGCCCAAAACCGGGGCGATCGCGAAGGTACCTGGTTGCTGCCCATGGGCTTCCCTGAAGGATCGCCCACTCACCCCGCCTACCCTGGCGGCCACTCAGCCTTTGCGGCTGCGGCGGCGACTATCGCTAAGGCTTACTTTGCCGATGGTCCGTTCCCAAATCCTAAGGTGCCTGTGGATGGCGGTCAGGTATTAGCTGACTACCGGGGTGAACCTCTAACCATTCATGGTGAGTTGAATAAGCTGATTGCGAATGTCACCCTATTCCGGGATGGGGCGGGTATGCACTGGCGCACTGATGGCACCACGTCGGGGTCGAATGCAGGGGCCAACCGCCCTGGCTTTGGCATCAAGACCGGCGGCAACCTGCTGGGTGAGTGTCTCGCCATCAGCATGCTGCGGGATATTCGCTGTACCTATCGGGAGTCTGTGGGGCAATTTAGCTTCCAGGGCATCAACGGTAACCAGGTTGACATCTAGGACCCTCTCTTCGTCCGGCGGTAGCAGTTTTCCCCAGGCTAATCCCGTAACCTGGGGGCAGCATCCTTAAACCGGATAAGGTATATCCTCGCCATCGCAGCTGTTGATCAGTGACAGTTGCGATGGTTTTTGGCAGTGCTGCCTGGGTCTGAAAACCTAAAGCAACGCTCTGGATGAGCCTACTGTCCAGTCTCTTACAGATGTGGTGGTGCCCGTGCGATCGCTGGTTTGACCACCCCCGCTAGGTGGGGCTAGCCCACCCTCTGGAGTAAGGATTAACCGAAACAGGCTAGAAAATGTTGGGTGTGCTGCCATAGCGCCTGCTCTACATCTCCCAAGGCATGATCGCTAGGCAACGCCACCAGCGTCACCCAGGGGCGGGTAGCGGCATAGGCACGGCTGGCCTCGATAGCAATCACCTGGTCATTGATGCCGTGCAGGATCAAGGTGGGAATTTCTGCCGTCAATGCCTGATCATCGTACCCTTGGGCATCGGTGATAAAGCTGTAGTGCAAAGGCAACGATTGCTGATAGGCATAGTGGTATACCAGCATCGTCCCCTCAGTCTGCCAGGTGTCTAACTGATGCGGCCCCAATCGCGCCAGCCACTGGTCCAAAAACTGAAACGCTGGCGCCAACAGCACCAGCTGAGTAAGGTAACTCTGGACCTGAGGCTGTTGAGCGACCCAGGCGGCGGTTAGCCCGCCCAGGCTAGAGCCAATCAGCACTGTGGGTTCTGGGTTGGCCTGTACTAACTCGCTCACCTGCTGAATTTGCCGACTGAGGGTGAGGGTAGAGAAGTCTCCCTGGTTGAGGTCGGGGATGAGCAAGGGAATCCCGAGCTGCTGAAAGCGTCGCTTAAATGCCTGAGCCTTGCTGGACTGGGGGCCAGAGGCGAAGCCGTGGAGGTAGAGGTATTGGGGCATGGGGGAGGTGGGGAGGTGGATGGGGGGATGGGGGGATGGGGGGATGGGGGGATGGGTGGATGGGTGGATGGGTGGATGGGTGGGGGATGAATTTTGGATTTTGGATTTTGGATTGTTGAAATCGTAGGGTGCATTAGCGGTCGGGGTCTGGACCTTGGTGATCAACCTGAGGCCGCAATGCACCGGTGGTGGGGAATTTTGGATTTTAGATTTTGAATTTTGGACCCTTCCCTTTGCTACGCACGGGCTACGCCCTACGTTTTTCTGTTTTCGTTTTTCGTTCTTCAGATACCTGTGTGTCCGCCCTGGGAGGGAATGGTACCGAGAGGGAATGGGGCGATCGCCAGGGTGAGGGCGCCCTGGGGGTATGATATTGAATCGGTCGGGGGTAGTGGGCCTGGGGACCATAGCCCAGGTAGGTTGGCTAGCCTTGGTTGGCTGACATTAACAGAGCCTCGCCCCGGCGTTATGCCTTCTACGTACATTTCCCTTTCTCCAACGTTATGACCTCTTCTTACCGCATTACCCTACTGCCCGGTGACGGCATCGGCCCTGAGATTATGGCCGTTACGGTAGATGTATTGAAGGCCCTGGGGGGGCAAATGGATCTGAGTTTCGAGTTCCAGGAGGCGCTGATCGGCGGGGCGGCGATTGATGAAACCGGCGAACCCCTGCCCCAGGAAACCTTGAATCGGTGCCAGGATAGCGACGCGGTATTATTGGCGGCGATCGGTGGCTACAAATGGGACACACTGCCTCGGCATCAGCGACCAGAGACTGGGTTGCTGGCGTTACGGTCTGGACTGGGCCTGTTTGCCAACCTGCGCCCGGCCACCATTCTGCCCCAACTGATCGACGCCTCCTCCCTAAAGCGAGAGGTGGTGGAAGGCGTAGACATCATGGTGGTGCGCGAGCTGACGGGGGGCATTTACTTTGGTACCCCCAAGGGCATTTTTGAAACGGAAACGGGGCAAAAGCGGGGGGTTAGCACCATGGCCTACACCGACAGCGAAATTGATCGGATTGGTAAGGTGGCCTTTGAAACGGCTCAAAAGCGGCGAGGACAACTGTGTTCGGTGGATAAGGCCAATGTGTTGGAAGTGTCGCAGTTGTGGCGCGATCGCATGACCGCTATGGCGGCTGATTATCCGGATGTTAGCCTCAGCCACCTGTATGTAGATAATGCCGCCATGCAGCTGATCCGCTGGCCCAAGCAGTTTGACACTATCGTCACAGGCAATTTGTTCGGTGACATTTTGTCTGACGCCGCCGCCATGCTCACAGGCAGCATTGGTATGCTGCCGTCCGCCAGTTTAGGGGCCGATGGCCCTGGGGTGTACGAGCCGGTGCATGGGTCAGCCCCTGACATTGCCGGACAAGACAAAGCCAACCCCCTGGCCCAGGTACTGAGTGCGGCGATGATGCTACGCTATGCCCTGGATCAGCCTACCGCCGCCGATCGCTTAGAAAAAGCTGTGATCAAGGTTTTAGATCAGGGATACCGAACCGGCGATATCATGGCGGAAAATATGACCCTGGTCGGCTGCAAAGCCATGGGGGATGCTCTGCTGAGTGCCCTGGCTGGCTAAAAAGCAATAAAACTTTACAGTTTGCCGCCCCTGGGTAGATCGATTACAGTCGTGTCAGATGAGTCACAGGTGAGCCGTGTACGGTCTACAAACCCCCCCGTCTACGAGTCCAATAAACCAACCGAACCAACCCACATCCCCGCCTCCGGATGGCAGTTCTCTGCCAGCTTTGCTTAACCCGGCTTTACTTAAGTCAGCTCGTCAAATTTATCGTACGTACTACGAAGTGCATCCGGAAGATATACAGCGGCCCATTGGTATTGCCATCAGCACCAAAACCCACCGGGGTAAGTTGATTTTTGGTGATAAGCCAGTACTGCTGCCCACCGAATGCTTTATCCCCTTGAGTCAAATTGAGCCAGGTTTACATTAACGGGTATGGCCTGGGAAAAAGATGGCCACCGTGGGTGAGGATTTCGGGTGTCGGGTGTCGGGGAGTGGTCTGTCAAGGCTAAAAATTAGGCTGAGCGGTTTGCGAAAGCCTTTTATCTTCAGGGAGTTTGCTTCAACATATCAGGACTTACCATCCCCTCCCACGGAGGGGTGCCCGTTCGCGTTCGCGAAGCGTTCCGAGGAAAAGCGTTCCGCAGGAAAGGGCGGGGTGGTCCCCTCCTGGGAGGGGTGCCCGGAGGGCGGGGTGGGTTCTTCGGGCTTGCTTGACCCACCCCTACCTACTTCGACAGGCTCAGCACAGGCCTCCAAAGGAGGGGATTTCGGACCTTGATGCTACCAATTCTCTACATTTGCTAACCCTAAATTCAAGACGTGACGCTGCTCTAGTCGTTATTGATCATCCCGGGAGGCTGCCAGTCGCTGAAGTTATCCATGTGGCCCCATAGCGCTTGGAAACCGACGATTGTCCAGATCAGGGCTGCCACCAGCAGCACCACAGCTCCCAGGGTGCGCCAGCCTTGGTTGTAGCGCAGGTAAACCAGGGTGGGGGCTGACAACATTCCTCCCAGACCCGTCAATATAAACCCTAGGCCGGCCACGAAGGGCTGACGGGTTTGCTCTAGGCTGATAATGCGCAAGCCCACCACCACCGACATGAGGCCCGCGAAAAAGCCATAAATAGTCACGGTGAGTAAATCCCAGCCCTGGGCGATCGCGATCGCCGCCATAACGTAAAGCGCCCCAAACAAAAGGGTGGTCTCCCCAAAGGAAATGTTAAAGCTGCCGGGCAAGGGCCAGGTCAGGGTCATGTGTAACCCGGTGACCAGAGCAATGCCGCCGACCAAGCCAAACCCAGGAATCCAGCGTTTGAGATTGGCCCCGTCTAACCCCCGATAGACAAAATCAGCCAGTAGGACTAACCCGGCCACCATGTTGATTAGCATCAGGGAAATGTAGTCAATAAACATAGAACCTGGCTCAAGACGCAACGCCTCCCATCATAAACCTGGATAAACATGCGTAAATGGGGATGCTTTGCCTCAATGGTTGCCTGTACTTATGACAACTCATCCGACACCCCGCCACCTCTTGGCGACCCTGCTGCCTTATCTAACCACCGCTGGGGCCTATGCCCACCAGATTCAGACCCAAATTCAGTCCCAACCTGACAAGGCTGAGGGCGGCGACAATTTCTTCGCCTCTGCCCTCAGCGATGCTGACCTTTCTATCCAGACTATGGTGGAAGTGGTGTTGCTCGGCCTGTTTCCGCAGGTGCGGTTCTATGGCGAGGAACATGAGCAAACCTATAACACCAAGTACTTTCGAGCCACAGATTTAGGCCCCCAAGGGGACTATTTAATTACCCTGGATCCAATCGATGGCACCCAGTTCTATCTGGATGGACACCGCAACTATCAGGTGATTTTGGCCGTGCTCAACCATGATGACTATGAAGCGGCCCTGGCGATTACCCCTGGCCAAGACCTGTATTACTATACCCTCAGGGGGCAGGGAACCTTTCGGGGACGGCTACACCAGGCCCTTGAAGACTGTGAGCCCCTGCGAATTAATGCCCCAAAACCCGGCCATTTGCCTAGGCTGGCAAATGGGTGATCTGGGGCCTCACCTGGGCGATCGCTACCGGGTTTACCACACCAAAACGGACTACTCTAAAACGGCTCCAATTCCCAACTTTAACGGTCTGCTCAGTGGCGATTTAACTGGAGCTGTGCTGGCCAGGGGACAGTTTATCGATGGGGCTGCCCTGGCCTTTATGGCTGAAGAAATGGGGCATATCGTCACTACCCTAACCGGCGATCCACCGCCTCTGCTGCACACCTGCGACGATTATATGCGACCTGGGCTGCTGATCGCGTCCTCCCCAGAGGTCCACAGTGACCTGTTGGCGGCAGTCCGTCTAGCCCAGGCCTAGGCCGGTCGTGACGCTCGTTTTGCCCCAAAGGAAAAGGTTTAGACAAATCAAGCCTTTGGGGGAGGCTGACAGGGCTATAGGATGTCATTACAGTGTGGGGGGAGTCCAGCCGTTAGGGTAGGCCATCTCAGCTGTCTGTCTGGATTCATACGTTGCCCGACTCTCCACCGTCTTTACCAGCATGTTGCCCCCATGGAGTTCAACCACCTGCACTTTTATGTTGATGATGTCGGTCCCTGGCGCGATCGCTTTCTTAAAGAGTGGGGCGGCACGGTCGTTGATCTGGGCATCAGCCAGACTGTCTTGATTTATCTGGGCCAAGTCCCTTTGCTGTTTAGTACCCCCGGGGCGATCGCGCCCCAGCCAGGGCGACAAGAGCCTGAGAGCAGCCCTGACAACAGCGACACCAACCCTATAGCCACCTATCTTAGGCAACACCCCCCCGGCATCGGAGATGTCGCCCTGCGGGTGGCTGATCTAGATCAAACCCTAGGGCAGGTAAGGCAAGGGGGGGGACAGGTGCTCCAGTCGATCCAGGTCGATCCCCAGGGGCGAGGGCGCTGGTGCCAGGTCCAGGGGTGGGGAAATCTGCGCCACACTCTGGTGCAAACCCATCAGCCCCCAGGATGGGTGCCTGGTATCCCGTTTGGACCATCGCCATCCCCAGACCACCTACCGTTCGATCGCATCGACCATGCGGTGTTGAATGTGGCCAAAGGCGAGTTGCCCCTGGCTACAGACTGGTACATTCGGCAGTTGGGCTTTCAACCCCAGCAGCGATTTGCTATCGATACGGCCAAATCAGGCCTGCGCAGCCAGGTGTTAGCCCACCCCCATGGGGGAGCCCAAATTCCCGTGAATGAATCCACGACCGTGAATTCCCAGGTGGAGGAGTTTCTCTACTGGAATCGGGGGGCTGGGGTGCAGCATGTGGCCTTGCATACCGGCAACATTTTGCGTACCGTCGGTCATCTGCGCTGGGCCGGGGTGCAATTTTTAGAGGTGCCTCCCACCTATTACGACGCTCTACCCCGGCGTCAGGGGTTTCAGCCCGATGCCCATCTGGATGAGGCCCTGGCAGAATTGCAAATTTTAGTCGATTGGGAAGCCCATTTGCCCCAGGTGCGACTGCTGCAAACGTTTACCCAACCGTTTTTAGCGATCCCGACAGTATTTTTTGAGATTATTCAGCGACAGGTGGTGTCGAACGATGGGGTGGCGATCGCAGCGCGAGGGTTTGGGGAACGTAATTTTCAGGCCCTGTTTGAGGCGATCGAGCGCGAGCAGGCTAAACGGGGCAGTTTAGCGTTTAATCACGACTCTATCAGTCAGGACAATAGTCCGGACACTTTTCCGGGCATCTCAGGGTAGAACCCTAAGATCTTTACCGGACCGGCGTTCTGGACTCCCTAATATCCATGACTACCCATCTTCTTTACTGCCAAAGTAAAAGCCTAAAGCCGCCCCGATCAACCCGGTTTGAGTGCTGAGCAAAATAGAAAACACATCCTTCGAAAACGTAAATTTACTGTCTCGATCGCTATCGTTGGAAGGCGTTAAAATCACAACGCCGGACAGAATAATGGTAGAGGCAACCGTAATCCCCAGTAACGCGATCAGTCGCTTGGCAATGGCTGAGCGGGTTTCCTCTCGACTTCTGAGTAGGTGGCTTTTTAGGCTCTCCTTTTCTTGAGAGGTTAACTCTTCCGAGACAAAGGCAAAATCATCTGGCGATTGCTCGCCTGAATCAATCTCGTTGGGAATGTCCTCAGGGGCCATAGCACTTTTAAATCCTCCACAGTCCTAGATCAAACGTTACCAGTGAACGTCGAAGGAGAACTTGGCGGCTGGCCTCAGGCTTGCTCAGCAACAATTCCATGGCGGTTAGAAAAAGGCTCAATGGGATTTCTAACCACAGAGAAGCGCTTAATCGACCCTCCTGGTTGCTGAATAAAAAACTTATTCCCTTTTTTTTCCTGATCAATAATATACCTAGCTAGGGCTTTGGAGTAGAGATGTTGGTACCCTGGTGATGTTACCCCCGAGGCCCCTGACCGCGTTTTCAGCTTTACAGCTTTTAAGGTGCCATCTTCAGTTTGCATAAACAGGCTAGCCCCTTCGTCGGTTCCCTCACGCTGATCAGCCACATCAGCACCGATAACGACCCGCGCTTCAGCTTGATCAGAGGGCTTAGATGCTCCAGCCCTTGAACGCTTTGGGTTAACAATGTCGATCCAACGATGCAACATAACTCTACTGACCCATAATCAAGGCTGTGTATATATCCAATTATATCTCGCTACCCACCTCGATTAGCCCAGCCGCGCGGTGGCTTATCGCAGAAAGCTGCTGACCGTCCACAGGGAAAGACAGGTAACCGCCGCAGCGATCGCATCAGTACTGGCCCAGGCCATCTGTGCTCCTTGGGGAATCAACAACTGCCCCACTGTCAGCCCCAGGGTCAAGCCCGCCGCCAGCCCGCCGATGGTGAGTAACACAGAGCGCCAGAAGCGATTTTCTTTGCGATTGAGGAAATAAATGGCGGCCCCAATGGCGATGGCCAAGGCAAAGGAGGGGGCATAGAACCCAAATAGACCTAACCCTCCGAAGGTGATGGCTGGCCACAGCACCTCATCTCGGCTGGGGGTATCCACCAGGTTCGATAGCCACTCGGGGCGGGATAAATTAGGCGCTGCTTTGGGCGAAGGGGGTAGGTCAGGAATATTTTCAGCAAAACGAATCCGATCGGGCACTTTGATTTTGCCTTCCTGGCGCAGCCGCAGCCGCTCCATCAAGATAGCGTCATAGGCCGCTTCGACGGCCTCTTTTTGTTTGGGTTCGTCGCCGCACTCGTGGATCATGCGATCGCGCGCCTCCTGGATCTCCTCAAAGGTGGAGGCCTCTGTCAACCCTAGCAATTCATACGAATTTTTATTGCTCATCTGCAAAACTCCAAGACCCCCAGACGACGTGACAACAACAGCCCATAGTAACAACGCTATACCAAGCCCAGCTCGGGATCTGTAGTTTTTCCACAGGCAAAATTCCGCGCCTGGACTTGGACTTAGATTTAATCTACCAAGTCAGATAACGATTTCTCTAGATTCCAGTGTAACTAGCCACCCTACAAATAGGGAATACCTGCCCAACCTTAGGCCATCCCTGGCCCCATCTTAGGTCATGGACTGGGAATGAGTCAGGGGCTGCAATATTTTGTTTGGGAAGACATCGGGATCAGGCCACAGGTCTGCCCCTGAGATCAACCTGCGGCCAGTGATGACCTACAATTAGCCTGAATATCTCATCCGGTGGCGGGGTACAAACAACTGATGGAATTGGGAATTTGGCTAGCGGTGGTGCTGGGGATATTGGGGGTGGGGATGGGCTCAATGCTGTGGGCCTATCGTCGTCCCTTGGGCAACAGTGTGCTGTTTGCCATGCCCGTCCTGGAGCCCTCCCTGCCCCTGTCAGACCAGGCCAGAACGGCGTTCCAGTCAGGGTGTGATGCCTTTCAGTGGGGGCGCTACGGCCCAGCGATGGAGGCTTTTTCCCGCGCGGTTAGCCTAGAGCCGACCTGTGCTGAGGCCTACCACAACAGTGGCTTAGCCTATGCCAACCTCGGCAATGACGGACTGGCGGTGGCGGCCCTGGTCAAAGCCAGTGATCTCTATAACCAGCAGGGGACTCCAGCGGGCCTAGTGTTAGTCAAGCAGCAGCTTGAGCAACTGGCCGCTCGCCAACGGGGGCAGCGGCAAGCGGCAACGGGGCAGACCGGTGGCTAAACAACGCTTAGATACCCTGCTAGTGGAGCGGGGGCTGTGCGAGTCGCGGCAGCTAGCTCAGCGGCTGATTCGGGCGGGGGAGGTGCAGGTCAACCAGACGGTGGTGGATAAACCCGGTACCCCGATTGCCAGCGATGCTGAGGTCAAGGTGAAGGCGCGATCGCCCTTTGTATCGCGAGGGGGCGAAAAGCTGGCCAAGGCCCTGGCCGAATTTCCCATTACAGTCCCTAACCGCATTGCCCTAGATGGTGGCATTTCCACCGGGGGCTTTACCGACTGCCTGCTGCAAGCGGGGGCGGAGCGGGTATACGGCATTGACGTGGGCTATGGCCAGGTGGCCTGGTCCCTGCGTCAGGACCCCCGGGTGGTGTTGCGAGAACGCACGAATCTGCGCCACCTCACTCCCGACCAGCTTTACCGCGACAATGACCCTCGCCCCGACTTGGGGGTGATGGATGTGTCGTTTATCTCGTTGACCAAGGTGTTGCCTGCCCTGTGGGCGCTATTGGTTCCCCCCCGTGAAGTGGTACTGCTGGTGAAGCCCCAGTTTGAAGTGGGGCGCGATCGGGTAGGAAAGAAAGGGGTAGTGCGCAATCCTCGGGATCAGGCGGATGCGATCGCGGCTGTCCTGGCCAGTGCCCAACCCCTAGGCTGGCAGTACCAAGGAATCACCTGGTCTCCCCTGGTGGGACCCGCTGGCAATCTTGAATACCTGCTGTGGTTAGCTGAATCTATCCCTGAAGCGGCCCCAGTTGATTTATACGCCATCACCCAGGCCGCCCAGTCTGCCCTTGGATAAGTACTATGGCGCCGCTATTCCCGTTTTGCCTAGGCGGCACTGTTTATGGCTCCGTCTAGGGGCCTGATTTTGGTCTTTGGCCATGACGGTGTGATAGCAGAGCTTTACCAGCGAAGAAAGGGTTGGCAAATAGCCTCGATCACGCCAAGAGCCTGAAGCCGGGTATCAACTTAAGCCGGGACAGGTTGCGTCAGTAATGGGCTTGCGCCCTCTGGGAGCCACTTCGTGAACGACAAGCTCAGCCCGAGCGCGCTGAAACCGTTCGGGTGCATCCCAGTTATGCAAATTTACCCTCATCCCCCAGCCCCTTCTCCCAAAATGGGAGAAGGGGGGCCGGATTCAAAGTCCCTCTCCCGCTCTGGGAGAGGGATTTAGGGTGAGGGCTACAAAAGTGGGATGCACTCAAACCGTTCGCCCTGAGCCTGTCGAAGGGCATCGTCCAAGACTGATACACAGAGCGATCAGTGTGTATGCTTCTCGCCTTGCGTTGATACCCCTGAAGCCTTCTTGAAAAAGATCGATATTCAGCACCTTAAACACAATGAATTTCTCTATCTGAAAAATAATCTCAGATCTTAATAAACTCGAATCAGAGAACAATAATATCACCCCTTTGTGTACTGTTCGCATGTATTTTCAGCGGCTAATTTAGTCTCATAAGGCAATCAAAACATCCGGATTAAACGATGCCTAACGCTCAAACACATAACTAACTACGAGGATTACGACCCATGACTTTTAGTGTAGATACTTTTGATGTCGACGCCTTTGATGCTGACTTCGCAGCATTAGATCCTGACCTTTATGAGCTAATTACTCTTGAGGCTAACCTTTCATCCGAAGCACAGGATATGCTTTCTGCCCTAGATGCTGATATGGAAGCAGCGGGCTTTGGGGCTGATGCTGGGACTATGGATTTAAATTCCCTAGCAGATAATGCTGTGGAAGCTGCTTTTGTTAGCAACCTCCTTAAATCCAGGGCAGCCAAGCTGATTAAACGTCTCTATGAGTACATTCGTCGAATCGGCAGCAATTGCACCAGTTGTGTAAATCTTGTCCGTCAGGCTGTACAAGCTTTCAGAGACAAAAAATATGCCCGAGCCATCTATATAGCTGGTCGAGCTATTCTCTGCATTCGCAAGTGTACAACCAAGTAAAGTAATAGTTACTGTCATGGAGAGTGACTTAAATTTTCCGGTCATATTGGAGTCTAAGTCACTCTCTTTTTTCTTCAAAAAATTCATTTTTTGGAGAATTTTAACTCAAGATTGCCGTGTTAAAAAATGGAGATTCCCATGCCAAACTCCCAGAATAAAAATTCCCCTGGTATAGAAGAGCTAATGCAAAGTCTTGACCAGGAGTTTGCATTAGCCTTTGGTTCACCTCCATCACAGTTGAGTCAGAAGAGCCAGTCGGGGGCTCAACTTTTAGCAGAGTTGGAAGCAGAAATGGCTGATCTACAGCCCCTCCTCCCAAACATTAAGCCGACCCAGTCGGCTGCCAATGCTCGTCAGACTAAGATTGCAGCCCTGATCTCAAATTTGGAGGCAGCTCTAGAGATGATTTCTACATTAAAAGAATCACCACCTGGCCAAGATCGTGATAAGAACGCCCGACTACATCAATTAGTCGATCAAGTCAAAGCATTGTTATCCCAAGTTTTGCCTATAGAAGAGGTCTGAAGTTATGTCCAATTCATTACAGTATCAGCCAGTATCTCGTAACATTAAAACCTTGATTGGTAAGCCGAGGTTTCAGGCTCTAGAGTTAGAGAGCTTAGACCTTGATGTTCTTGCCCGGGACATATTCCCTAGCCTAAATATTCAACTCTTGCAAAAAATTGTTTCCCATAACGGTAAGACAGAGTTGCTGGTAGCAGAGATGTCACTGGAGAGATTTGAAAATCTAAAAAGGGCCTATGACGGCCGATTAATTGTTGAGGAAGATCGGCCCCTAGACCTATTTAAGCCGACAGGTATCGATCTGCCGATAGTCCCTAACTTTAAAGCCAACCTGATTCCATTAAAGGATGATGAGCTAACGATCCCGTTGATGATCCGAGACAGTCAAACCCAGCAGCCGATTGCCAATGCCCATGTAACTTTGATCGGCAGCCTCTGGTATGCCGATGGAATTACCGATGCGGCTGGTCGGATCACCTTAACCCTTTATGGCGAAACCGCCGATACCCTTAGTGGCCTAATGGTTAGGCCCGCCGCCAATTACTGGAGCTTTTGGCTCGATCAACCAGTTCTGCGACCTGGTCAAGATAACGTTGTTGCCCTCAAGGCTTTTGACCAAACATTGGCGGATTTTCCACAGACTGAGAGTCTGGGTTGGGGCCAAAAAGCCATGGGATTGGGCGATGCTCAAATTCCCTACCGAGGCAACGGCATTAAAATCGGCATTATTGACTCAGGAGGCTACATTGACCACCAAGACCTTGGCGACCACGCTAACGGTAAAGACTTTACGGCGGAGGCTACCCCTACCAGTTGGAAACTTGATCCGATGGCCCATGGTACCCATGTTGCTGGCGTGATTGTTGGCCTCATGGATGAGTTTGGAATTCGAGGGTTTGCCCCTGAAGCCGATTACCATGTGTGCAAAATCTTTCCGGGAGGTACATTCTCTGCCCTGATTAACAGCCTGAATGAATGTATGACTGCTGGGGTTGATATCGTCAACCTCAGCCTGGGGAGTAGTACGTACTCTGAACTGCTGGAGCAAAAGATTCAGGAGGTGACCGATGCTGGGGTTGCTTGTATTGCGGCGGCTGGCAATTCAGCTACCAAGCTTCAGTACCCTGCTGCCTATGACGATGTATTGGCGGTATCGGCCATTGGTCAGGTGGATACGTTCCCCAGCAGCAGTGCCCATATTCGACAAGTTGGGGCGCACAAAAGCGCTGATGGTAAGTTCTTCACAGCTAAATTTACCTGTTTTGCTGACGTTAATCAGCGTTTGGATGTATGCGCCCCTGGTGTGGCTGTGGTCTCTGCGGTATCGGCCGAGGCTGACGCCTATGCCGCCTGGGATGGTACCTCAATGGCCTGCCCCCATGTGGTTGGTTTAGCGGCCCTTATCCTTGAAGCCCGGTCAGATATCCGGGCGATGTCCCGCGAACGGGGCCGGGTCAACGCTTTATTTCAAGCTATTCGAGAGAGTGCTGTTGATCTGGGCCTGCCTTATCCCTATCAAGGGCATGGACTTCCTCAAGTGCTCAAAGCCTTGAAGATTCCTCCCGAGGCTCCTGATGCAGATACCCCTGACAGCCCCTGGACCCAAATAGAGGAGTTGTTACAACAGATTTTAAAGCTGTTGCGATCGCAAGTGGAGACCTAGTACTGCCCTTAACAGGGTTCCTATTGGAGTGGTCAGCGCATCATCCTGCGGTTTGTGATCGGGCAGTAGATGCTACTGGCCACCAGGCTAAGCGCTGGCCCCAGGCTATTGGAATCATCACTCACGCTGATAGCTTTCAATTTCTCTTACCACCCGTTGTTTACTAGCTGTCAGGTGGCTAGTAATGGCGGCTGTAGCCTGCTCTGGGTCTCGGTTAGCAATGGCGTCATAAATTTGTCGGTGCTCTAGGCGAATGTCCAGCACATTGGGATTTTGCTTTAGGGTTTGAATGCGCAATAGGGCCATGGCATCAAACAGACTGTCTAACAAGGTAATCAGCCGTTGATTCCCTGAGCTTTCGGCAATTAAATGGTGGAACTGATAATCTACATCTAACAGTTGTTGAGGCGACAACTGGTCGGGCTTCTCGGGACTGAGGGCACCGATAGATTCGGCCTGCATCACACAGGCTTTGATTCGTTGAAGTTGCTCGGGGGTAGCGTGGTTGCAGGCCCCAGTCACCGCCAAACATTCTAAGGCTAAGCGACAGTCGTAAAGCTCACGGGCGTCCGCCGCTGTAATTGTCGTCACCCGCAAGCCGCCGCTAATATCAGCCGTCACCAACCCTTCTTGCTGCAACTGGCGTAGGGCCTCCCGCAGGGGGGTACGGCTTACCTGTAGCCACTCGGCCAACTGAGTTTCTACCAAGCGATCGGCAGGGGCTAGCTCCCCCGTTAAAATAGCCGATCGCAGTGCCTGGTAAACCTGCTCGTAGAGAGACTTACCACGGCGAATGGTAGGGGGAGACGATAAGATCATAGGGCTGTATGCTGTATGCCATCTCATCATACAAAGATGAATGAAAAAGTGGGGTAACAACGCTTGACAATTCTGATCGATGATCAAATGTCAGAGATCAACGGGCCAAGGTTCCCACCCTACCCTTTTCAGCTGGTGAACCGGGCCTCCTGAAGCCTTGATAGACGAGGGTTTTCTGATTGTCGGTGGAACCAGATGTTCTGCCAGGAGACTAGGCAAAGCGGTAGATTTTTCTCGGTCTAGGGGCTATATCTAACATCGAGCAACGCTCAGACAGGGTCAGTAGCACCATGGGGCAGCCTCAGCAGAATCGGGGTAAAACCATCCATAACTCTATCCAATCGGGAGGTCAGGGCCATCACCCCGGGGACAGGGTTATCGGTGGACAACGAGCTTCATTTTCCCGGCAAAAGAGATTTAGGGCGAGGCTAATCACCCTGGGACTGATTCTGATGGTGGGGCTGGTTAGTAGCCTTCGGTGGTTTCCTGACTGGGGAGGGCTGGCGGCAGCTCACTGGCGAGGGACGTCAGACATTGTCGTGATCGATAGCACCCTGGCTAATCAGGCCCCATGGCAAAAGGGGCTGTCAGCCGATCACCAAACGGTGGTCGTATCGTCGGGCCAGGGGTTGGCGGCGGTAACCCAGGCTTTAGCTAACCACCAGAATGTTAGGGCTGTCCATCTCGTGACCCACGGTCGTCCTGGCGGCCTGGTCCTGGGAGGAGAAGAGCTGAGACTCGACAACCTGCAGCAGTGGAACGATGAGCTGAAACAGTGGCGATCATATTTGCACCCTGGGGCCGACCTGCTGATCTACGGCTGTGAAGTGGCTCAGGGGATCGAAGGACAGCAGTTTTTATCGATTGTCCAGGCTTTAACCCGGGCGGATATGGCGGCCTCAACAACGCTCACCGGCCCAGCCGCCCTGGGAGGGGACTGGGTGCTGGAAACCCTCCTAGGTCAGATTCAGACCCCTTTACCTTGGTCTACAGCCACCCTGTCCACCCTGCCCGGGGTGTTGAAGCAAATTACCCTCACTTCGACGGCGGACAGTGGTCCTGGCACCCTGCGAACCGCCATTCACCAGGCTAATGCTCTGCCCGTGGCCCCCAAAGGGATCACCATTGACACAGTGGATGACCGGGTCAGGGCCAATCGCGGCGCGATCGCCGGGGCCAACGGTATTGGCATTGGCGGTATTGGCACTATCGCCAATGCCGGTGGAGGCGGGTTTGGGGGGTTGGGCAACGCTGGCAATGGCGGCAACGGCGGGGATGGTGGACCGGAAGGGGGGCAACGGTGGTAACGGTGGCGACGGTGGCAACGGCGGCCTTGGTGGCGGCGGCGAGGCCGGGGGCTGGGGTGGGGCCGGGGGCTACTTTGGTTTACCTGGGGAACCAGGGAACCCAGGTAATGGTGGCTTTGGCGGCGGTGATGGGTCTGTCGGGTTGGGCGGTGGCGGCGGCGGTTTAGGCGGTGCCATCTTCTTGCGGGCTGGGCGACTGATTTTGCACAACACCGTGTTTAAGCATAACGAAGCGATCCCTGGGGATGGGGCTAATCCTGGCCAGGGGAAAGGGGGTGCCATCTTTGTGCCCCCTCCAAAAGCTACCGCTCACGGGCGTATTACCCCCCAGGTGAGAGCGCTGGGGGCCATGCCTACATTTATAGACAACCAGGCGACTACGACCGACGAATCGGCCACTGATAACAATAACTGGTATGGCACTATTACCCTCAGCGCTGGGGCGCAATAATTAAAAAGCGCTGGGTTCAGCCTCAGGGATGTGTGAACCTTTAGCAAAGCCTGGCTCCCTTCCTCTAAGGATTGTCCAGTTATGGTGGAACCGGTGGTTTAACTCCCCACCCATCCCCATACCCTGGGGGAAGCTGCTCCGCGTCTACAGCCATTGCCGCACCTATGTCCCGCCGTCACCTCGTCCTAAACTGGGCCATCGTTGCTCTCCTAGCCTTGCTGTACGCGCCGCTGCTGCTGCACTGGGTAGATGGTTGGCTGCATAAAACGATCAGCATTCAACACGAGTATTTCAGCCATGGGTTGATTGGCCTACCCTTTGCCGCCTACCTCAGCTGGACCCAGCGGGATCGATGGGTCCAGTTGCCCAACTATTGCCATCCTGTGGGGCTGGGGCTCATAGGGCTGGCGGCGCTGATGTATGCTACCCGTCTGACCGACTGGATGAACCTGTCGTTGCCGCTGTTGCTGGTTGGGCTGTGCCTGGGCCTAAAATCAACGGCAGGCCTAAGGTTACAGGCGATGCCGCTGCTGCTGCTGGCTTTGGCGACCCCGACCCAGTTGCCCTATTTAATTGAGCCCTACATGCTGCCCCTGCAGCGGTTGATTGCGGCAGGGGCAGGGTTTTTGCTGACCCAGTTGGGCATTCAGGTGGTGGTGGACCAGGTGTATCTCTATGTCAATGGCCAAACCGTGGAGGTGGCCCCCCACTGTGCTGGGCTGAAGCTGTTGCTGACGAGTTTATATGTGGCGCTGATGCTGATCTACTGGACTGGTTTGCAGCGATCGCGGCTACAAACCGGCCTATTTCTATCGATGGTGGTCCTGGTTAGTCTGGCCGCTAACATGATTCGCAACACCCTGCTGAGCTATTTTCACGGCACTGGACAGGCAGCTGCGTTTGACTGGCTTCATGAGGGGTGGGGGGGAGATCTATATGCAGCCCTGATGTTGCTGTCGCTGATGGGCTTGCTGGTCGGGATTCGCCGCTGGGTACCCCCCGCCCTGACCCTGACGGCCCAGTCTCGGGCGTCGTCGGTGTAAGCGGGGTGCCCCTGGCGAAGATGCTTTTGGGAGATGCATAAGGTGACAAAGTCCCATGGGTGGCAGGTGCCCATAGCCTGGTTTAAATTGGCTCTGGTGATAGGGCTGGCAGGCTTAGCGGCGATCGCAATCTTACCGGCTTACTTCACTGGCCAGTGGCCCTGGGTCAACCCGCCCCAGGTGGCCCAAATGGAGAGGCTACAAACCCTACAGCAGGAGGGCCTGCCGCTGCCTGGCTGGCAGATGACTGACCATCAGCCGGTCACAATCAATCGCCAGGCTTGGAGCTTAGCGGAATACCAGGCCGAGGGCGATCGCCGCCAAGCAGGGGGGCTACCTTCTGTGGCGGTGCTGCTGCGGCCCCAGCCCTGGCATAGCGATCAGCCTCAGATCGAGTGGTTAGACCTGCAAGGGGTTCAAGCTTGGCAGATTGAACAGAGCCAATCGCTTCGTATGCCTCTGACCCCGACATCAGGGACTATCCAGGCCCGCTGGCTCCAAGCCCAGAACGACCATCAGTCGCTAGCGGTGGCCCAGTGGTATGCCTGGCCCAGGGGCGGGCACCCGGCCCCCAGTCGCTGGTTTTGGGCGAATATGCGATCGCAACTTAGCGATCGTCGCCTTACCCCCTGGGTAGCCGTGGCGGTGTTAATCCCCACGCCCCCCCAGGCGGACCTTGACGCCTATGAGCCTCTGGCCCGAGATCTAATCCAGCAGATTCAGCAACAGCTGGTCAGCACCGTGTTTCAGTACTGACTTCATCAAAGAGGTGGATAAAATTTTGGGCATTTTAACTACCACCACTCAGCCGCAGCCTAGCGTGGTGGCTTAGCATGCGTGGTTTGACCGGGGTGATGCTCTAGGGTGACGATCAGGTCTCGCTGGTGTAATCCCGTCTGGCAGGCGGCAGGGGTCAGGGCTTGTTCAATCGGCCAGACCCCTGGTTTGCGGTAGCCGGCCAGAAGTTGCTGGGCCACCAGGCCCGTGCCAGCGCCGACGGCGGTAGCGGTGTCGGGATGGGTAAAGGTCAGGGTAGCGGTCGTGAGTTGTCCTTGCCATTGGCCGGTGACATCGACCCGCATGGCGATGCCGGTACCACTGAGGCGATCGCTCACCTGGGTCATGGCATAGCTAATCTGGGCCAGTTTTTCGATCCGCGTTGGGGTCAGCCAGGCCTGGGGCAAGCGGGCCATTAGCCAGGTGAGGTAATTATAGATATCGGGCCGAGAACCAAACTTAGTGACCACAGTCTGTACCGCCAAGCTCTGGGGCAGGGTGAGGGCTTCAATGGTGTTAAACCAGTAGACGGCGCAGGGGCCATAGGGGGGTGGAAACTCTACCCGCTGCCGCTGGCTGTAGGGGGCCACCGGCTGGCGCTGGCCGTTGATCCAGGCGTTGATTGGCTGTTGCAGTTCCAGGAAGGTGGTGCGCAGCACCGTGACCCCGGCCCCGCCAGACCCATCCACCACATAGCTGAGTTGGATCGTCTCCGCCTGATCGAGGGCCTCTGCCCCCTGGCGGGCCATTAGGTTAGACAGGCCGGGGAATACGCCAGTGCTTTGAATAGCAGTGATCCCAGCCGCCTGGGCAGCATCGGACAAAGCTTGGGCCTGAGTCACATAGTCCGGGTTGTCGGCAATGTCGAGGTAATCCACCCCCGCCGCAATGCAGCTGCGCAGCACATGGTCGTCGCGGTAGCGAAAGGGGCCAGCACAGTGGATAACCAGGTCATGGGCCGCGATCGCAGCCTCCACCGCCCCCCGATCCGCTAAATTCAGCGTCAGGACAGACAAGCCTTCTTCTATCCCAAATGACCGAGGTTGCCGAGTTGTGACCGTGACCGCAGACTGGGTATAACGCCGCAAATCTGCCGCAATGCACCGACCCACCCGGCCACAACCACCGACAATCAGTACTTTTGGGGCCATAGGGTTTAGGGATCCATCAGCATAACCAGGGTCAGCTATTCTTGACACTGCGCCAGTTCTTTTTTTCTCTTGGGCAAAAAAACGCTGCTCTATACTCAATAACTGGGCTTCTAGGCTTTCAATCCGTTGGTTGGCAGACCATGGAGGGTGACTAAAGGAAGGACGATCGCCCAGTAGCAGATGGTGCAGGGCTTCTTTACAAAGGCTGCTAAAACTCAGGCCCGGCTGTTTAACTAGCTCAGCTTTAACAGCGGCTAAGAGCGCCTGATCAAACTCACTGGATTGATTTTAGCCTCTTTAAGCAAACGCTGAATATCGCTCCAAAAGAACTCTCCGCCCCCCCGGTGAGAATGACGTCCGTAACCCGCCCCGGGAACCAAGCCAACAGGCGGTTACACATCTCCCGGGGAAAATTCTCCTTGAGGTTAGGTAACAGATCATCCAGATTAGTGGGCTTACTAGCTCCCCGGAGACAGTAAAACCGCTGGCCCTGGGGCTGATTGACCGCTGCGATTAACGCCAGGGACTGGCTATACGATCGCCACTGGCAGCTTCGTAAAGTCAACGTCAGCGGCTTGAACCTCATTCCACAGAATGCTGCCATATCCTTCGGGCATCACCCAAACCTTCTGGATATGAACAGTCATGGGTTCACCGCGATAGCTCATCACATGGGGACCAAGCAGTAGGCTCATCAGCTGCTCTTTCTCGCGTTCAAACTGATCCTGGGAGTGATAGGGCAGACCCAAAACCACCGAAATCTGATCCTGTAATTGGAAATAACCAATACAGGCTAAGACCTTGGCTAAAAGCATCATTAACTTTAGACTGGCCGACCCCTAAATTAGCCCCAAAATCTTCTGCTAGTTGTCCCATGGCATAGCCACTGCCCTGATAAACCATCCAAATGTCGGATAGAAGCTGCGGCATCGCTGGGTGGTTTTTCCGGCGATGCCTGGTTCATCGGTATAGCAGCAGCTTGTGACATGGTCATTGATCTTGAACCCTTTACTGACCTTGGCGATCACGTTGCCCCTGACCAATGCGATCGCCGCCCTAGGGTTGGAATTTCGGCAAGTGTCATCCTAAAGCAAGCACAACAAAAAGCCGGAAGAGCAAACCTCTTCCGGCTTTGATGATGAGTTAGCAGCAGATGAGCTTAGCTAGCTGCGGCACCACTACGGCCATAGGTGGCCCAAAAGCTGGGATGCACCTTACCTTGAATGTGGTTCCAGTACTTGGCTGCATCAATCGGTAGACCAGCTTCCGTTGCCAGACGGCCTAACATCGCTTGCTGACGCTGCTTCACAGAACGATGACGATTGATCATCTGCATCCGTGCTTTGTCTTCGATGTTGACAGGAGTACTGGCCACAGCCGCAGTGGTTACAGGGGTAGGCTCTACGGCCGGAGCATCTGCCACGGCAGGAGTACCCGTTTGATAAGCCACGCCACGATAAACTAAGTCCACTGTGGGTTGTTGAACCGGAGCTTTCTTAACGGTGCGGAACCGAATATCTACACCACGGAACTTACCAACATCATCGGTTATGTTGGACTCCACTGTGGGGGGAGTATAGTCGTAGCTGACGCCGCGATAAGTGAGTTTCATAAGAGTCGCCTCCAAAAAGATCAAAGGATGATCCAAAAATTGGGGCGCGTTCCTTCGGGGGATCAGTCCCTACTTCCGTCTCTCTCTGATCCAGTTGAAGAAAAATGAGAGAGATGAACGTTTTTCCGATTACTTCTGTATAGTAAGCTACGGTTTGGCTGATTGTCAAGGAAGAGTCCCCATTGTTAGGGTTCTACACAAACTCCACAACCCTTAATCTCTAAGGGTTTTGCCGACTAAGTAGAAACTCGGAGAAAATTTGCCATTTGTGGCCATCATGGCGCAACAGGGTCAAGGACGGAGTGAGGAATTGGGCCAAGAAGGGCTGATCCTTCACGGCCTCCCAAGCTTGACGGAAGGCCGCAGGCTTTAGATCGCGAAATCCCACGGTAATGTGAGGGGCAAAGGGGCGACGCTTGGCCACAGCATCCACAATGGCACAGTGGGTTTCAAGGTGATCCATCACGGCGGGTTGCAATGTCATTAATGGCCCTTGACGCAGCACATTGATGTAAATTACCCGGGGCGGGAAAGCGCCATAGCCTGACAACTGTATGGGCACAGGGGAATGTTGCTGAGCCAGCGTCGCCAGGGGTTGCTCTAGCGCTTGCAGGCGATCTAACGGCCAGGTAAACGGCGGTTGGAGCGTAATGTGAGGGGGTGAGTTGAGGGCGGCTTTGCTGTGGAATTGCTGCCAAATGTCCTGTTTGATGGCGGTAATTTGTGCTTGCACATCTGGAGGTGGCAGTAGGGCGACAAAAAACCGGGCGGTATCAACTGGGGGGGAAGCCATAGGCGGGGTTTAAACCAAATCCAAGTCCAGACACCTGGAGCTTTGTCAGTGGGAAAACTCCAGCTCCCGAACTGGACTTAGTATAAATCTTAAAAAACGAAAATCTTCTGGGAAGGCCCCTGGGGACGATGGCATGATTTCAACCATAGCAAATTGCTATAGCCTGTCCTGCTAAGCGAGTTTTGGTGCCCTATGCCCTGGTTTGTCAAAATAGAGAAAGGCGTTGTTGATAAGTCTACGTTTGATCAACATGTGCCCGCCCATGTGGCCTATGTCAAAGGGTTGATTGAGCGGGGCTACCAGGCCAAGAGCGGCTACTGGGCCGAATTCGGGGGTGGTATGCTGTTGTTTCGGGCGGCATCTCTGGATGAAGCCAAAGCCATTGTGGCGGCCGACCCGTTGATTAAGCACCACTGTGTGGAGTACGAACTCCATGAATGGCGGGTGGTAGTGGAATAGGAGGAGCGTGTGTGGCCGATTCTAGCAACGGATATAAGGTAATCAGTGATAACCGCCAGGCCCGTCATCAGTACGAAATTTTAGAAACCTTTGAAGCCGGCATCGAACTCCTGGGGTCAGAGGTGAAGTCCATTCGCCAGGGTAAGGTGAATCTGCGGGATGGCTATGCCCAAATTAGAAATGGCGAGCTATGGCTGCACAATGTGCATGTGTCCCCCCATTCCATGACCAATAAGGTCTATAACCACGAAGCTAAGCGTACCCGCAAGCTGCTGCTGCACCGCGATGAAATTCGGAAACTGATTGGCAAGGTGGAGCAAAAGGGATTAACCCTCGTGCCGCTAAAACTGTACCTGAAGCGGGGTTGGATTAAGGTGACGATTGCCCTAGGCCGAGGCAAAAAGCTGCACGACAAGCGAGAAAGCCTGAAGCGCAAGCAAGAGAAGCGCGAGACGGAACGAGCCCTGAGTGGGCGAGGCTGAGGCAGGCAGTAGCTAGTACTGCCTTGCAGAAGGTAACTACCTTGGCTGAAGGTAATCAGGTTTTGGGGGTCGGGTGTCAGGAATGATTGGCTGACCTATGCCGCAGAGTAATCGGTTGGCGCTAGGGTTTGTTACTTAAACCGACTGGCCATATTAATCAGTCCTGCCATTTGACCTAAATCCACCTGCCCAGACAAGACGTTTTGGAGCATACAGCCACCTTTGGCATTGGACCCCTTGACCAGGAACATGGCAATTAATGGGGTGATGTTGCGCACCATGGCGGGATCAACCCCGGCCCGTTGGGCGATCGCGCTAACCTGTTCTGTCTTCATTAACTGATCTACCGCACCCGTGGCCGCGACGTTTTGCAAGACCCCCATCAGGGCACTGGGATTGCCTTGGCTTTGTTGCTGCAGCAAGCCTTGGACACTGCTGGCGATGGTCGCGATTTTGTTGTTTTCCACGGGGGCGTTGTTCAAGCTGCCTAAAAGTGAGCCCACCAGGCCACTGTTGGCTTCAGTATCGGTACTGGCGATCGCCTGGTTAACCATACCCATTAAGTCCATGATGTCACCGTATAGAGGTTTCCTCGAATAGGCTACGTCCTTTCTCCTGGCAGGGCAAGATAGACCTGGTCGTTAGGCCTGCATGCCAGTCTTGGAGCAACAATCCCTGGCTCAGGCTCCCTTTGGTGACCCGCGTCAAAGAGCTGTATATGATAGGGGAATGCAAACTCTTACCATGACTCGCCCCGATGACTGGCACCTGCACCTGCGCGATGGTGCGGCCCTCCGGGCTGTGTTGCCCTACACGGTGCGCCAATTTGCCCGGGCCATCGTCATGCCAAATTTGAAGCCCCCCGTGCGTACTGTGGCCGAGGCGGCGGCCTACCGCGATCGGATTTTGGCGGCGGTTCCGGCCGGTCAACGGTTTGAACCCTTGATGACCCTGTACCTGACTGACAATACCGACCCTGAAGAGATCAAGGCGGCGAAAGCAGCGCAGTTCGTTAAGGCTGTGAAGTACTACCCGGCGGGGGCCACCACCAACTCAGATTCAGGGGTGACGGATATCCGTAACTGCGATCGCGTGTTTGAGGCCATGCAACAGGTGGACATGCCGCTATTGCTCCATGGCGAAGTGACCGATGCCGACGTGGATATGTTTGACCGTGAGAAAGTGTTTATTGAAAAGCACTTGATTCCCCTCAAGCAGCGGTTTCCTGATCTGCGGGTGGTGCTTGAGCACATCACCACCGCCGACGCCGTGGCGTTTGTCTTAGAGACCGATCAAATCGCGGCGACCATCACCCCGCAACATCTGCTCTTTAACCGCAACAGTCTGTTTCAGGGGGGGCTGCGCCCCCATTACTACTGCCTGCCGATTTTGAAACGAGAGACCCATCGCCAGGCCCTGCTCAAGGCTGCTACGTCAGGGCAGCCCAAGTTTTTCCTGGGCACCGACAGTGCCCCCCATCCCCGGGATGGGAAAGAAAGTGCCTGTGGTTGCGCAGGCTGCTTTTCCGCCCTGCACGCCCTGGAGCTTTATGCAGAGGCCTTTGAAAGTGTGGGTGCTCTGGATAAACTAGAAGCCTTTGCCAGCTTTTACGGGCCTGATTTTTATCAACTGCCGCGTAATACCGAACGGATAACCCTGACCAAAGCCCCCTGGCAGATTCCCGACCAGTTGCCCTTTGGAGATTCGGAGCTGGTGCCCTTACGGGCCGGTGAAGCACTGACGTGGCAGAACTCAACAGGTGACACGGCCCAGCAGCAAGCACTGCCGTGACGGATGCCAGACCCATAACAGCGCCTAGAGCATCGGTACAGTACGTCAAGATCCCAGGGTTCTTAGGCTGATTGGTCATGAGTTTCGGGGTATCTCAGGGCAGAACCCTGGGATCTATACCGGCGTTCTAGACTGGCACCGTGAGGGCTCGCCCATTATCTTTGGGCTGAATCGCCAACAGGTAGGGCACCGCAGCTTTAACCCACTGACTAATCGGGGTATAGGCAGCGGCCCTCTCCCCGTAGCAGGTTTCTAACATATCGGTATGAACGATGCCGGGGTTGAGGGAGACCGCCGCCATGCCAGCCGGCAGTTCTTGGGAAAAGGCCTGGGTCAACCCTTCGATGGCCCACTTGGTGGCGCAGTAGGGGGCGACATCAGGGGAGGTTGACCGCCCCCAGCCAGAGCTGAAATTAACAAAAATGCCTGTCTGCCGTTGCACCATGGCCGGGGCAAAGTGGCGGATTACATTGATCGTGCCTAATAGATTCACCTCAACTACGCCGCGACATTCCGCCTCGGGCACCAGCCACAACGGAGCCGGGGTATTCACCCAGCCGGCATTGTTAACCACCAGGTCAGGGATGCCATTGGCCAATAGCACCTCCTGGCTCCAGGTGGCTACCGCCTGGTGATCACTGATATCGACCGCTAAAAACTGGTGGGGAGCACCATGCTGGGCCGCTAGGGCACTGACTGCCTCAGGATTGCGGGCACAGCCCGACACTGTATGCCCGGCGACTATAAAGTCGGCCACCATGGCACGACCCAGCCCCCGACTGACCCCTGTAATTAAGATATGCTTTGTCATAGTCTTGCTTCGCTATGATTGGGACTGATCTGGCTTCGCAGCACTTGAGGCTAGGGGCTTAGCCGTTGCTGCGGCGAGGGCCATTTCCTGCGACAGACCTTTGTAAAGGCTAAAGCACATGATCAACAGCACGATGGCAAAGGGCAAGCCAGTAGCGATCGCGGCTGTTTGCAAGGCTTGTAGCCCGCCGCCCAGCAGTAGTGCACCGGCCACAACGCCCTCGGCCACGGCCCAAAAGACACGCTGAGTCGTGGGGGTGTGGACTTTGCCGCCAGCGGCCAGGTTGTCAATCACCAGAGAGCCTGAGTCAGAAGAGGTGACAAAGAAGACCACAACTAAGATGATGGCCACTAGGGAGGTAAGGCTGGCCAGGGGCAATTGTTGCAACATCACAAACAGGGCGGTGGCCAAGTTGTCCGATACCGCTGCGGTAATTAAGCCAGGAAAATCGCCCAACTCCATATTCAAGGCAGTCCCCCCCATCACCGACATCCACAAAAAAGTCAACAGCGAGGGCAGTAGCAGCACCCCCAGGACAAATTCTCGGATGGTGCGGCCCCGGGACACCCTGGCGATAAAGATGCCCACGTAAGGGGACCAGGAAATCCACCAGCCCCAGTAAAAGAGCGTCCATTCCCGCTGCCAGGTGGCCCCTTCAAAGGCCTGGGTCCAAAAGCTCATGGTGGGTAAGATCGACAGGTAATACCCAATATCTTCGACAAAAGAGTGCAGGATAAACAGCGTCGGGCCGACCAGCAACACAAACACCATCAGAATGCCGGCCAAGATCATGTTCAGTTCGCTAAGGCGACGCACCCCGGCATCCAGACCAGACATGACTGAGGCAGTGGCGAACCCGGTGATAATCGCAATCAGGGCCACCTGAATGCCAACACTGACGGGCACGGTAAATAAAAATTCCAGCCCAGCGTTCACCTGCTGCACCCCCAGTCCCAAGGAGGTGGCAAGGCCAAACAGGGTGGCGGCGATCGCCAGAATATCCACCGCATTGCCGATCGGCCCATAAATACGATCGCCCAGTAGGGGATAGAACACTGAGCGCATGGTCAGAGGTAGGCCCCGGTTATAGGCAAAAAAGGCCAGGGCCAGCCCCACCAGGGTATAGATGCCCCAGGCATGGAATGTCCAGTGGAAGAAGGTCAGCCCCATGGCTTGCTTAGCGGCGGCGGCGGTATTCGGTTCCACTATGCCCATCGGAGACGGTGGATTTTGAAAGTGCTCAATCGGCTCGGCCACACTCCAAAACATCAAGCCAATGCCCATACCGGCACTCATCAGCATGGCCAGCCAGGCCGATGTGGGGAAATCAGGCCTTGCCTCAGGCCCTCCCAAGCGCACCTTACCGAACTTACTCAGGGCCACCAGCACGACGACACCCAAATAGAGGGTGGCCGCCAGAATCATGAACCAGCCCATGGTGGTGGTAATAAAGGTTTGAACCGTCCCAAAGGCGGTTTCAGCCGGCTGACGAAAGAGCAGGGTGAGGGACACAAACAGGATAATCAGGCTGACCGAAATCAAAAAGACTTGAGGATGAAAGTCAAATCCTCGCAGCTTAATGTTGCCGGCGCCAGGGGGTTTCTTTGGTCGGGAGATGGGAGAGGGAGAAGGCTGAGACATGACTTTTTTGCAGGCGGTCGGCGTCTATACCTTACCGTAGATTGACTTTGGCCGGAGGCACCACGACGGTTGGCATGGCCCAAGGACTAAGCTATGGAGTAGATGACAATATGTCCCTAATCCTTTACAGGTGAAGGGTTGACAACAGGACGAGGTGAGATGGAAAACCCGAGGCAACCCTGGCGCGTGCCAGTCATAGCTGTGATCTGTGGACTGGTGTTCGCTATCTACGGTCTGTTGGTTCCTAGCCCTTACACCGTGGCCTGTGAGGTCACCGCTGCGGGGGTGGTCTGTGAGGCGAGTCAGGCCCAATTGGGGGGACGCGGCTGGGTGTCTCACCAACGGTTTCAGCTAGTGGATATCAGGGTAGCCTCAGAGCTGTGCGACAACATCCCCCGAGGCGGCGTGAGATTTTGCCATTGCCTAACGTTGGTGGGCGATCGCGGTGAATACACCCTGCCAAACATTCGCAGCCCCCTATCGGCAGCCACCCTAATGGCCGACCTGCACCGCTTCATGGCTGGAGAAGGCAGCACTCGCCTGGTCTGGTCTGGCGATCGCCCCCTGGGGCTATGGGTACGCCTAGGGGCGGTGGGGCTGCTGCTGGCGATCGCCGCCTGGGGCCTATGGGATATTCAGTGGCCACCCTTGCCAGGGGAGCCCCTGGGGATAGTCCTTGACCAAGCTGATGGTGACAGGGAGCAGTAAAGGCAGAAGGCAGCTGCTCAATAATCCCTCGGGGGTATACTGCCGCGCCATGACCTGCTGAAACGCCTCTTCCGAATCACGTCAAGACTCTAATCGCCAAACTGTAATAAAACTTTTGGGTTGACCCGAGTTTTCCCCCAGCTTTCCCCAGGTTTTCCCCAGGTTTTCCCCAGGTTTTTGCGACTTTTCCACAGGCTAGTTGGCCGAGACAGGCAACAGGGGGTGATCTGTGGAAAACCTAATCTCCAGTTCCCCAGTGCCCTCATCCTGGTGAATCAGGGCGGCCCGCTGGGGCTGCGATCGCTCAAACCCTAATGCCGCCGTGCCCCCTGGTGGGCGCTAGGGCAAAATGGCTTGAAGCGCAAGATTGACAGCCCTGAGGGAGTTGGGCAGAATAATGCGACGAGCGACATCTAGCGCCCTGGCTGTGAATGTTATTTGGCTCCCTCCTTGTGCTTAAAGGTGCGCAGGTGGGGGGAGTAGACAGTCGGTGAGGCGCGGCTTTGCCGTGTCTAGTTATGCCTTATCTATGATCGCGCCTGCGTAAGGAGACTTTCCCCAGTGACCCTTTCCTCCACCACCCCCAGTGTCAGTCTCATGGCTGAAATTCCCGAGGAGTTAAATGATGCTTTGCAGCAATATCTCGATCGCAACCCGGCTTGGAGTCAGCACCGGGTATTCTGCGCGGCCCTGTCGCTATTTTTAATGCAGAATCGCCCCTCGGATCCTCAAACCCTTGCCGCCAAGGGCGATCGCGACATCAACCGTATTTACTTAGACGCCCTTTTTGATTATGTTCCCTAGTGGCCTGCAGCAGCAGCCGATCAACCAGTCCTGATAGCTGACACCTAGAACCTGATACCCTCAGCAACGGTGGTCACCTTTCTGCCAGGCCGTACTAATCCACCCAGCCAATGTCGGCATCTGACAACATGGGATTGGGCTGGCTTTTTTCCACCGATGTTTCCGGTACTCCCCGGTGATAGTGTTTCTGGGATGCAGATTCCACTGGGCGTCGGGGCAAAATGTCGATACCCGACCGCCGAGTCGATGTTGACTTCACCGGCACAGGGGCCTTGGCATTAGCTTCGGTTAGCTGCAGGATTGTCTTCTTAGCGTCCTCTAGTTCAGCCTGGGTTTTGGTCAGTGCATCTGCCTTAGCTTTGCTGGTGGCCTCGGCCTGGTCAAGGCTGTCTTTTAGCTCAAACAGTCTGGCCTGTTGAGTGTCTAAGTCCTTTTGTAACCCTTCCACCACTTTTTCTAAACGAGTCTTTTCCGTGGCGGCAGCGGCTAGGTCTTGCTCCAGGGTTTTGACAGTTGCCGCCAGATCAGGGGTAGCGGCAGCCTCAGAGGCGATCGCCGGAGTGGTCGTCGCTGTAGATTCGGCCTTAGCTTTTGGCGTCGATGGAGTCGTGGTTTTAGCGGCGGTGGTGTCGTTTTTTTTCTGGCTGGTGGTTTTACCTGTGGTCTTGGTCGATCGGGTAGACCGGGCCGGTTTGCCGGTTTGGCGGCTGCTACTGGTGCGCCGACTTGCAGACGACGCCCGGCGACTGGTGGTTTTGCTAGCAGCAGGCTTAGCCTCGGGTTCAGCCTGGGCAGCATCGGCCTCGGGTTCAGGGGCTGATTCCGCTGGGGTGTCAGCCTTATTAACTTCTTCTTTTAACAAATCAGAGAGGCGTTTCTTAGTCATAGCGGCTTCCAGTCTCGCTGTATTTCTTCGGCGACTCGGCAGTAGTCAGAACGGGCTTCCTGGCTGTTTTTTCCCTTCCACTTGAGCACCGGAATTCCCTCTAGGGCCGCTCGCTCATGGGCTTTATAAGCTCGAATAAAGGCGTTACAGGCCGGGATGTTGAGCTCAAGCAGGGTATTTTGGGCTTCAATGGCTTCCCCCACGCTGCGGGAATCCACTTTCGTCAACAATACTCGATGGGCGACCCCACTGGGCGCTACCGCTTCATTCACTGTAGTAATTAAGGCGGCTAAGTCCATGGGGGCGGGGGGGGTCGGCAGTAGAATATAGTCAGCCACTGGAATCACCGCCGCTAGGGCCTCAGAGCCGAGGGCAGGGGGCGTATCGACAATCACCAGGCGATGGGTCTGCAGCTGGGGTAACTGCCCCAGTTGGGCGGGGCTTTCGGCTTGTACCACATCAAACCCCAATGCGTTTGGGCTACGGCCCGTCCACCAACTGGCTGAACCTTGGGAATCGGCATCGACCAGCAGCACTGACTGGGTTTCGGCAAAAATGGCCGCCAGGTTAACGGCGGTGGTGGTTTTACCAACGCCCCCTTTACCATTCAAAATCACCAGAACGATGGGAGTGGTTGAGGATGCCGTCAAGGGGTTGCCCTCCAAAATATAGCCACTGTGGGGATCGTCTGGAATGGTACTGCAAGTTGCGACTAATCCATCAAAAACAATGTTCCACAATAAGGAATTTAGGAGCCAGGAGCCAGAAGCCAGAAGCCAGAAGCCAGAAGCCAGAAGCCAGAAGCCAGGAGCCAGGAGCCAGAAGCCAGAAGCCAGGAGCCAGAAGCCAGAAGCCAGAAGCCAGAAGCCAGTATTATTCTCGCTGCTGACGGCTGCCCAGGAGAGTTGTCCCGCTTTAACAACACTCCGGACAGGTTTTGATGGCTGTGGGTAGAATGCGGGTTTCAGACTTCTTCCCCAGCAACCCAGCTAACGAGAAATCAAGGATCTCAACGCTTGCTCAGCAAAGTGTCCGGACCATATGTTTAAGCCGATGCCCTTCAAAACAGCGTGGCTGCTTAGATTAACAAAGGATTAAAATTGACATTAGGGGTGTATTGTTGCTACTTTATTCAAGGCTTGCGAACTCAGAATAGCAATTCTAAATTTTTGCAAGATTTGTCTTTTAGCTGAGGCTATATCAACCTATGGAGATTCCTGGTAGTAGTAACTGTTCTACTCTTCAAGAATCCAGTATTTCAGACGAAAGCCCTGATCACAGTTGTGGCCAAGGTTCGCAGTCGATTGGTTTGGTGAGCATTCCCACTAAGGCTTTAGCCTGACATTTTTGGGGGTTCATCTCTGGTCGCTGCAACAGGTAGCGATGGCAGGGAAAGGAGGTGAACCCTGGAAAGTCATTATTTATTGTGCCCGTTAAGCTGAAATAGTGCTTCTGATGGCATCTCGCGATCGCTGCTGGTTGACTTCAGTAGACTAATACTGCTGATGGTCGCAGGTGGTGATAAGAGGGGTGACACGATCGTATTCCGGACTGTTGAGATCATCAGGCTAATTCTGGCTGCTAATTCTGGCTGACAGAACTATGGCAACCTTGGTTGAGGGTGTCAGGTGCTAGATGTCAGGTATCAGGTGTCAGGTTCTAGGTGCCAGGTATCAGGATTGGTTGGCTAAACAGGATGTCAAGATCCTAGTACCGCTACGCGGAATTCAAAATGCAAAGTTCAAGGTGAAAAATTCTTGCTGTGCAAGGATTTTAAGCGTCCTGAACAGTAGGTTGATTTCTGCCTTCGTGTACTAGTGCTCCACGGCGAAAATGGCACGGCTATTTCTGGGCGGTAAAACCCCTGGCACATAGGGGGTTCCCTTTCTGCCTACTGCGCACGGGCTATGCCCTACTGCCTTTTGCCTTCTTACTTCTTAGGGTCTTGGGCTGATTGGTCATCCTTGTTTTGGGGATGACGACATCAGCTTCTGGAACCAGGGCTGTACTGGTTAGGTGACTTCTAGGAAACTTTCTACTGAGCGGTGGGCAATGCCCACCCTACGAAAGCCACGATCGCTGGCAAAAAGCGGGATTATCTTTCTCAGAAATCTCCTTAGGTTTAGTTGCGATCGCGTCACCTTGGTAATCACCAAGGCCAAAAAAGCCTATTTTAGACGACTAAAATCACCTCCATGTAAAGGGGTGTTTCTAGATAGTTCTGCTTGCCAATTTTGACCTGAAAATTCCTGGCTCAATGTGCTACTGACATTCAATTTTGATGTTTTAGCGAGTTTGAAGACTGCTAGGCCTAAAAGTAGTCTTCAAGTATCCACACCAAGACAACGACGATAACGAAATTACCGATCATGTCCTAGGGAGAATAGCTATGCGCCAAAATGTATTGAACGATCTACTCCAACCCTTTGCCCTGGAAGCGGCAAAAGAAGAGGCCAATCGAATTCCCTCGGCAGAGCTAGTTCAGCTGCTGATGGATATCGAACCCAGTAAGCGGGTGCTTGCCTTTCGCTTATTGGATAAAGATAAGGCCCTGCGGGTGTTTGAATACCTGCGCCCAGACGACCAAGCAGAGCTGATCAGCTCTATGGAAAGTCCTGATGTAACCGGCCTGCTAGAAGGCCTGGATGTAGATGACCGGGTACGCTTGTTTGAAGAATTGCCCGCCAAGGTGGCCAAGCGATTGATGGCTAATCTCAGCCCCGAGGCCCGCAATGCGGCCAACGTGTTGATGAATTACCCCGAAGGCAGTGCTGGTCGGTTGATGAACCTGCGGTTGTTGGCGGTGCGCAGTACAGCCACCGTGGGGGCGACCCTGGCTACCATTCGCGAATCCAGCCTGGAGGCCGAAGATCTAGTCCTGGTGTTTGTGATTGATGAAAAACGCTATTACAAAGGGTTTGTGCGCCCGGTATGGTTAATCAAAGCCGATCCGAATCAGCTGATCAGCGATGTACTGGACGGAGAAACCATCGCCGTTCGGGCGGTGGATGATGAACTGAAAGCGGCCCATCTGCTAAAGACCTATGATCTGCCGGCGATCGCCGTGGTAGACAGCGAAGGCCGCCTGATTGGCGACATCACCTTTGACGATGTAATTGACCTGGTGGAAGAAGAGGCCACCGAAACCATTCTAGAACAAGCCGGGGTCGGGGGGTTACTCACCCGTGACCAAGGCTGGAGTGAAAAGCTGGTGCGGGGGCCATCCCTCTACGCCATTCGCCTGCGGATCATCTTTTTAATTGTCACCCTGATCGGCGGCTTTTTGGTAGGGGGCGTGATCGAGCGGTTTGAAGAAACCCTGGAAGCCGTGGTAGCGGCGGCCGTGTTTATTCCCCTGGTGATGGACATGGGGGGCAATGTCGGTACCCAGTCCAGCACCATCTTTGCCCGGGGCCTGGCCTGGAACCAAATTAGCCCCCCTCAGTTCATGGCCTATCTGTTGCGTGAAATTCGCATTGGCCTGGTGATGGGGGTCGTTTTGGGGGTCATTGCCGGGGTGGTAGCCTACCTCTGGCAGGGCGCGCCCAATGGGATTCCCCAGTTGGGTCTGGCGGTGGGCTTAGCGCTTGCCCTGGTGATGACCCTGGGGGCAACGCTGGGGGCTTTATTGCCAATGATTATGCTCAAAGCCGGGTTTGACCATGGGCCAGGGGCTGACCCCTTTATCACCACCATCAAAGACTTTGTGGGCCTGTGGATTTACTTTGCCCTGGTGGGTTGGCTGGTGGGGGTGGTATAACCCTTAACCCACACCCCGAATTACAGCGGCGATCGCAAAGGCGATAAACAACGTCCCAGCAAACAGGGTAATGAACCGCTCTGAAAGGCGACCCGCCACCAGCCGTCCGGCCACCACTGCTAGCCCAATACAAAGGAAAAAGCCGGACATCGCCCCCATTGCTACCCCGATGGGGGAATGGGTGGCGGCCAACATGACGGTCGTAATTTGGGTGCGATCGCCCCATTCCCCTAAAAACACCAAACCAAAGGTTCTACTGGTAATGCCCAGGGCTGACAGGGCTTTAGGGTCGATTTGGCCCGCATCTGCCGCTGCGATCGCCGTCTTGGCTTCCGTGACTTCATCGTCGTCACAGCAGCCATCCATGCGCCAACCGTCGTACAACAACTTCAGGCCAAAACCTGCGAACAAGACTACTTCCGCGAGATGTACCCACTGGGAGGGCAAAATGGCCACCACCTGCCCAGCCCCCACCGCCAGCAGGGTCATGACGGCCAGGGCCGCAAACGCTCCTAAAAATACCAGCCGCCGAGAATAGTTCATGGCTAGCAGGGCAGCAATAAAAAAGGTTTTATCCCCCAGTTCCGCCAACCCCACCAGCATCAAGCCAGCGGTAAATGCCGTGAATAAATCGGTAAAAAACATGTTGGGCTCCTTGCAGCAGACACAGGCAACGCATGGTCTAGCTGGAAGGAACTTGGGGAGACAACCATAACCTCACCAAGCTCACATCTAGCTAGACGTGAACTCAGTGAAGGTCTCGCTGATCGCGAGCCTGCCCACAGGCAGAATCGCGATGTCTGGGCCAGGCTCATCACCAGTATGTTGACCCAAGACTTCTGAGCAAAATCAGAAGCTACTCCCCTTCAATGATTGGAGAATACCAGAGAAAAGTGGTTGGGGCAATAGGGGATAGGGGGCTCTACTGCCTACAGTGAGGGGAAGTCTGGGGAAAGTGATCCCCCAGAGACCATGGTAACGAGGGGGAAATCTCAAAAAACTTAGGGTTTTGTAGGATTACGCCCATCAGGTGGCATTAACCTGTGCTTTAGAAACCGGTGGTAGGCTATCTCCGACCGCAGCGATCGGTCGACCTGAATCTACCCCAACGACGATCAATCGAGGTGCTGGATGGCGTGGACAGAATTTGCAGTGCGGTTGGCGGTGGCCTTTTTGCTGGGGTCGGCCCTGGGCCTAGAGCGGCAGTGGCGACAGCGAATGGCGGGGTTGCGGACTAATACCCTGGTGGCCACTGGGGCCGCGCTGTTTGTGCTGCTTTCAGTCCTGACCCCAGACGACGCCAGCCCCACCCGAATTGCTGCCCAGGTGGTCTCGGGCATTGGCTTTTTGGCCGGGGGGGTGATTTTGCGGGAAGGGCTGACTGTGCGGGGACTGAATACCGCTGCCACCATCTGGTGCGCCGCTGCTGTTGGTAGCTTGGCCGGGGCCGGCTACTTTATGCCCGCAGTGATGGGGGCGATCGCCGTGTTAATTTCCAACACCGTGCTGCGGCCCATCAGCCACCGGATCAACCAGGAACCCCTCCAGGGCACCGAGCTAGAGTTGTGCTACCAGTGCTCGCTCACCTGCCACAGTCCGGATGAAGCGCGGGTGCGGGCCTTGTTGCTGCAATCGTTAGGTGCCAGTCAAATGCGGTTGCGATCGCTACGTAGCGAAGATTTGGAGGACACTAAAGATATGGTTGAGGTGGAAGCGGAAATGGTGACCCAGAACCGCAATGACGCCATGCTAGAGCAAATCGTCAGCCGCCTCAGCCTGGAACCGGCCGTCACCTCGGCCAGTTGGCGGATTATTGAACAAGAGTTTGGCTAAAGCACCGCCTAGAGATTTCGACCTGATGGCCTGACACATCTTTACCGTAGGTTGGGTGCAGCGAAGCGTTCGCGCAGCGTCTCCAGAGGAGAAAACCCAACACTCGCCGAGGACTTAGGGCTTGTTGGGTTCTGCTAGCGCGCCACCCAACCTACGATATACCAAAGTTTTTCGGGGTTGTGTCAGGCAGCTAGGATTTCGACACTTTACCTTGTTTCTTTGTACCTTGAAAGTCGCTCCTTGTTTTAAGGGTTATTGGATACGATTCCACATCTGCCTTTTGATTAGCCATTCTCCTGAGTCCTCTCTATGGAAAAGCCAGGTCTTCGTGACTTTGAATGAGTTCGTCGCTCCATCAGCGTATGCCACAGTACTTACATTAGCTTGGGCAACTCCATATACCCATTGATCATCGATCCTTGAAGCATCAAGAGGAGTCGATTTCACGGTCCATTTTGCGACATCATAGTCCTTTGAATCAGTTTAGCGATCGCCACAAGCGGCGGGCTGCGCCGCCCACTGCTTGTTTAAGCTGCTTTTTACGCCGCCAGCGCTGAAATTCCTGGTTATAGCTGTACTCATTGGGCCTGTAGATGCGCCAACCAGTCCAAATCAGTTCTAAGGCCCAGGGGCCAAAGGTCAAATACAAAATCCAATTCCAAAGCCAACCGCCAGTCACCAATTGAAAGATCAAGGCAAAGCTGCCAAAAATCAAAAACTTGCCCAGATCATGGTGAAACCGGGACTTTCTTTGCCGATCAAAAATTCGCTTGTCGGCGATTTCGTCTTTCTTTAAATCCCATTCTTGTTCAGCCGCCAGCAAGGTTTCTGGGGCAATCCCCAGTTCGGCGGCAATGTCTAATAGCTGGGCACGGGAGAGCTCGCCAGATTCGGTATACCGTGCGATCGCAATGCTCAGAATCTGCTGGGCATCTTCCGCCGGATACAAAAATTCGCTGTTGCTGATATCGGGTTCCGTCATAAGCTCAGCCATGGTCGCCTACCCCTGTTAGTACTCCCTTTTTTCTTATAGACAAAATCTTGCTAGTTGTGGGGGGTGGGGGAGGTAGGGAAAACCTATCGTTACAGATGGGGGGATGGGGGGATGGGGGATTTTTGGGGAATGCTAGGTGGGCCTGAAGATTCTCGACAACCTGCATTTAACCATCAGAGTGTGCACTATGACCCAACTAGTTCCCATCCGTCTGGAGGATGGCACCGAGATCTACCTGGAAGCAACCGAAGATGTGGTTGCCCCAGATTCGGCGAGCTATCCTGACAGTCCCAGCCCTGGTACTGAAACCACTCGCACCGCCAAAGGCATCAACTGGGGGATGACCAACCAAACCGCCCAGGCCCATGCGGCTCAAAGCTTTAAAGCAATTGAGGGGACTATCCGCACCTATACCAACTACACCATGAATGCCTTCAAAGACATGGCCACCGCCAATGTCGAAAAAGTCACCCTAGAGTTCGGCCTTAAGGTCGGCGGAGAGGCAGGAGTTCCTTATGTCACCAAAGGTACCGCAGAGAGCAACCTGAAAATTACCGTCCAGTGCTCTTTTGATTAGTTCGTCAGCACTCTGACTGAGATCCCAGGGTTCTTGGGTTCATTCACCATGAATTTTGGGGTACTCCAAGGTAGACCCCTGGGATCTGTACCAGTGTTCTAGCAGTATCTGATGCCATTGCCTGAATTATCGTCACTAAGATTATCGTCACTCAAGCAGGCCGTACCCAAGTACTTGGGTGCGGCCTATGTTATCTGCCCTGGCGGCCAGGAATCGATACGGGCTTTACGGTTGGGGCCGATTCGATAAAGTTTTCCCGCAAAATATGGGGACCCAGGGGTCACCAGATGCAATCTTCGCTACTATCGTCAATGGTTCCTGAACTGACGGCGACTATCGATGCAGACTACCCCCCTGGGGATTGAATGAAGGCAAGGCCTGTTATAGTAGCTTGTTTGTTCGGAATGGGAGCGCTTTCTCTGGCGCTGCTGCTCAGTCGTGCCGGTAGCCCGCGATCGCTCGTTTCCCCCCAGGCTCCTCCGAGTCCCCAAAGCTTAGATGTCCAGACGATTCCGGTGCCCCACCCTCCCAGCCAGGCGGCTGACTCGTTTCAAGATCGACTGGAGCGGGATCTGACTAAACAGCAAGATTTAACTGAAAGTCTGCAACAGGAACTGCAAGCTCAAAAAGAGTTGGCGGATGACTTGAAACTGCAGCTAGAGCGTCAGCGGGCTGAAACCGAGATGGTGGTCGAGCAACTACACACCTATCAACAGGCGGTCGAGGAGATGACCTCCCAGCAGGTGCGCCTGATCGAGTCGATTCCGCGCAATAATGAAACCCAAACCATGATTTTGTGGGGCATTCTGGGCTTGTTTATGATGCTGATGCTGGGGGGTGGTACTGCTTTCGCCATTATTGCCCTGTGGCTGATGCATCTACAGCGACAAACCCATCGTCCGCCGCCGATGTATCCTGTGCGCATGCCGCCCCATCCATACCTGTACTATGACAATCCGCCCCTGCCGCCCCCCACTCGTCGGCAACAGCTGCTTCAATATGGTGTAAGACCCTTTGAAGAATAGCGCCTAATGTTCGGGGCGCTGTTGGGTCTGGTGCTTGCCGTCATTCAGCTGCCATAACCATGACTCTCACCCAGGTTTGGGGTGCGTTTTTAATTTTTGTGCTGTCTCCGATAATTGGGGGGCTACCGCTTACGGGTTGGGCCACGCGGTTAGTATCCGGGCAGAACCTGGCCAAGCTTGGCACGGGTAATGTCGGGGTGTCTGCGGCCTTTTACCATGGGGGTAAGCTGGCGGGCATTTTAGCAGTGCTACTGGAAGCCGTGAAGGGCATTGCGGTGGTGCTGTTGGCCCGTCACTATTTTCCCTACGACCCTGTGTGGGAAGTGGTGGCCTTGATCGGCCTAGTGATGGGGCGCTACTGGTTTGCCAAGGGGGCTGGCACCACCAATGTGGTCTGGGGTTTCGTGGTGCACGACTGGGTTACAGCAGTGTTGACGCTGCTGGTGAGTGGGTTAGGCTTTACGATTTTTCGAGAGCGGCAACAAGGACGACTTTTGGTTCTGGTGTTGTTACCTGTGCTGACGGCCTTGCGCCATACCGCTGATGGCCCCAGAATTTTGGCGGTTACCTGCCTAAGTGGGCTAATCGCCTGGATTTATCAGAAACTGCCCGATGATTTAGACCTGCCTACCCAAGGGGGACGATTGGAGTCACGCACAATGTTTCGGTTTTTTAGGGGCGATCGCGGTTTAGTGGCCCTTGATCGGCCGCTCGATCAAACCAAGTACGGCAGTAAAGCCGCCACTTTAGGACAATTAGTCGCCTGGGGCTATCCGGTGCCCCGGGGTTATGTGCTGCCCGCTGGGGATGATCCTAGTGCCCTGCTGGGTATTGCTGACCCCTCCCCCAGCCAACCTGTCGCCGTGCGCTCCTCGGCCCCCGATGAAGACACCAGCACGGCGTCAGCGGCAGGTCTGTACCAGTCATTTCTCAACGTCACCAGTACTGAGGCCCTATCCGAGGCGATTGTCCGCTGCTTTGCCTCCTACAACAATCCGGCGGCAGTGCGCTATCGCCAAGACAATGGCCTGCCAGAACGCTCCATGGCCGTGATTGTGCAGCAACAGGTGATCGGGCAATTTTCGGGGGTGGCCTTTAGCCGCGATCCGGTGGCCCGCTGCGGCGATGCGGTGATCATCGAAGCCCTGCCAGGGGGGGCGGAACGGGTGGTTTCGGGACAGGTCACCCCAGAACAGTACCGGGTGCTGGTGCAGCCCGACGATATTCCTACCGCCACCGAGGTAGAGCCCGAGTCTAGCTGGCAGTTGCCAGAGGCACTGACCCTGACGGTAGACGGGGAAGGCAAAACCCCAAGCCGCCTGCTGCAACAGGTGGCCTACCTGGCCCGGCACCTAGAGGCCCGCTACCACGGCATTCCCCAAGACATTGAGTGGACCTACGACGGTGAAACCCTGTGGCTGTTGCAAAGCCGCCCCATCACCACCCTGCAACCGATCTGGACCCGCAAGATTGCCGCCGAGGTGATTCCTGGCACGATTCGCCCCCTCACCTGGTCGATTAATCGGCCTTTGACCTGTGGGGTTTGGGGGGAAATTTTTACCGTGGTGCTAGGCGATCGCGCCCAGGGACTCAACTTTGAAGAAACGGCCACCCTGCATCGCTCCTATGCCTATTTCAATGCCACCCTACTAGGGGATATTTTCCAGTGTATGGGCCTACCCCCTGAGAGCCTGGAATTTTTGACCCGGGGCGCTAAATTTAGCCGTCCCCCCCTGGCTTCCACCCTGCAGAATGTACCGGGCCTGTTGCGCCTACTGCACCGAGAGCTATGGCTGGATAAGCAGTTTGTGCAGGATGAAGCCACCTTGTTCCGTGCAGGCCTGGCTACTTTTGCGGCGATTCCTCGCGATCGCCTGTCGATGGACGAATTGCTCGATCGCATCGAGGATGTGCTAGGGCTCTTGCGGCGCGTCACGTACTACAACATTATGGCTCCCCTCAGCTTTGCCCTCCGCCAGGCCCTGCTGAAGGTACCTGATGAGAGCCTCGACCCCAAGGAAAATGTGGAAATTGCCGCCCTAGAGGAGCTACGGGTGATTGCCCAGGAGACCCGCCAGATTTTTTCTGCCGCCGAGTTAGCCCGCATTTCCAATGGGTCATCCCTGATGACGGCCCTGGCAGAAAGCACCGATGGCGGCACAATTCTGGCCCAGGTGGCTCACTTCATTGAAGACTATGGCTACCTCAGCCCGGTGGGGACAGACATTGCAGTGCCCACTTGGCACGAAAACCCTGGCCCTGTCAGAGAGTTGCTGGCCCAGCTGGTGCGTCAGCAACCCCAACCTAAATCCGTTAACGAACCCGGCCCATTGAGTTTCAAAACCGCTTTAGCCCAACATCGGCTCGATTTAAAGGGGCGAGTCAACACCCTCTATAACCGGCTGCTGGCCGAATTGCGCTGGAGCTTCCTGGCGATCGCCCATCAGTGGCAGCAGCAGGGCTACTTGCAACAGCCTGATGAGATCTTTTTCCTCACCCTGGCCGAGGTCAAAACCCAAATTCTGGCCGATCATCCGTTCCCCTGGGAAGATATCAGCCACAGCATCGCCGTGCGCCGCCAGCAGTTCAAGCAGGATAACGCCATGGAGGTGGTGCCTAACCTGGTGTTTGGCAATGCCCCACCCAGTACCGAACTGTTGCTCGTGGCGGCAGCCTCGGTACAACAGCAATTGTTTGGCATTGGCGCCAGCGCTGGGATTGTAGAAGGGCCAGTACGAGTGATGACGCAACTAGAGACCGTCGATGCCGATCAGGCTCCCTTTATTTTGGTCGTGCCCTATACCGATGCTGGCTGGGCTCCCCTACTGGCGCGAGCAAAGGGCCTGGTCGCAGAAGTCGGCGGCCGCTTATCCCACGGGGCGATCGTGGCCCGCGAGTACGGCATCCCCGCTGTGATGGATGTGACCAACGCCACCCAGCGATTACACACCGGCCAGTGGGTGCGCATCGACGGGGCCGCCGGTACGGTAGAGGTGTTGGAGAAAAGGATGAAGGCAGAAGGATGAAGGCAGAAGGGCTTGGCCCGAGCTTAGCAGGCAGTACTAGAGCATCGGTACAGCATGGCAAGATCCCAGGGTTCTTGGGCTGATTGGCCACGATTTTTGGGGCATCCAGGGACAGAACCCTCCTAAGGAAACAGGGCTCCAATCGTAGGGTGGGCTTTGCCCACCAGCCCCAGGAAACGCCCTTACAAGGTTTCTTCCTGCTCCATCGAAGGGCATCGCCGTTAGTCAACCGCTGGGATCTGAACCGGCGTTCTAGGGGTGAGTCAAAACAATAATCATAGGCCCCTACTAAACTCCGCCAACAGTCCCCCGCAGGGTTTGGGAACTGGGTAGGCAAAATCCCGCACCTTACTGGTGCCTAACCCTAACGCCACCAGGGCCTCAACAAACTTAACCCCAGCGGTAACACCATCAATCACTGGCACCCCCAGGTCATGGGTCAACTCGATTGCCAGGTCCGCCATGCCGCCACAGCCCAGCACAATCGCTTCTGCTTCGTCTTGCTTCAAGGCCAGGCGGCATTCCTGCAAAATGCTGGCCCGGGCAGCACCGCTGGCATCCTCCAGGTCCAGCACGGCCAGGTCAGTGGCGCGAATGCTGGCGCAGCACCGCTCCATGCCGTAACTGTGGACCAGGTGCTGGGCAATCACCTTGGTCCGGCTCAGGGTGGTCACGATTGAAAATCGGGAGGCAATCAGACTGGCGGCGTGCATGGCGGCCTCGGCAATGCCCACCACAGGCCCCCGCGCTAACTCTCGGGCGGCCCGTAACCCCGGATCGCCAAAACAGGCAATCACATAGCCATCGACGCCGACGGCTTCCCCCTGGCGGATTTCGTCCAGTACCCCAATCACGCTCAGGGCTTCGTCGTAGTGTCCTTCGATGGACACTGGCCCCATGGTAGGATTTGTCGCCACAATGGTGGTGCCGGGGGCGGCCACCTGACGGGCGGCGGCCCCAATCGTGGCGGTCATGGCGGCGGTGATGTTGGGGTTAATGACCTGAATCTTCATTGGGTTCAGACGGAGGCACGGGGCAGGGCACCAGCCACTTCCGGGAGGCGAATGCAGCGGGCCATGCGCTGGTCCGTCTGGGTCGGAGGGGGCAGGGGGTCATGGCATTCGTCAGTGGCATGGGGGCAGCGGGGGGCAAAGGCACATTCAGTAATCTGCCGGTACAACTGCGGCGGCGCCCCTGGAATCGACACCAAGCGAGTGGCGGGGTCCATGTTGGGGTAGACAGTGGCCCCCAACAGCCCCTGGGTGTAAGGATGCCAGGGATCGGTCATGACCTCATCAACCGGCCCCTGCTCCACAATCCGCCCCCCATACATGACCGCGATTTCGTCGGCCACCTCGATCGCCACCCCCACATCATGGGTGACAAAAATCATGCTCATGCCAAATTCCCGCTGGAGCTCTCGCAGCAACAGCAGCACCTGGATTTGCACCGTGGCATCCAACGCTGTGGTGGGCTCGTCGGCGAGCAATACTGTGGGTCGACAGGCCAGGGCCAGGGCAATCATGGCCCGCTGACGCATGCCGCCGCTCATTTCGTGGGGGTAGGCATCCAGCCGCTTACGGGGGGAGGGAATGTGAACGCATTCCATCATTTCTAGGGCGCGATCGCGGCCTGCTTCATAGCTACATCCCTCATGGCGCATGACCACCTCGGCGATTTGGTCTCCCACCTTAAACACCGGGTCAAAGGCCAGCATCGGTTCTTGAAACACCATGGCGATATCCTTACCGCGCATGTCTGACAGTTCACGGTTACCCAGGGCCAGCACATCTCGGCCAGCCACTTGAATACTGCCGGTGATCTGGGTTTTGTGGGGCGGGTGTAGCCGCATCAGCGACTTCATGGTCACACTCTTGCCGCTGCCCGATTCCCCCAGCAGCGCCAAGGTTTTGCCCTCAGCCAGATCCAAGTTGACATTCGAGACGGCGTACACCGATCCCTCTGACGTTTTGAACGTGACACAGAGATCGCGAACTTCAACAATGTTATCCATGGCAAGACCTCATGGGTGGCATGACGGCAGGGAAAGAAACAGCTAAGCAGTCGGGGAGGGCGCAACTGTGACAATGGGACGCACATCTGGATAGCCGGAGCCAGGTACCCGCATATGGCAAGCCACATGTCGACCGCCGCCAATGTCAGCTAAGAGGGGCACCGTCTCGGCACACATGGGTTCGGCAAACGGGCAACGGGGGTGGAAGCGGCAGCCCGACGGCGGCGAAATGGGATTGGGGGGGTCCCCTTCCAAGGGGGCGCGGGTTTTGCGGTCCTTAGGGTGCAGGGCCGGGAGCGCTGACAAAAGGGCGGCCGTGTAGGGATGGGCTGGGGTGGAGTACATCGCCTGGGCTGGCCCGGACTCTACCACTTGCCCCAAATACATCACAATCACATCATCGCTGACGTATTGCACCACATTCAGGTCGTGGGAAATAAATAAATAGGTCAGATCAAACTCGGCTTTCAAATCGGCCAAGAGATTCAGTACCTGGGCTTGCACCGACTTGTCGAGGGCTGAAACGGCCTCATCGAGGATCACAATTTCTGGATCAATCGCCAGGGCTCGGGCAATATTGACCCGCTGCCGCTGCCCCCCCGACAGCTCATGGGGGTAGCGACGAATGAAGTTGTCAGGATCTAGCCCCACCCGATCCAGCAGATCCCGGGCTTTGGTGCTGGCTTCGCGATCGCTAGCCCCATTGATCTTTGGCCCAAAGGCAATACTTTCTTCGATGGTAAGACGGGCATTAAGGGAAGCATAGGAGTCTTGAAACACCATCTGCATGCGCTTGCGGAGGGCCGTAATGGGTTTGCGCCCGGCTCCCTTGCCATAGGCTTGCCCGTCAATGGTGATGCGCCCCTGATCGGGGGGACTCAAATCCATCAACAGGCGAGCTGTAGTGGACTTACCACAGCCAGATTCCCCAACGATGCCTAAGGTTTTACCTCGTTCGGTGGCAAAAGAGACGTCTTCAACCGCCTTCACCACCTGGGTGGGACGACCGAGGAAATTTTTGCCAATAGGGAAGTATTTCTGTAAGCCTTCAACCTGGAGAAAAGCGGTCACAACCTTCAATCCTCATAGAGCAGCAACTTGAGCAGACGCTAGCGGCATAACCATCGATCAAAACCTGACGCCCAGGGCAGCGTTGGCCTAAACCATCACGCCCATCTCAACTATCTAACGCTTCAAATCCATCGCCCCGCGCAACCCATCAGACAGCAAGTTAAAACACAGCGAGGTGGTAAAAATCATGAAGCCGGGCAAAACCGACACCCAGGGCTGCACATAAATGGATTGGCGCAGGGTGTTCAGCATCAGCCCCCATTCAGCGGTGGGCGGCTTCACCCCCAGGCCCAAAAAGCTCAGCCCTGCGGCCAAAATCATGCAGACTGACACCAGGCTGGTGGCGTAAATAAATACCACCCCCATGACGTTGTTAAACACATGCACCCGCACAATCGTCAAAGAGTTAGCCCCCGACGCCCGGGCCGCATCTACGAAGTCAAGCAACCGTACCCGGGTGGTCACACTCTCTGCTACCCGGGCAATGGGGGGGATAAACACCAGGGTTAGGGCAAACATCGAGTTACCCAAGCCTGGCCCCAAGGCTCCTGAAATCGCGATCGCCAACAACACGGCTGGAAAGGCAAAAAACACATCTGTCGTCCGCATCACCAGAGTATTGACCCAGCCCCCAAAGAACCCAGCCATTAAGCCCAGGCTGGTGCCGATCGCAAACGCCACAAACACCGGCAAAATCCCCATCAAAAGGCTCATGCGGCCGCCATACATTAACCGAGTCAGCATATCGCGGCCCAGCTCATCAGTACCCAGCGGATGACCGGGGCTACCAATGGGCAACAGTCGATCTACCATGGCCCCCTGGGACGGGCTATAGGGGGCGATCGCCGGAGCCAAGATCGCAATCAGCACCAAGAGCACCAGGATACTGGCACACACAATCGAAATTGGATCGCGGCTGAGGCTGAGCCAGACCGTCGCCCAGTAGCCCCGTGACTTGGTGGCAATTTTGCCCCCATCGGCAGCCTTAAGGGCATTCGCTGACTTAGGCGTAGTTTGCATAGGCTCGGACTCTTAGAAACGTCTATCGATCGGGACAACAAAGCAGATAACAACGGCTTAGCAAAGGCTAACTAAGCCCTGACTTAGCCTCAATTGCGACGAACGCGCGGGTCAAACAGGGTTTGCAACAAATCGACCAACAAATTCAGGGCCACAAAGAACATTGACAAAGTCAAAATGATTCCCTGCAATAGGGGAATATCCCGCTGAAAAATGGCGGTATTGAGTAAATAGCCTGTACCCGGCCAAGAAAAAACAGTTTCCACTAGAATTGACCCACCTAAGAGGTAGCCAAACTGCAACCCCATCACCGCCAGTACCGTCGGGGCCGCATTCTTAGCCACATGATTGGCAATTCTGCTGCTGCCGAGCCCCCGAGCCCGTAACGAGGTGACAAATTCTGACCCCAGCAGGTCAGCCACCGTCGATCGCACGGTGCGGGTGACAATCCCCATGGGAATAAAGCTCATGGTGATCGCTGGCAGGACCAAATAGCGAGCCCGGTTGATCCATGAGCCGGACCCACCCCCCAGGGATGGCAACCAATCCAACTGCACCGAAAAAATAATCACCAGCAAAAGACCAAGCCAGTAATGGGGCACCGAAACACCAAACAGGGCAATCCCCGTGACCAGCTTGTCACTCCAACGGCCCTGGAAAAAGGCCGCCAATGTCCCAAACAGGATGCCAAACAAAAAGCCAATGGCCGCCGCCGCTAAGGACAGCACAAAGGTGTAGCCCAAGGCCCGGCCAATCTCTTGGGTGACCGGGCGACCGGTAGCCACAGAAAAGCCCAGGTCTCCCTGAACGGCTCGCCCCAGCCAAGCAAAAAACTGCACTGGCAAGGGGCGATCCATACCGTAGGCCTGAATGATGCGCTCCACCACCTCCGCTGGGGCATCTGCAGGAATAACCGCCGATAAAGGATCCCCTGGGGCCAAGTGAACCAGGGAAAAGCAGACCACCGCCACCGCCAGGGCGATGGGAATGGTGTAGACAATACGACGACAAATGTACAAAAACATAGGGGTATTTCCGCCGAAGGTCGTTCGATAGCTCGGATCACAGGCAAGGCTAACTGGTGTTGAGCCAAAGAAGTCATGCTGGGAGGTGTGACTTAGGGTTCACGGTTCACGGTAAGCGGTTTAAGCCGAGCCGTAGACCATACACCGTGGGCCGTGAACCGTAGGCCCTGCGGACCCGTCACTTCCGGCTTGACAGACCATTAGTTACTCATCCAAACCGGCGTGATGTCCTGGAACCAGCTCTTGGCTTGGACGAAGCCCTGAACCTCGCTACGCATGGCCCGTGGCCCCACATCATGGGCAACGAATAAGAACGGGGCATCTTCCACCAAGGTTTCATGCAGCCGTTGATAGACCGCCAGGTTTTCCTCGGGGTCAAAGGCCAGCTGCAACTCTTCGATCAAGGCATCCACCTCAGGGTTGCTGTAATAGCCCCAGTTGAGAGAATTGGGCGGAGCGCTTTCGGAATAGATGAAGCGCACCATGGCTGCAAAGGGATCATGGGTGGCAAAGGTGATATTGGTGCCATGGGCACCGCGAGAGTCGGGACTGTCTGCCCCTTGGCGCCAGTTGTCAAACAGGGTTTCCCAGACTAAGACTTCATAGTTAACGTCGATGCCTACAGCGGCCAACTGCTGCTGAATCAGCTCGTTCATCGGTAGGGGCTGCATCTGCCCTGACCCCGATGCGGAAATTAGCATGGTCACTTCGACGGGGTTATCGGGGCCATAGCCAGCTTCTTCAAGCAGCTCCAGGGCTGCATCGGGGTCGTAGCGGACCTCAAACTCGGGGTCGCCAAAGGCGGGATCGTCCGGTAATAAAATCCCCTTTGCCTGCACCATATTGCCCCCTAGCAGGGCTTCGATTTCGTCGCGGTTGACCGCCAGGTTAGCCGCCTGGCGGATGCGCTTATCCGTCCAGGGGGAATCATCCAGGAAACTAAACTGCCACGGCCAGAGATGGGGATAGCCATTACTAGTGATGGTAAAGCCTCGACCCTCAAGCATAGCCAGGGTGTCAGCAGGAGGCGCCTCGATCCAGTCCACCTCTCCAGCCAGCAAAGCATTGGAGCGGGTGGTTCCTTCCGGGATGGGGATCAATTCGATGCGATCGGCCTGGGCCATGCGATTCTCATCCCAATAGTTGGGGTTGGGCACCAGCACGGCCCGCTCCCGGGGAACCAACTCGTCTAGCATGAAGGGCCCGGTGCCGGAAGGATCTTCCTCAAACGCACTCCAGTCTTCCCCCAGGGCCTCGTAATGGGCGGGGCTAGAGAAGAACATGAACGGCAACTGGTTAATCAGTAGGGACGTCGGTTCCTGAGTGGTGATTTCGACCGTATAGTCATCAACTTTGCGAATGCTTTCATAGGCTGGCAGGCGAGCCACCACCTGGGCGGATTGGCGAGCATCGTAATGGGGAGCGTCTTCGTCGAAGATTTTCTCGAAGTTGAAGATTACCGCATCGGCGTTAAAGTCTGAGCCATCGTGGAAGGTCACCCCCTGCCGCAGGTTAAAAGTCCACACGCGAGGGTCGTCTTCGTCCACAGACCAATCGGTGGCCAGCTGGGGCACCAACGGTGCCGGTTCATCTTCCACCGACAAATCCCAGGTGACCAGGGCATCGTAGATCGTCATACCGGTAAAGCGCACCCCCTCAAAGCCGGAATTGGGAGCCCCGCCCGTGAGGGGAATATCAGAGGCGGTCATGCCAATGCGGACGGTGCCACCCCCCGCGTCTTCCGCTGGCACATCCCCAGGGGTGTCAGCCACATCGGTACCCGGTTGGCAGGCTGACAGGGTGGTGACAGACAGGGCAACGCCCACCCCAATGCCTGAGGCAAACTTAATGAAACGACGACGGCCGATCGCCGCCCAGGTGCGTGAAACAGGAAGCATAGATCGAAAACTCCTCAACCTCTGAGGCCATGGCTCTCTGACGAAAACCCCTCAGGTTTACTGTGCTAGGACTGCCTGGCAGCAATATGACCACCGTTGCTGAGGGTGTCAGGTTCTAGGGGGCAGGTATCGGAAATGGTTGGCCGACTTATGTCACAGAACTTATGTCACAGAGCATTAGGACATTGACTGTGCTGAACCGTTGATGCGCTCATTTTTTTGAACACACCTTAATCGGTCGACAAAAGTAAGCCGACAACATTCCCGTTGACCTTTGCTTAAGCCAGCAAGCAAAAACTACAAGCAAAAACTATGCCAAGCAAGCCTGGAATACAGCGTACAGTATTCAAACCCACTCTTTGTATAGGAGATTACATTACAGGAAACCTCTAGATTTGTGGAAGATCCGCAAAAAATGTAAAAAATCAAAACTTAAAACCTGGACAGAGGCTTTGGCGGATCAAACAAGTGGTCGGCCAAACCAAGGACGACATGAGGAGGGGAATTGCGGTGGGCACTGTGCAGCTTGCAGTGTCAGGTTTACCCTAGACCCCATGCTTTGAGCCGTACACCTCAGACTCCGATCGCCAGACATCAATCGCCCAAGTTGACTGCGACCTACAAAACATAGTTCACTTGTACTATTCTTGTACTAGTATTGATATCTAAGGGAACTCTGGGTTGAAGCAATGGTGAATCGAGCATTCGCAGGCCGAGGGCTGGGCTGGATTGTCGTGTTGAGCATAGGAGTGGGGGTTGTGGCAGAGCTAGTGAAGTCTGCGCCCCAGGTGTTTGCAGATGACCAGGCGGCTCAGTCACAAGCTGAACCGCCCCACCCCTGGCAGGGGGCGTCTTTCCCGGTGGAACAATTTAGCCGTTATACCTCCCCCTTTGGCTATCGGCAGCACCCGTTTGGTGGGCATCGCTTCCACTATGGATTAGACTTTGCAGCTCCGATGGGCAGCTATATCCGCAACTGGTGGGAAGGTAAGGTCACCCATGTCTCAGACCATACGACTTGTGGCACCATGGCGATGGTGCAGTCTGGGAAGTGGACCCACATCTACTGCCACCTGCAAGGGCACATTGTGGTGGAAAAGGAAGGGGGCCGGGTATTGGTGGACCGGGCTGGAGGGATTGAGATTCGCCAGGGCCAAACGGTGCAGTCGGGCCAGCGCATCGGTCGGGTCGGGATGACTGGGGCCACCACTGGCCCTCACCTGCACTGGGGACTGAAGTACGATGGGGCCTGGATTGACCCAGCCCTGGTGATCAAGGCGATGGTTGACCTTCAATAGGGGTTGAGTTTTGAGTTTTGAGGGTTATAGCGGATTTCACTCGGGTGAAGTACATCGTGGAGATCCCCCCTGCCCCCTTAATAAGTGGGATGCAAGCGCCTACCTTAGACAGCTCTCTTCCCTCACAGCCCCTGATCTGGTCCATCCAACACTTGGTCTGTGGTCAGCACTGTAAAGGACTCGACCAGGTTCACAGCTTCGGCTGGGTCAACGTCTTGGCAGTCTTGCAGGGCAGGAAACAAGTCACGAATGTAGCTGGCTCCCACCAATCGGTAGGCCCCAGAAGGTCCCAGCAACCAGTCGGTGTAGAGGTTGTCGTCGGGGAACTGCGATCGCAGTTCCCCATCTTCAAACGCCCCATAGTTCAGCCCGTAGTTTTGATCGGCAAACAGCGGTGGTTGAATGGGCCGCCGGTTGATGGTGGCTGGCGGGCTGCCAATGCCATCGGCGGCAAACTCCACGGCAAAGCACTGGTTATCCTGACTCTGGTACACAATGAAGTACCCCAACCCCCCATCGGCCTGATCCAGGCGCACATCCACCACAGAAAAGATGGGAGGCACTTCCCCAGGAATCACCACATCAACGCCTAAACTCTGGAGCTGAGCCGTTTGCTCAGGGAGGAGTTGGCCCAAAAATGCCCCGTCTGGCGGTGGAGGGGGCACATCTGGGGCGGGTGGTGCGGCGTTGGTGTCTAACGGTGCGGTGGTGGATTCGGGGCGATCGCAGCCTACGCTGATCCCCACCAGTAACACAACGCCAATCGCTGTTGCCCAACCCTTTGCCATGGCCTGTTTCCCCACCCGGTCACCCACACTCTTTATATCTTAGGGCGGTATGGTCGGGCTGTTTGGACTGGGGTCTGGTCTAAATCAACTGTTGGGCGAGTTGCTGGGCCCGGCGGCGGGTGCGATCGCCGATTGTCTGATCCTGGCTATTCACCAGCCCGGCCCAGAGGGTGCCCACCGGCTTCGCCCCCAGGCGTCGGGCCAGAGCTTTCAGCGATTTTAGGGAACTAAAGGCCCAGCGGCCGATCAAGCCAGGGGCTCCACTGGCGGAAATCAACACGGCTTTGCGGCTGAGTTGAGTTTGACGGAACTGGGGTGCCGGTGTGCCCCAGGGCCAGTAGCCGTAAACCACTGTCCGTTCAATAAAGCGCTGGGTCAAGGCATTGACCTGGCCACAGTTGACCGGGGCTCCGAGCACCAGGGCATCGGCGGCCTCCAGGCGATCCAACAGGGCGTCCATGTCATCTTGCCAGATACACTGACCCCGCTCAGGACCGGGCTGCTGCAGGCAATGGCGGCAGTTGGTGCAAAACTCAATGTGCTGATCGAGCAGATAGATTTTCTCGGTGTCGGCCCCCCGAGCGGCGGCAGCCTCTAGCACCGCACTCACCATTTGATCGATGGTGCCCTGTTTGCGATAGCTGCCGACAATACCGACAACTTTGGGATGGGTGTTCATGGCAAGCTCCCTCTGAAGCGCTGGGAATGGGAAAGGATAGGGGTGGGTCAATCAATCCCTAAGAGACCCACCCCGCCCTCCGGGCACCCCTCCGTGGGAGGGGACGGTAAGACCGAGTAGGGTGGGCATTGCCCACCAGCCTTCTGAGAGGCCCCTGCCCCTATCTTTCAAGTATGGCTAGAAACCTTTCCCCTGCACCAGCGAATAAGTATTTATTCACATCAAGATCCCTGGGGTCTTGACCCCATCAAGGCCGAAGGTTGCAACAGCCAGCCAGAACCCAGGGATCTGCTCTAGTGTTCTAGCCTTCGGCGACTTCTAAGCAAGAAGATCCCTACTTGAAGTCAGCGATCGCAGCTTTCGTAGGGTGAACATTACCAGCCCTTCAAGGTGACCTAGCAGCAACAAGCATTTGAAGCTTTTCCTAAGATTTAGGGCTCAAGAGATGACGTTTGGGGTACCTACCCAACAGGCCAACCACTTTTTCCTGTGCAATGCACCACTTACGATACCGGGCCTCTCGGTTGACGCAAACGGTGCGTTCCGGCCAGGACAGAAGGTTTTGCACGATCACCAGGTGGACCAGAGGCCGGGAACACACCCTACGCATAACTGGATCCCCATTCTGGGAAAACTGCCCCCCTTCCTCAAGGGGGGCTCCATTGACAAACCCTCTTAGGTTGCGTTTGGGGGGATCATAGCGGGCATTGGGCTCAAGACGAGATATGTGTACACGCTAGCCCCGGCGGAGAAAGGCTTAACCCGCACTGAAGTTGCGATCGGCTCTGGACCCTAGACTGGATGAAGTGTGGTTAGCTTGTAATCAGGTGTCATGCCGCATTCCTAGCCTTTAACATCCACATCTCCTACCCCTTGACCTCACGATGGGTGAACAACCTGTGTCTAAACTGCCCCCCCTGTCCTTTGCCGTCAAGCTAGCCTACGGGGTGGGGGAATTGGCAGCGGCGGTACCGGCCAGCCTGTCCGCCTTCTTTGTCCTCTACTTTTTCACCAGCGTGGCCGGGCTCAGTCCGGCCCTGGCGGCCACGGTGCTACTGGTGGGGCGGCTGTGGGATGCGATTAACGATCCCCTGGTGGGCTGGCTCAGCGATCGCACCGTATCGCCCCTGGGCCGTCGCTTTCCCTGGATGCTGGGGGGGGCAGTGCCCATGGCCCTGTGTGCGGTGCTGCTGTGGACGGTGCCGCCGACAGACAACCAATGGGCCATTTTTGCCTATTACGTGGTGCTGTCGATGTTTGCCTTTGCCGCCTTCACCGCTGTGCAGTTGCCTTACACCGCCCTGGCCGCCGAACTGTCCGACGACTACGACGAACGCACCGACCTGATTGGCATGAAGTCGGCCTTTAGCATTGGCGGTAGCATCGCCGCCCTGGTGATGGCCCAGATCGTGTTTGCCCGGGTCGAGGATCCCCAGCGGCAGTACCTGACCATGGGGGCACTATCGGCGGTGCTGGTGGTGTTTATCATTGCTCTGTGTGTGGCGGGTACCTATCGTCGCTACTGGCAGGTACGACGGCGTCATCCCCGGCTATCGCCCCAAACCACTGCCCTATCGCTGCTGGGGCAAATTCGCAGTGTGTTCAAAAACGCCGCCTTTCGCCAGGTGCTGGGGCTGTACCTATGCGGCTGGATGGGCATTCAGGTGACAGCGGCGATGCTGCCCTACTTTATCAGTGCCTGGATGGGCCTGCCCGAAACCCACTTTGCCCAGATGGCCCTGGCGGTACAGGGAACCGCGATCGCGATGCTATTTTTCTGGGATCGGGTGGCGAAGTATAGCGACAAGCGCATGGTGTTTTTGTTGGGGGCTCCCCTGGCGATGCTGGCCCTAGCGGGACTGGCGACAGTGCAACCGGGCCAGTTGACCTGGATGTATACCCTGGGGGTAGTGGCAGGGGTCGGGATTGCTACTCTATATATGGTGCCCTTTGCCATGCTGCCCGACGTGATTGATCTCGATGAGTTGCAAACCGGGCTGCGGCGAGATGGGTTGTACTTTAGCGCCCTGGTGTTTTTACAAAAGCTGGGCCTGGCCATGGCCCTGTTTATTTCGGGGCAGTTGCTGGGCTGGACCGGCTATGACGCCAGTGCAGCGGTACAGCCGACCCAGGCTCTGTGGGCAATTCGCCTGTTGATTGGGCCATTTCCCGCCCTGTTGCTGGTGGTGGGATTGGGGTTTGCCTATCGGTACCCGATCAGCCGCGATCGCCACCGACAGATTTTAGCCGCGCTCCAAGCCAAGCGGGATCAACGTTTGCCCCGTGAAGTCTAGAAGGGCTTCGGGAACTTGCATCTCTATCAACAGGAAGAGGTTGGCTCAAGAACTTGATTGTTAAGGTGCGTTAAGAGTTTTTTAAGGCAAATTGCCTGAGCTCAGCGCCTTGGCGCGACGTAGCAACATCAAGGACTTTGACTATGGCAAGCAATCGAACAATGTCTTCAAAGCGGTGGCTAGTTGGCTTTGCCAGCGCCGGGGCAGCGGCCCTACTGGCAGCCTGCGGGACAGCCACAGACACGGCCGTCGAGACAACTGAACCTGGCCAAGATCAAGTCGCCGTGGAAGAAGACTACGGCACTGAAGATCCGATGGCAGGTATGGGTGACGGCAACACGGTGATTGATGTTGCCGCCAGCGAAGAAGACTTTAGCATTCTAGTAGAAGCGATCGAAGCCGCTGGCTTAACCGAAACCCTGGTGGCGAGTGGGCCGTTGACTGTGTTTGCACCGACAAATGCCGCCTTCGAAGCTCTACCTGAAGGTACTCTAGACGAGCTACTGCTGCCCGAAAACCAGGATGTGCTGCAGCAAGTGTTGGTCTACCACGTCCTACAGGAAGAAGTTACCTCTGATCAGATAGCGACTGGTGAAGTGCAGACAGCCGTTGGCACTCCCCTCAATGTGATCGTCGACGAGACCACAGGTGAGGTGATGGTTAACAATGCCCAGGTGATTGAAGCTGATATCCAGGCTAGCAATGGCGTGATCCATGCGGTGGATCAGGTGATTTTACCCCCTGGTGTGGCGCTTTAATAGGTAGCAACTATTGCCCTTAGACCTTAGCTAACTCATGTATGCCCCCAGATTTAACCATCTGGGGGCTTTTTATCTGGCCCATCAGTATAGCCCGATCGCAACCACCAAAAAACTCCGACCCCATGGGGTCGGAGCAGACGTATCCGGAGAAAAAAGGACGGCTGAGGTTTCCCCCAGCCGCGATGAACCCTACTTAGACGCCGCCTCTTGGCGTTCCTTGGCTTCTTTGATTACCTCTTCGGCCACGTTGCTGGGGCAAGGGGCGTAGTGGGAGAACTCCATGGAAAACTGGCCCCGTCCCGAGGTCATAGTACGCAGGTCGCCAATGTAGCCGAACATTTCGCTCAGGGGCACATCAGCCTTGATCCGTACCCCAGTGGCACCGGGTTCTTGGGACTTGATGATGCCCCGGCGGCGGTTCAGGTCGCCGATCACATCGCCCATGTAGTCGTCAGGGGTGAAAACGTCCACCTTCATAATCGGCTCTAGCAGTTGGGGACCAGCCTTCGGTAGCGACTGGCGATAGGCGGCCCTGGCGGCAATCTCAAAGGCGATCGCCGAGGAGTCCACCGGGTGATAGGCCCCATCGGTCAGGGTCACCTTCAGGTCTACCACTGGATAGCCCGCCAAGGGACCCTTGTCGATGCTGGTTTCAAAGCCCTTTTGGACAGCGGGCCAAAATTCCCGAGGCACGTTACCACCGGTTACGGCCGATTCAAACTGGAAGCCAGTGCCGGTTTCTGCTGGCTCGATCACGTAGTCGATCTTGCCGTATTGACCAGAACCACCAGACTGCTTCTTGTGGGTGTAGCTGTCTACCAGACGGCGGGTGACAGACTCGCGGTAGGCTACCTGGGGCTTACCCACCTCCACTTCGACGCCGTGGGTGCGCTTCAGAATATCCACCTTAATGTCCAGGTGCAACTCGCCCATGCCCTTGAGGATGACCTCACCGCTTTCCTCGTCGGTTTCCACCTGGAAGGAAGGATCTTCTTGCACCATCTTGCTGATCGCCATCCCCATTTTTTCGTTGTCGCCCTTCTTCTTGGGCGATACGGCAATGGAAATTACTGGATCAGGAAAGACCATCGGTTCCAGGGTGGCTGGATCCTTGGGATCGCAGAGGGTGTGGCCAGTCTGCACGTTCTTCATGCCAATCAGAGCGACGATGTCCCCTGCCTGGGCCGCATCAACCTCTTCGCGATCGTTGGCGTGCATTTCCACAATCCGGCTAACCCGTTCGGTCTTACCGGTGGCGGTGTCAAGGATAGTGTCCCCTTTCTTAACCTCACCAGAGTAGATGCGGGTAAAGGTTAAGGCCCCAAAGCGATCGTCCATAATCTTGAACGCCAGGGCACGTAGAGGCTTTTCAGGATCCACATAGGCCAACTTGCCAGTGGGATGTCCTTCCAAATCAATTTCTGGCTGCGGTGGAACTTCGGTGGGGCTGGGCAGGTAGTCCACCACCGCATCCAGTACTAGCTGTACCCCTTTGTTCTTAAAGGAAGAACCACAATAGGTGGGGAAGAAGGCGAGTTCGCGAGTACCCTTCCGGATACAGCCCTTGATTTCGTCAATGGTGACCTCTTCCCCTTCCAGGTACTTTTCCAGGATGGCCTCGTCTTGCTCGACCGCCAACTCGACCATAGCTTCCCGGTATTCTTCGACCTGTTCCTTCATGTCTTCAGGAACATCCTGGATTTCGTAGTTTTCGGGCTTGCCGGAATCGTCCCAAACCCAGGCTTTACGGGTGAGCAGATCCACCACACCGACAAAATCACTTTCGGTGCCGATGGGCAGCACCATCACCAGCGGGGTGGCCGCCAGCACATCTTCCACCTGCTTGACCACGCGGTAAAAGTCAGCCCCGGTCCGGTCCAGCTTGTTGACGTAAACAATCCGGGCCACTTTGGAGTCGTTGGCATAGCGCCAGTTGGTTTCGGACTGGGGTTCTACCCCGCCAGAGCCACAGAAGACGCCGACACCGCCATCCAGCACTTTCAGGGAGCGATACACCTCAATGGTGAAATCAACGTGTCCAGGGGTGTCAATAATGTTGAGCTGGTGCTCTTTCCAGAAGCAGGAGGTGGCTGCCGACTGAATCGTAATCCCCCGTTCTTGCTCTTGCTCCATGAAGTCAGTGGTAGCCGCACCATCGTGCACCTCACCCATTTTGTGGATTCTGCCGGTCAGGTTGAGGATACGCTCGGTGGTGGTGGTCTTGCCCGCATCGACGTGGGCGAAGATACCAATATTGCGATAACGGGTGATGTCTTTAGCCATAACTGCTTCTCCGGATTCAGTGCGCTGAACCGCTGATGACCAACATCATGGGTCACTCAGACGGGGTTCTGGGTTGTTTTGTAGCCAATACAACAGGAAACTCTATCATGGGCCATGATCGGGAGTTTTGGCAGTGGCCGCTATAACAACACCTAGTATAATATGAACTATTGTAAAACCCTAGGCACCCATCCGTGAATGGGGAAGGGGCGAGTTATTGATTTGCCCTGACAGATTTATGATTTTAGATATCTCGGAGATGGGGTTATGGGCAGTGTGGCGGGAGTGGATAGCTACAGCACCAGCGGTTATGTGGGGGCGGCGATCGTGGGTAGCACCATTACCCTGTCGTTTAAAGGTTTTGCCACCAGTGCCGAAGTCGACGCCCTGGACGCTTTTTTGACTATCAACGGCAATATGGCTAAGCGCCACATTGATCTGGGTCAGTTGCCCAGTACCCAAGGGGCCTTTGACCTCGCTGTCCCTGATGGCACCGACATTAGTCTGTTTAATACGGTGGTGATTCGCATCGCTGGATCCGACACTACCGTCGGCACGGCATCGGTCCCTTAGTGAAAGTTAAATCTCAAACTGAGGATGGCTAAATTGATAACCAGCGGCCTTCAGCTTTTGGTTGGACACGCGCACATTGTAGGGGCGCGTACTGGGTTTTGACGGATCCCACTGCACTGGGTCCAGCCCATGGGCCTGGCAGACCCGATCGATCAACGCTTTCACCGGCAGAATTTCATCCTGCACCAGGTTGTAGACCCCTCTCAGGGACCGCTGCCGGGCAAAATCAATCGCCCCCACAATGTCATGGAGGTGAATCCAGTTGCTGGCCTGCTGCCCATCCCCGGGGCGGGTGGTGCCAGCGGCGCGGCGATAGATCTTAGCCAGATCTCGACCAGGGCCGTAAATGCCGCCGAGCCGGAAAATGCAAATGGCGCGATCGCGTTCTCCGGCCGCCAATAGCGTTTCCTCCGTGGCCGCCGTGATCTGATGTCTGTCAGTGGCAGGTTTGACCGAATCCGCCTCAGTCACCCAGGCCCCGCCATGGTCGCCGTAGACCGAATAGGTACTGGTGAAGATCACTTGCTTAACCTCCGGAGCCTGCTCCAGCCCCTGGACCAGGGCTTTGGCGGTGTTCAGGTAGGTTTCCCGGTAGTCTGCCTGGCGACCGGCCCCCACACACATCAGTACCACGTCCTGTTCCCGTACCAGCTCCGCCATGGCCGTGGCATTAGAGCCCTGCATCACCATCACCCGGTCCGCCACCGATTCTAGCTCTGGCACCCGCTCTGGACGAGTGGTGGTGGCGGTAATGCTCATCCCCTGCGATCGCCACCGTTGCGCCACCGTTGCGCCCACATAGCCACATCCTAAAATTGCTGCCTTCATTGCTTCAGCCTCCTGAGGGCATCGATCGCCGCCTGCTTGCGGGCTTCTTTCTTACTGCGGCCGCTGCCGGTACCGTAGGGGGTGCCCGCCACCCATACCTCTACGGTAAATACTTTGGCATGGTCGGGGCCAGTTTCCCCGCGATCGTGGTAGGTGGGTGGCGTCGTACTCAGGTGGGCCTGCACATATTCCTGGAACTCACTGACGGGGTCAATGGCGGGTAGATCCATAGCCTGCTCTACCAGGGGGCCAAAGATGGCGGCCACATAGTCGTAGACGGCGCTAAACCCGGCATCGAGCCGATAGGCCCCAATCACGGCTTCTAATGCATCGGCCTGGACACTGGGGTTATGGCGTTCGTGCTGCGCCCCCGAGCCCAGCCGTAAGTTAGGAGGGAGATCGAGCTGCACCGCCAGGGACGCCAGGCAGGTTTCGTCTACCAGGCGATCGCCCCGTTTGGACATTTCCCCTTCGGCCATGGTGGGGAAGCGGGTAAACAGCAAGTCGCGCACCACAAATTCCAGAACGCTATCCCCCAAAAATTCCAGGCGTTCATTGTCGGGGCCTGCGTCGGGGTGCTCGTTGACGTAGCTGCTATGGGTAAGGGCTTGTTGTAAGAGCAGGGGATTATTGAAGTGAGGCAAATGAAACATTATGTTTTTACGACGTTCTTGTTGCTTTGCGGTTAGCTCAGCAGCCAGTTTTCTAACTGGAGATTGGAAATATTTTCAAAGTGTCGGGTATTGTCAGTCACGACAACATCCCTACGAGAGCGGGCTACAGCTGCAATCAGGGCATCGATTTCGCCAGTAGGTTTGCCCATGCGCCTCAACTCTCCCTGAATTTTGCCAAAATCTTCAGCTGCTGCGTTGTCGAAGGGCACAACTGCTAGCACACTCAACAAAGCCTCCAGCTTAGCTAGATTTTGGGCTATTCGCTTGGAGCAGTAAACTCCCTTGTATAGCTCTGCCAGTACCAGGGTTGGGATATAGCATTCAGCGCCCTGGTGTTCAAACTGAGCCAACACGGCAGGATGCTCTTGATTGAGAGCAATGCAGATGTTGGTATCTAGAAGATACATAGTAATTATTCTTCTTGATCAAATGTGGAGATCGCTCTGCCCTGGTAGGTATGGCGTTCTTGATCGATCACAGTAAAAATGTCAGCAATCTCGGAATCATCTCTCCAGCCACCGACAGCTGCTCGAATTTTGGCAATACGCTCTTCTCTGCTGAGGCCACTCAGAGGATGAATGATCTGGCTTGAAGTGGCATCACTACGGACCAACACAATCACATCAACGGTGCTACCCACGGGTAAATCTGTCGACTGCACCTCAATCACACCACCGGGTTTCACCACTGCCGTTTGTCTTAGTCCATTCAACATCTGCAGTTCCTCGTTATCTCCACCATGGCCAGAGGGTGACGCTTCTAGCCCATCATAACTTTCCTAAGCCTTGGGGGAACCCAGTGGCCCCAAGAGCAAAAACGGCCAAGGCATGTCTACATCGGGTACCCAGTCTGCATAGGGGCGTAGCCCTGGCACCGTGTAAGGCAGTACAAACCGGAGCGATCTCAAGGAAGCTGGCCGCTGGCCATCGGCATCGACCAAGCCATACTCCCTGGCGAGTTCTGCCACAATCTGGACCTGGCCAGTGCGCCGTAACACCTTTGAATCGGCAGCTAGGGCCGCGATCGCCCGTCCGGTCAGTAATGGGGTTTCCCAGTTATATTGGCCCTCACCGTTTCCCGTCCCCCCCAAACCCATCTCAGCGGCAAACTGGGTCATCAGTTCCGTGCCAACGATACCGGGCCAGATGGAGAGAGAGGTGACCTGGTGGGGTTTGAGTTCGACGGCCATGTCTGCGGCTAGGCGGTCACTAGCGGCCTTCCCAACCCCGTAGGGTACGCCAAAAATGTAGGACAACCCACCCCAGGACGATAGGGTACAGATGAGTCCGCGCTGGCGGGGCACCATCAGCCGAGCGGCATAGACGCTAGCCACATAGTGACTCCGCAAACCCACATCATTACAAGCATCCCAGAACCCAGGCTCTGACTCCCAGAAGGGTTTGCCGTAGGCGGCTCGAAGCGCGGCCACCCCGGCATAGGCGTTATTCACCAACAGGTCGAGGCGGCCATCCTGCTCAGCCTGGATGCGTTCGAACAGCGCCTTCACCTGATTATCGTCGCTATGGTCTACCTGGACTGGGATCGCTACTCCGCCCACCTTTGCCACAGCCGCCGCCGTTTCCTCCAGGGAGCCGGTGGCCTTTGGTGAGGCCGATAGGGTCCGCCCGGTGATGTAGACCGTGGCTCCCGCTTCGCCCAGGCCGATAGCGATGCCTTTGCCTAAGCCTCTAGTTGCCCCCGTAACCAGGGCGATATGGCCGTCAAGTGGTTTCATAGGCTGTTTATTGACTACTGGTGCAACCGGCCCTAAAGCTTCAACAGAACGGATCAAGGGGTTAATCTAGCCTAGCTAAGTTCTCTCGACAGCGCACTGTCCAGGGATGCTCGGCCCCCAGCTTGGGTTCGAGGATGGCGAGGGCTTGTGGGTAGCACAGGAGGTTAACTCACAGCGTATTCGGTAAACTGGCGTTTGAAGGGGGAGTGAAATCCCACTACGATATCCGCTTTAGGTACGCCCATCTTGACTAATTGGGCCGGAATGTCATCTTCTGTGCCGTTGTGCTGAAGCCAGATTTTACCGTCTTTGATATCTAGATGTAGAATGCAACCATAGATACGCCAGTCGTTTTGCCAGCCAACTTGCACGAGTTGATAATGATCTCTGACGGTATCCGCAATAATTTGGGTTTCTACGGTGTCGTCAATGTCGCCAAGTTTAGCGAAGTCTTCCAAAAGTTTGTGCAAGATTTCCCGATAGTGTTCTAACTTATCCATTGTGAAATCACCTCATGTTCAGGTCGGTAGACAATCAATTTAAGGCGGTTTTCTACAACGATACTTTGAATCAGTTTGAGAGAAAAGAAGGAGCTATAAGTGTCACGGGGAACGGCTAGATAGAGAACACGATCTGGGTCTTGCTCGGCCAGGATCGTGCGATAGTTGATGAACTGACCTAGCGCCGTATGAAATTCTGAGATTGGCGAGTTTTGAATAAAGCTCTTAATTTCGACCGCAATTTTCTGGCTGCCCCGCTCTGCAGCGAGAATTTTTTCTGCACCTAAATCAATGTACATTTGCCCAAACTCTGCCCGGATGGTTAAGGGATCGTGGGTAATAATCCAGCCGTCTTTTTCAAGTCCATGGCGTGACGAACGGCTTTTGCCAGTGGGTTATTGAGCCGCAGGGCGACAATCGTAGCCCGCCCACAATCGCTTTTACCCAACACCTCAACGCCATTCTCGCTCCAACACATGGTCAACCTGTAACCTCCCCATTATCAGGGCTTGAGGGCTCAGGCAATATTCGCAGCGATTGACTGCTCTCTGCCGAACTTGGTCTCGAACTGCTTCAGGAATGGTGCTCATCCAGCCAGCGGTTCAAGCAAGCCGCGCTCTACAGCCTCGGCCAAAGCCTCCGACTTTCGCAATTGACCCAGCTGGTAAATCTGCAACAGGGCCAAAAGCTCATATCGTTCAGACTCGGTTAGACCAGTGGCTTTACCCGTCGCCTGTAGCTCACCCAGACGGGCATTCTGAGTGGCTTGCAGTTTGCCAGTGGCAAGTTGTAAAACCTCACTGTCCTCAAGCTGAGAGATTTCAGGGAAAAAGGCCTCTTCAGAGAAGTTTTCTAGGGCGGGCCAGAGTTGTTCGAGGGCTTCGGTCAGCACGGTGGTTGCGTCTTTGCTGGTCGCAATGCCCAGGCGTTGGGCTTCTTCGACCAGGCCTTCTGATAGCTGGAGCGTGACTTTGACCGTCATAGAACAAGCACGTGAGGAGATTATGCTTTAAGGATAGCCCATGGCTATCTCCAGAAACTGGGTACTTCTGCGTCTCCTAAAACCTTGGCGCTTATGGCTATGGGCTTAGACTCCATAGCATGTTGAGAATGCTTTTGACCCTGGCCCAGTCTGGAGCCGAAAGATGCCCCAAGCATCGACTAACCGTACTTTTCTCCAGGGTTGCAAGCTTATGCAGCCGCACCACCGAAGGCAGCAGCAAGCCCGCTTCAGCCTGGTCGGAAAGGGCAACATCAAAAGCCGTTGTATAAGGTTGACTGGTAATCCTAGCCACTACAATATCTGGGTCGCCTGTATCTAGCAAAACCAGGGCTGGGCGCTGCTTTTGACGAACGCCGTCGGTGAAGGGAAACGCCAGCAAAACCACATCACCTGGCTCATAGGTGGTCATAGCTACAGCGTGTCGTAGATGACATCGGCTTCGCTATAGCCCGCCAAGAACTGCTCAGCCGCCATTGCACGCCACGCGGCTTCTTCCTCTCCTTCGGGTGTGTCTTGCACTAACACAATGACTCTGACGGCGTGATGCCCTGCCAACTGCACCAGGGCCGACTCTGGCAATTTGAGCTGCCCATCGGCCATCACTTCCCCCGCAAATTCATAGGCTTTCATTGGCGTTTACCTCTCTCGCTAATTAAAACGACTCACCACCCCATTACCCCACCACCCCACCACCCCACCACCCCACCACCCCATCACTCCATCACCCCCCTACTCACCATTCTCTACTTTGGCCAAATTTTCGCGACAGCCCACCGTCCAGGGATGGTCGGCCCCCAGTTTGGCTTCAAGGATGGCCAGGGCTTGCTGGAAGAGGGATTTGGCCTCGCCATGGCGCCCTTGCTTGTCGTAGAGACTGGCCAGATTATTGAGGCTAGTGGCGACATCGGGATGCTCGTCGCCCAAGAGCCGTTGTCTCATCGCCAGGGCGTCTTGGAAGAGGGGTTCGGCGTCGGTGTAGCGGCCTTGCTTGTCGTAGAGCCCAGCCAGATTATTGAGGCTAGTGGCGACATCGGGATGCTCGTCGCCCAAGAGCCGTTTATACATCGCCAGGGCGTCTTGGAAGAGGGGTTCGGCGTCGGTGTAGCGGCCTTGCTTGTCGTAGAGCCCAGCCAGATTATTGAGGCTAGTGGCGACATCGGGATGCTCGTCGCCCAAGAGCCGTTGTCTCATCGCCAGGGCTTGTTGTAAGAGGGGTTCGGCGTCGGTGTAGTGGCCTTGTTTGTAGTAGAGCTCCGCCAAATCAATTAGATAACTGGCCAGTTTGGCGGGTCGAATTTGCCGGATTTCGGCAATGTCCACGGCTTCTTCCGCCAGGGAAATACCCCGGCTGTATTGACCCAAGTCTCGAAATATTCGAGCGAGCCGGTTGAGGTAGCCAGCCAGGGGCACGCTGTGGGGCGGCAAGGCTAGACGGGCATCGTCCACTACCTTTTGGTAATACTCAATAGCCTCCGCAAACTTGTGTGAGGCCAAGCTCTGCTGGCCAGCGGCAGCAGCAGCTTTAGCTTCGTCGTAAATCTTTTGGGCCTGCTCAAAGCGCAGGGCAAACATCACCCGATGGGATAACCGAAAATCGGCTGCACTGATCTTGTTGTTGGCGACTTTGTAGCGCTCTGCAACCGAGGGCATGGTTACGGCAGTGGCCTGTTGCTGTCTTTTCAGAATCGACTCAGCCCGAGCAAAGTGGGCTTTGAGGGGGGCAAATTGGCTCGCCGTTTCCGCCTCCACCTGCTTGGGGACTTGCTCTGCCTCAGCGGCAATGCCCAGGGCAAAGGCCAGAGCCCAATGGTCACGATCAAATCCAGGCCATTGTTCGGCAAACAGGTCCCGCAACAGGGGGTGCAGCCGATACCCCGCCGACACCCCCCAGCCCTGGCTGTTCACGGGGCTAGCGACAGCCGGGAGAATCCCATCTGTAGCGGTCTGCGGTGGTTCTGGTTCAGCGCTCTCCTGGCGGACGCACTCCAGCAGGTTTAACCGCAGTAAATGACCCCTGGCTTCCAGGGGTGCATTAACTGGGTAGACTGGCGGTGGTGCCGAACGGGCGGGCGGGGTACGCTTTCCCCATAGCTGCCGTAGCCAACGCCACAGGGTCTGCCACAGTTTTTTCCAGCGGCTGGGTTCAGGTTGCACCGACGGGGTTGACGGGGCAGACAGGCCATATTCCTGGGTATAGGTTTCAATGACGGTCTCAATTAAGGTCCAGGGTAAATCTACCGGGGCAAATAGAGTCAACACCCGTGCCAACTGGGCCGCATCGGCACTGCGCTGGTTCAGTTGCGCCCAACTGACGGCAAAGGCTGCTTTTACCCCCCGTTTGGCCGTCAGGACGGTATCGGGATCGCAGTCGAGGGCTGGGGCATCTAGCCCTTGCTGATCGAGGGCACGGCTCAAATCGGCTACGGTGCGATCTGGATCGATATTCAGCCAACTGCCCATCAGGGTTAGCGCCAGGGGCAAGGCCCCCAGCTGCTTGCAGACCGCCTCAGCTGTGGCGGCATCCGCCTGAATTCGAGCTGTTCCAGCCAAGCGTTCTAGCAGGTGTAGTGCATCAGGGAGGGATAGCTGGGGTAAGTCGAAGGTCTGAATGGTTGAAATGTGACTGCGGCTGGTGAACACAAACCGAAAGGGGGCCGCAGTATCTTCGTTCGGGGGAAGATAAGGGGCTACCTGCTGGCCATAGTCAGTAACATCGTCCACGATCACCAGGGCCGGTCGCTGGGCACAGAAGTTGTGCCATTCTTCCCAGGCGACTGTGACCTGTTGAGCCAGATCTAGATGGCGCAAATCACGATCTGGAAATAGTTCAACCTGAATCCAATGGCTGAGGTCGGTGGCAAAGTGGTCTGCTGCGAACCAGGCAACCCCACCAGGGTAGTCGGCGGTGTAGGTTCTGGCATATTGAATCGCCAGTTCGGTTTTGCCCAGGCCAAACATGCCAACAATAACTACTTTACGGTGGTTGTCGAGACAGGCGTGCAGGTGGTTGAGGTCGGCCTGGCGTCCGACAAATCGCTGGGGGTCAATGCCGCGATCTTGAAGGTTATTGAGTGGAAGGGTTTGGGGGGTGCCTGGAAAGGTGACGGTAGCTACTGTAACTCGCTCTGACTGGGGTACAGCCTGGGGAAAGCTGGGGCGAGTTTCGGGTTTTACCCGGTCCTTGAGGGCTTCTATCAGCAGGGTTTCGGCTTCGGCTTCAGACTGGCCCACCAGATCCACATACACCAGGGGGGCTAACATCCCCGTCGGTTGGCAGGGGGCGACCCGGATGGGCAACAGCTTGCGATCGCGGGAGGTAGGGTCTTGCTTAAAGGCAGCGGCCCATTCGGACTGGGTGTAGATGGCGGTGAGGTAGTCGTCGGATAGAACGGCAATGGTGCGCTGGCTCTCTGCCGCTGCCCGCTGCATGTCCAAAATAAAGTTGCCCCCAGGGCGAAAGTCCCATGCCTGGATGGTGACCGTATAGCCGTGCTCCTCCAGCACCCAGGCCATCCATTCGGCCCAGGTGGCATCGGCACTGTTGTAGCTGATGAAGAAGTCTTTGGTCATGGTTGGGTTACCATCGCCAGTTGGATGCCCTCAGCCCACCAGGTTAGACCAGACTGGGCACACTGCACCTACTCTAGCCCGAGGGCATGATTTAGAGCCACTTAGGTCTGAGCAAGATTCATCTCCCCCCGAACCATGCTCTTGTGGCAGTGGCATGGGTCGCCTGCTCAGGTCACCCTTAATCAATTCGGTGGGGCACAAACTGACTGCTGTTGCGGGTAATCAGCTGGTGATCTTCACGGATGCTGAGCCCTGCCGCTTCATCGCCAATCATCCAAGCCCCCACCACCGGATAATGGCCTGACATATTAGGCAAAGGCGCAAAAGCTTGGTAAGTAGAAATAGTAGTTGGCCAGTAGGCAGGATGAACGAGCGACCATGAACCCACAGATCGTGATCAGAAACGAGACGGATGCCGACACGGATGCCATAGCCAACGTAACGATCTCAGCCTTCAGGACGTTGGTGGTCAGCGACCAGACAGAGCAGTCCATCATTGAGACCCGACGCCATGCCCAGGCCCTCGCCGTATCGCTGGCTGCTGAGGTTGATGGTCATGGCGTGGAGCACATTGCGTCTTCTCCAAACCCTCATAGGACAGTGACTCAAAGAGTCAGGGAATCCGCACTGACCACGCCTCTTTACTGTAGCCGTTCTATTTAAATATTCTGTTATTCTGTATATTTATTGAATAAAAGCAGATCTTCCCGCTAATGACAAAAATAAACCGCAAACGGCAATTGCTGGAGCAGCTAGCAACTCTGGCCAAAGCCCTGGGGCATGAGTACCGCCTGGAACTGTTGGAGTTAATTGCCCAGGGCGATCGCAGCGTCGAGAGCCTGACCCAATTGATAGACTTGCCCATCGCCACAGTGTCTCAACACCTGCAGCACCTGCGCCGCAGTGGCTTAGTCACGGCCCGCAAAGAGGGGCGCCATGTGTATTACCACCTGGCCGATGACGAGGTGGTTCAATTGACCCGCTCGCTGCGGCGGTTAGCTGAGCGGAATCTGGCCGAGGTGCAGCAGCTGATGACGCAGTACTTTCAGGGCGGCAATGGTTTAGAGGCAATCACCATTCCTGATTTGGTAGACCGCCTCCAGACAGGCGGCGTCACCCTGCTGGATGTGCGGCCTGCGGAGGAGTACGCCGCTGGTCACCTGCCGGGGGCGATCAACATTCCCCTGGCGGAACTGACCCAGCGATTGCAGGAATTACCCGCCGATTATGAGGTGGTGGCCTACTGTCGTGGTCCCTACTGCGCCCTGTCCCATGACGCGGCGGCGTTGCTACAGCAGCAGGGATTTACCGCCTTGCGCTTACAGGAAGGCTACCCCGAATGGAAAGCCGAGGGTTTACCCGTCCATGTCTAAAGGCCTGAGAAGTCGTACTGATCGCCGCTCCAGTCAGGCGGCCAAATAGTTGATGCGTGTCGGCTTTACCCAGGTGAGGGGGGTCAAAGGCGGCATGACCGACTGGCAGCAAAACCAATTTCCTATCCAAACATCTGTACCGAATCGAGGAAAGACCTACCATGCTTGAAGACACCCTACTGGCTCAAGAACCGCTGATTCGCGCTGTTTTCTTCTTCGGCATCTTAGGAATCATGGCTCTCTGGGAACGGCTGGCCCCCAGCCGTCGCCTGTCCGTGTCCAGGCCGTTGCGGTGGGGCAGTAATCTGGGGTTGGTGGTGCTGAATACGGTGCTGCTGCGGGCGGTCTTTCCCCTGGCGGCGGTGGGGTTTGCGGCGATCGCGGCTGAACAGGGATGGGGCTTATTCAACCTGCTGGATTTACCGGGGTGGCTGGTGGTCCTGCTCTCGGTGCTGGCGCTGGACCTGATGATTTACTGGCAGCATGTGATGTTCCATGCCTTGCCCACCCTCTGGCGGCTGCACAAGGTTCACTATGCCGATCGCGACTTTGATGTCACTACTGGATTGCGATTTCATCCCATCGAGATTTTTCTGTCCATGGGGATAAAAGTTGCGGCGATCGCCCTGTTAGGTGCGCCCCCAATGGCGGTGCTCATCTTTGAGGTGCTGCTGAATGCCACCGCCATGTTCAACCATGGCAACGTCAGCTTATCCCATCCCCTGGATCGCCTATTGCGCTGGGTTGTCGTCACCCCCGACATGCATCGGGTCCACCACTCGGTCATTCCTCAAGAAACCAACAGCAACTACGGGTTTAACCTGCCCTGGTGGGACTACTTATTCGGTACCTATCGAGCCCGCTCGGTCAAAGGCAACCAGGGGATGACCATTGGCCTCTCGGAGTATCAGAACACCCTGCGGGTGGCCCAACTGCCCTGGATGCTGCTAGTTCCGTTAAGGCGATAGACCGATTCTGCGTCTCTACAGCATGTCTTTAGCCTGAGTAATCAGGCGATAACAGAAAATCTGTCCCAGAAATCAACTAAAGGTAACGACGATTACAAAAATGATTTGGAATAACCATTCTAATAGGAGTCAAGTTGATGGAGACTTTGGTAATTAATGCAATTAACTGACCACAAACAGGTGTCATTAGATGTCTCTTAGTTGATTTTGCCTGAATGAAAGGCTGATCCCTTCCTTGGCTAGGTTTGGTCTATCCTATTGACTCTGAGATAGTCCGATAGGGATTTTTTATCGTTCAAAAAATGCTGACTTCAGAATTGCTATGGGCGACAAAGTTTAACTCCTTCCTAGGGAGAGTCTAGCTTGTTGGATGCAAATCTGATTCTGGATGTGTCAATACATTCCCAAGATCTGTAGCAGTAGAGTTGTTATGCAAGGTCGTAGGTAAGAAGTTGGTCAATCAACGTTTGATGAAGACAAAAGCTTACATGAAAGCCAGGGTCTTCAACATTTGCAATCCGCTTGATTTTTTGCTGGATTGTTAAATGCTTTTGTCTGTATGAGCAAAAATCAATTTGTGATCCAATATCCTAGCAATTAGGAGTAGCTTATAATGTCAACAAAACTTTCTTCTCCCAGGCAAGACACAGGTAAACGGTCTTACTCTTTAGACCTTGATCATGCTTTGATGTCAGGTTGCTCTATTTGCGGCGGCTTTCATCCTGCCCAAACTCATCAGTCACTACTGGCAGGTATGCCACAAGAACCAGTAGAGCTGGTGGATGATTTAGTCAAGATGCGACTTTATCGTCCAGAGGCTTTGGCTGTAGCTAATACCATTACCGAGGCAGATTTACGTACCGCCCTATTTATAAAAATGGCTGGTCAGGGCAAACCAAAACGAGAGCAGCTTGTCCTCGACTTGATTAAACTGGCAGGCGGCTTGGATGAAGCCTTTTCGGCAGCATTTGGACCTAAGGCTGGACAGTTTTTTGCTGATGCCCAAATTAAAAGCCAGTTTACTCGTCGTAAGTTCCTGCAAAATATCGCTGTAGGTGCAGCTTTGGTAAGCCTGGCTAATTGTGCACAGCAACCAGAAGCGAATGTGCCTGATGCTGAAGCTACCTCTGGTACTACCGGCGATCTGGAAAAAAATGATCTGAAAATTGCTTTTTTACCCATCACCTGTGCTACGCCCATCATTATGTCAGAGCCGCTAGGCTTTTATGAACGTCATGGGCTCGATGTCAATTTAATGAAGTATGCGAGTTGGTCGGTTGTTCGGGATGCGGCAATTGCTGGTGAGCTAGATGCATTTCATATGTTAGCTCCTATGCCCATTTCGATCTCTCTGGGTTTAGGATCAACTGCTTTTCCGATGAGATTAGCTAGTATCGAAAATAACAATGGCCAAGGTATTGCTGTTGCTAAAAAGCATTTAGGAAAGGTGAATGGTCCCGCCGACTTTGCTGGTATGACCATTGGTATTCCTTTCGACTATTCCAACCATAATTTGCTGTTGCGTTACTATCTGGCATCCGGTGGATTAGATCCTGATCAAGACGTCCGTTTACTGGTGTTACCACCCCCAGATGCCATTGCCCAAATGTCTACAGGTCAAATTGATGCATTTATTCTGCCTGATAACTTTACCCAACGGGTTGTATTTGAAGACATTGGGTTTATCCATATTTTGACTAAGGATTTATGGCCAGGACATCCCTGCTGTGCTTTTGTTGCAGGTCAAGACTGGATTGATCAGCATCCCAACACATTCAGGGCGGTTAATAAGGCCATTATTGATGGGGCTGCCTATGCGAATAACCCGGCGAATCGTCGTGAGATTGCAGCAGCAATTGCACCCAGAGAGTATTTAAATCAGCCAGTCGAAGTGTTAGAAGCTGTGATGACTGGTGATTTTGAGGATGGACAGGGGAACGTTTTCAATGAACCCGATCGCATTTATTTTGATCCTTATCCTTGGAAAAGCTTTTCCAGTTGGATTTCTACCCAATTAGTACGGTGGGGATATATGCCCACGGAGAAAGCTAATTATGATGAAATTAGTCAGGAAGTTTTTCTTACTGACTTAGCAAGAGAGCTTTCAGAAGAGTTGGGTATTGATGCTCCTCAGGAGCTAAAGCGAGTAGAAAGTCTCAAGCATGGGGAGTTTGATCCTACTCAACCTGAGACTTATCTTAAAGCACAAAAAGAGAAGTTTGGGATTTAAACATTGATAATGCCCTATAGAACGTCATGGGGAACTGTTTATCTCTTCCCCGATTGTTAGGTAAGGCGTATCGTCTGGTCTTAGCGCATCGACAATTACCCTGGTGGCAAAGGTGAGGCTAAGAGAGGACTATTAAGGCCTAGTTGAGTTAGACCTCAGATTTTTTGCGTGTTGGAGGTATTGCTGATGGCTATTGATCGCTATAGTTTTGAGTTGGCCCGTTCACCTAAGCAGGTTGAGGCCTACTATCAACTGAGGCGAGAAATTTTTTGTGAGGAGCAAGGTTTATTTGTTGTCGATGACGAAGATGATATTGACCGGCTTGCTTACCCCATTATTGCGGTTGACCATGATGCCCCGGCTAGCCAGTCGGTGGTAGGAGTGGTGCGTATCTATGAAGCTCAACCCCGCCTATGGTATGGCGGACGCCTGGGTGTTCACCCCAACTATCGTCGGGTGGGGCGCATTGGTAAAGGATTGATCCAGAAGGCGGTGACAACGGCTAACGGCTGGGGCTGCGATCGCTTTCTCGCTACGGTACAACTCCAAAACGTGCGTTTCTTTCGGCGGCTGCATTGGGAAACTCTAAATGAAATTGTAGTGCGCGATCATCCCCATCATTTGATGGAAGCCGACCTGGACTTTTATCCTCCTGGCAATGAGGAGCGTCCTCCCTTAGCGGTGTCTCCGCTCCAGATGGCCTGAACCAATCATTGCCGATGGTGGAAGTCATGTATTGGTTCCCATGACACTTTTAATACACATGCAATTGTTGTGATGAAAATTGCCTTACTGACCTATTCCACCAAACCCCGAGGGAGTGTCGTTCATACCTGGGAATTGGCAACGGCGCTGCATCATCTCGGCCATCAGGTGGCTATCTACGCCCTCGATAAAGATGGTCAGGACATAGAGCGCTTCTTACCCTGCCCCCTGTACCAGATTCCGGCAAGTCCAGCTCCTGCCGATATAGACGGCCTGATTGCCCAGAGAATTCAAGAATTCGTGACGGGGTTGGCTAGTGCAGACGATACCTACGACATCTACCATGCCCAGGATTGCATTGGGGCAAACGCCCTAGTACAGCTGCGGCAGCGAGGGCTGGTTCCCCATGTGGTGCGCACGGTTCACCATGTAGAAGACTATGCCAGTGCCTATTTGCAGCAATGCCAGGATACCTCGATCTATCAGGCAGATTTATGCCTGTGTGTTAGTGATCGCTGGCAGCAGGCCTTAGCTAATGATTATCATCTCTCTGCAGTACGAGTGGTCAATGGGGTTGACCAGCGGCGATTTACCGACCAGCCCCAGAGCATAGATGCCGACATCAAAGTCACCTATGGCTTAACGGGCTCTCCTATTTATCTAACCGTGGGGGGCATTGAGCCCCGCAAAAATTCCCTGCGATTGCTAGAAGCATTTTCCCAGGTCCAGCACCACCACCCCCAGGCCCAGTTGGTTATTGCCGGAGGGGCAACTTTGTTTGATTACCAGGCTTATCGGGATCAGTTTTTCCAGCGAGTAACCACCCTTGGGCTGACGGTGGGCACCGATTTAATTTTGCCTGGGGTTGTCCCCGATGCCGTTTTACCCGGGTTATACCGTAGTGCAGATGTGTTTTGTTTTCCCTCCGTCAAGGAGGGATGGGGCTTGGTTGTCATGGAGGCAATCGCGGTAGGATTGCCGGTGATTACCGCTAACGAACCACCGTTTACAGAATTTTTAGCCCCCCACCAGGCGCTTTTCGTGACACCTACTTCTATCCCTGATCTGACCAGGGCTATGGTGATGGCAGCGAACCCAAATCAGGCCCAGGACCTGATTTATCATAGCCGTGCGATTTTACCCCACTATACCTGGCAGGCCTCAGCCCAACAGCATGTCCTGGCTTATCAGCGTTTGCTCTCGGGGTCTGCTGCTGCACTCTCAGCCAGCGATGCAGGTTCTTTCATGGCCTGCCGGATTAATTGACGGGCAACATCAAACCCTTCACGAAGACGATTGGTGTCCTGGTGCAACTTACCCATCAGCATGGCTCCTTCCAGTACAGTCATAATCTGTCTCGCCAGCAGCATTGAGTCAATATTGGGGATGAGCTGTTCCTGGGCTTGGACGAATCGTTCTGCGATCGCAGCTTCCCATTGGTTAAAAACCTGGGCTAAATGATCTCGAAAACTTGCATCCTGTTCTACGAGATCAACAATTAAATTGCCTAGGAGACATCCCCCACAGAAGGGGTCTTTGTGCTGTTTTTGCTCCAGCCTATCCAGAATCCAGAACAGTTGATCAATCGGCGATTCGTAGCGTTCTGTCGCCGGATCGAGAACATTCGCTTTCAACTTTTCCCATTCAAAATCAATGAGCGCATGGCCCAGGTCCTGTTTGGATGAAAAATAATTATAGAAGCTACCAGAGGAAGCACCACTGAGATGAAATAACTTGCTGAGCCCAGTAGCCGTTAATCCATGACGGTGAACGGTATCAATCACCGATTCCAGGATATCTTCCCGGGTACGTTTGAGGTTTACCATGGTTAACTCGAATATAATGTCGGTTATGATAAATGACTATGATAAATGACGGCTGTGATCAAAAAATATCCCAACCCTTGGGATAATACAGTTCTTATTTTCCCAAATTCACGGCTGAACTGTCCTCAGGAAAGATAGCTCCCACTAGAGGCTATCTTTCCTGAAATTAACGCTCGAAGGTCGAGAGGGCTGAACAAGCCCCACATTTCGCACATCCTGCGTTGATCTGGTCTGAGGTCATCCCGGCAGCTTTTAGCAGGCTCCCTACTTGTTGATAGAGTGCAAACATAAAATCAGCACTGGGGGCAGGATGGTGGGCCAAGGAGGTTTCCGAGATGGGCACGAAGGGCACCACGAAGGGGTAAACGCCCAAACGAATCAGGTGTTCACTAGTGGTGACCAGGGTCTCAAGGCTATCCCCGAGACCGGCGAGCAAATAAGTACTGACCTGGCCCCAGCCAAATACCTGAACGGCAGCTTGAAAGGCTTCAAAGTAATAGGATACGGGGATCTCAGCTTTACCTGGCATAATCCGAGACCGTACCGCTTCATCCACGGCTTCTAAATGCATTCCAAGACTATCGATGCCAGCAGCTTTCATGTGACTGAACCAGGCAAAGTCATCCGGCGGCTCACACTGCGCCTGAATCGGTATGGGCACTCGAGCTTTAATGGCCCGGGCACAGTCACTCAAATAGGCGGCTCCCCGATCCTTCGTATTAGGAGTCCCTGTCGTCATGATCATGTGCTTGACCCCATCCAGCCGCACTGCTGCTTCAGCAACCTCTGCAAGTTGCTCAGGGGTTTTTCTGGCAATTGTGCGATCGCTAGTCAGGGACTTTTCAATGGCACAAAACTGGCAGGCCGTAGCTTCGTCCCGGTATCGCATACAAGTTTGCTGGACAGTGGTAGCCAGTACATCATGGCTATGGAGTAGAGCAATTTTCCAGTAGGGAGTGCCATCACTGGTAGAGAGGCGATAAAACCGGGGCTGTTTTGGAAACTCAATCGATTGGATGGGCTGCTGGTGATAGGTGAGATTATTCTCATCTGCAGCGTGAGATGCTAGCGCATAGGGCGACTGACTGGCAGTACCCGTGTAAATCGGCACCATTACCGTAGTGCCATCGATGGTAATGGCTTTGTGGTCCGAAGGACCGGCACCGCCCTTGCGCCCGGCAACACCTGGAGAGGCAGCATGCAATTTGAGGCCATGGGTTTGCAATTCTGTAATCAAACGTTGGTGTTCCATGATGGCAATGGGTTGTCTAGCTTACACAATGAACTCAGTATCAGAATTGGATTGATGAAGAGGATGGTCACGCCTGTTGTTTGTGCTCAGGTTTACTTCGAACCAACACCAGAAGGCTGACCCGTTTCAGATTAAGGCTCGGAGGATATCGGTTCAGGCAAAGAGCTATCTGGCGCAGGGCTCACTAGCGTCGTCACCTCCGGAGAAGGTTGTGGCTGAGTCATGGGCTCCATCACAGACCAGGCCTGCTGGTTAACCTGAAGCTGCAACAGGTCAGGACGGGCATAATGACCCACAGAGTCCATCATCCGCTTGCGGTTAAAAATTAGAGAAAAATCGAGATCGGCAATTGCCATTCCTTCGCCTTCAGTAATCGGAGTCCCTAAAATCTCCCCCCTCGGATTAATGATGGCGGTAAAGCAGCCACCGCTAAGAAATTTATGGGACGCCTCATCGGTAGTGATCTGCGCCTTTTGCTCTGGTGTCAACCAGCCCGTAGAGTTGACTACAAAGCAGCCTGATTCCAGCGCATGATGGCGAATGGTCACCTCCATCTGATCAGCAAAAATTTGGCCCACCATTGAACCTGGAAACTGGCTGCAGTGAATTTGCTCATGCTGGGCCATCAGACAATACCGGGCCAGAGGGTTGTAATGTTCCCAGCAGGCCAGGCTACCAAGGCGACCAACCGCCGTATCCAGGGCCTGTAGACCAGCCCCGTCCCCCTGGCCCCAAACCATGCGTTCATGGTAAGTGGGCGAAATTTTTCGCCGTTTGTGCAACAGGGTGCCATCGGCATCAAAGATCAGTTGGGTATTGTAAATCGAGCCGCCATCTCGCTCGTTCACTCCCAGGACCACCACCATGTTGTAAGAACGCGCTGCCCGACTGACTGCATCGACGACGGGACCGGGCACGGTTACAGCTTCTTCATACAGCTTGAGATGGGCCTTCCCCATCTTCACGGGTGGTTCAATAAATGAGAAATAGGGGTAATAGGGAATAAAGGTCTCTGGAAAAACCAGCAGTTGCACCCCCTCCTTGGCTGCAGCGGCAATGGCATTGAGCACTTTTTCAGTAGTGCCGTCTCGACTAAACAGCACCGGGCTGATTTGTACCGCTGCTGCTCGAACATTTTTGGAATAATCCATAGCTCAATTTTAAGAGTGAACAAATACAGAACAGCGCAAAACTCGAATCAAGAAAGACTGGTTGAACAGAACTACGCCGCTCAACGACAAACCCCAACGTCCTTGCTCCCTAAAGCCAGTGACCTTGGAACAGAACTCGCAGCGTTGGTCCCAGCAGCACTATGATGGGCGCCTACCTCGGACCGAAGCGACCTATTGCTAACACATCAGAAAAGCTTTGTGCGTGACCAGTCTTTGCCTATGACCAGTGTTCGACGGTTGCAGGATAAGCCCAAATGGCAAATGGAAAGTATTTGCCCCTGTCAACCTAACTCAGCCATCATAGCAGGTCACATTAAGAATGGCTCGAATTTCTGGAGAGTTTATTGGACAAACTGCGTTATTCAACGAAACGCAGTGTCATTAGAGCAGTGTCACTAGAGATGTCTGACTAGGGTCACCGCCCTGGATGCTATGCGGAGCTCAACATAATATCCATAAAGCCGAGCCCCACTTGATTGATTCTGTATCTCTTAATACAGCTTGTCAGGACCTGGTTGCTTACGCTTTATTTGGATAGAGCTTTCTATTTGGTAAGAGCATGTCAGATATTGTGACTTCCTTGACACCCATTCCAGTTGATGGATTGAAAGAGCTGGGAGAAAAGAATCGGGATAACCCTGCCGATAAGACCTTGACGGTCAAGACGGTCTGCGAAGGCAAATTTCGGAGCTTAAATTTTGCTCGCGACCTCTCTCCCTTTGTGATTGATGAACCGCCAGGCCTGCTGGGAGATAATACTGCTCCGAACCCATCGGAAATTGTCCTGGGGGCTTTTGGTTCCTGTTTAGCCGTTGGGTTACAGGCGAATGCTGCGGCCCGTGGCATTAGTCTTACAAAGCTTGAAATTACCCTGGAGGGAGATATTAATATCACCAGCACCTGGGGCACCGGGGAGTTGGCTAAGCCCCAGATTGGGTTTACCGATGTCAGAGTTAAAGTAGACATTGATGGTAACGCCTCTAAGGAGGAGTTAGCAGAGATGGTCGCCCATGCAAATGAATGGTCGCCAGTGTCGGCGACCCTGCGTAATCCCATGCCCGTTTCTGTGGAGATGATCTAAGGATCAACCTCTAGAGATACTCGGAAAGAACGATGGATTGCCTGACCAGCATCGTTCTTTCACATCATAAGCCCGTTGTTATGTCATCCCCAGATAACTTGACTGGGGAAAATCAGGAGATTAGAGGTGGCTCCAATGAGTGGGCCATCTCATCCTCCTTATATATACCAAGTCCAGCTCGGGATCTGGAGTTTTCCCACAGGCAGAACTCCAGGTCTGGACTTGGATCTGGTTTAGATATCCCACTGCATTTCTTGCTGTGCCCATGAGGTTGAAAAAGGTTATTAATTCATGATTTTGTAGGCTAGACAACTGAATTTTTTTGATTAATTAGTTTAGCTTTTTACGCCTTTACTCCTGGCTAAGGTGACACTGATGTCTTGGCTTTATACCAAGTCCAGCTCGGGATCTGGAGTTTTCCCACAGGCAGAACTCCAGGCCTGGACTTGGATCTAGTTTAATATCCTTGAAAGGCCTGATAAAATGCGTTATCCCTATAATAATGCAGCGATTGGGATCGTATTTTCTAGGGTTGTTTGAGTAATGGTGGCTTTTTGGCTCACTTTTTTGAACGATTTTGAGTCGTCAGCCATTAGTTGAGCTGCGAACTGATATTTCTGAAGAAATCGACCTTGTTTTGATAATGCAAACACTTCAATCTGCACCGCTAAAAAAAATATCGTTGACCCACGAAACAGCACTTGAAGCTGTTCGAGCGGTTGTGCAAGATGCGCTTGTGCCAAAGGTGCAAGATATTGATCTTAAAGGGGAATATCCGACCAATATTCTGGCTCAACTGGGAAAGGCAGGGGCCTATGCCCATGCTGTATCGCCTGAATTGGGAGGTACCGGGTTAGGGCTACGGGCGGCTATCCAGGCCATTGAAGAGGTTTCTAAGGTTTGTGTTTCAACGGGGTTTATGAATTGGTGTCAGGTAGCCTGCACCTGGTATCTGCAAAATACGGACAATACAACCCTGGCTGCATCAATGCTTCCAGATATCGCCTGGGGGCGCAAGCTGGCCGGTACTGGGCTGTCTAATCCGATGAAGCACTTTGCTGATATTGAAAAAATTGCCCTGATGGCTGTGCCGGTGGAGGGTGGCTTTGAGGTCAGCGGTATGTTGCCCTGGGTGTCGAATTTGGGGCCTGGTCATGAGTTTGGCGTGGCTGCAAAAATCGCTGATAGTGATGAATATATGATGGCGGTTGTTTCTGACGAATTAGAGGGCATGACCCTGCGTTGCAATGCTCACTTTATTGCTTTAGAAGGTACAGGAACCTATAGCTGTATGTTCCGTAAGGTATTCGTACCCCATTTCAGAGTACTAGCAGCACCCTGTGAAACCTATGTGCAATGCATTCGCCCCGGATTTATTTTGACCCAAGTCGGTATGGGCTTAGGGCTAGTGGATAGTTGCATTGAGTTGATACGGCGTTCGAACCAGCGCCTTGGCCATGTCAACCAATTTTTAGATGACCAGGCTGAAGATCTGGCCATGGATTTACAGATGGCTAGAGATCGCACCTATGCCCTAGCAGACCGTCTGGATGATTGCCAGGGTAGCGGCGTAGAGGATGTGGCCTTGAACCGTGACGTCATTCAAGTCCGCATTGTTGGTTCCGAGCTATCCCTACGGGCTGCCCAATCCGCCATGCTTCATGCCGGTGCCCGTGCCTATGTCCATGGCAGTGCGCCCGAGCGTAAGCTCCGGGAAGCCTATTTTGTGGCCATTGTCACGCCAGCCCTCAAGCACCTGAAAAAAGTGCTGTGTGCTTTGCCAGAACCGGCTTTGTCGGCTGGCTCGAACATCTAGCGCATGAGTCTATCAAATTTCTGTGGCTGCTGCTCTGAGTATGGGGCCTGGGGCAGCAGCTATGCAGAATTACGCTGGCTAAACCTTGTTCAAGCCTGAAGGGAATTATTTTGTGATGACGGTGAACAACATCAAGTTTAAAAGGGGCGTTTTCCCTCTCTCTCAGCAAACCTGGTGGCAATCTGAGAATGCCAAATCTGTTGGCTTGTTTCTGCTGTCACTGGGCCTCTTCCTGCTGGTGTGGGAAGTAGGGGCGCGGTCGGGATGGTTTGTACGGGGGGTGCCCACCGCCACCGAAACCCTCGGTGAGCTCTGGTGGTGGCTGTCGAACCCGTTTTTTAGAAACGGCCCCAACGACCTGGGCATCGGCTGGAATCTGCTAATCAGCCTGCGCCGGGTAGTCATCGGCTATGTTGCAGCATCGCTGGTGGCCGTGCCCCTGGGCATTTTGATTGGTATTTCGCCAGTGGCGTTCAAGGCCTTTAACCCATACATTCAGCTGCTTAAGCCCGTGTCGCCCCTGGCCTGGTTGCCCCTGGGCCTTTATCTGCTGCGCGATTCCGAAAATACCGGCATTTTCATCATCTTTATTTCCAGCATTTGGCCCACGTTGATCAACACTTCCTTTGGGGTGGCCAACGTGAACCAAGACTACCTGGATGTGGCCGATACTCTGGGTGCCTCCCGTCTGCGCACCATCTTTAAGGTGATTATTCCGGCGGCGCTGCCCAACATTATCTCGGGGTTGCGCATCAGCATGGGTATTGCCTGGCTGGTGATTGTGGCCGCAGAAATGCTGCTGGGGACGGGGCTGGGCTACTTTATCTGGAACGAGTGGAACAACCTGTCGATTCCCAATATTCTGGTGGCCATTTTCATTATTGGCCTGGTGGGGCTGGTGCTGGATAACCTGTTTGCCGCCCTCGAGAAGTTTGTCGCATTTGGTCGAAATTCATGAGAACTGCTCCTGTGAGTCCCTATCTGTCTGCAGATGTTCCCTCTCCCACTGCCCAGCTGTCTATTCGCCAGGTAAGCAAGGTGTTTCCTGGTAAGAAAGGGATGGTCCAAAAGTTGAGGGGTAAAACCAGTCCTGACTTTGTCGCTATTCAGGACATTAACCTGGAAATTGAGCCGAATACCTTTGTGTCGATTATTGGCCCCTCGGGCTGCGGCAAGTCCACTCTGCTGAATATGATTGCAGGACTGAGTCCCATCAGCAGTGGTGAAATTTTACTGAATGGCCACCCCATTACTAAGCCAGGGCCCGACCGGGGCATGGTGTTTCAAAACTATGCCCTCATGCCCTGGATGACGGTGGAGGAAAATCTTCGGTTTGCAGTGGAAACCGTAGACCCCAAGATTTCTAAGAAAAAGCGCGATCGCATCATCAAGGAGTACATTCAGCTGGTCGGTCTCACTGGGGCTGAGGGCAAGCACCCCCATGAGCTCTCTGGCGGCATGCGTCAGCGGGTCGGTATCGCCCGCGCCCTGGCTATTGACCCCCAGATCCTGCTGATGGACGAGCCCTTTGGAGCTCTTGATGCCCTCACCCGGGGGTTTCTGCAAGATGAGGTCGAGCGTATCTGGGAACAGCAACGCAAAACCGTGATTATGATTACCCACAGCATTGAAGAAGCACTGCTGCTGAGCGATCGCATCGTGATGATGACCCGGGGACCTGCTGCCCGCATTGACGAGATTTTAGACGTGCCCTTTCCCCGTCCCCGTAACCGCGAAACCATTGATCAGCACCCGGCATACCACGAGCTCAAGGTCGAAATGGAGAGCCACCTGTTCCGCGAAACCCGTGCCGTGGAAGCGGCAAGAGTTGGATAGTTCTTCCCAATCCCCCCCAGAACACTACAGCTCCAACCACCACCAGCAACTCCCCCCACCGAGTCGTATACCCTGGGGACCGCAGCATTGCCCTCGTCTGCCAATCTTTCTCTATTCCCTCTGCCGCACAGAACACCGTCCCCGCCCCAAACCGCTGATTCAGGCGATCCACTGTTCGCATTAACGCCCCCCACCGCTCCTGCTGGGCTGGGTCACTGAACAAGTCTGTTTGCACCACAGAGGCCGGGCTTAACTCCGTCAGCAGCACCCCAGCTTTCTTGTACTGGTAACCCGGTCGATACAACCGCTCCACAGCTCTCAGTGCTGCCTGGATCAGTGTCAACGTGTCATTTGCCGGTTGGGGCAGCTGCATCACCGCCGAGTTAGCGTACTGGGGCTCATCCGGCTTAAACCGATTGGTGGTGATGAAGACTGTGATGACATGGTTCCTGGGTCTTGACATGATCGATCAGTCATTAAACTTGAAACGCAGCTTGGCCGATTTAAGGCTATTAAGGATATTGACGATAGAGACAGGTGCCCCGAAAAAGCGTGGACTATAAAACAAGAGATTAACTGGGTAGCGTTGTTAACAATCGGAACTCAGACAACATGGACACCGAAAGACTCGTCAGTTTTCTCATACCTCGGCTCCCGCTGATACTAAACCAACCCTTGTCGCCTACGGCTGCGGTGGATGAAGTAACCAGTCGCGCACGACGGATGTGGCAACTTTTAGCGCCAGAGGTGCAACAGCGAGAGGCGGCGCAGACGGCGGTAGAGAAGCTGGCTGCCAATCCTGCTGCAACGGATTGGCAGCAGACTCTGCAATTGCAGCTCCAAGGGATTTTGGCGGCGCGCCCTGATATTGCGGCTCAAGTGGAGTCGATTTGGCAGGAAGGCGCTAGTTCAGAGGCAACGGGCAGTCCTATTTCTAGCCAGATTTCAGTGAATGGTAATCAGAATTTGGCGGTGGGCAATGTATCAGGTCAGGGGCGGGTTTATGGCAATATTGGGGGTTCTGTGGACGAATCGCGGGGCAAAGTCACGGCAGACCGAGGTAGCCAGATTGCCGGGAATGATGCGACCCGTCGCGGTGGTAACTTCTTTTCCCACAACACGATCATGCTGGTGGTGATTGCGATTTTGGCGCTAGGGGCGGTGGCCTGGGCGCTAGCAATGCGGCTAGGACCAGGTGGCCTTGAGCTTGAAATCGAAGGTGGCGAACAATCCGAGCAGCCGATGGAGGCAACCCCTTAATATGACTGGTAGCCCCCTCCCTGATCCCTACCGAAATCGAGTCGATGTTAGCGGCGATCGCAACCTGGCCATCGGTCTACAAACTGATGGAACTGCAATTGCCAATGTCGAAAAGTATGAAATTCACCAGCCTTTACCGCCTCAGCTCTCCCGGTATCAGCTGCCAAATGATATTGCGGACTTTACCGGGCGTGAAGCAGAAGTTAACCGCATCTTAGCTCGGCTCCACTCCAGTAGTGCGACTAACGCAGTGGTCATCTCCGCTGTGGCCGGAATGGCAGGGGTAGGCAAATCGGCGCTGGCAGTTCATGCGGCCCATCGGCTGAAAGCACAATTCCCCGACGCACGGCTCTATGCCAATCTGCGGGGAGCCGATAATAATCCAGTGGAGCCCTTTGACGTATTAGGGCAGTGGCTGCGAGCCTTAGGGCGGGATGACTCCACCATGCCACCGGATTTGCCGGGACGGGTCAATGCCTACCGTTCAGCAATGACAAACCGGCAAGCGCTGGTGTTGCTAGACAATGCTCAAGACGAGGCTCAAGTTACCCCGCTGTTGCCGGGGAGTGGAACCTGTAGCGTCTTAGTGACCAGTCGGCGGCGGCTGGGAGCTCTAGCCGGAGCAGATGTGATTGATTTGATGGTGCTGTCAGAACCAGAAGCACTGGCATTGCTGCAAGCCCTCATTGGCGATGACCGTATACAGAGCGACCATGATGCTGCCCAGCGGATTGTGAACCAATGTGGACGATTGCCCCTCACTGTGCGGATTGCAGGAGGAACCTTGAAGACCAAGCCTCACTGGTCGTTGGCCAGCTATGCAGAGAAACTCGCGAACGAACAGCAGCGCCTGGCTCAGCTTAAACTCAGCAATTTAGACGTTCGTGCCAGCTTTGCCCTCAGCTATGGAGAATTAGCGGACCCTGAAACGAACTTGTTTTGCCTACTAGGATTGTTACCGCGCGACTTTGACCCAGAGGTAGCCGTAGCCCTGGCTGAGCTAGAATCTGAGGCTACTACCACCGGACTGGAAATGCTAGTGGATGCGCAATTAGTGGAAGCGCTACATGAGGGACGCTATCAGCTCCATGACTTGGTGCGTCTGTTTGCCCAGGAGAATCTGGATGACGTTAGCACCCCTGCAGAACAACAGGAAGCCAAGCTACGGGTGATGCAGTGGTATTGGGAGCAGGCCAATTTCTGGGAGAACACGCTCAATTCTTCGCGGCGACGAAAGTTAGCACAGTCGCTGAAGGAACAAGACGAGGCTTGGGCAACCGAGGACTTGGAACAACAATTATTACTGAAGGGACTGGCCTGGTTTGAGCAAGAGCGAACTAATGTGCTGAGTGCGGTAGAGTGGGCCTACCAGGCCCAGGCCTGGAGCCAAGTGATTTCCTTCGTGGTAAACCTGGTTCCTTTCTTTAGTGCACGTAGCTACTGGAACGATTGGGTAAAGACCCATCAGTGGGCACTGGAGGCAGCCCGTCAAGCTGGCGATCAGCAGGGCGAAGCCCAAACCCTCAACAACTTGGGCCTGGTTTACAGCGATCAGGGGCGTTGGGCGGAGGCCATCGAGCTCTATGAGCAAAGCCTGGCGGTGAAGCGAGAGCTTGGGGACCGCCACGGCGAAGCCCAAACCCTGGGCAACTTGGGCAATGTTTACAGCGATCAGGGGCGTTGGGCGGAGGCCATCGAGCTCTATGAGCAAAGCCTGGCGGTGAAGCGAGAGCTTGGGGACCGCCACGGCGAAGCCCAAACCCTCAACAACTTGGGGATGCTATACGCTAAACAAGGGCAACGACAGCAGGCTGTTGACGTTTGGCGAGAGTCCCTCGACAAACTGCATCCTGACTCGCCAGATGCCAAGCAGGTGGCTCAGTGGCTTGCCTCTCCTGACACCTTTTTGCCAACCAGCCGTAGACAGCATTTCATCCGCTGGATCATCGGTATTACCATCCTTGCCTTCATTGGCTTCAACCTCTGGCATGGGCACTGGTTTATCGCGGTTATTGCCGTATTGATCATTGCCGGGTTTGTCGCCTTCCGTGCTTGGCGAACCCTCCATCCTTAGTTGCAAAGTTGATAGCTGCGGCCTCTCTTCACGCACTGAGGTTGTCTCCACCATGGCCAGACTAGATGCTTTCAGCCCATCATACTCTGGACAAGACTGAGCACTGGCGATCGCGATCACCCCTCACCTCACCACCAGCAACTCCCCCCACCGAGTCGTATACCCTGGGGACCGCAGCATTGCCCGCATCTGCCAGTCTTTCTCTATTCCCTCAGCGGCACAAAACACCGTCCCGGCCCCAAACTGTTGATTTAGGCTATCCACCGTTCGCATTAACGCCCCCCATCGCTCCTGCTGGGCTGGGGCACTGAACAGATCCCCCTGCACCACAGAGGCCGGGCTTAACTCCGTCAGCAGCACCCCAGCTTTCTTGTACTGGTAACCCGGTCGATACAACCGCTCCACAGCCCTCAGTGCTGCATGGATCAGCGTCAACGTGTCATTCACCGGTTGGGGCAGCTGCACCACCGCCGAGTTGGCATACTGGGGCTCATCCGGCTTAAACCGATTGGTGGTGATGAAGACCGTCACCACACCAGCCGTCAGCCCATCTCGCCTGACTTTGGCCGCAGCCCGAGCCCCATAGGTGGCCACCGCCTCTTTCAGATCTCCGATCGCCGTCACTGGACGACCAAAGGAGCGCGACACACAGCAGCTCTTACGCGGGGCCGGGCATAGCTCCAGTGGTAAGCAAGGGATACCCCGCAGCTCCTGTACCGTGCGCACGCCCACGATGCCCATCTGCTGCCGTATCCAGCTCAGCTCAACATCCCGCAGCTGAAGGGCTGTTTCTATGCCCTGCTGCTGCAGGCGATCGCTGAGCCGGTGACCAATGCCCCAGATCTCCCCTACAGGTAGAGCGGCCAGCGCTGGTGATGGGGCATCGAGCACACAGACGCCAGATCCCTGCTTGGCCAGATGGTTAGCCACCTTGGCCAGGGTTTTGGTGGTGGCTACCCCTACTGAGACGGGGATGCCGGTCCATTGCTGCACTGTCTGCCGCAGCTGCTGGGCAACGGCCTCCCCATCCCCCGAGAGCCCCAGGAAGGCTTCATCAATGGAGTACACCTCCAACTCTGGGCTGAACTGCTCCAGGGTTTGCATCACCCGCTGGGAGAGGTCGCCATAGAGAGTGTAGTTGGAGGAGTAGACCTGGATCTGGTGGGCCTGGATGAGATCTTGCACCTGGTGAACTGGGGCACCCATCGGGATACCCAAGGCCTTCACCTCATTCGACCTGGCCACAATATTGCCGTCATTGTTAGAGAGCACCACCACTGGCTTGCCCCGCAGCTGGGGGTTAAACACCCGCTCGCAGGACACATAGAAGTTGTTGGCGTCTACTAAGGCTATCCAGCGGCTCATGCCAGGAAGTGGATCACCTTAGTGACCACGCCCCACACCTCAAAGTCAGTGCCTGGGGGAATCTCAATGGGGGGATAGGCCGGGTTCTCTGGCATCAGCCGCAGGGTGCCCCCGGTCTGGTGCAGCCGCTTCACGGTCAGGTCGCCATTCAGCACCGCGATGATGACGCTGTTGTGGGTGGCGGTGATGGCTC
>NZ_SMDQ01000195.1 GCF_012911975.1 Nodosilinea sp. P-1105 | reverse complement strand
CTTCAAGAATAGCCTCGATGATGCAAAGAAAGTGACCCGAGAAATTGTCAGAAGTGAATTGATAGAGCATATTCAACCTCTAATCCAGGAGGAGAGTAACTATTTAGGGAGACTACTTAAAACAGAACAGGTTATTGGCGATATTTCTGTTTATTATTATCTTGCCTCAAAAAATCCTGAGAAGTCACTTGAATGTGATCTGCTCAATGCCAGAGGATTTAATGTTAAGTTTTTCAACCAGTCTAATAAACCAAAAAGACAGTTGGGAGACGTTTTGGTTGTAGATGTTTCAAATACCAATGAAAACATTGTCTATTTAAAAGCAGAAGATAAGAGTCAAGAACAAGAAGCAGCCTTTGAAGCACTGGAAAAACTTGTTGAAGCAAGTCTAAATGATTTAATTGCTGATAAAACAGGCAAAAACATGCCAGTTATCGTTGTTTATGTGCGCCCAGGCAAGAAAAGATTAACACTGATCGATAATCTCAAAACTGAATTTACAGAAGTCAAG
>NZ_SMDQ01000194.1 GCF_012911975.1 Nodosilinea sp. P-1105 | reverse complement strand
CCTTACCAGTTCGTTATCTTCCACTTCCTGATTGGCGTTTTCTGCTACATGGGTCGTGAGTGGGAATTGAGCTACCGTCTGGGCATGCGCCCCTGGATCTGCGTTGCTTACAGCGCTCCTGTGGCCGCTGCTACCGCTGTGTTCTTGATCTATCCTTTGGGTCAAGGCTCCTTCTCAGACGGTATGCCCCTGGGTATTTCCGGTACCTTCAACTTCATGTTGGTGTTCCAAGCTGAGCACAACATTCTGATGCACCCCTTCCACATGCTGGGTGTAGCCGGTGTGTTCGGCGGTTCTTTGTTCTCCGCCATGCACGGTTCTCTGGTGACCTCGTCTCTGGTGCGTGAAACCACCGAGACTGAGTCTCAGAACTACGGCTACAAGTTTGGTCAAGAGGAAGAGACCTACAACATCGTGGCAGCCCACGGTTACTTCGGTCGCTTGATCTTCCAATATGCCAGCTTCAACAACAGCCGCAGCCTGCACTTCTTCTTGGGTGCCTGGCCTGTGATTGGCAT
>NZ_SMDQ01000193.1 GCF_012911975.1 Nodosilinea sp. P-1105 | reverse complement strand
TGTTGCCCGTCAGTCGCGAAAAGCACAACGCCCAAACCCTTTTTACTTAAAGGGTTTCCCGGCTTAAATTACACCCCCCCATTTGCGACTGCCTCCTTGAAGTCAAAGTAATAGGGACGGCCTTGGCTGTAGCTATGGATTTTTGACTTGATCAAAAAATAAGGATGATCAAGTATCCTCTTTCGGAAAACTACTAAAAGTTCGACTCATACAACAATCAAATTGTTGAGCAGCAATATTTTAGATGCCTACAAAACGCTAGATTTTATCTTTCAAGCTAGAAAATCTGTCATTTTCAATGATAGTCCCTCGGTTTATTCATCTAGTCAAAATTAAATATTTCTTATTTAAAATATCTCTGAGTCAACATACTTTTAGTGATTTATAGCGGTTCCTTGTTGAGTGAGGTACAATTGAACTATAGGAGGCTCTGGGAATTATTCATGTCTGTAATGAATTTTCCTTGTGATGGCTGAGCATGAAAGCTTACTCTCTTGATTTTCGAAAAAAGATTGTTGAAGTCT
>NZ_SMDQ01000192.1 GCF_012911975.1 Nodosilinea sp. P-1105 | reverse complement strand
AAGGTGTCGTTGTTGAGGATGACCACACCGTCCCCTGATTGAGCTAGCACAAAAAGCCCCTGGCGATAGGCATAGCGCGCCACCTCATCGGGCACTACCATACCGGCCACAGCCCCCATGGCCCGCACGTCCCCATAGCGGGGCATCAGTCGCTTGAACTTAGCCAGCCGTTCCAGGTGTTGATCGACATCGGCCTGGGTCAGTTTGCTTTTCACCTCCACCAGGATGGCATCGGTGGTGTTGACCACCAGGAGATCAATTTCAATAAACTCGTCACCCCGCCGGGCCGCCGCATTGGGATAAAACTCGTGAACGTCAATTCCCCGATCTTGAAACAGCCGCACCACCGCAGGACGCACCTGCCATCCCACAAATTCCCCCAGACGGTTACCCAGTTTGCCCAGTTGCTCATTCAGCTGTTGGTTTTGCTGCTTTAGCCATTTTTCCGTTTCCTGGAAACGGCGATCGATTGCTTGAGAACGCTGCTCTGCCTCGCGTTGCCGTTGTTCTGCCTCGCGTTGTCGCTGCTCTGAGGCCTCAGTCTGGGCTTTGATTAACTGTTCGGTTTCTTTTTGGGATGCGGCCAGTTCGCCTAGAAT
>NZ_SMDQ01000191.1 GCF_012911975.1 Nodosilinea sp. P-1105 | reverse complement strand
AGTTCTGTGTGGTCACCGTTCGACTGAACGGCTTAATGTAAGAGCATAGTGGGGCGACTCCCCGCCGTCAACCGTAGCGTCACAATTGCCCTTGCCCCCCTACCCATCCAACGGACTGCGCACCCCCCGCCCACCCCGATTCAGCACATGAGTATAGATCATCGTGGTTTTGACATCCTTATGGCCCAACAGTTCTTGAATGGTGCGGATATCGTAACCGCTCTCTAATAGGTGGGTGGCAAAACTATGGCGAAACGTATGGCACCCGATTCGCTTAGCAATGCCAGCCGCACGGACAGCTTGCTTTAGGGTTTTCTGTACCCCACTCTCATGCAGATGATGACGGCGAATGATGCCACTGCGTGGGTCGCGCGATCGCCCCGGTGAAGGAAACACAAATTGCCAAATCCAGGCGCGATCGGCATGGGGATATTTACGCTCTAGGGCAAAGGGCAGATAGACCGAGCCAGATGGGTTAAAAATGCTTCGACCTCTGCCCCGCCCATATCTTTTGGATGCTGCTTGTTATGGAAGAGAATGTACCGGCGAATCCATCCGACATAGCTTTGCTCGGTTCGATAGGAATAATGCTTTAGACGAATTACGTCGCG
>NZ_SMDQ01000190.1 GCF_012911975.1 Nodosilinea sp. P-1105 | reverse complement strand
ATCCGGGCCTGGATGGCACCAACCGACCAGCCCCACGAGAAGTTTGTATTCCCCGAAGAGGTACTGCCCCGTGGTAATGCCCTGTAATGGGTTTACAGCTAATTGCTTGAATCGGATGATTTAGGCCATGTGCAAAGAGAGGTGCTTGCCACCTCTCTTTTTTGTTTGAGCCTTATGTGAGCAAAGCCGCCGCACAACCTGGGAATGAACCCCTGGTGCAGCCTATCCAGGCCTATAGCGTCATTGGCGAAGCATCCATGAGCAATAGCATCGGAACCTCCTCGGGCTGTCTGTATCTCCAGTTACAAAGAAACCTCCAACCCTGGCTAAAGGTGCTTAATCCTTGCCCAGAGCTTATTTTGGGCGCTATGGGTACTGTCCATGCCTGCCTTTCGAGCCCTAGATACAGCGTGGTGAGAAAAAATTTTCCAGAAAAAATCCACCGAATTTGAGCCCTAAGCTTCCCTAAAATGCCGAAACCCCTTGGAATGCAAGGGGTTTCGGCGTCAAAAAAATAATTCCTGATTTGTGTTGACAGGTAAGGATAATTGAGACTATATTAGTAAAGCGCCTGAGGGAAGCGCACCGAGTGTGAGATTCCCGAGGGGGTAAGGACCTCGACAGTTGAATAG
>NZ_SMDQ01000019.1 GCF_012911975.1 Nodosilinea sp. P-1105 | reverse complement strand
AGATGGGGGAGTGATGGAGTGGGGGAGAGGGGGAGAGGGGGAGAGGGGGAGATGGGGGAGTGATGGAGTGGGGGAGAGGGGGGGTATCAGGTTTGCGGTTTGCACCTTGCACCTGACACCTTGCACCTCAACCCATCACCCCACCCGCCGTAGATAGGCCTGGGCGGCACCGTAGATCAACAACGACAGGGCCACGGTGGCGGGGACCACAAACAGCCAGTTGGCTTGGGCCAGCCGCCACAGCAAGGGATAATCGGTGGCGGTGGCGATCTGGACTGAGGGGGTTTGGCGCAGGGTGGTCAATCGGTAGTCGTTGCTGGCGTGGGGGTCGGGGTCGGGCACCTGGGCGCTGACCAGCACGGTATCGCCTTCGATTTGATAAAACAGGGGGTCGTGGCGCAGCAGGTCGGCCACCTGAGCTAGACCGACGGCCTCGCGACCGCTGAGAGCCAGAACCACCCGCTGGGAATTCCAGGGGGAAATCACCGACTTGATCAGCCCTTCGCCGTCTGGTAAGGGTTGCACCTGGCTACGGCCCCAGCGACGGGTTTGGCGACCTTCTAGGGTGAAGCCGGTGTTGGTCAGCAGGTCGGGGAAGGGGAACTGGGGTTCGGTCCCAATCGCCACTAGGTGTCGGTCCTGGCGTACGTCATCGGGTAAGTCAGTCTGGCGATAGACGGCTAACTGCACAGAGTCGGCCTGACTCAGGCGGCCCAGCCGTTCGGTGAGGGTTAACAACACCTCCAGGTCGGCGGCCGTCGGCTGATCGGGGACTACCACAGCGGTCGCGGCTAAATCTTGGGGGGCGGTGAACGGATAGCCGGTTTTGAACAGATCCAGGTCGGGCAGGTTGGTAACGGCTGTGCGGTTGAGGGTAAAGCTAGTGTCGCTGTGGATGGTGCCCCACAGTTGCTGGTCGGTCACTCGGCTACAGGACCGCCGTTCTCGGGGGTCGAGGCGGAAATTGACCTGTAGTTTGGAGTTGGGGGTGACGCGATCGCCCGGTAAATCCACCGTTAAGGTCCGTCGACTCGCCCCCTGGGCCGCTGTCAACCGTTTCCCCTGCAAAGAGACCCCATCCAGTTCCACATCCACCAGAGAGGTGAGGGGGTTCACCTGGGGCCCATAGCTGTACACCAGCTGCATGCGACTGCCCCGCAGCAAGCGATCGTCCGGTAGCGCTTTAAAGTCGATGGTTAGGGCGGGGGCATGGGAACCGCGCACGGTCATATCACCGATCGGTTGGTGATTGGGGCTGGTCATCTCTGCCAGTAAAAAGCTGTCCTCCTCGGGCAGATACCCTGGCCATTGCCGGGGGGAGGGGGAGGGCAGCTCAGCCATCTGGTTGACCACTAAGGCGTGGCCGGTGGCAATTTGCTGATCCTGGGGCTGCACCAGGTACTGGGTGGCTTTAGCGACACCAGCCTCGCCGTTGCCGCTGATCACCAGCACCGGAGATTGCTCCTGATTCAGGGTGCTCCAGGCCAGTAAGCCCACATCCTCCGGCAGGGGGGTGCCGTCCTCATCTACCCATTCACCCGCCACCAGGGCGAAGGGTAAATCCAGCTCAGCCAGGCTCGGTTGCTGGCTAGGCGTCCCCAACATCACCAGCCGTTCCTGGGGGGTCAGGGCATCCACCGTTTCGATCAGGCGACTGTCCAGGGGGCGATAGTGGGCGGTGCGACCCAGGTAGGTTTGCAACCGTCCCAGGGTAGTCAGCCAGGGGCTATCCACCTGGGATGGCTGTAAGTAGGCTACCCGGTTGGCTTGCAGGCTCAGCAGATCAAACAGGGGATAGGGGAACTGGCTAAAGTCTGGGGTAACCGCCTGGGGCTGAAAGTCAAACACCACCTTAGAATCGGGTAGCACCTCGGCCCACAGGGACGGATCGTAGGGGTCCTGGGTGCAGGTGGGGGAGTTGTTTTGCAGGGCCGCCACCACCAGTTCATTGTGGTCTTGCAGCAGATCAGGGGGAATATCAAACACGATGTCGCCAATCTCGCCCATGGGCAGATTCAGGGGCACGCTGCCAATGCTGGTACCGTTAACCAGCACTGTCAGGTTGGAGCGGGTGGCGTAGAGGGCGGCAGAATGGCGATAGCGCAACAGCACACTCACAGACTCAGGGGTCCAGGCTCGGGGGCGGGTAAAGTGCAGGCGCTGTTCGTCGTAGATGCCGGTAAAGCGCAGGCGGTTGCCGACCACCGGACTGCGATTAAATTCCAGGACATACTGGCCTGCATCCCCTGGGGCGATGGTGGGTGGCCCTGGCAGGTTGTCTGGCAGGGTAATTTCGGTGGCGATCGGGGCTGGGGTCTGCTCTACGGCCTCTGGTTCCTGGGCCAACAGGGGCTGGCTGGTAATCAGCAGCAGCGTCATTAGATAGAGGGCGAGGCGACGGCGAGTCCGGGGCGAAAAGGCGAAAAGCGTCATGGTAGAAGTTAGAAATAATCTAGTTAGTCATAAAGCCAGGTCACAGGACGCCGGGGTAGCACAGCCGCTGCCTAGAGCGTCATCCCTCGCATTGGCTGACCTGCAGGCGTTGGGGTGAGGCCTCCAGGGGCCAGAGCCCAAACCAGGCCAAATTCTGGGTGTAGTAGGCGGTATCGTTATCCCAAAAGCCATCTTGGTAGGCGGGTTGCAGCTTGGTGCGGTAGATGTCCTCGGCGATCGCCTGATTGACCCGTTGCATGGCCCCATAGACCATGGCATAGTGGGCAGTGGCTTCGTAGCTGGATTCGGCCTGGCCATCCAGGGTGAGGCGGGCCGGCAGGCGACCGGCTTGCTGCCAGCGATCGCCGAGTTCTGGCAGCTGGGCCTGTAAGTAGGCGTCAGCCCGGGGTTCGTTGAACCAAACAGCATCCTGGCTGACCCGCCACCAGACCCGAATTGCATCAAAGCTGTAGTGACTTTGCAGGGCGTGGTCGAGGGGCAACTGGCGATAGGTGCCGGTGGCGGGCGTAAAGACAATCCAGTCGGGGGGTAGCCCCGTAGCCGAAAAACTGGAGAGGTCGTCCAACATGGCATAGCCGCTGTCAATCAGGCTCAGCCAGTCATGGTCGGGGTCCACCTCGGCAAACAGGCGAAAGCTGGCTGGGGCAAAGTAGGAGGGGTTCAAAATAATTTGGTCATCCCCCAGCTGAAAGTCAGCGATCGGGCCGGGAATCAGCTGGCGGGTGCCATCGGGCAGCTCTAGGGTGCCATAGGCCCATAGGTCGGCTAGCAACGCTCGGGCCTCCTCGGCGTAGCGATCGCATTGCCAGCGCTGGGCCGCCAAAATCAGGGCGGTGGCGGCGTCAATATCGGCGTCGGTGGCAAAGTTAGGGTCCAGGGCTCCCCAATTCCCATTCGGCCGCTGCCCCCACTTCCAGGCCCATAAACGGTCTATGGGCTCCCCGGTCTCGTCCTGGCGAACTAGGTTATCTTTGGCCCAGGTGTAGGTGCGATCAAAGGTGGCGGGGTCGTCGATGGCCACCGCCCGCAGCATGGCATAGGCCTGACCTTCCGACACGGTGCGATCCTGGTCTTCCCGGTCGATCACCCGGCCATCCGCCTGGATAAACCGTTGGCGGTAGGCCGACCAACCCTCCAGCAGCACCGCTTCATGGGGGCTGGGCACAGGTAGGCTGAGGGCTGCCTCGGCCCCTGGCTGGAGACAGGCGCAGGCCTGGGTCTGGGTGCAACTCGGCCCCACCAGGGCCAGCACCAGGGCCAGGGGTAGGGTGGACTGAATTAAACGTTGTTGGGGTTTACGTAGGCCAAACATGGTAGGTCACCGTAGTCAAAGAGCGGACAGGTTAGTTAATAGCGTTCCCAAGGGGGTTGGAAGCCGCGGCGGCGCAGCAGATCAAATTCCACCTCCTGGATGCGCTGATCGAGGTTGATGGCACCAGCCGCTTCGGGGGGCAATTGGCGCAGCTGTTGTAGGGCCGCCAGCTTGTGGTCTTCGGCAATGTCGAGTTCGGCGATCGCATACCGAGCCCCCCAAGCCTCAGCATCGAGAGCCAGCACCTGGTCGTAGTAAGCCCGAGCCATGGGTAAGTTTCCCTGCTGAAACTGCACCCCGCCCAGGGCACTGAGGGCGCCGATGTTGTCGGGCTCTTGGACTAAAATCCGCTGGTAGGCGTCTGTGGCCAGGGGCAGGTTGCCCTGCTGCTGGGCCAACTCGCCCTGGAAAAAGTAAACCGTAGGGTCGTCGGGGTGGGCGGCCATCAACGCCTCCATCTGGGCCTGGGCCTGGGCTGGATCATGGCGGGCCAGCAGCTGAATCTGGCGCCACTGTACCCACAGGTGATCGGGGTATTGGGCTAACAGGGTTTGATACAGGTCAGCCCGAGCCTCGGCGGCGGGCAAGGCCCCCACCAACTCCACTAGTTCCAGGGGAGCCTGTTCTAGGGGCTGGGAGCTTAACCAGAGGTTCACGGCGTTGGTGGCCACCTCGCTGGTGATCTCATCGACCCGGTAGGCCAGCAGGGCATAACCCAGAGGATAGATGGGATTGTCAGGATCAGCGGCGATCGCCGCTGCATATAACGGCAGCGCCAATTCAGGTTGTCCCTGGAGGGTGCGCACAAAGGTCAATCCCCGTAGTGCTGCGGTGGTGACCCTCACACTGGGCTGAGCCGTGATCACCTGCTCATAGCGGCGGGCACTGGCCTCCCAGTCCCCCAACTGCCGCTCTAGATCAGCCACCAGCAGTTCGGTCCCCCAGTCGGCTTCGGGGGTAGCGGCTTGATAGATGGTCAAAGCACCTTGGGCAGCCGCCAAATCCCCCGTCTGCAAATGAATCTGAGCCATGCGGTAGGTCAACAGCGGCTGCTCCACCGTCGCCGCTGCCGCTTCATACAACGGCAACAGAGCCGGATCGGGGGGGTCTACATGAATCAGCGCCATGGCGATCGCCCGCTGTTCTGGAACCGGGTCAGGCATGGGGGAGAGCAGGGGCAAGAGATGCTCGGCCACGGTCTCGGCTTTAACCTGATTCAGGCGGTGGGCCAGCAGCCGTTCTTTTACTTGCAGGCTAACCACCGCTGGGTTTTCTGTCACCAGAGTGGCCCACATCTCCAGGGCCAGGGGCTCGGTGCCAGGCCACTCGCTGAGCACATCGGCCACCTCGACCCGCAGACCATAGCTGGGGGTTGGGGCGGCCGCCAGGGCTTGCCGGTACAGGCGGGTGGCCTGCTCAAACAGATCCGGTTTTTGCTGACGGCGACCGATGGCGCTGTAGGCCCGAGCCAGGGGCAGGCGAGCTTCGGGCTTGCCCTCTAAGGGAGCCAGCAGATCGAGGGCCGTTTGGGTTTGCCCATGGGCATCGTAGGCATTGGCCAGACCAGCGCGAATACCCAGGGCCAGATCGTCGGTGCGATCCGCAGGGCGCAGCTCTGGTTCTAGCACGGTGATCGCCCGCTCAGGCTGCCCCGTTTCTTGCAACGTCAAGGCATAGGCGGTCAAGGCCTCGATGGGGACGGTGCCGGTTTGCCGATAGCGGTTGAATAGGGCCAGGGCGGCCTCATAGTCGCCGCTAAAGGCCTGGACTTGGGCGGCCCCCAGCAGGGTGGTCGGAGTGGGTTGGTGGCTCAGCACCCGATCATAGTCGGCCAGGGATTCCACAAATCGTCCCTGATAGCCGTACAGTAAGGCCCGCTGGCTGCGAGCGGCCCAATTGTCAGGGGCCTGGCTCAACAGCCGGGTGAGGGCCGCGATGCCTGCGGCTTGCCATTCGGGTCGATAGCCCCCCAGTTCCCCCAGGGCGGCCAGGGCCGTGGGGTGTTCGGGGTCAATCTGCAGCACCGCCTGGTGAGCCGCCCAGGCCTCGGCATCCCGTCCGGCTCGCTGGTAGGCCACTGCTAACCCCAGCCGTGCATCCAGCGAATTGGGCGTGCGTTGCAGAGCCGATTCAAAAGCGGCGATCGCATCGTTGACCCAACCCCGTTCTAGCAGGGCATAGCCCTGGCTCACCTGGGGCGATCGCTGGGCCAGGGCCGGTGCACCGCTAGGTATGCCCAGGCCCAGGCTGAGGGCGATGGCCAGTAGGGTGGCTGACGCTGGTCTTGGTTTACCCGTTAAACTCCGTGTCATTCTGTGGCCCTCCCGGGTGGATTCCAGACCAGGTCATAGCGCAGCCGAAACCCCAGGTAGGTTTCTGTCCAGGCGTTGCGCTGTTGCAGGCTGACCCCAGCCCGCAGGTTGTCAATGATTTTGGTGTCGTAAAACAGCTCCCAGACGTCGGGCACTGGGTTGCCGCTGGCCTGACGCAGGCCCGAATTGGACAACTGACGGCCATAGCCCAGCCCCAGCCGATCCCCGGCCATCAAGACATCCAGCCGATTGACCCCAACGCTGTAGGTTTGCCCACTGGCCCCCAGGGCTTGGTTGGTGTACCAGCCATAGCGGCCAAAAACGCCCAGCTCTAAGCCAGGGATGAACACTTCGGCGTTGAGGCCAAATCCAGTTTCGCGATCGCCCAGTCGGGGGCCAAACTCTCCACCCCCGCGATCGACCGCAAAAATTTCCTGGAACCCATCCCCCCGCCCCGAGTCGCGGGAGGTGACGTAGGTACCCCGCACGATGGCGTTGCCCCACCGCACCCCCACCTCCCCAGCAAACGAGTCCAGGGAAAAGTCCCCCAAGCTCCGCCGGGAGGAAAAGGTGGTGGCAGTGAGCGAGAGTTCATCCACCGGGGTCCAGTTAACTAAAGCCCCCGGCCGGGATGACAGATTGCTGGCACTCAGGGCCGGATTGGTCTGAAACACCGGGTTAAAAAAATGGGTCAGGGAGTCTTTGGCAAAGCTGTTGCGATCCAGGTACGAGGTCAAATCCATTAGCCCGGCGGTCAGCCGCAGCTCTGGCAGGCGGGCGGGGGAGGCGGTCAGGTACAACTCATTCAGACTGAAGCCAGTCTGGTCATTGTCTGAAAAAGCCTGGCCGGTACTTAAATCCACCGTCACCCCGGCCAGCACCGATGGGCTGAGCCCATAGATGACACCCCCCCGCAGTCGGGCCGACCCCTCGTCTCCCTGTTGCAAGTAGGCCGCCTGGCCAAATGCTTGCGATCGCTGCGCTGGGCCACTGATCACTGATTGGGATTCTGGGGGCAGGCCTGGCTCAAACTCTGGGGTTGGCATGGCACTTAGACTGGTGGCCGAGAAGCTCAGGGCGCCATCAGCTACCCCGACTGAGACCTCATCAACCGCTGCGATCGCCTCAGCGTTGACCCGAGGCGACATCACTGGCACCGCTTCTGCATTTGGCGGCAGGGACTCTAGTGCCGCTGCTGCGTCCGGTGATGACGACTCTAGTGCCGATGAGTCTAGTGCCGACGATTCTAATCCTCCAGGGAGCTGTTCCAGAACCTCTGGCTCTAGCCCCGGCCCGGCTTTTTCCTGGTCAGGCCTGGCCTTATCCTCTAAAAACGGCATCCCTCCCCCCCCTAGTCCCAGGGAGGATACGATGAATGGCCCGTCGTCATCGGCAGGCGTTGTGGCCTGTGCCGCTGGCAATGACGAGGTAGCGCCCATGATTCCAAGGCCCAGGCCGCAGCCCAGTGCCATCCAATTGGCCATAGGAAAACTCCCTGCATATCAAAACATAAATTAGTCAAGGGAAAGGTTTCAGCCGATTCCGAGTCATAGGGAAGATGAGGGATGCACCCGCCCTCGCCCCAGGTCAAGATATAGCCCGGGCTCAGCAGGCAGATAATTAAACTCAGGCAAGCCAAGTCTGACCATTGCCCCACTGTTAATTAAGCGATTTTCAATCTAAACTGACGTCAAAAAAATAGATTGGTATGCTGGTTTTTAAATCGCAAATCATAGATTTACAAACTTCAGGATAAATAAAAAGTTTAATCAAAATATTCCTAGCCTTACTAGACAAGATATTCGTCTATAAGCTCGTCTAAATCAATTCCAGATCTGATCCAAATCTGAGCTTGGACTTGATTTTGGTCGAGACAAAGATAAATTTTTGCATTAAAACCTGTCGCCGAGCATAACTCGACATAGGACTAATGAATATACCTCGATCCATTACTACGACAACAACTAGGGCATCATGTTACTGATTGACTTGTCGATGGATTGAGCAACAATTTCAGGAAGACATTCTATACCAAGTCCAGCTCGGGATTTGGAGTTTTTCCACAGGCAGAACTCCAGGTCTGGACTTGACTCTGGTTTATGATCCATTTCCTCAATCACCTCTGTTTGGATCCAATGCCCAACCAGACTGAGACTCTGGTCCAAAGACCCTGATGTCTGTAAGTGGAAATGGCAAGCATTTTGCAACGGTTTAACTTAAGCACTGATTTCGTATACAGTCACTTTTCTGTTTGTCAGGATAAATCCTGATCAATTTTCTATGAAAGAGCGATCTCAAAGTTGGGTGAGAGATTTTAGCGACAAAGCTGCAACAAAGAATTATTGCAGGCATGCCTGCTTCTGTGAAGATCCCTAGAAGAATTGCGCTGCAATGGATGCTCTGATTAATACGTGTTTTATTGAATAGTAGGTAGAGAATCCTGACTAGACGTTGTTCTGTCACCTCGAGGGAAGCGCAGCGAAGTCGTAGACGCGCAACGGCTGCTCAGGGAGTGACATCTTGGCTAAGATTCCTCCCGCTGGCCGGAATGACATGATTTAGCATGACATGATTCAGGATCACATCACTGAGTTATGTTCCTCCACTTACAACTCTCGATTGCCCAAGGGAAAACCGCAATGCAAACCAGTGATAAACCAGAGCCCCTGTCTATTGTTTGCAAGTCCTGGGCTGCCGCACTGGGTGTGGTGTTGTTAGCAACGGGGTGCCAGCCTGTGAACATCCCTGGCCTGGGTCAAGCCCCAGAGACCACGATTCTCACCCTGGCCGCTCAGCCCCTGGAACCAGGGACATTTGAGCTTGCTGGGGAGACGAACTTACCTGATAACACCCGGCTGATGGCGGTTGCCCTGAGGCGGTTACAGCCAAACCATCTGCTGGGGCAGTCGGAAACGCCCACCTACGCTATTCTGGCCTATCAGCCTGTTACCGTCAGCCAGGGGCAGTGGGAGGCTCGCCTCTCCCTCTGGCAGATTGCTGAGGATGGTCGCTACCAGGAAGCCTGGCAGATCCAGAACCAGGCCCTTAACCTGGACGCTACCCCCCAGGACACCGTGCAGTTCGCCATTACCCTGGTCCCTCGCCACCTGCTGGCCGTAACCGCTAGCCAGGAGCCCTCAAATCTTCGCCCTCCGGCCTCACTGGTGCGGGTGACCGACACTGGAGAACCGTTTCTTTGGGTCGAGCAATCATTAGCAGTAGCGCTACCCACTGGATCCACGACCCCCCCCGATGAGCTGGCTCTGCGGCATAATGGCGGCTGGGGCGATCGCTACTTACTGGTACCCGAGCCACCCCTTCCCTATACCCTAGAGCCCGAAGATCAGCGTCAAACCAACGCCCTGCCTACACCTCAAGAGTATTTACAATAAAGTCATCCCCATCAACCTTCATCCGTAGCCGTAGGGTCACACCCTTGGGATGGGTTCGCCGCCTTAATATAGCCCTGGTTATAGGTGCTACCGTCGGGCATCGTGGCAAAGTCCAACCGCGCCCCAGACAAATTAGCCTGGTCTAGGTTGGCCCGGTACAGGTCGGCATAGCGCAAATCAGCCCCTCGCAGGTCAGCCTGGGACAGGTCGGCCTCCTGTAAAATTGCGCCGTACAAACTGGCTTCTGACAGATCGGCCTGGACCAGTTGGGCCGAGCAGAGGGCGGCATCCCGGAGCTCAGCCTGACTCAGGGTTGCCTGGCTGAGGTCCCCGTTGACCAGGCTGACCTGGAGTAGTTGAGCCTGGGTCAGGTCGGCCTGGTTAAGTTGCGCCTCCGACAGATCGGCGCCCTGGAGGTTAGCCCGCTCCAGGGTGGCTCGCTGTAAATTAGCCCGGTGCAGTACCGCATTAATCAACTGGGTATCCGTTAAGTTAGCCTCCACCAAAATGGCGTCCTGGAAGTTTTGGCGGCTTAGATCTTGATAGCTCAGGTTGGCGCCGGTCAGGTCGCAGGCCTGGCAGGATGACGTGCGATTTGCTACCGGTGTTCCCTGGGGTAGCACCAGAGCTGGCTGATCCGGCTGATATCGGATTAACTGCTGCTGGGCAATGCGCCAAACGGCTGGCATAACGGCTGTTGCTAAAACCAGCAGGGTCATCAAAATGTTCCAACGCATGGGCAATACCGCCAGGATTACCCTTGCCCTTACAGGATTGGGGCTGGGATATCAGGAGGTGGTCCATAAAGTTCTGATGTAGTTAATCGCGAGATTAATAAAGTCCGTGCAGAATTACGTAATTCTACGGATATGGCAGTCAGGTTTCATCAAAGAATCACAGATCCCTATCGGTGAATTTGCATATTCTTTGACATAAGTCGCGTAGGCTAAGCGCAAGCCGACAAAACTAAACCAAATCCAAGTCCAGACCTGGAGTTATGCCTGTGGGAAAACTCCAGATCCCGAGCTGGACTTGGTATAGCTGGGCCCCATGGTTGAGCTAACCCCCTTAGTAGTATTGGTTCTCTGTTATGCAGCGCTCTCCCTTTCGTCACATCGTGCTCCCTGCCCTGCTTGCCGCCAGCAGTGGGTTCGCCCTCTTAACCTGGCCCATGGCCTCTGCCAATGCGTCACGGGTAGTAGCCAGGCTGCCAGAACCTGCTAGGGGGTGGGTTACCCCAGCCCTAACCACGGTGGAACACAAGGAATTCTCGATTCGCTACATTGGCTTCTCCATCCTGACCAGTGTTGCCATTGGGGTGGGCACCGCTAAGGTCATGCGGGTGCACCAGTCGCGCACCCAGCACCGACAAGCTCTGCTCAATCAACTCCTACCGACTAGCCCGGCCGCCGCTGATCCGTGGCCTGTCCCCTTAGACTTAGACCATGATTCCCCAGACCATGGTTCCCCAGACCATGAGTCCCCAATTGATACCGCTGTCTTCTGGGGTGCTGGGGGTGTCGCCCCTGATGGTTTAGATAGCCCGTCGACTTTAGACTGGTCTCAGCTGAGTCAGCTGGAGGCTGAGCCTGCTGTCTCGGTGGAGCTTCCCCTGGCAGGGGTCCTGGCTACTCCCTTAGTCGACCAACAGATTCATCGCCTGGCTGGGGATGACCAGCAACAGCGGCTTGCCATTCGGGTGGGGGGGATGGTCTACAGCTTCTATCGCCATCGTCCCACTTTGGAAAAAGCGCAACACTTGTTGGTCTGGTTAGAGCAGCAAGGCAGAACCGCGATCGCCACTCAAGATAGCCTGGGCTATGGCGTTTGGGTTCGTCAAAGCAATTTTTTCTAGTCCACCCTAGACGTTATGCAAAGCGTTAAATTCATGGAAACGACGGTTACCCTAGAACAGCTCTGGACAGCGTTTGTGGCTGGAGAGCGTGACTTCAGTGGGATCGATTTGTCCTATGCCGATTTAAGTCACTGGAGCCTGGCCAAGGTAGACCTGTGGGGCGGCAATTTTGTGCAGGCGAATTTGACGAAAGCCAGTCTGAAGCGAGCCACCCTGAAGGAAGCGCAGTTCACAGGGGCTAATTTAACCGAGGTCGACTTACGTTGGGCCGATTTGCGGGGAGCGGTACTGGTAGACGCGGATCTCACCGAGGCCCGCCTAGAGGGAGCCTTGTACGACCAGGAAACCCTATTTCCCCCTGGGTTTGACCCGGTTACGGCTAAGATGTGGTCTCTGGTGCCCGGCGCTAATCTGGCCACTAAGGATCTCCGCGATCGCGACCTCAGTGGCGTCGATTTAACCCAAGCAGACCTTAGCGGTGCTTTGATGGTCGAGTGTCGCCTGTTTGGCGTCACCCTCAACCGAGCCAATTTATTGAGTGTGTTGCTGGGCAATAGCGACCTCCGCTACGTAGACCTACGCAGTGCGACGTTGATGCTAGCGGACCTCAGGGGAGCTAACCTGAGTCATAGCGATCTGCGACGGGCTAATTTGATTGGGGCCAATTTACGGGACTGCCAACTGGAGGGTGCCCAACTAGAGGGTGCGCTGTACTCAGACAGTACCCGCTTTCCCAAAGGATTTTCAATTCCCCCAGGGCTCTATCGCCTGGCCCCAGGCGCTGACCTGTGGGGGGCCGACCTGAGTGGGGCCCGCCTGACGGGCATCAATCTGCAATCGGCTAACTTGTCGGGGGCCAACCTGAGCTATGTCGACTTTTGGGGGGCCTGCCTGGCTGATGCTGACCTCAGGGGGGCCAACTTGCTGGGCACTAACCTGCTGGGCACCGACCTGACCGGGGCTAACTTAGATCAAACCAATCTCATGCAAGCTGTGATTGATCTTCCGTCCGACATGCTTCTAACCAGCAGGCTGGATGGTCAACCGGCTTAGGTGACTGCTAGAAAACAATTTCCCCAATGGTGGGCAGTGCCCGCCCAGCCCTGTCAAGGTGGTGGTACTTTTCCCAAGAACCCCTGGGCTGCGGGACTTCGGCCACAACCACCAGGGAGTGAACTCCCTGGCTCACCGCAGAAGTCTGCGGTCGCAGGCTGGGAAACTCGGCTCCCAATCCTCTTCAGAGGATTTCTGCTTTGAGCCTTGGACTTCTAGTGGTCTGTCAAGACTAAAAATTAGGGTAAGTGCTTTGCAAAAGTCTTTGATCTTCAGAGAGGTTGCTTCAACACATCAGGACCTTTATCCCCTCCCACGGAGGGGTGCTCGGAGGGCGGGGTGGGTCTTTTCGAGCTTGCTTGACCCACCCCTACCCACTTCGACACGCTCAGCGCAGGCCTCCAAAGGAGGGGATTTCGGACCTTGATGCCAACAAATCTCTACATCTGCTAACCCTAAATTCAAGACTTGACGCTGCACTAGTCCTTGGCTCAGCGGCCAATCCGAGGGATCATCCTCTAAATTTGACCCACCTTGACAGGACTGACGGTCTACGGCTCGCCTTAAACCGTGTACCGTGAACCGTAAACCCTAAATCGCAAAATCATACGAGAAGTTCGCTGCTTAGGCCTACATCAAGGTCATTTGGCCCCCTCGACTGGAGCTACCATCGCCGTCATAGCCTAGATGGTGGCGGGCCGCCGTGGTCACCACTCGCCCCCGGGGGGTGCGCTGCAGATAGCCAATCTGCATTAGATAGGGCTCATAGACCTCTTCAATAGTTTGGGGATCTTCGCCGGTAGAAGCCGCCATCGTATCTAAGCCCACCGGACCACCGCCAAAATTTTCAATCATCACTGACAACAGGCGGCGATCGGTCCAGTCTAGGCCGCAGGGGTCTACGTTAAATAATTCCAGTGCTTCCGCCGCAACGGCTTCGGTGATCGGCCCTGTGGCTTTTACCTCGGTGTAGTCGCGCACCCGACGGAGCAATCGGTTGGCTATGCGGGGGGTGCCACGAGCCCGACGGGCAATTTCGGCGGCTCCCCCTGCGGCAATGGGGGTTTTAAGCACGTCAGCGGTGCGGGTGACAATCTGGGTCAACTCGTCGATGTCATAAAACCGCAGCCGCTGAATCAAGCCAAAGCGATCGCGCAACGGCGAGGTTAAGGCTCCTACCCGGGTGGTCGCCCCCACCAGAGTAAACGCACAGAGGGGAATACTGCGGGTCCGGGCTGACTGGCCTTTACCAATCGTGATATCTAGCCGGGCGTCTTCCATGGCCGGGTAGAGAATTTCTTCAGTCACCCGGGGCAGCCGATGAATTTCATCAATAAACAAGACATCCCCTGGCTTCAGGTTGACCAGCAGACCCGCGATATCCCTGGGTCGTTCTAGGGCAGGAGCGGTGGTAATTTTGCAGGCTACTCCCATTTCTTGGGCCAAAATTAAGGCCATGGTGGTTTTGCCCAACCCCGGCGGGCCATACAATAGCAAATGGTCCAGGGGTTCCTGGCGAGACTTGGCCGCCTTGATGGCAATATCCAACACTTCCTTGAGGGCAGACTGACCGATGTAATCGGCCAACCGCTGAGGCCGCAGACTCTCTTCAGGGGCGGTAGCGCCGGTTGCCTGAGCCTCGCCTGCCTGGGCTTCGCCCCCCTTTACCAAAGACAAGGGCGGTGTCTGATCGGCCGGGGGGGCTGGCTTGGCCTTAGCTTTTTTAGCTGGATCAGATTTATCAGATTTAGATGAACCCAATTTGCGTCCCTGGGGGGCATCATCAGCGGTGTGGGAAGAAACAATGGCCATAAGGGGAGCCCAAGGTCAGCCCTCCCATGATACTGTGGTGCATTTGCACTATCAAGCGATCGCCCCAAGCCATGTTATCTGCCCTAGGGCTGACATAAAAAGTTGAACTTCTGACGGATGTTGCGATCGCCAGATTTTAATAACCTAAGTTCAGGGTAACTGCCCCTGGATCATAGTTTATAGACTATAGCCGGGTGGTGACACCCCATGGAGAAGGCCAATTGGCCATCTCCTTTGCTATTTAGTCAATGGAGACTGTTATGAGCAACCCTAGAGTTGAAAGCGACAACTACGATCCTAACTTAGTGCCCGCCGAAACAGCGGCCCGTAAGCAACGAGAAGGTCAAGATTACAAGCAACAGCCCGATCAACCTGAAGGATCGATCGATACCACTGGAGGTGCGACCGTTGACCAGGAGGGGCTCGCCAATAACTACCCCATTGAACCAGAAATGTACGTTAACGAGCCTGGCGATCTGCGAGAAGAGCAGGAAGCCAACGCTCAGCGTCGCCAGCAGGAGCTTAAAGAGGTGAATCAAACCGATGAGAGTGGCGAGGTGACCCCTGGGTCTGACACCCGTGGCAAGGGGGTCGGGCGAATTTAATATCTTCAACGAAATGTGCCAAACCGGTGCTGATGGTCTGGTGGAGAATCACAATGGAGTAGGGGCTCATACCCCGGATTAGTATCAGGGAGGTTTGACATGTCTCCAGCTACCCTCCAGGAAGTACTCCAGCGGTATTACCAGGCCGGAGCACGAGACCTGCATGGGCTAGATCTGCAATCGGTAGATCTGGCCCATGGTCATTTTGCTGAGGTGGATATTCGTCGCGCCAATTTCACCAAAGCCAATTTGCACCAGGCTAACTTTACCCATGCCAACGGCTATCAGGTCACCCTAGCCCAAGCTGACCTGCGAGAAGCCTCGTTAGCGAACGCCGCGCTGATACAAGCCGATTTACGTAAAATTCAGGGTCATCGCCTCACCCTGGTGGACGCTGATCTGCGGGAGAGCCTATTAGACCATGCTGACCTCAGCCACGCCAACCTGGAAGGAGCCAATCTGGCCAAGGCTGACCTCAGCCATGCCAATCTGTACTGGGCCAATCTGCGCCATGCCAACTTAACCGGGGCTAACCTCCATTGCGCTAATTTAACTGGGGCGAAGTTCTGTCGCACCGCCATGCCCAATGGCACCATCCGCAACGACGACTGTTGAGCCAAGGGCGGTTAAGTATGCCCAGGTCTAGCGGCGATCGCAGCCATGTACGGCCATGACCATTCGCGCTAGGATCAAACCAATCCTCCCATGCTAAAGCCATGACCGTTGCCGAGCCCGCCGCCATTAACTGGACCCCAATTGCCGAGGCCTTTACCGCTGTTCTGGGTACCAAAAAAGTGGTCAGGCGCAAGGAGGAGCTCTTGGTCTACGAATGTGATGGCTTGACCAGTTACCGCCAGCGACCGGCGATCGCGGTGCTGCCCAAAACCACTGCAGAAGTGGCCGCAGCGGTGAAAATTTGTAACCGCTTTCAGGTGCCCTTTGTGGCTCGGGGGGCCGGCACCGGCCTCTCGGGCGGGGCCCTGCCGATCGAAGACTCGGTGCTGATTATTACCGCCACCATGAATCAAATTCTGGCGGTCGATCTCGACAATCAGCGGGTGGTGGTGCAGCCAGGGGTGATCAACAACTGGGTCACCCAGGCGGTGAGCGGGGCTGGCTTTTACTATGCCCCGGATCCCTCTAGCCAGTCGGTGTGCTCGGTGGGGGGCAACGTGGCCGAAAATTCCGGGGGGGTCCACTGCCTCAAGTATGGGGTGACCACCAACCATGTGCTGGGCCTAACGGTGGTGCTACCCAATGGCGAGATTACTGACATTGGTGGCTCGCTGGCAGAAACCCCGGGCTATGACCTGTGTGGTTTATTTGTCGGGTCCGAAGGCACCCTGGGCATCGCCACCGAAATCACCCTACGCATTTTGCAGGCCCCAGAATCCATCCAGGTGCTCTTGGCCGACTTTACCTCGGTCGAGGCGGCCGGGGCGGCGGTGTCGGCCATTACCAGTGCTGGCATTATTCCCGCTGGCCTGGAAATGATGGATAACTTTAGTCTGAATGCCGTCGAAGATGTGGTCGCCACCAACTGCTATCCTCGAGATGCTGCCGCGATTTTATTGATTGAAATTGATGGTCTGCCGGCCGAGGTGGCGGCGACGGGCGATCGCATCCAAGCTCTCTGCCGTCAAAATGGGGCCCGCAGCATTACAGTGGCTGCCGACCCCACTGAACGTCTACGCCTGTGGAAGGGGCGCAAAGCCGCCTTTGCAGCTATGGGTAAACTTAGCCCCGACTACTATGTGCAGGATGGGGTGATTCCCCGCACCCAGCTGCCCTATGTGCTGAAAGAAATTGAGCGCCTGGGCGATCGCCATGGCTACCGGGTGGCCAACGTGTTCCATGCCGGAGATGGCAACCTGCACCCGTTAATTCTTTACGACAATGCCGTTGCTGGTCAGCTGGAAGCGGTGGAAGCCCTGGGGGGCGACATTCTCAAGCTGTGTGTTCAGGTGGGGGGCAGCATTTCTGGGGAGCATGGCATCGGTGCCGACAAGCGCTGTTACATGCCCGACATGTTTTCGGCCACCGACCTAGATACCATGGCCTGGGTGCGGCAGGCGTTCAACCCCGATGGATTGGCCAACCCCACTAAGCTGTTTCCCACCCCTCGCACCTGCGGAGAAGCCGCCCTCAGTGCCAAATTTATTGACCTGCCGGGGGTAGAGCGCTACTAACTGGCATCCACTGTTGAGTCAAAAAAATAATGACGGGAGATGTGACTTGGGGTTTACGGTGAACGGTGAGCGGTTTAAGGGACGCCGTGTACCGTTTACCGTAGGCCGTGAACCGCTTTTGGCCTTGACCTCAGCTATACCAAATGGCTGTCGAACCATAAAAAAATGATGCCCTTAACCCAGGGGCCAGGGCCTGATTTGCTGTAGTTGCGTAGAATGGCAGATGTCTGGCCCCAGGCCGATTAAACACACCGATTATTCAACGTTCTATGGCAAACCCTACAAAAACAATTCTGGTTACTGGTGGAGCCGGGTACATTGGCAGCCACGCCGTTTGGGCCTTGCAGCAGGCGGGTTACCGGGTGATCATCCTGGACAACCTGGTGTATGGCCATCAGGATTTGGTGGAACAAGTGCTGAAAACCGAGCTGATTGTGGGCAGCACCCTGGATAAAGCCCTGTTAACGTCGGTGTTCAGCCAACACCAGATCGATGCGGTGATGCACTTTTCGGCTTACGCCTATGTGGGCGAGTCGGTGACTAACCCCAGCAAATACTACGAAAATAACGTCGTCGGCACCCTCACCCTGCTGGATGCCATGGTGAACGCTGGGGTGAAAAGCTTTGTGTTTTCCTCCACCTGTGCCACCTATGGGGTGCCCCAGGAGCTGCCGATTCCCGAAACCCATCCCCAGGCCCCGATTAACCCCTACGGGGCCACTAAACTGATGGTGGAGCGGATTTTGACCGACTACGACAAGGCCTACGATCTGCGATCGGTGTGCTTCCGCTACTTTAATGCCGCTGGTGCCCACCCGGACGGTCTTTTGGGGGAAGACCACAACCCCGAAACTCACCTGATTCCACTGATTCTGCAAACGGCCCTGGGCCAACGGGATGCCATCTATATTTATGGCACCGACTACCCCACTGCCGATGGCACCTGTGTGCGCGACTACATCCACGTGTGCGACCTGGCCGATGCCCATATTCTGGGGCTGGAGTATCTGCTGCAGGGGGGAACCAGCACCATTTTTAACCTGGGTAACGGCAATGGCTTCTCGGTGCGCCAGGTGATTGACGCCGCCACCCGGGTGACCGGCAAACCCATTCCCGTGGTGGAAGATAACCGCCGCCCCGGCGATCCACCAGCGCTGGTGGGCGGCAGCGATCGCGCCCGCAGCATCCTTGGTTGGGACCCTCAATACAGCGACATTGAGACCATCCTGGCCCACGCCTGGCAGTGGCACCAAGGGCGTCATGGTTAAGGGTGGCCTGTTAGTGGCAAGCCGCTTGCCCCTCGTCCCCTCGGCCTGGTCTACCCTAAGTCGGTGATCGCCGGTTATCCAGAGCCAGGGCGGACAAGATGGCCAGGCACGCTAGCCCGGCCAACGCGGGGGTGGTGGTCCCTAAAAAACCTAGAAACCCCAGGCAACCTAAAAATCCTAGGTAGCCTTTTTTCGCTGGGTGCACATTCAACTTGACTCTAGATGGTTTGATGGGCCACAGGGTCAACAGTGATCCCAGAGATAGCAGGGAAAGGTAGGCCAAGTTGGCTAGTTGGGCGTGAGCTGAGCTGCCCAAAAATCCTAAAAAGCCCAAAAATCCTAGAAAACCTAAAAATCCTAGAAAACGACCTTCGTTGGTCCTAGCTTGCATCATTGGCTTTATCTCCAACGGATAACTGTAGCCATCGCCAGAACAGTTAGGACATGACCGATACACTTGAAGCGGGGCCATACACACCGTTGCGCCATCCCAGTTTCTAGCTGTGGTCAGGGTCAATGTCCTCAGCGCAATGGCCATCGCTATAGTCGGGGAAACCTATTAACCTTAACTATAGCGTCAAGACTAAGCCGTAGGTGCCGCTGTAAAAAAGCTTAAGCCCAGGGAGGTCATGGTACTCAGGAGTTCCTCTTCGTGCCGTACTTCCGGCTCGTCCGCGCTTGATGCTGATTCCCTGTCATTGTCCGCTGTGGTCTCCGACGGGCCGCCATTGGCGGCAGCATAGGCACCAATCAGGAGCACCACAGGTAAGATGGACACGAGCCCCACCCGTGGGTTACGGCGGTATTTGAGCAACCCTCCCCACCTACCCGATTCCCCCGCCAGGGCAGACACACAGGTCCGCCCCTACGTATCTGAAGAACGAAAAACGAAAACAGAAAAACGTAGGGCGTAGCCCGTGCGTAGCAAAGGAAGGGTCCAAAATCCCCCCCCACCGGTGCATTGCGGCTTCAGGTTGATCACCAAGGTCCAGACCCCGACCGCTAATGCACCCTACGATTTCAACAATCCAAAATCCAAAATTCAAAATTCAAAATTCAAAATTCAAAATTTCCCCACCTCCCCTACCTCCCCCACCTCCCCACCTCCCCCACCCCATGCCCAACAACCTCCACCTGATCAACCACCCCCTGATTCAACACAAGCTCACCCTGATGCGCCGGGCTGAGACCAGCACGGCCAAGTTTCGTACTCTGCTGAAGGAAATCAGCCTGTTGATGGCCTACGAGGTGACGCGGGACTTGCCCTTGAAGCGGGAGACTATACAGACGCCGTTGGCGGCGATGGAGGCGCCGGTACTAGCACCGGAGAAAAAGTTGGTGGTGGTGTCGATCATGCGAGCCGGGCAGGGGATTTTGGACGGCATCTTAGAGCTGATCCCGTCGGCCCGGGTGGGGCACATTGGTCTGTACCGCGATCCCCAAACCCTGCGGGTGATTGAGTATTTTTTTAAGGTGCCAGAGAATCTGGCCGATCGCGATGTGTTGGTGGTGGACCCGATGATCGCCACTGGTAATACCGCAGTGGCGGCGTTGTACCCGTTGAAGCAGGCCCAGCCGCGATCGCTACGGTTTCTCTGTCTGTTGGCGGCCCCCGAAGGCATTGCCCACTTTCACCAAGAGCACCCCGATGTGCCCCTGTACACGGCGGCCATCGACGACAGGTTGAATCACCAGGGGTATATTCTGCCTGGGCTGGGAGATGCGGGCGATCGCCTGTTTGGCACCAAATAAATTGACATTACAGCTACAGCGTAGCCATCAAGCCAGATCGGGGGGGCAGGTGCAGCTTGTGGGGATCCCAGCTTGCCCCACCGTAGGCAAACACTGGGTCGGGGGTCGCCCCTGGGGACAATAGGGTATCGGTGGTTAACCCGATGGGGGCTGTACCGGTGTTCAGGGCTACGGCCAAGCGATCGCTGTCCAGGCTACGGGTGAACACGTAGGTCTCGCCCTCGGCATAGACCACCCCATAGGTGCCAGTGCGTAGGGCAGGATATCGGTGTCGGAGATTAATCAGCTGCCGGTAAAGCTGGACAATTCTCTGGTTCCACTGACTTTCAGGGGGAAAGGTACGGCGGCAGTCGGGGTCCAGTTCTCCTGGCAGGCCCACCTCATCCCCGTAATAAATGCTGGGAGCCCCAGGGAAGGTGAACAGCAGCAGGGTGGCTAGCACCACACTCGCCTCATCGTCGCCCACCACCGAATAGAGGCGGGCCACATCATGGCTAGACAGCAGATTCAATTGGGCCAGTTGCGCCTCCCAAGGATAAAGACCCAGCAGCCGCTGAATTTTTTGGGCATATCCTGGGGCGTCCAGGGCTGGGTAAGGGAAATAGTGAGGAATTTCGACCAGGTCCATGCGGACGCGATCGCCTGCGGCAAAGGCAATCGTGGCTCCTGTAAACGGGTAGTTCATCACTCCGTCAAACTGGGTGCCATCCAGCCATGGGCTGGCCTCGGTCCAAATTTCCCCCACAATATAAGCCTCGGGGTTGAGGGCTTTAATCCGATCGCGAAATTCCTGCCAAAACCCAGCGGTCTCCACTTCATAGGGCACATCCAGTCGCCAGCCATCAATGCCCTGGCGGATCCAATGTTCACCAATCTGCATAATGTATTCCCGCACCGCTGGGTTGTCGTGGTTAAACTCCGGCAGTGCCCGGTTATTGACCCAGCCCTGGTAGTTGGCGGGTAGATTGCCATCGTAGGCGGACAGGGGCCAGTTTTTGACCTTGAACCAGTCTAGCCAGGGGGAGTGGGGACCGTTCTCTAAGATGTCATTGAAAAAGAAAAACCCCCGACCACAGTGGTTAAACACGCCATCGAGCACCACCCGCAGATTTTTGCGATGGGCGGCCGCTAGAAAGTCGACAAAGGCCTGATTCCCCCCCAACAGCGGATCTACCTGGTAGTAGTCATGGGTATGGTAGCGGTGATTACTCGTTGACTGAAAAATCGGCGTCAAGTAGATAGCGGTGATGCCCAGGTCGACCAGATAGTCCAGCTGTTCTGCAATGCCCCATAGATCCCCCCCTTTATAGCCAAACAGGGTAGGAGGGGACTCCCAGGCCTCTAGGGCCACGGCCATTGCAGGGTCAGTGACGGATCGCTGGGTACGGGCAAACCGATCGGGAAAGATTTGATAGAAAACGGCGTGTTTTACCCAGTCAGGGGTTTGAAAAACCATGGAATTTTTGCCTTGGTCGCTATCGTTAGGCTACCGTCATCTGTCGGGTCTGGCCATGGCCAGGGCAAGGGGGCCAGGGCCAGGGAATAACCTGTTTACAATACTTAATACATAGTTCATCCATCGTTCGCTGCTCGACCCCCTGTTTTTGGCCGGTTGGGCCACCCTGGGATTTTGCCATGACCTGTTTAATTTGGTTCCGTAACGATCTGCGCTTGCACGATCACCAGCCGCTAGTGGAGGCGATCGCCCCTGGGCAACCGATCATCGGTCTCTACTGCTTCGACCCCCGCCAGTTTGGTCATACCAGCTTTGGCTTCCCCAAAACCGGGGCCTACCGAGCCCGATTTTTGCTAGACAGCGTCGCGGACTTGCGCCGGTCGTTCCAGGCCTTGGGTAGCGATTTGGTGGTGCGGACGGGGCATCCTGAAACCGTTATTCCCCAGCTGGTGCAGGACCTGGGCATTGAAGCCGTGTACTGGCATCAGGAAGTCACCCAGGAGGAAGTGGCGGTGGAGCAAGCCCTGACCAGGGCCCTGGCTAACCTGGGCTGCCAAACTCGCCGGTACTGGGGGGCCACCCTTTACCATCCCGAGGATTTGCCCTTTGCGATCGCCCAGCTACCGGCAGTCTTCACCCAATTCCGTAAACAGGTGGAGCGTCACAGCCAGGTGGCTGCCCCTCTACCGGCCCCGTCCCAGTTGCCGCCGCTGCCTACCATCGACCCAGGCCCCTTACCCCAGCTAGCGGACTGGGGATTGTCGGAACCTGTCGCTGATCAGCGGGCTGTCCTTTTGTTTGAGGGGGGTGAAACCGCTGGACTCCAGCGCCTGCATCACTATGTGTGGGAGGCGGACTGCCTCAAGACCTATAAGCAAACCCGCAATGGCATGGTGGGGGCTAATTATTCCTCAAAACTGTCTGCCTGGCTGGCCCTGGGCTGCCTCTCCCCCCGCCAGGTCTACGAGACAGTGCAGCACTACGAACAGGAGCGAGTGCAGAACGACTCTACCTACTGGCTGGTGTTTGAGCTCCTGTGGCGGGACTATTTTCGCTTTGTCTGCGCTCAACACGGCGATCGCGTATTCTATCCCTCTGGCCTGCGGGGGCTGAACATCGCCTGGAAGCAAGACTGGCCCAGGTTCGACGCCTGGCGCCAGGGCCGCACGGGGTTTCCCCTGGTGGATGCCAACATGCGGGAACTGGCCCAGACTGGGTTTATGTCCAACCGAGGGCGACAGAACGTAGCCAGTTTTCTGACCAAAAACCTTGGTATCGACTGGCGCATGGGGGCCGAGTGGTTTGAGTCGCAGCTGGTTGATTACGACGTGTGCAGCAACTACGGCAACTGGAACTATACCGCTGGGGTGGGCAACGACGCCCGGGGGTTCCGCTATTTCAACATCCCCAAACAGGCCAAGGACTACGACCCCGACGGCACCTACGTCAAGCACTGGCTGCCGGAACTACGGCAGGTGCCCGCCGCCAAGGTGCATACCCCCTGGCAACTGCTGCCGGTGGAGCAAAAACGCTTTCAGGTGCAGATCGGGGTGGACTATCCCCAGCCAATCGTGGATTTGGCCAAGTCGGTCAAGACGAATGAAGCCACCTACAATGCCGCCTTAGACCACCAGTAGGGTGGGTGAGGCGGCCCCCATCTCCTCTGCCACAGCGCTAAATCATCGCTCCGCCGTAACCCACCGCTCGCGCACATGGAGCTACTGATTACTCAGGCTCAACCCCCAACTCCCGGAGCTTAGTCGCTAACCGTTCGGCCCGCTGCCGCTCCTGGGTGGCCTGGTCCTCTGGGGTGGCTATCCAGTGGCGATCGCCGCCATACCACCGCAGCCAAGCCCCCTGAATGTCCTGGTACTCCCCCTGCCAGATTCCTAATCCCAGCCCCAGGGTTCGGAGGCGGGGCGGAGATAGTTGCTGTGAACCATAACGGTCAGACTTGCTCCTCCCAGAGGCTTCTTGCCCCCAGCATACCAACATCGCTTTGGCTGAGCCTAAGGCCGATCTCAGGTAGCGGTTGTAACCGAAGCTCACGAAAAACTAGCTTACGATAAAGCCAGTATCGACAATGTCAAGATTCGCTAACTAAATCCAGCAGGATATCTCAGTTCGCGGATCCCATTGTTATCATTGACGGTACTAGGTTACACAACCGATAAATCAAGCCGTTAAATCAAACCCTTAAATTAACCCGTTTAATCCATCCTTTACCCATGGGCTCAGCCTCGGACAGCTGAGCCTTTTTTGTGATTGCTCTCTGCACACTTCACTATTTTGTCGAAGGGCGGGTCAGAAGCTAGAGCACTGGTACAGTAGGTCAAGCTCCCTGAAGTATTGACCTTATCGACCACGAATTTTGGAGCTTCTCCAGCCAGAACCCAGGGATCTGTACTGACGGTCTAGGCGGCATTGAAAGCCATTTGCCAGAAGCTTTCTTCCAACCGAGCCACGCGCAAAAAGGTCGTTGCGGCCAGGGTTTGGGTATGGGGACTAGCCACTTTCAGCACCTCATCCGCCTGGGCGGCTAAGACATTGACATAATCGGTAAAGCCAGGGTTGCCCCAGCGATCGGCAAACTCGGTATAGGGTTCTGCCATGGGGCCAGGGAGTTGCCACCCCTGATTGTAGGCATACTCAATCGCCCACAGGGCCGTCGCTTGCACAGGGTAAGGTTCAACCACCAAACCGGCCATAAAGTCGCAATATTGCTGGCAGATCGACTGCCGGGGAGCATCCAGGTTTAGCCCCCGCTCAGCTGCTTTTGCTTGAAACCACAGCAACTCATCCTTGAGGGCAACCAGGCCACCTAGCAGAGTATCCAAATGATGATCCGGGGCAAACCCTAAAATTTGACCCAGCATGCGGGTAAAGTCTTTAACAAACAAATAGTCTTGCACCAACCAGGTATTGAACTGGGCTGGCAGAATAGACCCCTCCTTGCAGCCCGTCAAAAAGGGATGAACCGTAGCCCGCTGCCAGGCATCTGCATGGACGTGGAGCAAGTAGCTGCAACTGATCACCACTGGCTCAGGGGCTGGGCTGGCCTCATGGGACCCGTTAGTTTCGGTGGATTCGGTAGATTCGGTGGAGCCGTTAGATGTCACCATTCGTTTGATCTCAGCGCTTAAAATCAGAGGGTGGATTGGCGGCGGCCAAGCAAGTGACTTAATTCTAGTCCTTTGTGACACAGTAACTTGCATCTCTTGGACTGCCGAGGCCGTGGTCCCGTTCCCCGTTGACTCAATCTGTTGTTATGGCTTCTGCCTGTTGTTATGGCTACTGCGTCTCCCCCTGCCACGATCAAATTTCTCCAGACCCCTACTGGCTCTGCCTGGCTCGATCAGGCCATGGCTCATTTGGATGTGATCTTGCTCGATCACGCCCAGTGTGAGCGGAAGGCGGCCGGAGTGGCCATGGGACTGATCAACCGCTATCCTGCTGATGGCGCTCTAGTCACAGCGCTGATCCCGATCGCCCAAGAGGAGTTAACTCACTTGGCCCAGGTGAATCAATGGCTAGAACGGCGAGGCATACCCCTGAGGCCGCTGTCACCACCTCCCTATGGGGCTCAGCTACGCCAGCAGGTCCGCCCCCAGGAACCCCACCGACTGCTCGATTTGCTGTTGATCTCAGCCCTGATAGAGGCTCGCAGTCATGAACGCCTAGGACTATTGGCCCAGCACTGCCCCGATCGCGCCCTCGCCCAGTTTTACCACAGCCTCATGGCCTCTGATGCCCGTCACTATGGGGCTTACTGGGTGCTAGCCACCAACCGTTTTCCTCGCCACCACGTGGATGAACGCCTGGGCCAACTAGCCCAAGTCGAAAGCGACATCCTCGCCCACCTCCACCCCGAACCCCGCATCCACAGTTAGTTCCATTCCCCTTCCTGACCGGTGCATTGCCGCCCCAGGTTGACCACCAAAGCCCAGACCTCGACCGCTAATGCACCCTACGATTTCAACAATCCAAAATTCAAAATTCAAAATTCAAAATTCTTCCCCACCTTCCCCACCTCCCCACCTCCCCATGCCCACCGACCACCACGACACCTACCGCCAATACACCATTCGCCGCTGGCAGCCCGGCGATCGCGACGCGGCGATTAGATTAATTGCTACGGTGCTGGCGGAATACGGCCTCACCTGTGAACCCACTGGCAGCGATCGCGACGCCGTGGACGTAGAAACCTATTACTGGCAGACCGGCGGTGACTTTTGGGTGGTAGAGGCCCATGGCGATCTGGTCGGTACCGCTGGCTATTACCCGATTAACCGGGCTCCTCAGGCGGTGGAAATTCGTAAAATGTACCTGTATCCCCAGGCCCGGGGGCAGGGATTAGGGCGCTACTTACTCGCCACTCTGGAAGCTGCGATTCAAGCTCGGGGGTTTCAGCAGATTTGGCTGGAAACCGCGTCAGTTTTAACAGAGGCGGTGTGCCTGTACGAGGCCCAAGGCTATCGGCCCGCCACCGGGGTCGAAACTCCCCGCTGCGATCGCGTTTATTGCAAGCGACTAATAGTCTGTTAAGTCAGACCTGACGGGTTAACAGGGTCTGCGGTGCAAGGTTTACGGTACAGGGTCTACAACTCGCCTTAAACCGCATACCGTGAACCCAGTGCATAGCACCCGCCATGATCAGATGGCCTGAGTACCTGGTCAATGAGTTGATCTAAGGTCGCCAAGTCCTCATGGGACCCCCCATGAGGACCTGAGCTAAGTCCGCTATAATCGCCTCATTGCTACCGAGACAGCCGTTTTGATTGCGATCTACCCCGGCAGCTTTGATCCCATCACCCTAGGACACCTGGATATCATTACCCGTGGCAGTCGACTGTTTGAACGGGTCATCGTCCTGATCTCTAGCAATCCTAACAAAGCTCCCCTCTTTTCTATTCCCGAGCGGATGGAGCAAATTCGTCTGTCCGTCAATCACCTGAGCAACGTGGATGTTGACTACTACGATGGCCTCACCATTACCTATGCCCACACCCACCAGGCCCAAATTTTGCTGAGGGGGCTACGGGTCCTGTCAGACTTCGAAAAAGAGCTACAAATGGCTCATACTAATAAAACCCTTGCCGATGACATCGAGACTCTGTTTCTATCCACCTCCACAGAATATAGCTTTCTCAGTAGTAGTCTGGTGAAAGAAATTGCCCGATTTGGGGGCCCTATCGACCATCTTGTTCCTGACCATGTAGCGCGAGACGTATGCCAATGCTACGCCCAGACCCAACCCGCCCCGACAGCCCCCAACAAAACGATGCTGCCACCGATGCCATCGGTGACGCCGCCAACCTCCCCGCCATCAGTGCCATAGACATTCAACAGGAGCTGAACAAATTAGAAGAAGTGATTCTAGGCAGCCCTCGGGTTCCCTTTAGTGGGCGCACGCTGGTAGATGAAGATCAGTTACTCGATCAGCTGGATGCAATTCGGCTGAATCTGCCCCCAGCCTTTCGTCAGGCGGTGCAAATCCTCCAGCAGCGTAGCCGCCTGATGGCCGAAGCCGAACGCTATGCCCAAGACCTGATTGCTGCCGCTGAGCAGCAGGCGGCACAAATTCTGGATGAAATTGGCATTGTGCGGCAGGCTGAGCAAATGGCCCAGCAGATTAAAAATCAGGCTCAGCAGGATTGTGACAGCCTTAGATCCCAAGTTATGGCTGAGATCGAGCAGATGCAAGTGCAGTCTCAACGAGAGTGGGACTCGTTACGGCAAAATGCCCTGGTCGAGCAAAAAAACATCCAACAAGAAGCCGATGCCTACGCCGACACCGTTTTATCCCAGGTAGAGCAGCAGCTCTCCCAAATGCTGCGGATTATTCAAAATGGGCGCAGTCACTTGCAACCCGCTGATCCAACCCCGCTGACCCGCCCAGACTCTAGCGGTCATCGTCGGGCCAAAGCGCCAAAGTCCTCTGGCCCCAATTTGCCTAACCCGCGATATGGCCAACGATCCGGTGGCAAAGGGCATCGCCCCCCGGCCAAAAACCCTAACGATGGCCAATGATTAGCTATCTAAAAGGGTCGCTGGCGGCGGTTCACAAACCTGGTAACCACAAAATTATTGTCACCCTAGAGGTGAACCAGGTGGGTTACGACTTGCAGGTGGCCGCCCGCCAACTCACCTCTCTACCACCGCTGGGGGAGAGTACTCAACTGTTTACCCACCTGTATTTCCGGGATGATCAAGCCACCTTGTTTGGGTTTGGTGGCCAAGCCGAGCGTGATTTATTTCGACAACTGATTGGCGTCAGTGGCATTGGCCCGCAGGTGGCCCTCGCCCTCCTGGATACCTTGGGGGACGCTGAGTTAGTCCAGGCCATTATCGCCGGCAATACCCGGCTGATTTCTCGAGCCCCAGGGGTGGGCAGCAAAACGGCTGAGCGGGTTGTCCTAGAGCTTAAGACTAAACTGCAAGATTGGCAGGCCCAGGCAGGGCTCCCCTCTGTGCCTACCGGTGGCCCAATTGGCGCCATTCACGAAGAGGTAGAAGTCACCCTCAGCGCCTTGGGGTATAGCCAGAGCGAAATTCTCAAAGCCTTACAGGCCGTTGGTCGCCACAGCACCTTGCAAAAATCTGCCGATCCTGAAACCTGGGTTCGAGAAGCGATCGCCTGGCTGAGCCGATAACTTAAAATCCTCTGTTTCGGCACAGGGTTGCCTATGCTATAGTGGAAAATCCTGACATTATCATCCATACCTATAGAGAAGCTGTCTGTCCCATGACTCTGTTGCAAGAACGCAAGCAGGAACTGATCGCCGAGTATCAAGTTCACGAAACCGACACGGGCTCTGCTGATTTGCAGATCGCCATGTTGACTGAGCGCATTAACCAACTCAGCGCTCATCTACAGAAAAACAAAAAAGATTACTCCTCCCGTCGTGGCCTACTGAAAATGATTGGCCAACGCAAGCGACTGATGGCCTACCTGCAGAAGCAAGATAGTGAGCGTTATCGAGCTCTAATTAAAAAGCTTGGTATTCGTGGCTAGGTTTGCCTTCCGCTACCTAGTCCTGCCTGGTAGCAGCATGACCACCGTTGCTGAGGGGGCAGGTGCTAGGTGTCAGGTATCAGGAATGGTTGATCGACTTATGCCTCAGAGTACTCGGTGAATCCGCTGGATTCGATGTACTTGGATTCAATGTACTTGGCGTCACTGTAGTGATCTATGGCTCCTGACTCATCCCGCAAGCGTCTGCCGTTTGAACCTACCAGTAAGGGTAAAGGGGCAGACAATAAGTCCTCTGGCTCGTCATTGCCTAAGCCCGAGGACACTCAGGATAACCCCTCGTCGTCTACCAAAGTCAAGGCGACTAAATCTCGTCGTTCGCAGTCATCCTCAGATGCCTCCACGGCGGGGGCTATACCCGAGGTTGTTAGTCGGCGGATGTTACGGCGAATGTTGGCCTTTTCGGGGATACCGACCGCTCTAGGCGTCGTTACATTCTTTGCGAGCTACTTTTTGCTGGTCAATGATGTGGTTGAGTTGCCCAGCTATTTTGTCTTATTTGCCACCCTCGGTTGTTTTGGGCTCGGGGTGGTGGGGTTGACCTATGGCGTGCTGTCTGCTTCCTGGGAAGAGAATCGGCCGGGGCATTGGTTTGGCTGGGACGAGTTCCAGGTCAACTTTGGTCGCATGCGTCAGGCTTGGGGGTCAAAGGCAGATAGTTAGCCCAAAGGGGCACTGGGGTTGCTATTTTCTGATGCCTTTATCCTGAGGGTGCAGGCTTTGGGTGTCAGGTATTAGGAATGATTTGCTAACCGATGGCGCAGAGTCGTAGCAGGGATTATGGCTCTGCACGGTTTTGGGTAATTTGCTCAATCTGTGTTTCCATCGTCTTAATCAGAGCCAGCAGATCCTCTAGGGCGACGATATTGGCTGCTGACACCGGCTCTGAGGCTAAAGTCTGTTGACTGCGATGGCGAATTTCAGTGATCTGCTTTTGCAGGCTTTGGGCAATGGTAAGGGCATCTCGGCCCAGACGATTAATTTGCTGCTGCTGGTAAAACCGCAGAGCCGCTCCCCGCAGCACCTGAAGGGTTGCTTCTTCGCCATGGATGCCAGCTATGAGCCGAAACCGTAGCAGCACCCGCTCCCCTTTAAACAGACGTTCAATATCGGTTTGCTGGGTCTGGGTTGCTGGCAGTAGCGGCATGTGGGTGAGGCGCTTGAATTCGTTGATCACGCTCTGGAAAGTCTCTAAATTGAGGTCCTCCAGCGCAGACTGAACCACGCCATCTTTGCTCCACAGAACTCGGCCTTGACTGGGGCGTCGTTCAAAATATAACCGGCCAATGCCCTCGGCTATCACTTGCTTGAGTAGCTTCTGCATCAGTGCTTTAGGGGAGATCCGCTGGGGGTTAGCGTCATCGTCGTCAGCCTCCCAGTCTAGGGGTGCGATCTCCAACGGAGGCGCCACAGGATTTTCTGCAGCAGCTATGGCCATCTGATCGGTTGTGTGACCTGGCTCCTTGACGTTAGCCCTGGCCTCAGGGGCTTGCTCTGTGGCGGTCCTCAGGTCAAGGTCATCTGCCATCAAAATGGTCTCGGGGCTATCCACAATAAAGGTGGCTTGCTCGGCTGACTGAAAACCAGAAAGGGGCACAGGCTTGGTAGGTTGTTGCCCTTGCATCGACTGTTGTTTGACCTTGGCGGCATAGCTGAGGTAGCGGGACAGCATTTGCCGGTGCCAGTCCGATGTAACGGGCCAGGACACCACGGAGCAGTTAATGTACGATACTTGACGGCGGACATAATCAGCGGCAGTGGTGTCGTTAGGGTCGACCATACCCAAGTTGAGCAAGCTAGCCTCAATGGAGAGGGGAATCACTTGGTAGTAAAGGCAGGCTTCAAAGGGCAAGACACTGTCGACCAAGGTCAACATTTGAGGAATGTTCAGTCGGCTATCAATGGCCGGATCGCCACTACGGACATCCAGGGATGCTAGCCTGTTAGACGGATCTAGGGCATCTGACTGAGACATCAATCGTGAGTGGTAAAAAGTTACCTCTATCCTATGTCGCCTGTTCTATTCATGCCACTACTCTTTCCCGTCACTCCTCTTTAGGACCGTCCATACCCTGGCTGCGCAGTTCTTGGGCCGCTAAGTACAATTGCACCCACTGACTTTGCACTTGCCGGGTTTTAAGCTCCAGTTGCTGGGCAATCTCTTCGGTGGACTGTCCAGCCTTGTAGCCCTCTAAAATACACTGTTGCTCTGGAGTCAGCTGTTGCCAAAACTGCTGCCACTGGGTGAGAGACAAGCCAAAATTGTGGTCTCTTAACGAGGTTTTCAGCCACTGCAACACGGTGGTGGGTTGCTCTCTGAGGGCGAAAATTTTCAGGGCATGATAGCTAATTTTTTCCCGCAAGCGATAGACCTGCTGCACGGGTAGATTTAACATCTGGGCAATTTGATCCTGGGAAAACCCCTTCAAGTGAAGCTCAAGCCATCGCACGGCAGTGTCGTCTAGGTGGCGATTAAGGTAGCCCATGAATGATGTTTTGACCTGCTGCCGCAGCGACTGCTGCTCAAGCTCTTGCTGTGCATCTTGATAGCGGCTCCAGGCTTCTATATCCATCAAGCTGAGGGTATCGTCTGAGTCCTCGGGGGCAATTTCATCGGACACTAAACGAATTAACTCGCCAGTGGGCACTTGGGTCATGCCGCCCTTTTGGCTACGGCGTAGATAGTTGACAAACCGGTAAGTAATCAGGGGTTGGTTACGGATAGGGCGCAGGCAGTATTCTTCCACACTGGCAAACATTAAAAGGTTGCGCAGTCTAGCATTATCCGTGCAGGTGGCAATCCAGTGAAGTTGCTGGGCCAGGTGGCGATCGCTGCGCATCATTTCCTGAATTACTTCTTGCACCACATCCACCACTGTTCGCTGGCGATCGCGGCTGAGGGAAATCCAGGTACGAATTTTATTACGGACCAAAAATAGGCCACTGAGGCGTTTGACCAGCCGTCGATAGCCTTGTTCTGGGCTGACTTGCCAGTAGCGCTGCTGCAAAATGCGATAGCGGTAGTCAATCGCTTTACTAAGAATGACCAGGTCATCTGCTGACAAAGTATCAAGCCGTTCTGGATTAGCCCCCAGTAGCCAGCACACAACACTTTGGCAGATAGCTAATGACTGGTCGGGATAATCTTTCCGCAAGCGTGACAACCAATCACTGGCCATCTTGTCTGCCATGACCATGAATGCCCAATCCCCATCGCAGTGTGCACATGCCGTAGGCTTTATCTTAATAGCTGCTGCTGAACCTGACGAAATCAGTCCCAATTTGCCGGTTACCCGTACCATGTCCGGTCTCAAACGCGACCATGAGAGGGATCCTAATTTGGGTCAGCCTTCACAGTAACTTCACATAGATGAATAATACTCGAAGATTTGCCGAGTCAACCCTGGAGAGCCCTTTATCCCGTGGCGTGCCCTAGGGGTTTCAGTGTATGTTGTGAACACATACGGTATTTACTGAGGTGTCAAAAGTTACAGTGACTTACTTGAAGAAGTGTAAACTGTGGCTATTCGTAAAGACGCCTCCATACCAAGTCCAGCTCAGGATCCGGAGTTTTCCCACAGGCAGGACTCCAGGTCTGGACTTGGGCTTGGTTCAGTTTGAACTTGAGCCGATCGCTCCCCTTGTCGTTCCTGTCTACCGTTAACTGCACACGCTTCTCGTCAACAGGGTCTACCATGCTATCTTTTCCTCAAGGTGGAGTCACCGATAGCCCGGTGTCTGTGATTCACCCATCTACTAAATGCTTCGTTAAGCGCACCATCGATATCGCCGGGGCTTTGATCGGTTTGTTTGTGTTAGCACTTGCGGTCGTGCCCATTGCGATCGCCATTCGGCTGGATAGTCCGGGTCCTATTTTTTATTCCCAAATTCGTTATGGGCTAAAGGGTAAGCCCTTCACCATTTGGAAGTTTCGCTCCATGGTGCAAAATGCCGATGCCTTGAAACAAATGGTGTCGAATCAAGCCCAAGGGTTGATCTTTAAAAATGAGTCCGACCCTCGAATTACCCGGGTAGGGCAGTTCTTGCGTAAAACCAGCCTAGACGAATTTCCACAATTTTGGAATGTGCTGAAGGGGGATATGAGTCTGGTGGGTACCCGCCCTCCTACTGAGGATGAGGTGTCTCGTTATCGTCCCCATCACTGGCAACGACTCGATGTCAAGCCGGGGCTTACAGGGCAGTGGCAGGTGAGCGGGCGCTCGGCCATTAAAGACTTTGAAGAAATTGTCAGGCTAGATTTGCACTACCAGACGGTTTGGTCTCCCTGGTATGACTTGCAGGTGATTCTAAAAACGCTGTTGGTCTTGCTAGATCGCAAAGGGGCGTACTAAACCGTGAGCGGTAAGGGCGCGGCTCTGCCTACGTCCCCCACACCTGCGTAAAACCTCACAGACCCTAATTTTGGGTATAATCCACCGCTGATGATACCTGCCCTCTCCCTTGACACAAACGGCAGGTTCTGGCCAGAGAATGTTTTCCAGAAGTCCCCTTAGACCAGGGATTGTGAGATGGCCAAGTTATCTCGATGGACCACGGTGGCGCTGCCATAGCCCAAAATTTTTGGAATCTCGTGGGATTGGCGGCCTAGTATTTGACGCAGGTCTTGGTCGCTGTAATTGACAATGCCTCGGGCCACTTCCTGTTGGTCAGGAGTGCACAGTACCACTGTATCCTGGGGCTGAAAGCTTCCTTCCACATGGGTAATGCCCGCTGCCAGTAAAGACTTGCCAGCACTAATGATGGCTTGCACCGCACCAGCATCGAGGTAAAGCCGCCCAGATGGGGCCGGGCCAGTGGCAATCCAGTGTTTACGGGCCTGACTAGGGTTAGGATGGGGCGCAAATTGGGTGCCAATGGCCTCCCCTGCCAAGATTTTGGCAATATTACCTGGCTGGCGACCGTCCGTAATCACCGTCCGAATCCCGGCGGTTGTGGCAATTTGTGCGGCCTCTAGCTTGGTAAGCATGCCCCCCGTGCCCCACTGGGAGCCCTGTCCCCCAGCAACAGCCTTGAGGGCCGTGAGGTCTGCCAGGCTGTCTATGGTATGGATCGGTTGAGCTTCAGGGTGCGATCGCGGATCGGCAGAGTAGAGGCGATCAACATCGGTGAGCAAAAACAGCCAGTCAGCTCGAATTAAGCTGGCCACCAGGGCTGACAGGGTATCGTTATCGCCGAATTTGAGTTCTTCGACGGCAACCGTATCGTTTTCATTCACGATTGGAATCACCCCCAACCGTAGAAGTTGTCGAAAGGTGCGATAGCTGTTGATATAGCGCGATCGCTGGGCCAAGTCACTGCGAGTCAAGAGCACCTGGGCAATCGGCTGTCTCAGGACCGAAAACAGATCATCGTAGATGCGCATTAACCGCCCCTGACCGACGGCAGCCACCGCCTGCTTCATGGCAATGGTTTTGGGCCGCTCTACCAGGTTTAGCCGCCGAGCCCCAATCCCTACCGCCCCAGACGATACAAGCACCACCTGATGCCCCTGCTGCCTAAGGGTGCAGAGGGTTTCAACTAAATTGGCCACTGTCGAGAGCGCCACCTGGCTCACATCAGTACTGGTTAAGCTGGATGTACCAATTTTGACAACAATCGTAGACGCTACGCTCACAACCTAAGCCTTTTGCCAGCAGGACAACGGGCAGTATAGCTACCGCTCTTTAGTTTAGGACAAGAGAGCCGGACAAATCAGATTAGAGTGTTCCAACCAAATACCTATCTGGAGCCTCACTGGGATCGCCCCAACGGACCGAGTTCGCGTCCTGGAAATGGATTTTTTAGTTGGGATACCCTTAACCCTGGGACCCTCGACGACTGGACGCTGCCCCTATGGGCCTGGTCAGGGACTAGGGAATCAATCAGTAGGAAATGAGAGCTGATCACAGTCTTGCTTCACCGCTGATTATCGCAGGTGAGCAAAAAAGTTGGGTACCGATCAGCGCTGACCAGTACCCTAAAAACATTTATTAAATGAAGAGTCTTTATTAAGCGTGACCCTTGTTTATCTCACTAAACTATCGCAGCCGTTTTGCCCCGACCGCGAAGACGTAATTTTTTCTTTATATTTCCTTTGAATGACTTTTGTTGCTTTCGGTAAAGGCCTGACATGTTTTGCAAGCAGAGCACATCTTTAGTTGCAAAACTTAGTGGTTGGGCGGCCTGAGCGCGATCGCCTAAAATGAGCCGTCACCGTAGTTCAGCCGGGCACGAGCCAGCCAACTATTGCTGCATCTGAACCCTGACGGCTGCGACCCTCAGCCAAGGTGGTCATGGGCATACCAGGCTACATAGCCATGCAGACTGCGGCTGATTGGGGAGGGACAGCCCCTACGGAGCAGGCTTGGAAATATTGTCTGCAGCCGTTAACGTAACTCCCAGATACTGAGAAATGGACACTTCTAAATAGCGCAGGGGAGATGGCCAAATCACCTCATTGGCCAAGGGCATCGGTTCTACCAGAATAGTGAACATACCGATGCGATTGCCTGCCAATACATCCGTAAACAGGCGATCGCCCACCATGGCCACCTGGTTAACCGGTAACTCCATCGCGGTTAAGGCTTGCTGCAACTTACGGCGCGAGGGCTTACCAGCACTGGTTAAATAGGGCACATCCAACAGATCAGCAATACGGCTAATCCGGTTGGCATTGACATTATTACTCACCAGCCACACTGAAGCCACTGGCTTAATTTGCCCCATCCATTGGGCTAGGGCGGGGTTAGTTTCCGCTTGGCGCAGCGGCACCAGGGTGTCGTCAACGTCTAAAATCAGTCCCCGCAGGTTGTAGTGGTCCAACACATCGGGCGACAGGTGGAGAATATTCCTCCCCAAGACTAAATCAGGCTGTAACAAGGTGGATAAGGACATCGCAAAATCATAAGCCCCACAAGTCAGCATAATCTAGATTGACCCTCTAAATTACCCCAGCTCTTGGCCAGACCAACCCCACTCACCCCTAGTTATCAAATGTGGCCCGGATTGCATCCCTGGCCGCCTCATGTTCAGTCAGGGTGCGGCTAAACACATGGGTACCATCGTAGCGGGCTACAAAATAGAGGTAGTCTGTCTCCGCTGGGGTTAGAGTGGCTTGTAAGCTAGCTTGGCCGGGGTTGGCAATAGGGGTCGGCGGTAGCCCAGCGTTGATGTAAGTGTTGTATGGAGAAGGGGTACCCACTTGGGCCCAGGTCAATGGCTGCTCTGGGGTTTGCACAATCCCGAGGCCATATTCCACTGTCGGATCTGCACCTAAAGGAATATTTTGCTCTAAACGGTTGGTAAACACCCCGGCAATCAGATCGCGCTCATCCGCGACCACTGCTTCTTTCTCTACAATACTGCCCAGGGTGACCCACTCTAACAGCGACAGGTTGGCCCGGTTGTCTGGCTGGTAAATGGGGAGTGCCGACGACTCAAACCGTTGCAGCATCGTATCAACCACAGCGGCAGCGGTCACCCCTTCTGCTGGTAACTGGTAGGTGTCTGGGAACAAAAAGCCCTCCAGGTGGGGAATATCGTCGGGCAGCCAGGGAAAAGTTTGACGCGGCACCTGTTCGCTGGCCGCTAGAAACTCGTCAGCGGAGAAGAAACCCTGCTGCTCAAAATAGGTGGCCATTTGCTGCCGGTTCCATCCCTCGGGAATGGTAAACGAGGTTTGCAGCACTTGCCCCTGGCGAATGGCATCGGCGATATCAACCATGGGTTGCCCTGGGCTGAGGGCGTAAGTACCAGCCTGGAAGCCAGTGTCAGGGTTGCGGAAGCTCTGCCAGCGAGACCATAACCGCCATGCCAAAGCGGAGCGAATCAGCCCGGCCGCTTCTAGATCCTCACCAATTTGCTGACCGGACGTACCGGTAGGAATTTGAATTTGTACCCTCTGGGTATCGTCCACAGTTTCAGTAACGGGAACCACTGGACTGCTGGCCCAACTCCACCAGGCCCAACCTTGCCAAACGGCAAGGCCTGCCACAACGGGCATCGCTACCCCTAGTATCCCCCAGCGAATTCCTTTTGATGATTGGGTCATAAGCCTTAGCAACTATCGCCTGGGTCTAAAGGTTTCGGGCTGCCAGATAGCTGAGGACATGGGTGGCCTCGTATGACCAGAGACTGGGAGGCTATCTGACGGACAACCGCCAATGGGATCATAGGCGGCATATATCTTAACCGAAGAGGCGACGACTATACCAAGCCTAACTCAAGATCTGGAGCTTTCCCACAGACAGAACTTCAAGTCTGGACTTGGGTTGGATTTATATCTGTGGTTCTAGCAAAATATAGGCGTAAGGTCAGTCTAAAATATCGAACAGCTTTTCCTCCAGATTGCCACGAATCAGTTGGAACTCTTCTGGGGTCACGACCTCTAGGTTGCCGTTTGATGTCCGGTAGGCAAAAATCAGCAAGGGATCAAGGGGAGTGCAAAGGGTATATTCCTGGTCGTTATTAAAGCAGGTGGCCAGAATTTGAAAATCTTCGGTCATGGGGTTGCCCTGGTCATCTACTTCGTCCAGTTCCAGGGTGAGGCAGTTGGCCTCGTCTACCTCGGGCAGTTCCCCAGAGGCGGTCAGGGTAATGGCTGTGCGTTGCAGGGTTAGGTTTTGCTCAGCCAGAACCGCTTTGGCGGTCAAAAAGACCTGATCGATTTCGTCATCTTCGATATCCATCAGGATGTCGTCGTCGTCGTCATCGTCGTCCTGTTGCCAAACAAAGATTTCGATGGGGGCGTCAATCGGCAAGAGCAGCAAATACTCGCGATCCTTGAGGTAAAAGTTTTGCTCTACCTGGCAGGGCAAGAATCGACCGACGTCGTCTGTCAGAACGACGGCTGACTCATCAAAGGGTTGGGTATCGTCCGCCATAGAGGCTACTCATCCATAGGGGGCCAAGACTACTGAGGGTAGCAGTGTTACCAGAATATCCCATTCGGTTACGTCCCACGACGCTGTTCAAGCCAACGCTGTAGAATTAAGGCGGCGGCTTTGCGATCGACTAGGCCCTTATTGTCCCTGGGAGAGCGGCGTTCCGCTTGGATCAGCTGCTCGGCCTCAACGGAGGTCAGTCGCTCATCCACATAAACGATCGGTAAGCCTAACGCCCGGCCCAGGCGATCGCCCACTTTACGCACCTGCCTGGCCTGAAACCCCTCAGTACCTTCCATGGTGAGGGGTAAACCCACCACCAAAAGCTCTGCCTGGCGTTTGTGAACCAGGTCGGCTAAGGCTTCCACCAGGGTGGCAAAGGATTGCCAGTATAGGGTGGTTAGCCCGGTCGCAATCAGGCCAGTGCGATCGCAGCCCGCCACCCCAATCCGCTTGCGGCCAATATCCAATCCCAGCGCTGAAACCTCAGCCCGGTGCTGACCCCCGGTCAAACTATCCACTACTGCTCTCCGTCAGTGGGCTGAGTGATTGTGGATGGAGGGTTGTTGGGTTCCATAGGCTGCAACCCCATCAAGGTTTGCCACCGTTCCGCTGACCAGGTCATACGACCGGGCACCGGCTTGCCTGAGGGTTGCAGACCGGTCAATACATCAGACAGTTGGAGTCCTTCAAGGGAAATTGGTCTAGACTCCCGGACTTTGTGCCACACCGATCGCGACATTAACAGACTGTGGGAGTCAGGAATAGCCTGCATCTGGTTTAAGCACTCTTCCCGCTCGGGTTGATAGTCAAAGGAGGTCAGCTGTAGCGTCTGTTCGGGAAATGGCTGCAAGATTTTGGCCATTTGCACCATCAGCTCTGGGTATAGCCAGGTGTAAGCAGGGTGCACGGTTAAGTCAGCCTGGTGGGGCTGCTTGCCATCGCGACAAATGGTGAGTTTAAACTGGCCGATGGCCGCCTTACGCTGCTGCTCAAACACGTAGGCGCTGACGTCCTCGACTTGGTTGAATAAGCGATCCGCCGTAGCGGCGGCGGTACTCATCAAGTTGCCTTTAAAGTCCTGGATTTGGTGGTCAAACACCTGCCGTACCAGGGGGGGCATGGACGCCGTATCCAATTGGTACAACAACTGGGCATCGGCATTGCTCACAGGCAGCAAGTTGGGCAAGTCAGGTTCTCGCTGAGCCAGTTGCACAATTTGCTCAGGGGGCAGCGACCAGTAGGTCATCTGGGCTAGGGGTTGAAAGCCATTGAAGCGATAGAGGGCCAGCGCCATTTTATGATTGACATCTACCTCTAACATCCAGGTGCGGGCTTCCCACACCGCTTCGAAGCAGTGGCGTAACAACCGGGACCCAACATCCATGAAGCCTGAGGTGTCGGCTGACCCGTCGCCGCCATTGGGGACAGCTCGGGTTGCCGCTCGGTTGACCGCAACGGCCTCCACTTTCCAGGTGCTACGGGTGCGGTTAAACGGTGACACCTGAATGATGCCCACCACCGAGTTTTGGCGCTCGGCCACAAAGGTTGATAGATTAGTCTGCATCGGGCTAGGTACCCAGCTCAATACCTTGAGCGGGCCATACCACCGTCGCTGTCGTTCCAGCCAGGCCACGATCGCATCGGCAGCCGCTTGATCGTCTCCGGCTTCAATATCTTCTAGCTGCCACTGCTTTAGATCGTCTAAGTCGCGATACTGCAACGGGCGTACCGTAATTCCTGGGCCATTGGTCGTCAAGCGTGCCATAGTCGCGGATAAACAGACGATATATCGCTATCTTAACGGGTTTTCCAATTTTCCACACCGCTGCCTAACGTTAGGGGTTAGGCCGATTGATGAGTCGTTTTTCGTGAAAGGAGAGAATTGGGTGACGAAATCGTTTACAAAACTTAGGATCTGCGCGACGATTGATGTACTGTCTTGAGTTTGTCTGGCCGTCATAACTCAGGGTTGATCGCAGCTTTGTCAGCGGTATTTAGGGTTCACCATGGGATATCTTGTCAAGATTGAGCGGTTTTGTCTGTATGGCCACATTGTGGCTATGGCTTTTGGTCTGGCTGGCCTGCTTTGGGTTGTGCCTCACCCTGAAATGTTGCGCTACGTGCCAGCGGGTCAAACCCTCTTTCGGTGGAGCATGGCTGGGGGCGGGGTTGGCTATATTTTGCTAGGCACCATAGCCGTGGCGCTATACGCCTATCGTACCTTTGGTTGGCGAGGGCTGACGGCGTTTGCCCTGGCGGCTGTTGGCATCTCCCTATCTAGTGAACTGTTGGGCACCAGCACTGGCTTCCCGTTCGGACATTACACCTATCTCAATGGCCTGGGGTACAAAGTCGCTGGCCTGGTGCCGTTTACGATTCCCTTGTCCTGGTTCTACTTAGGGATGTCGTCTTTGCTGTTGGCGTGGAACGGCTTGGGGGTTGGCAATCGTCGCGATCGCTACACTGGACTGTGGGCCATGGGGGCGATCGCATTAGGGGCTACCTTGCTGACCTCTTGGGATTTTGTGTTGGACCCAGCCATGAGCCAGACGGAGCTACCGTTTTGGTACTGGCACCAACCCGGCGCCTTCTTCGGTATGCCCTACCAAAACTTCGCGGGCTGGCTGGGCACTGGGGTCGTGTTTATGACCGTGGCCCTGTTGACCTGGTGGCGTTTAGATATTTCTCCGAGCCTTTCCCAGGAGCAATTGACCCTACCCCTGACGATTTACTTAGCTAACTTTGGTTTTGCCCTGGTAATGAGTTTGGCGGCTGGGTTTTATCTGCCGATTGCCATGGGGTTAGTCACAGGGGTGCTCCCAGCCGTACGGTGTTGGCAAGTCGCTCGGCTAAATCATCTGGCTGCGTCTTCGGCTGAGACAACGGCTGCCTTAGCCCAATCCATGGAGTCTGCCGTTACTGCTGCCAAAGTAGTGGTGAAGTAGGGGGCTAGTGGTCTCTCAAGGTAACGATGGCGGGCTAAAAGGGTTCACAGTTGAAGGTCTAGATCTGGCCGTGAACCGTGAACCTCGGTTCGCATAACCCGCCATGATCAAATTGACTGAGCACTAGAGTCCGTATTTACATATATATATTGATGTCAGTCGAGGTAACGGTATTGTCTGCGGGTGAATCGTCTGTTGCCTTTCCCTGGCTGAGTTTTTGGGCTGTACTGCTGTTGAGCTTGCAGTTGCCGATGGTCGCTGTACTCCTGTCTCGGCTGTTAGTGGGGGCTGTTCGTCGTTCTCCCCTCAAAGCCCAAAAGTCTAGTCTGGGACAACTGGGGTCAGTGTCGATTGTAGTGCCGACCCTAAACGAGGCCCAGCGGATTTGCCCCTGCTTAGATGGCCTAACCCGCCAAGGCTACGAGGTGCGGGAAATTTTAGTGGTAGACAGCCGCTCCATCGATGACACTGTGGCCATTGTGCGGCGCTACCAGACTCAGGATCCTCGTATCCGCCTGTTAACCGACGCGCCGCTACCACCCGGCTGGGTGGGTCGGCCCTGGGCTCTGGACTATGGGTTTCGCCATAGTCACCCTGACAGTACCTGGATACTGGGCCTAGACGCTGATACGCAACCCCGACCAGGCTTGGCGGCGGCCCTAGCCGCTGCCATGGCCCAGGAAAACTATGATTTGGTTTCCTTGGCCCCTCAGTTTATTTTGAAATCGCCGGGGGAATTTTGGTTGCAGCCAGCCCTGTTGATCACCCTGGTGTATCGGTTTGGGCCTGTAGGGACGCCCGCATCGGATCCTCAGCGGGTGATGGCCAATGGTCAATGCTTTATGGTGCGCCGTTCTTTGCTGGAGGCGTTGGACGGTTATCAGGCTGCCCAGGGCTCGTTCTGTGATGATGTCACCCTGGCTCGGTATGCAGCGACCCAGGGGGCTAGGGTGGGCTTTTGGGATGGCTGTCAGTTGTTGCGGGTGCGCATGTACGAAGGCGTAGCCGAAACCTGGCGAGAATGGGGCCGATCGCTAGATCTAAAAGATGCAGCTCCCCGTCTGCAAATCTGGTGGGACTTGCTTTTTCTGAGTTTAGTGCAGGGGCTGCCCTGGGTGTTGGTCCCCTTGCTTTGGGCGATCGCCTGGAGTAACGTTGGCGAGTGGTCCCTTATGGTGTCCATACTGCTGGCTGTAAATATGGGCCTGTTGCTACTCCGCCTGGGGCTGCAAGGGGCGCTCGCCACAGCCTACGACTTTCAGGGGGCAACTGGTGCATGGGCCTTTTGGCTATCTCCCTTAGCGGATCTGGCGGCGGTGGTACGGATTGGCCTCTCGTCCACGCGGCGGCCCACCCAATGGCGAGGCCGTGAATACCCAGCCGATTAGCACTGCTTGGTAGAAAGATGACCACCGTTGCTGAGGGTGTCGGGTGTCAGGAATGGTGGGCCAACGTATGCCGCAGCCTACTAATCTAGCGGGTGGGGGCGATCGCCCCTCAAGCGGACCAGTGACTAAAGGGATGGCGAGCTAAGTTGGAATTAAAGTAGCGGGGATCCCCAGAGACCTCTTGGCCAATCCAGCTGGGCCGGGGGACAGGCTGATCGGGGGTCTGGAGCTCGACTTCAGCCAGAATCAGGCCCTGATTGTCCCCTAGGAATTCATCCACTTCCCACACCACGTTCTCTAAGGGAATGCGGTAGCGATACTTTTGAATCAACGGAGGCTGACAGAGGGTTTCTAGAATGATTTGGGCATCCTCTACCGGAATCGGATATTCGAACTCGGCGCGTACCAGACCAACGGCTGGGCCTTTCAGGGTGAGGTAGGCACGATCGCCCACCTGACGTACCCTCACCGTGCGGGCATCTGCTGTGGGTATATAGCCCTGCCGCATCAAGACCCCTGTGGCTCCCTGACGCCAGCGATCGCTGACCACTAAAAACTTACGCTCAATTTCTTGACCCATGATAGCGATCGCTAGGAAATTCGCCTGAGCACATAGTCAGCCATGTCATACAGGGCTTGACGGGCCGCCGAAGGGGGTAAGTGTTGGAGGCAGTCCGCAGCTTGACGGGCATGGTCGGCTGCTAATTCCCGCGATCGTTGCAGCCCGCTACTCTGGTAGACCAACTCTAACGCCTGTTGAAAGTCGTCCACCTCGGCAAATTCACGTTCAATTAGGGTGCTCAGCCCAGGATGCTCTTTCAGGGCGTAGAGGACAGGGGCTGTGAGATTGCCACTCTTGAGATCCGAGCCTGCGGGCTTACCCAACACGTCCTCAGAGCCAGTGAAATCTAAAATGTCATCAACAATTTGAAAGGCTAAGCCAAGATGGCGACCATAGTCATAGAGCTGGTCAATCATCGCCTCTGGGAGTTGGCTGAGTACGCCAACAGACTTAGAACTATTGGCAATCAGCGAAGCGGTCTTAAAGTAGCTCTTCTCCAAATAAGCCTCAATGGAAAGACTCGAGTCAAACCGGTTCAACCCCTGCTGAATTTCACCTTCAGCCAGATCCATAATCACTTGGGATAGTAGCTTAACCACTCGCAGATTATCTAAATTAGCCAAGTACCAGGATGATTGGGCAAACAAAAAATCCCCTGCCAGTACGGCGATGCGATTGCCAAAGCTGCTGTGCACCGTCGGCACACCCCGGCGCAGGCTAGACTCGTCCACCACATCGTCATGCACTAGGCTGGCCGTATGGATCATCTCTGTGATTTCGGCCAAGCGGCGATGCTTTGGGGTAATATCCTGGCCGGGTACGGCGGCCCTAGACAGCAGCAGTACGATCGCGGGTCGAATACGTTTGCCTCCGGCGCCAAACAAATGCTCGGCTGCTGCGAACAGGATGGGATGTCGGGCCCCAACCAATCCCTTGAGATTCTGGGCTAGTAGGTCAAGATCAGACTCAACCGGTGCAAAAAGAGAAGTTACTGAAGCCATGGACTCCCGATCAGGGCGAAGTAAGTTACGAATTTTTACATATTCTATCGTCATTCTAAGGCAAGCCTAGGGTGAGGGATAGTTATTCTTCAGACTTTATGCTTGAAAGCCTTGTATATTAAGCCCCTTGGCGATTTGACATGAGATTTTGCCCTAGGGTTAGGGACAAAATCCGCAGTTGTGTCATCACTTCCTAACCATTGGCGAAAAATCCTTTTTTGCTGAAATATCAAAAAATATGGCGATATTTCGGCTTTAATCCGGTTTTTGGAGATTTATGATTCCCCTCAGCACAGTTGCTGTGGAATGGGGATCGACTCAACAGGGGGAGACAATCTGGAGGTTTAGGCCTCTGGAACCTGCAAGGCTTATGGTTTCCATGATAGGATTATAAATAAGAATTTGCTAAAGAAAGTCCGTCAAGCAGTTGACGACCTTCTCAGGTTTGGCAGTAAAAAATATATTTTTATTAGCCATCCTTGGAAAGCGCAAGGCAACGGTTATGACTTCGTGGCTGCACAGCTGTTTTGAAGTTGTTGCCCTGCTGCTGCTTCGTTCTATCCCTTAGCTCCTTAAAGGCATGCTCTGCATTGGTGCTTGTCAGGTGTTTCCTGGCCTGGATGCAGACTAGCTCTAGATAGCTGCAACGCTGTTTAGGGTCGGTTTTTGTATCAGCTTATTGTTGCAGCTGTGGGTATGCCAGCATCCTGATCCGTCACACCTCCCTCAACTCCCCAGCGCTCACACCATGACCATGAATCTATCGCTAATTGTTATTCCAGCTCTCGCGATCGCCTACCTGGTAATCGTCTATGGCGCCCTAGTGATAGCCCGGCGTTCAGATCGTTCCCGCCGTTCGCAAAGCTAGGGAACAGCTACTAGCCACCCAGTCACTCGATGCCCATGGCCCTAAGCTGGGCTTACTGAATCATCTGTTCTCTGGGCATGATGGTTTGGGGTGCTAAGTCCGGCAGGCGGACTTGGTGCGTTGCCGGTCGATAGCCCAGCCACTGAAAAGCCAGACGATTAAATTCCCTCGGTCGTCCACTGACATAAAACTCGGTTGGCCAGGCTGGGGAATTGCTGCTTAGCCCCAGAGCATCGAGTTCTTTGGCGGCGGCGGCGACCATGTAGTTGGCCGGGTTGATGAACTGCATGGTGCTGGGTAAGAGGGTCTGCAACACAGGTGCCAGATGGGGATAGTGGGTGCAGCCATAAATCAGCGTATCAATATTGGCCGTGACTAAGGTTTGAAGATAGTCTTCTGCAACCCGGCTAGTCTGGGGATGCTGAATTTGATTTCTCTCTACAATGGGCACAAACTTAGGACAGGCCACTTGCCAAACCTGGCAGTTGCCATCGAGTTCCTGAATAGCGTCGGGATAAGCCTGACTGGAAACAGTCGCCTGGGTCGCAATGACGCCAATGCGGCGACCCACCTGCGATGCGGCCTGAGCCCCTGGGCGGATTAGCCCTAAAATTGGGAAGTCAAATTCTTGCTGCACGATGTCTAGGGCCAGGGCTGAACTGGTATTGCAGGCCATCATCACCATCTTCACCCCCTTTAACTCCATCCAGGTCAAAATCTGGCGGACAAAGTAAAGAATCTCCTCTGCAGAGCGAGACCCGTAGGGCAAGCGAGCTGTATCACCAAAATACAGGATTGACTCATGGGGGAGTTGCCGATAAATCTCCTGCAAGACCGTTAACCCCCCTACACCACTATCAAAGATGCCAATACGAGCTGGGCTATTGGACATCAGTTGCCGATCAACCCCATGTTTCATAGGTGCTTATACTTATGAGTGAAGACATTAATCTCAATGAGTTTAGCGGTTTTTGTCGGAAATTCTAGGTCCTAGGCACAAAAAACTCTTTTTTAAGCATTTTGGATCCTAAAAAAACTGAGCCCTCAGGGTGAGCTAGCGGTTGATGCCGGTTCTGGCTGAACCAGGGGAAGCCGAAATGTTTCGAGTTTTCGCGTTAAGGTCTGTGACCATAGATCCCCCAAGCTATAGCCAGGGGGGGGACAAACCGTTAATTTTCTCAGGCTTGTCTCATCCAAAACCTGGCTTTTAGGTCGATGATAAATTACTGAGTTGGCAACACTTATTGGCGGCTTCTAGGTATGCCAGTGTGATGGTAGATACTTAGCGTCACATGGTTGTTACGTCACTGCCATAGGGATGTCACAGTAGCTTGTTAAGCTGAGTCACCTACTTGGCATAAGTCCTGACATCAATCTTGGTGAGGTCACTATTTGCAAGGCTTTTAGGGGCCGTGATCGAGGTTGACCGGTACGGTTTTCCAGGGGGGGAAGCCCTAATAAGGGAGATGTACAAGCAGGGCATACTAGAGTCAATGAAAAGGGGGATATTTCATATTTGAATTGCAGTCTTTGATGCAGACCGGTTTCGGCTTTTAGTCGATCCTCAATCGTAGGAAACAAAAGTGTGTTTTCAGGGTCAAGTGGTTTGCAAGTCAAGGGTTGGGAGTTGAGGCGATATCACTGGCATATCAACTGTCATACAGGCACTTTACGCAACCCACAAGTTGTTATACTCTAGAGTTATGAATTCATAAAATCACTTCATTGACTGAGTGTTGAGGGGCTGATTGTTAAGGGTTGCATGCTGGGGGCTGGAGGATGAAGGCCTCGGGCAAGTTCTACAGAAGCGTTAAATGCGTTAGGCGAGTTGAGGGCTGGGGGCTGCCGCTGAGGTTAGGGAGATGGCGATGCCCCGGTCGTTGAATCGTTTTTTGAGTAAGCAAAGGTTGTGGTGATGTTGGACAGGCTCAATGCAAGGGTTGACAGGGTTGAGCTAGAGGAAAAGCAAGATTTCAGAAATCGGCCATGGGAGCAATCGCTAGACAGGATCTAGGGTTGTTTCCGGTCAGCAGGATTTATCTCTAAATATTGGGCGTGATTATTAGTTAGTGGAGGCGAGGTCAATTTATGCCAAAAACCAAAACCCGGACGTTGAAAAGTAAGCCCCTCTACAGTGCCGACGCTGTGCGAACTTATCTCCATGAGATTGGGCGGGTGCCTCTACTAACCCATGAGGAAGAGATTATTTTTGGTAAGCAGGTGCAGGCCTATATGGCCCTGCTGGAGCTAAATGAGCAGCTTCAGGAGCGCCTAGAGCGTGAGCCTTCTGATCGCGAGTGGGCGGAAGCCGCAGACCTCTCAGAAGAGAAGCTGCATCACACCCTACGCCAAGGGGAGCGGGCCAAGCGCAAGATGATTGAGGCGAATTTGCGCCTGGTGGTGGCGATCGCGAAAAAATACCAAAAGCGTAACCTAGAGTTCCTGGATTTAATTCAGGAAGGTACCCTGGGCCTAGAGCGCGGGGTGGAAAAATTTGACCCCACCAAGGGGTACAAGTTCTCGACCTATGCCTACTGGTGGATTCGCCAGGCCATTACTCGAGCGATCGCCCAGCAAGCCCGTACCATTCGCCTGCCCATCCACATCACCGAAAAGCTGAACAAGATCAAGCGGGTCCAGCGAGAGCTGTCTCAAAAGCTCGGTCGCAGCCCCAATGCGGTGGAAATTGGCGAAGAGCTAGAGCTAGAACCCAAGCAAATTCGTGAGTTCTTAGTGCTAGCCCGCCAGCCCATTTCCCTGGATGTGCGCATCGGTGACAATCAAGATACGGAGTTGCAAGAACTGCTAGAGGATGATGGGATTTCCCCAGAAACCTTTACGGCTCAAGAATCGCTGAAGCAGGATATTCGTAACTTGCTGTCAGAGCTCACACCTCAGCAAAAGGAAGTGATTACCCTGCGCTATGGCCTCGATGATGGCAATGAGCTATCCCTGGCCAAGGTGGGCAACCGGATGAACATCAGCCGTGAGCGAGTGCGTCAGCTTGAACAACAAGCTCTAAAACACCTGCGTCGCCGTAAATCGGCCATGCACGGCTACATTGCCAGCTAGTTTAACAGCTCATAACCCCTAGACAAGGACGTCAGATATTGGCGTCCTTTTTTGTCTGAGTCTAGAACACCGCTACACAAACCCGGTTTCTTGGTCAGACAGCAGGTTAGGGACTCGCAGAAAAATAACGTACTCGCTGATCGGGCTTGCTCCCCAGGGGAGCCATGACATGAACGACTTCGCTCAGCCCTCGGTCACCGAAGGTTGAGCGAGGGCGAAACCTGGCCATTGGGTACACCGTATAACCCGCAGATCCCTTATCTCGTTAGAGCAGTGACGAAGAAACCGGGTTTTTAGCCATACTCAGCCTGGCACTGTGGCCCTAAAACTGGCCAGTGATGCGCCGCTCGAATTCTTGGCGTACAGACTCTACGATCTCTACCGCCTCAGGGTATAGCTCGCCATGGTACTCCTTCAGCCAGGCCAGCAGGCGGCTAAATTGAGCATTGCGCAGCTCGAGATCGGCCTGAAAAATTGAGGCAGTGGCCATATGCTGAGCATAGTTGACCGGGTGCCCCTGCTGGACCAATTTTGCCGTCAATGCTACCAGCGCCTCTTTGCGGATATCGTCTTGGCCCGAAGCCGATGGAAAGTCCATGGTGCTACATCCCTTAACAACTACCTGTGCCACCGCCCATAGCTTGCCCATTGTCAGTCCTTACGCGGGGCTTGGTTACGAAAACAAAACATTTGCAAGGGACAGGCCATACCCTGACGTGCAGGCGCGATCGCCCCAACGCCCGCCGCTCCAACCGACAACTTTAGAATTGACAGACCAGTAGTTACAAAACTTCGTGATTTTCATGGTCAAAGATGGCAGAGTTGAAGCAAATCCAAAGTTTCTGCGATCCCCCTAATTATCGGCTTTAGGATGCGAGAAGCATGGCTGATGATTTTTTGGCCTCCGCAAGATAACCCCCTCTGGGTCTGCTCACCGTTTTGCCACAGGATAATGCCACGGTGGCCGCTCCAGACTATGGGGACTTTCGCGACTGATATTGAATACTTCTTTGCTTCTGTATGGGAGCCTAGCCATGAGCCAAATTCCCGCCCCTTTATTAACCCTGGTGATCGGTGTTGTGGTCACCCTTGTGAGCCTGTGGTACGGGCAAAACAACCACCTGCTACCGCTGCAAGCCTCGGAACAGGCCCCTCTGGTCGACGACCTATTTAACGTCATGATGACCATTGGCACGGCACTATTCATCGTGGTGCAGGGAACGATCATTTACTTTTTCATTCGATTTCGCCGCCCCAAGGGGGACGACACTGATGGCCTACCTGTGGAGGGTAATCTACCCCTAGAAGCCTTCTGGACCGCTATTCCTGCCGTGATTGTGGTCGGTCTAGGGATTTACAGCGTATCGGTATTTCAGGAGATGGGCGGTTTTACCCCAGGTGGCCACCATGGTCACGGCACGATGGTGGCCCAAGCGCCCCAGAAAAACGTCATTGATGTGGGATCTCCCCTGCTGGCCCAAAGCGAAGCAGAAGACAGCGTTTATACCAACGTCCAGGTGTATGGGTTTGGGGCTTCCTCGTTGAAGGAGGTTCGTGCGCCAGATGTAACGGTTAATGTGACGGGTATGCAGTACGCCTGGATTTTCCGCTATCCCGATACGGGCATTACCGATGGGGAACTGCATGTGCCAGTGGGGCAGGATGTGCAACTGATGATCGAAGCCCAGGATGTGATTCATTCCTTTTGGGTACCCCAGTTTCGGCTGAAGCAAGACGCCCTGCCAGGACAAACCGCTGAGCTCAGATTTGTCGCCACCCGGGAAGGGACCTATCCAGTAGTCTGCGCTGAGCTATGCGGTGCCTACCACGGGGCCATGCGCACCCAGGTGATTGTCCATTCTGTGGAAGACTATGCCGACTGGGTGGCCAGTCGGGTGGCCCAGGCACCCTCTGGCGATGCCGCTGTGGCCACATCCCGCACCGATGCCGAGTACCTGGCCACCGCCACTCAAGCGATGCCAGTGGATCCGACGCAGTTGGCTCAATTGGCTGACCCAGTCAAGCCTTAGGCCTGGTCTAGATTGACTGACCTGCTCACTTTGATCGTTGATGTTTTAATTGCTTCTTTATGGCTCAAGCAGACCTGCAAGTGAATCGCCCTGAGGCCCCAGCCGGCCATGGCCACCCCGAAAAGTGGAAGTGGTACGACTATTTCACCTTTAATGTGGATCACAAGGTGATTGGCATTCAATACCTGGTGACCTCATTTTTGTTCTACCTGGTTGGGGGCTTTATGGCGGTGCTGATGCGCACCGAGTTGGCCACCCCAGATTCTGACTTTCTTAGCCCTGATCTCTACAATGCTTTTTTGACCAACCACGGCACGATCATGATCTTCCTGTGGATTGTGCCAGCGGCGATTGGTGGCTTTGGCAACTACCTGATTCCGCTGATGATTGGGGCCCGGGATATGGCCTTCCCCAAGCTCAACGCCCTGGCCTTTTGGCTGAACCCGCCAGCGGGGGCCTTGCTGCTGGGCAGCTTTTACTTTGGCGGTGCCCAGGCGGGCTGGACCTCCTATCCACCCCTGAGCGAAATTACTGCCAACGCGGCCCAAACCATGTGGATTCTGGCGATTGTAATGGTGGGGACATCGTCGATTTTGGGGTCGGTCAACTTTTTGGTGACGATCTGGAAAATGCGGGTACCCAGCATGGCCTGGGATCAGATTCCCCTGTTTTGCTGGGCCATGGTGGCCACTTCACTGCTGGCCTTGTTTTCTACGCCAGTGCTGGCGGCGGGGTTGATTCTGCTCTTGTTTGACATCAACTTCGGTACCTCCTTCTTTAAGCCGGATGCCGGGGGTAATGTGGTGGTGTATCAGCACCTGTTCTGGTTCTACTCTCACCCGGCAGTGTATCTGATGATTTTGCCCATCTTTGGCATTATGTCGGAGGTGATTCCGGTGCACGCCCGCAAGCCAATTTTTGGTTATAAGGCGATCGCCTACTCGTCGTTAACTATCTGCCTGGTGGGGCTGTTTGTGTGGGTGCACCACATGTTTACCAGTGGCACCCCCCCCTGGATGCGAATTTTCTTTACCATTTCGACGCTGATTGTAGCGGTGCCCACGGGCATCAAAATCTTTAGCTGGACGGCCACCCTATGGGGGGGCAAAATTCGCTACACCACCGCTATGCTGTTTGCCGTCGGGTTGCTGTTGATGTTTGTGTTCGGTGGCCTCAGTGGCGTTACCCTGGGGGCGGCTCCCTTCGACATTCACGTGCATGACACCTACTACGTGGTGGGCCACTTCCACTACGTGTTGTTTGGCGGCTCTGTGTTCGGTATCTATGCCGGGGTGTACCACTGGTTCCCGAAAATCACGGGCCGGATGCTGAACGAGCCCCTGGGCAAAGTTCACTTTGTACTCACTTTCATTGGCACCATTCTCACCTTTACTCCCATGCACTCCCTCGGGATGCAGGGGATGCCGCGGCGGGTAGCAATGTATGACCCTCAGTTTCAAGGACTCAACCAACTGGTGACCGTAGGGGCGTACATTCTGGCGGTATCGGTGATTCCGTTCTACTTCAATGTCATTTGGAGCTGGATGAAGGGGCCTAAGGCGGGTGGTAATCCCTGGAATGCCATGACCCTGGAATGGACCACCGCGTCACCGCCGATTATTGAAAACTGGGAGGTGTTGCCGGTGTTGACCCATGGCCCCTATGATTACGGCTTTGACCCCACAGCGGAGGCACCAGCTGAAGAGGCGATCGTGCCTAAATGATGATTGTTGAAACATGGGGGCAGACACACCGGACTGCCCCTACGGTCTTCTTTGTCCCTTACCCCCTGACTCACCATGCAAGGCGCAATTGACTCTAACCCAACGGCCACCCCGGCTGTGGCCCATGAAGAACACCAGGACCTGCGAGTGCTGGGGCTACTGACGTTTTTGGCCTCAGAGTTCCTGATGTTTGCCGGCTTCTTTGCGGTGTTTTTGGTGTTTCGCAGTGCGATCGCCGAGTGGCCCCCGGCAGAAACTGAAGTGGAGCTGCTCCTGCCGGGGATCAACACCATCATTCTGGTATCCAGCAGCTGGGTGATTAACCTGGGCACCAAGGCGATCAAGCAAAACGACCTGGCCGGGATGCGCAAATGGTTCGGGATCACAGCCGCCATGGGGGCGGTCTTCCTGGCAGGTCAGATTTATGAATACATGAATCTGGGCTACGGGCTCAAGACCAACCTGTTTAGCAACTGCTTTTACCTGATGACCGGGTTCCACGGAGCTCACGTCTTTATTGGGCTGGTGCTGATTTTGGGGGTGCTGTGGCGATCGCGCCGGGCCGGCCACTACAATGACGTGACCCATGTGGGGCCAGAGATGGCAGAAATCTACTGGCACTTCGTAGATGTGGTGTGGATTGTGCTGTTTTCGCTGATTTATCTGTTGACGCTGCTTTAGTGCAGCGTCAAGTCTTGAATTTAGGGTTAGCAGATGTAGAGATTTGGTGGCATCAAGGTCCGAAATCCCCTCCTTTGGAGGGGTAGGGGTGGGTCAAGCAAACCCGAAAAGACCCACCCTGCCCTCCGGGCACCCCTCCGTGGGAGGGGATCATAAGTCCTGATGTGTTGAAGCAATCTACCTGAAGATCAGAGGCTTTTGTAAAGCGCTTACTCTAATTTTTAGGCTTGACAGACCACTAGGCGGGCGGTGGACAGTTTCCGGCTAGCGGTTCACGGACCTAGCACCTGACACCTAACACCTAAAACCCGACCCCCGACCCCGACCTCAAGCGCTAATCAGGGGCGTAGCCTTCGCTTTAAAGTCTGCCTTGACCAGGGCATTCACCGCCGCTTCCGGGTCTTTGACCCGAAATTGTGCCCCTAGCCGCACAAACTGGCGCTGCTGGTTGGCCCCAATCACCGCAATGACTGGTACTCGGGCATATTTGGGATCATCCCCCTGGTTGCTGCGGATGACGTTGCGCAGGCGGTGCTGTTGTTCAATGTCTCCGGCGAGGCGTGGGTCCAATTCCACCATCACCATGCGCACGTCTTCAATCGGTTCAGCATCATCAATGATGAACTGCACCCGGTCGTCCCGGCGATCCACTTTGCCCCAGATCATCAGGCGTTTGTCGGCGACAATGTGCTGACCAATCCGTTCAAAGGATTTGGGAAAGACGACGGCTTCTGCCTGGCCGGTTAGGTCTTCCAGTTGGACAATGGCCATGCGATCGCCCTTTTTGGTGATCACCGGCTTTACCCCGGCCAGGATGATGATGGCACTGAGGGTGACATTGTCGGGTTGCTCGTGCAGTTCGCTGAGGTTGATGGGGGCCAAAATGCGAGCGGGGCGTTGTACCGACTTAAGGGGATGATCGGAAATGTAGAACCCGAGCAGCTCTTTTTCCTGGCGCAGCTTTTCTTGGGGATCAAAATCGGCCACCAGGGGCGCTTTAGGGGCGGTTTCATAGCCAGCGGCGGGGGATGCCGCCTGGCTGTCGCCACTGCCCATGATCACGTCGAACAGGTTGCCCTGGCCAATTTCTCGGTCTTTGGCCCGCCCCTGGGCCCAGTCAATTACTAAGCTTAGGTCTTGGACCAACTGATTGCGGTTCGGGTCGATGGTATCCAGGGCTCCGCTAAGGATCAAGGCCTCTAGGGCACGGCGGTTAACTGAATGGAGATCGACGCGATCGCATAATTCCGCCAGGGACTGAAACGGCCCATCCGCTTCTCGGTTTTTCAGAATACATTCGATCGCCCCTAGCCCCACATTTCGCACCGCCGATAGGCCAAACAAAATACTCTTGCCCTCGGGGGTAAAGTCTACCAGGGAGCGGTTGATATCGGGTGGCAGCACCTCAATGCCCATGGCGATGCAGTTGGCAATGTGCATTTGCACCTTGTCCTGGTCACCGCTGTTAGAGGTCAACAGCGCCGCCATGTACTCGACCGGGTAATTAGCCTTCAGGTAGGCGGTCTGAAAGGTGACAAAGCCGTAGGCGGTGGAGTGGGATTTGTTAAAGCAGTTGGCCGCCACCTGCCCGTTGGCCAGCAAGAAGTTGTGGTCTTGGGCCACCCCGACATCGTAGACGGGTTGGACTCCTAAGGATTGGCGGCTGACAATTTTGGCCATGGTGGTGACGCTCTGGTGTCTATATGCAGCTATAGCTACTTACTCTATAGCCTATGGTGGGTATGCGGCACCGCTCACAGCTAGCAAAATTCCTACAATCATGAGCGGCGCCTACAGCCCTAGCTGGCAATATCCAACAGCTCGATATCAAAAATCAGCTTTTCCCCCGCCAGCGGATGATTTGCATCTAGGGTGACCTCAGCATCTGAGAGTTCTGTCACTAGCACAGGTAACAGTTGCCCCTGGGGACCACGCAATTGGAGTTGCACGCCGACATCAAGGGGAATATCCTCGGGGATTTGGGTGCGTTCGACCACCATCACCATTTCGTCCCGGTGAGGACCATAGGCGGCTTCCGCATCAATCACCTCTGTTTTAGAGTCGCCGGGGGTCATACCCATGACAGCCGCTTCAAATCCAGGAATCACCTGGCCACCGCCCAGGGAAAATTGCAGTGGGTCGCGATCGCGAGATGAGTCGAATACCGTACCATCTTCTAGTTTGCCAGTGTAGTGAATGGAGACGTTGTCGCCTAATTTTGCTTGAGTCATAACAAATGTCCTTGGCATTTACCGCAATTTGTTGTCTTGTTTACGCTAACGAATGTTTTGTGGAAATCTGTAGATGCTGAGGTTTTTATAAGATTTCAAACTCTATCCACCCATCCACCCCCTCGCACCATTCTCCACCAGGGCGGACACCCAGGTCGTATCTGAAGAACGAAAAAAGAAGAACGTAGGGCGTAGCCCGTGCGTAGCAAAGCGAAGAATCCAAAATCCAAAATCCAAAATTTCCCCACCACCCCATCCCTCCCCAGGGCGGACACCCAGGTCCGCCCCTACCCATCTACCCGCCCCCTCATCCCCCTGCCTTCCCCACCTCTCCCACCTTCCCATTCCTCGCCAGGGCGGACACCCAGGTCCGCCCCTACGCATCCCCCCATCCCCCCATCCCCCCATCCCCCCATCCCCCCATCCCCCCACCTCCCCATGCCTCACCCCACTCCCTGGCGCACCGAATTACAAGCTATCCTGCGGGGCATTGCTGGCGGCTTCTTATTCGGCATTCCGCTGCTGTATACCGTGGAAGTCTGGGCGATCGGGTCGGCAACGGATCCCCGATGGTTATTGGTGGTGCTGGGGTTGACCCTGCTGGTGGTTTGGTTGCTCACCCAGGTGGAGGGGTTTCGGCAAACCCTGGCCCTCCGCCCCCTGGAAGCGATTCTGGAAACGATTGAAGCTGTGGGGATTGGTGTTCTGTGTGCGGCCCTGGCCCTACTCTTGCTACGGCGGATTACCCTGGCTACGCCGCTGCCCGAGGCCACGGGCAAACTGGTGTTTGAGTCTGTACCCTTTTCGCTGGGTGTGGCGTTGGCCCGATCGACCTTTCAAACTAAGCGAAGTCGCGATCGCCGCACTACGGCCCCCCTATCTCGACGGCTGACCTCCCCGACCCTGGCGAAGGTGCGCGACACCCTGGTGGACCTAGATGCCACCCTGATTGGAGCGGTGCTGATTGGCTTGAGCATTGCCCCCACCGAAGAGGTACCCCTGGTGGCCGCGTCGCTGCCGCCCCTGTGGTTGTTGCTGGTGATGGCGGCATCGTTAGTGCTGTCTTATACGATTGTGTTTGCCTCTGGGTTTACCGACCGCACCGAACGGCTGCAACGAGGGCTTTTGCTCAGCCCGCCCACGGAAACCCTGGTCGCTTATGTGGTAGCCCTGGCGGTCTCAGCCATTATGCTGGTAATGTTTCAGCAGCTCAGCCCCAGCGACCCCTGGCAAGAGTGGCTCAGTGATATTTTAGTCTTAGGCCTACCGGCCTCCATTGGCGGAGCGGCAGGGCGTATCCTAATCTAATGGGCATCGACAATCCTCCCCCCAATTCATCCCAGGCTTCTACCACCGGGCAACCCCAACGGTCTATGGCCGAGTGGGTGACGTTTATCGGGGCGACTGTGATCTTATTAACCCTCGTGGGGGTGATTATCTATGACTGGCAGGTGAACCAAGATCGCCCCCCTGCCTTTAATGTCGTTGTCGCTGAGTCGATTCGGATTACCGATGGTCGCTACTATGTACCCTTTGTGATTACCAATACCGGCGGGCGCATCGCCAATGGGGTGCAGGTGATTGCCGAACTGGACATTCCCGGTCAAGGTGAAGAAACGGGCGAACAGCAAATTGATTTTTTGTCAGGGCACGAACAAAAAGAGGGCAGCTTTGTGTTTAACCACGATCCCCATCGTGGTGACTTGGTGGTGCGGGTGGCCAGTTACCGACTCCCCTAGACCATCACCTCGGCGGGCTGAAAGGCGCGGCAGGCCAGAACCGGTGAGGTATCAATTCCCCGCATTGGACATTGAGTTTGTTGGCAAATGTGGCAATTGACTTGCAAGGCTGATTCCATCCCCCGTTGCCTGAACAAGCTAACGTTTTGGCGAATATAGCCTTCAATTTCTAGCTCAGTCAGGTCATCGGCCATCAATAGGGCCTGCCCCGTGCCCAGGGTTTGACGGGTGCGGTTGATCTGGGCCAGGTTGTCGCAAAAGCTCTGGTGGGGCATATGGACGAGCACGGGCAGTTGGCGGGGTTCGCTGCGAAAGCCCTCTGGCCGCTCGTAGGCGTAATAGTCTTTGAACTGGAGGGTGACAGTGCCGTCGGCAAAACAGCGGGTGCGGATGGATCGTTGGAAAGGAACCGTCAGAAACCCATCAGGATCAAGGGTGTACCACCAGGATTTGTGCCAGGCCTGGGACGGTAAGTGTAAAATGTGGTGAATTTGGTCTGGGTCGAACCCAGCCCGGGCCAGGATCTCGACTGCGGTCGAGATCGGCACATTCTGAGCCAGGGTCGTCAGGTCAGAGTGACAGGTGGTGATGGCCTGGTACTGGGTGTGGGTATGCACCGTTGGTGCTGGGGGCGCGTCAGGATAGGATCCAGCCAGCACACAGCTGATATGTTCGAACTTCAGTACCGCATCAATCCGCCCCTGGCCCATGGGTACCCCCACATCCACGGTGACAGTGCCCACTTCATGGGGATGCACCAAGGCTGGCAAGCTGTCGGTCAACAGCGATCGCAGAAAGCTTTCATCCGCCACCGCCAAGGCCAATTGGGCCTCCTGATAGGCTGGGGGTGGCTGGGGCTGAGTAGGCAGAGCCGAGGCGAGAGCAGCGTTAACCATGGGAAAACTCGCCGAAAGTGTACAGGGCGATCGCGTCAAGGGCTAGGGCTATGGATGTCCCTACTGAAATATCGGGTGGCCGCATGGACGGGCCGGGGATATAGCCTCCCTATTCTCCTCGTTCTACCAAGACACTCCAAGCCTCAGGGCCAGCTGCCTGAAAACGTTGCACAGGTTTGTAGATCGCAATAAACAGGCTACGGTTTGTTGCAGTTTATGCCTAAGTCTTACAATCACATCGCCACAGCATCCACATCAATCGTCGAGGCCGCCGTGGTTGTGGCATCTTCCTTAGCAGAGTCCATTGAGCTGGCCTTGGGCTTTGGGTTCGTCAGATCAGCTTCGCGCCGTCGCCGTTCCAGCAACATTTGGGTGACCTCAGTCAGGGCCAGGGTGACCACTAATCCATCATCTAGCCAGCCAATCACCGGAATAAAGCTGGGAATCAGATCAATGGGGGTGGCGACGTAGGCCAGGGTGCCTAACAGAACCAGCCAACGATACTTAGAATGACGGATTAGCCGCCGGTACCAGCTCAAGAATGATTTAATAAAAAACGTTTTTGCCATGCCGATCTCCTCTGGCGAACGTTTCCATTGTCCCAGGGGCCAGGATCTGGCGCAGGTGTGGCTTCCCCTTGGAAAAGCCTGGTTTTCACACCGACCTGACCGTATCGTAAATGCCGTAACAGAGTATGATGTGGCAAATTTGCCTATACTCACTCGTCCACTACTGACGTTCGATCAACCCCTAAAGGTCATGGCTCCACAACTGCGTATTTTCGTGCCGCCCCATCCGTTGATTCAGCACTGGCTGGGGGTAGCTCGCGATGCTGACACCCCTGATCCCCTGTTTCGTTCTGCCATGGAGGAACTGGGGCGCTGGCTGGCCTACGAGGCCACTCGGGAGTGGCTGCCTACGATGGAGACCACGGTGAATACGCCCCTGGGACCGGCTCCTGCCACCTTTGTGAATCCCGATGTGCCCACCCTGGTGATACCGATTTTACGAGCCGGTCTAGCCCTGATGCCAGGTATTCAAGCCTTGGTGCCCCTCGCCTCGGTCTACCACATGGGGTTTGTGCGCAATGAAACCACCCTGGAGGCCAGCTGCTACTTGAACAAACTACCCGACCAGTTGGATCCCCGGACTCGGGTAATCATTAGCGAGCCGATGCTGGCCACGGGCGGTACGATTATGGCGATGATGGCTGAGCTCACCCAGCGGGGGATAGACCCCGCCGCCGTGCGGATCATTTCCATCGTCACCTCCCCCCCCGCCCTACAAAAGTTAGCGGCCACCTATCCCAGTGTCACCATTTTTGCAGCCGCCATTGACGAGGTGGTGAACGACAACGGATTCATCGTGCCGGGTTTGGGGGATGCTGGCGATCGCACCTTTGGTACCTAACACCGGTTCCCTAAATCGCCTTCCCACCCTAAAGGTTTAAGATCTAACTAAGCTTTGGCGCAGACAGGACAACATCCGTCAAAATAGATAAGGCCGTAATCGATCAAGTTTGGTGACGGTCAGTCTCAACGGCTGACTCATCACACCCCTTAGGGTCATTCTGGCCGGTCAACCCACAAAGCAGGCGATAAACACACGGGTAAGCACCTATGAGTCAACAAGACAATTTCGTCGGCGGTTTTTTGCTCGGCACCCTGGTCGGCGGAGCGCTGGGGGGCGTTGTCGGGGCCCTAGCCGCCTCTCGTATGCAGTCTGCTGATCGGGCCAAAACATCCCTGCCAAAGGCCGATCAACCCCTTGGGTTTGGAGAGTTTGAGGACTTAGATGAAGAGAGTATGGAAGCAGCTCGCCTGGGCTTAGAAGTCAAGATCGCCCAGCTGAATGATGCGATCGATGAGGTGCGTCAACAGCTAGGGGGGATCAACGGCCACCCTGAGCATCCTTGGGAAAGCCCGTCTCGGGTTGATTCCTAGCACATCTAGCCCAAAGCTAACAGATGCAGCAATCCGTTACACTTTAACTGACAGCTGCTAATTATCCATGTATTGTTGGTAACGACTACTGCCGAGGTTTCTGCGATGGACATATTGGTACAAACCCTGACGACGTTTTTGTCGATTTATACGGTCCTGCTGATTATTCGCATCTTGCTGAGCTGGTTCCCGAATGTGGACTGGTTTAGTCCGCCATTCTCGGTACTCAGCCAGCTTACGGATCCCTATCTGAATATTTTCCGTTCCATCATCCCCCCCTTGGGCGGGATTGATCTGTCGCCGATTCTGGCCTTCTTGCTACTGTCGTTTGTACGTCAAGGGTTGGTGGCGATCGCAGTGGCCGCTTCATCTTCCTACGCCTACTTTTAGACGCGCGCTCCTAACTGGCTCCTGACTTCTAAGTATTGGTTATCGCTGTAGGAGGGTCCTGCCTCTGAGTTAATGCCTAGAGGCAGTTTTTTGACCTAGGGAAATGTGGAGGGTAAGGCATCACCAGTAGATGAGCCACTTGAGGGCAAGTCTCACTTGGAACGTTCAACCCTCGCATAGATTTCGACTGTAACCTCTTCCGTGTAACCCGTAATTAATGAAGGCCAGTCTAGCGCCCCAACCCGCAATACAGCTCCAATCCGGTAAATCGTTTTTGGCCGAAGTCCAATCGATAATGGTGTTCCCAGATTAATCGTTGGCTCGTAAATTAGTACGTCTGGTCTGGTATTAACCTGAATGCTGCCTAAAATAGTGCCAGTTTCAGGACTCAAAGGCTTGGTGTAAAATTCCACCTGAATAGCTGGGGCCAGGGGCATCAATGCGATCGCCCCTGGCCCGGAAAACTCTACTATCACTTTCAGTGAGAATGGCTGATGGCTTTGCAAAACCGTCTCAGAAAAAGGGGGGTTAGCATCGTTAGTGAAGACAGTCAGTTGGGATAATCGGCAAGCAATAGGACCAACGTTGATGTGAGAATCGCTCATGGGGCCGTGAGTAGACGCGAGTAAAGCCAGAAGCCTGCCGCTTGGACGGAACTCCATGAAGCATCATACTACTGTAAATGGCAGAGGTCTCCTCAGACGGCTGTTATTGAGCGATAGCTAGAGTGTTCCAGGAGCTATCTAAAGCAAGTCGTTTAGCCCTTGTACCGTTGAGCAATCTCGGTTGTCCATAATCTGCTTGTAGGTGGCTACAATCTCAGTCGCTACTTTAACCTCTAATTCAGCCGCGGCTGCGCGAGTACCGCAAGACCGATACAGGTCAGGATAGCGGTTAGGACTAAAAACTGTTTTAGCAACATCCTCAAACAAAGCCTGATCTATCCCCTGGCTGTCTCTTGCTTGACTGGAGCTATCAACAATAGCGTCATTGAGGGGATGAATGGGTGAGGCGTTGTTGCTGGATGGAGCGCTGTGAAGACTAGCAGATAGGCTAAATCTTAGCCCGAGGGTTGGATGGCTAGAGGAGGTGGATGGCAGTTGAGGTTCTCCGCCAGGAATCACGTTCTGGTCATAGGCTACTTCTCCCAACCGTTGCACCGAGATAGTTATAGGACAACCAGTGATATCTGCTGTGAGTTGGGTATGGGCCAAAAGCCGAGCAAAAACTCGAGACGGATAGACGGTCGGATCGATATCCATAAGGCAAGGCAGGTGAGAGAACTACACAGTTAGGGGAGCTGGTAGGCTTATGCAGCTTAACCCTTCGATCAAGTCGTTAATGCCTCAATCAATGCTAGGTATCTTATCGCTTCTCGTGTAAGTAGACTACCCAAACAGGTATCATCGTAAGGCGAAACATTTCCTGTCAAGGAATCTAGAAGCCAGGAGCTAGAAGCTTCTCACAGCGCCACTCCTAGCTTCTAACTCCTAAATTCCAAGCCCTACAGTTGTCCCGGCTTACACGCATAAGTACATGGACATAATTACTGACTGATCCTTGATCCGGCCTTCGACTCCGCTCAGACCTTGTCGCTAGTTGAGCGGAGTCGAAACCAGCAACGTTGAACTCTTTTTTGTGCTGGTTGACAACCGCTGCAGTCCACACAGTAAGCTGATGATCTCAGGGGAAGATCTCTCGGGCTAACTGACAAAACTTTAGAAGTTGATTGAAACGAAAAGGTTTTCAGGCAGACTAAACGCAGTTCCTGAAACTTTTCATAATCGAGGCTACTCACAGTAAGTCGAGCTTACCCATGTCCCTTAAAATCCTTTCATATGTTATTTCTACATCATGGAAAGTGAAACTTTCTCCCCTTTTTTGAGCCAATGCAATTTCTCGCTTAAATTTCCTGAAGGAAATCCACTGGACAACATACTTTTCCCTAAGACTTGGCATTTCATCAAAAGTTGTACATACATATACGAAATCATAATGCTGCGATATAGCTTCACCTCCTTTCCCTCTCAAATGCTCACTTGACTCAATTTGAACCTGATAAGGTTTAGGAACCATCCTGGTTTCCTCATAGGTGACTTCTGAGAATTCTGGCCAGAAATCATAGGATCTTCTGGCAAGTCCTAATTCTTCGGAAATGATTCTTTCCACGGCTTCATGGGGGAACTCATTTGGCTCTAGACGAGTACCACAGGGGATCCATCTATTGTCATACTGAGGACGCTGAATGATTGCTAAGTTGCCTTGACTATCAAGCAGATACACCAGGTTTGCGTATCGACTTTCAGAAATTTCCTTGATTTCCTTTTTTATACTTTTTAGTTCATCCTTGAACTCCTGAAGTGTAATCTTCAGAGAGCCAAGTTCAAACTCTTTCGCCCAGGGTATGATTGCAGCGATGAACGAAATTGAAAACCAGTAAATAGCTTGACTGCTCAAGGTTTCTTTTGCATCAGGTGAGAAAAGTGAATGCAATACTACGGCAAAAGAGAAAGCGGAGAAAAATAATGATAACCATCTTAAGGCTAACTGAGGCTTTTTCTCTGCCTTGGTAGTTTCAGCACTGCTTGCAGAAGTCTTACTAGAATTTGAAAACATAAGTAACTCATCTTCACCTAATTATTATAAGAAAATACTGATTAAGTCCAGCTCGGGATCTGGAGTTCTCCCATAGACAGCACTCCAGAACTGGACTTGGAGGTGGGTTAGAACAAAAATCACTCAATTTTATCTGGTAATTAGGTGCTTATTTGCTCTATTTCGACGCCATCAAACTAAGGGATGCTAAGGCTTTTCAAACTTGAGTCAGTCAACCAGAAGCTAACGCATTATTTGCAGTTATACCAGTTTTTTGATTTCTATTTTTTTTAATAAGTTTAGTAGGCTCCTCTGCAATAAAGAAATCCTTATGTACGTTTCAGTAATATCCTGTAGTCGATTAGGCCTGGTTCGACCAGCAATTATCGCCTTAAAGACTGATAATCTAATCACCTCTAAATCTTTGATTGTGTTCTTTAAATTGCCAACGTTAACGCCAGAGTAGTGGCCTTTTATACTGGAGTGGTAATTCTTTAATCCATCAAAATGTCTTGATTTAAGTGAGTATTTCGCACATCTATACACCATTGAACAAAAATGCTTGTTGTCAGCCTGGGCCTTGTTTGCAGCAATTTCCCATTGCTGATAAGCCATATCAAATCTAGATTGCCAGGCATATATTAGTCCTAAATTCCAATTCAGATAATTCTCTTTAGGGCTTAAATCTATGGCTCTAAGCATCTGGTATTCGCAATGGCTAATAATCTCGCTTCGCTGTTCCTGATCTGTTTCTCTCTCAGTTAAGATATTGTCAAAAGTATAAAGTCTATCAAGAAATTGTAAAATTTTCTTGGCAACCAAAGACTGACTAAGAAATACTGATTCTTCAGTGATGAGATAAGCTATGTGAAACTTAAATGTTACGTGATTAGCAAGCAATTTTTGCTCAAATGAAACTATGAGAAATAGATTTGCCAGACTTATTCCACTGTGACAAGCGGATGATGGTTTGCTACAATAATATAGGCCCTTTTCAAACATGTAATGGGCTTTTCTAAAATCTTTTTCACAAAAATGAAATGTATTTTGATATAGATAAATAACTCCTAGGTTGTGATAACTTTTCCAAAAGTGTCGATCTATTTCAATTGCTTTATTGTAACTTTGAGATGCATCACTAAAGTCTCCTTTTTGACGCCAACAAATATTTCCAATCCCATTGTATGGATAAGCGAAAATCTTTGCCTTGTATTTTAGGCTCGCTGGCGGTGAGTTGCGTAGTCTGAGTTGATAAAGTAAGGAAAATAACTTGTATGTGAGATCATAATAGTGAAAAGTTAAATATTTTATCAGAACTTTGAACCAGTTATCGACTTCATTTCTGGATTTGGTTTGCTTACTTTTTTCATATTCGTCAATAGATCGTCGATAATGTAGTTCTGATTTCTCAGTTTTTTCCTGAGCCAAATAAACATTGCCGAGGGCATTGTAATAAAAACATAAATTGTTTGAATTCTGATCTAGTTTAAGCGCTTGTTTTATGGCCCTGCCTGCTTCTTCATGCTTATTCCTCAAAAGATATGATAAGCCAATTCTATAGAAGAAGTCAGCTAATGTCTCCGAATGGATATCGTGACAAGTTTCTAACCTCACATCTTTTTTTAAGGCTTGCTCTAGATGGTTATAGGCCTGGTCAAGTGCACTATCTATATTGGTTCTGAAGTACTGCTCAAAACAGGCTATAGCCTCTGTAATTTCCCTCAAAGCTTTCCATGTTCTAGCAGGAAGCTTTTTTTTGGGGATCAGGTCAAAGACTATCTTGTAGGCTAGCTCGCGAATCATATCTTCTGAAATAAACACTGTTCCCTGACAGTTTTCTTGTGTCGCTTTCCAGGCGCTGATTTTATTCCCATAGTCTATACGGGCGACTATTTCTTGAGTTCTTGGGTTAGTGCGAACGCTTCCTGAAATAATGCCGTTGACACCACCAAATGGCCATGCTCTTTTTATGCTAAGTAAGAATGAGCCCAGCGAAAGCTTGGCATTGCCAAACTCTATTGTGCCTAAGTCAGCTAATGCTTCGCCAAGATCATGTTCTAAAGAAGTCAAGGGAGGAAAATTTCTAAATTCCAATCTTAAGTTTATTTCATCAGAACTATCATCTTTGAACTCTCTGGGCATCATATGTATGCTTTTAATTCTATGAATTTCTTCTATAAGAAGATTGGCTAAAAATGAGCCCTGATTAACAGTATATTTTTTCTCTTGATGATTTGGGACTAAACTCTGATGCTCTGATGGGCCATAAATCACGTCAAAAGGCAAGATCACAATTCCTACCTTGTTATTAAAAAGCCAATATAAGGCAAAAGAAATAAGGCCAATCGAAAATATAATTCCTAGGGAACGTATTATGCTATTCAAATAGTCTAAATATTCAAGGCCTGATGATGTAGAGTCAAAAATCTCTGCTCCAATTAAATCTATCTCATGAATGAGTAAGATTACAAAAATAGTGAAAGTAAATAGGACTAACCATAATCCAAAGCCTTGTAGCAGTAGATGCTTAACCTTACTCCAGACACGACTTAAGCAGGTTGCTAGATATGGTTGTCTCTCTGATAAGAGTGTTGATATCAATAAGATAGCAACAATTAAAATATATACTCCAACAGGATTCTCAGCGATCCAGTAAAGAAAATTTCCCATGTCTGCTATGCCCACAATACACGATATCTGACTTTATATAACTCATGGTTTTTAAGTGATTGAATTTTTGTTTTAACAAAATACTGTTCAGCGCAATGAATCTCTGGCTGTTAAGTCACATTAATGAGTGGGATCTCAAAAGACGAAAGTGCTGCTGTGGCTCCAGTTAGACTGGTGATCACCTGTAGGCGATATAGACCTGCTGTCAGATTCTTGTTAAAGAATCTTGTTTGATAGTCAGATTGACCACTAATCAGAGATTTATCTTGAGTTTCCCCTAGAATTATCCACTGATGGTTAATTCGATTTTGAGCAAAAACTTGAACCTTATAAATGACCTGATCAAGCTTCGAACTGTTAGCCTGATGCCCCGCCACATGAAAACAAAGCTCGACTGAAAATGGCCTATGGCTGGATAGAAATCCCAGGTCATTAGACTTTGCCTTGTGATTACCCGTAGAAGAAAAAACAATTTTGTTTACGGTATTTTCTGGTTGATGGATGATGAGTTGATCGACTTCGATGACTAGTTCAACTTGTAAGGCCTCTGGCTTGGTTTCAGCGGTTGGGCTATCACTGAAAGTATCTGGCTGTTCTGGGATGAGTTTAGGCTGATCTGGCAACGTAGATGTAAAACGATCAAGATGAGTGGTAACCCTGACTGATACTGCAGGTGCAATGATTGGGCTGCTCTGCGCATCTTCAAGCTGTTGCATAACCCAGAATTGTAGCCTTTCCCTGGTTAAGCCCGACCAGATTTCAGGCTGATCATCTTTATCACTTTGGGCCAGAATTCTATAATCGACCTGTTGATTGAGGGTTCTAGCCTGAACATCCACCATGATTGTTCTTAAGGACTGCCAATCCATCGAACTAATCGAGTCTGCCTGCAATCCCTGACTGCACAACTTTTCAGCTTGCTCCTGATCAGCGATCGCCGTCAAATCTAGAGCTATATCTGCTGTCTTAGACCCAACTGTCGCTAACTCAGTTTCTTCAGGGATATCCTCGGCGACTGGTTGTTGGCCAGTATCTGCACTTGCCCCTTGGAACTCTAAAAAAGTTTTATATTCAGCCTCCATCATTGCTCGGAAGGAAGGATAACGATCGGCTCCTGGTAAATAGTCTGCGAAGAACCACGCTTCCCATTCCCCTTCTGGCGTCACCACTTGAGGGTTCAGTAAATAGATGGAGTCGATACCCACATCACTAATTTCAATCGCCGTATTTAGGTGTTTGGTTTTGATTTTGCTGGGGTCTTGACTATCATCATAAATCAAGTATTCTTCATTAGAAATTTCGATAGGTTCCCATTGGTCATCAATGTCTGAGAAGTCATCATCTAAGTTAGCCGTGCTGATATCCTGACGTTCAGAAAACTCCCTAATCCAGGAAGCGTGACGATTTGAAAACCGATCAATGTCCTCCGTAGACCAGAATTTATGGTTGGAGGTATCGCTTGCTTTCGCAGTTTGTCGCCAACCATTCGATACGGTTAGAAAAGACCGGTAAGAGGGGGGCAGAGGCATCCCAATCCGCCGCTCAACCCTGGTCAATTCCTCGTCCGTTGCCCCTGGATAGCCAAGCCATCCTGATGCTAATACCTCCTGGGGTAACAGGTGTCGTTCTTCTTGATCCATGGAGTCTAAAATGGCTTTGCTCCATTGTTTAAGAAAGCTTTCCCAGTCAAAGTCATTGGTGCTCATTAGGTTCTCCTGAGAGGACAGTTTTACTGCACATACCTCGCACCAGTGGGAACTGTCCTATGAGCTTCGGCTATAAGGGCAAAAGGGTGACAGAAACCTCTGATGTGGCTGGTGGTAGAGGTAATTGTGGTATGGCAACAGCCAGGTCAAATCGGTACGTCCCTGAGGATAGCGTAGTTTCTGGCGAGCGCGCTTTATAGGTGCGTTGGCCAGTGGCAAGATTACCAGCAGGAGAACTTTCTATCGGTATATGAGTACCATCAGCTCGGTTATGGAACTTACCCTGGATTTGGTAAGCTGGCTTCTCTCGGGTTAGTGCCGTAATTCCTAAGCCAACCAGCTGGAAGGTGACTTCAACCACGACAGGATAGCGGCTATTGAGAATCTCCGTCAGCAGTACGGCGGCTTTATCAGTGATCTGAGCTTTCGATAGGGTGGCTACAGACGAAATAGAGGGTTGCAAAAAGTTTATCTCGATAATTTCAAGCGCGATCGCATTTTCCTGAATCACCATCTGAGGGGAAAATTTATTAAGAGATTCAGCTACTTTGTCCAGTATCCAGGTGTAGATATCGTCATCATGGAATGATGCGGTGACTTTTTGCTGTCTATCTTCTAAATGCTCGGCCACGACTTGCTGAATATAGCCGTCATTTGTTTCTTTTACGAGAAATTCTAATGTGAAAGAAGCAACGGATTGGCTCTTGCCAGGGGTATCAGTGACAGTAGAGCTCCTTGGAGGACTGGATCTGGATTCAGCCTCGGCGGTAGTGGTCTGGTATTCACCTTCGTCGACTGGTGATGCAGCAGCTTGGGCCGGTACACTATCAGTAGAGTCTGGGTCTTGATCTGTATTTGGTAATAGTTGACCTGCTTGTTTAGATTCGTCAATAGGTTCCATGGTTAATATCCTTGATGATGAGTTCTCTTTGTATAAAAAGGATTTTCCGCAAAATAACTTCAATGCAATGGAGGTACTATGCTTAAGTCTATTAAGTAATGGTCATGAATTGCGCTAACTAAGCTGTTGAGTATCTGAATTTAATAGTGTATTCTGCAAAGCCTTTAGCGCGGGAGAAGTTGTCATTCTGTGACTTGATATCCGCAGAGTGCGCAGTGAAGAAACTTACTTTTTTATAGGATGAAATGATACTGAGTTAAAGCTGGTGGGCAGTGCTCACCCTACGACAGTTCAAGACTTATGGCCTTTACGAGGATTCAACTTCTATGGTGGTCATTTACATGGTGTCCCCAGCATGGAAAGGTCAAGAACCTTACTCTAAAGCGAGTCACCATGTAAACGACTATAAAACCGCGGAATCGGAGAGAGCGCCCCTGAGCATCACTGAATATTGCTGGTTATTGCAGTTAGCTTAGGGGATCTCAGAAACTCAATGAAGTGGGTTCTTGATTTGAATCATAATGGGGCTGTCGGAGAACCCGATCATTGCAGGACCACTGGGGGGGGGTACATCAAAGGTGACAGTAGCAACCAACTTATAGACGCCAAGTTCAGTTAACGTACCAGCGGTAACTCGAACGTTATTAGTATACTGAAGCTGGTTAGCAACCAGACTAGCGTGCAATTCACCGATCTCCTTCTCAGGCCCTGGTCCTATTGATTCGGCGAATACTTTAACGGTGTAATTATGACGCCCGTTAGCATAGTGGGAGGCCACAAATCCACCCATCTCAAACTTAACTTGAACTACAAAATCAGAGGTTACAGGGACGATAGATAGTGGGTCTTGGAATTCTGCTAGGGGTGGAGTCGGAACTTGATCGAAAACTGATAGCTCCGTTAAATCAAACCACAAAATATTTCGAGTATGCCGAGTTTTTGTAGGTTGACCAGCCATGATAAGTATCCTCTTAATTTGGTGAAACAATTTGTTTGAAATTCATGTGGTTGATGTAAAGGAAACCTGGTGGATGACCTTTGCTTAACCACACTTCGATAATCGCAGTTATTTTGGGAGTTGATGTACTCACCCTAGGGGTATTTCAATTTAGGAACCATAGAATCGCTCTTACTGTCTTGGTTTTGCTTCTAAATCCAGAACTGCTTGATCCGTAAAATCACAGATATTGTGTTGCGAACTGTTGCAACAGGCCGAAAATGCTTGATTTCACCGATGACGACTGCTCCATTGCTGGTTTCGATTACTCATCTCGGGAGTAATACAGCCCTGAGTAGACTTGATACCCTAGATATAGGCAAGGCTGATCCCGTCACTGGCCTGAAGCTACCCTACCTGAGGACAGTCAGGAGACCTGGCACTCGTTAGACCGACGATGCCTGTGCCGACTGAGGCACCACGCCGGGACACCTTGACCCACTCTAGTGCTTATATCGCTGCGGCTAACTCAACTGAAATTACTGGGGGGCACGGAAAATGCGTAAATATCGGTTAAAAAAGCCAAACCTGTTCTAGGAAAAGTGCTATTCCTGATAAAGGAAGGAGATTATGTGAAAGATCAAATGTTCTGATCTTCTCATCTCCTGAAGTAGAGGAACGTAATTAGGTGATGTCATTCCGACTAAAGGGAGGAGCCTTAAAATTTGCTAACGACTGAGATATCTCGACGTAGCTTCGCTCCGTTACTCAGTTGGAGTCGCTGTGGGTTTCATGTTGCTCGTGAAACAATATGGCAGAGCAAGGTCTACTTGATGTTATCTATTTTTTGATTGCTGACAGACAGTTTTCTGATCTTGTCTGAAGTTGAGGTCTAGTTTCTTTTTATGTGTAGTTCGATTGAGCATATAGAGGGTTATGCTGCCGGACTTCTTCTTTGGTGTGACGTGAGAGTTGGACTATGTGAAGCCATTTAATTGGTCTTCTTTTAAGGCCAGGGATGTAAGAACATGTTATTCATTCGGGTGCCAGTAGAAAATCTTCTTAAAGATCAAAAACAGATCTCAGATGAATTTGATTCAACAAACCAGGATCAAATTGACATTCGTGATCCAGTAGTGGAAGAAGCGCTCACAAAACTGACTAGTGGCATCTTGATTGTCACTGAAGGGAAGCAGACACTGTATGCAAACGACTGTGCGTGCCGTATATTGCGCCAAATTAATCAAGAACGGCAATCGTCGGATGCTATACCAAAAGAAATTTCCTATTTGTGCAATTATATTTCTGATATAAGACGTAAATTTCCTGGACAACATTGGATCACGAAAACCAAAATCTGTATTAGTAGCGCTGCTACTTTCAGTGTTACAGCACGTTATATGAAATTGGAATCTCTGGGGCAATCTTGTATTATTTTCGAGATGAGGGACCAATATCAATTGGTTAGGGGCATTGCCTTAGAAGAGGCGAAAGAGTTTGGCTTGACCGAGCGTGAAACGGAGATTTGGTTGCTACAACGAGCAAACTACACTTACAAGCAAATTGCGTCTGAGTTATTTATTGCTCCGAATACAGTCAAGAAGCATATGCAAAATATCCACTTAAAACAAAAGTCTGCATTAAATTATGTTGGTAAGTTGACTCAATGCAGTTAAGTGACCTTCTGGAAAGCTGTCTGCCGATGGTGGGTAGTGCTCATCATCTAGGGGACAGGAGTCAGGGGTTAAGCTCAAGCCCGGCTTGGTGAATGCTATTACGGTCGCAGCTGCCTGCCTTAAGGAATACGCTGCCACTCAGGATGCGAGTTTGAGGGCGTACCAAGTCAATTTTCCTCTGGCCGAAATATTGTTACCAATCATAACCTCTGTAAATCAGGGTAACAAACGGTAAAACCTATTCCCAGCTCGGGTCAGCTATGGTAGGTTAGATACATCGAAAGACAACTGAATAAACATACAAGCCTAGCTCAGATTCGCGGTTTCATCAGGCTGGTGATTGTACCTGACACATAACTTAATTGCCCTGTTTATGCACCCAACTCATGGGGTTATTTAACCGATTTCGGTTATCCAACCTATTCCTGAATGTCGGTTAAGACATAGGGTGGCGGGGGCAACTGTCGTCAAGATCATGAATACCTTTCGTTTATTGGTCTCGCTTGATTATTGATTGAACTAAAGCTACGGAATAACCAAGTTTGGTTTGATTCCGACAACTGCAAAAGTCTTAACGGAGAGTGGCCAAGATGGTCACTCTTCAGTTGTTTAAATCGAGTATCGGCTGGCGGAAATATGACCAGGATAGCTGAGGGTGACAGGGGTTAGGTGATAGGTGCAGAGATTTGGCGTCATTAATCTCCGAAATCCCCTCCTTGGGAGGCCTGTGCTGAGCCTGTCGAAGTAGGTAGGGGTGGGTCAACTCAAGTTCGATGAGACCCACCCCGCCCTCCGGGCACCCCTCCCAGGAGGGGACCACCCCGCCCTCCGGGCACTCCTCGAACGGTGCTAACCGTAGACTGCAACCCGTGAACCGTGTGCCCGAAACCCAAAACCCAAAACCCAAAACCCAAGCCTCTAAACCGCAACCCGTGAACCGTAAACCGCCTTGAACCCAGAAACTACAGCGGCAAAACCTCTCTCCCCTTGGCTAGCGTTGGTGGTTGGCAATAGCCGTCTACATTGGGGGTTGTTTGCAGACAATCAGTGGCTGGGGGGCTGGCATACGGACCATTTATCAGCGGCGCAAATGCAGGCTCTGGCCTCTGCGAACTTTGCTGCTCACCGTTGGGAACGCCTGGAACTGGGCCTACCTTCGCCGATAATGCAAGCCGGGGGGCTGGAGGGGCGATCGCCCCTACCCCTCTGGGCCGCTGCTGTGGTGCCCTCTGTGCTAGATCAACTGGTGTTCTATCCTCATCTGCATCGGGTTGATTTGGGGCAAGTGCCCCTGTCCGGGCTTTACCCAACCCTGGGTATTGATCGAGCCTTAGCCGTGCTGGGGGCAGGGAAAACCTATGGTTGGCCCAGTTTGGTGATTGACTGCGGTACGGCCCTCACCTACACTGCCGCCGACCAGGGCGGTTTGGTGGGAGGTGCGATCGCCCCTGGGCTAGGCCTGCAACTCAAGACACTCAACACCTTTACTGACCAACTACCCAAGGTGTTGGTGGACCCAGAGCAGCTCCCCCATCGCTGGGCGCTGGCGACTCCTGACGCCATGGCCAGTGGCGTGATCTATACCCTGTTGGCTGGTGTTCGTGACTTTATCGCTGACTGGCAGCAGCACTATCCTGGTGGCCAGGTGGTTTTGACCGGGGGAGATGGGGCCGCGATCGCCACTTACCTGGCCCAGCAAAAGAGCCCCCTATCAACCCACCTGATTCAGGACGATAATTTAGCCTTTTGGGGGCTACGGGCGTGTCGCCAACAAACCCTATAGCCCACGAATGCGAGCTTGGTAGGCCGCCTCATCGGTGCCGTAACCAGCATTGTCGTACTCCCCAGCATTGTGCATGCTCTGGAGATTATTCACCCGATTGCCGGGGTTGGGGTGGGTGCTCAAAAACTCCGGTGGGCTGCCGCCACGACGCTCCAGCTGCTGCATGAAGGTAATAAACCCGGTGGTATCATACCCGGCCCGACCCATATTATGGAAGCCACGACGATCGGCATCATGCTCAGCTTCACGACTGTTGGGCAACTGTAAAGCCAGCTGTACCCCCAAATTCACCAGGGTGTCCTGATTGACCCGCAGGGCACCGGCAATGCCACTGGCCAGTGCCGCCTGGCGCATTTGCTGCAGGGCATGGCGGCCGGTAATGTGACCAATTTCATGGGCCATCACCCCCGCCAATTCGGCCTCATTGCGGGCGGCTCTAATCAACCCGGTTTGAATGTAAACAAAGCCTCCCATGGTGGCAAAGGCATTTACACTGTTGTTGTCAACCACTTGAAACGTATAGGGAATCTGGGGGCGATCGCTGCTGGCGGCCAGCCGTTGCCCAATCTCATTCACGTAAGCATTAATGTCGGCATTGCGATTATAAACCCGCACCCCTTGTCGGGCCTTCAGTTGACGGTCAATTTGGGTGCCGAGATTAACCTCATCCCGGTCGGACAGGTTGGCCAATTGGACATAGCGAATGCCCTGAAAAATTAGATCAAACAGGCTAGCGTGGGAAGGGGTTGGGGTGGCCAAACCAATACCAATGGCCATTACAAAGGCCATTAGCGCATACAGCCCCCGCCGCCATAGGGATTTTGAGTGGGAGGTGAGGAAGGAAAACATAATGGTGCGTTGAACGTGTGCGTAAGCGTCGAGCGAAACCAGGTGAACTAAAAAGCATCAGCAGCACAGCAACCCTGGTTGTGGCACTGAGCAGGGGGATCTACACAAGGGGGTTATTTACACCTTGAAGTGTGATTAACCGAACGGCAACGGCCAGTGGCCACTAATCAATCTGGCTACCATCACTACAGGTTGCCCAGCTCACATTTAAAGACGCACCCATGCTCCACAAGTGCCAGCCTATGGTTCAATGATATCGACCTATAATCATCACCGTAGGAATCGAGTACCGCTCGTTGTCCCTTCACTCACCTAGGCCCAAGGGCAAGCACGGCTATGACGCTAATTGACTCTAAAGGACGACTATTTGGTAAAGTCAGCATCTTAGATGTGGCTGCCGGATTGATTATTTTGATGGTGTTGTTTGGCATTTTTCTCTACCCTGGCACGTCGGGGTCGGTCGCCCAGGTCAGGGCGGTGACCAGGCCAGTTGAAGTTGATGTGATGGTGCGAGGGCTAACCTCCTCCGATCCGGATCGCCTGTTTGAGACCATCCAGAACTCAGACACTACCAACATCATCATCCGCAACCAACCCTACGGCAGCGTCAAGGTGAAAGAAGTGCGTCGCCTGCCCCGGAGCACGGCGGTGCCCCAACCCGATGGCACCGTCATGGCCTTCCCCGATCCTCGGCCCGAGCTGGATTACACCATCGATATGCTAATTACCCTGGAGGACGACGCCCAGATTACCGCTACGGGGCCTGTGTTCGGCAACAGCAAGGTAAAGGTAGGTACTCAGATTGAATTAGATGGCGATCTCTACAATTTCAATACCAGTACGGTCGATGTGAGAGTGTTGGAAGATAGCTAATTTTTACTGAACACCTATGACTTTTGCTCCTGTTGCTTCCCCCAGCCTGGATTGGCAAGCCTTAGCAGATCAGGCCTTAGCTGGGGATGTGCTTAGCCGCGAGCAGGCCCGTGCGGTCCTCAACGCCCCCGACACAGCCCTGCTGGATCAGTTAGCTGCCGCCTATCGGGTGCGGCGCCACTACTGGGGCAATCGGGTGCGGTTGCACTTCTTGCTGAATGCCCAAAGTGGCCTCTGTCCCGAGGACTGCCACTATTGCTCACAATCTAAAATTTCGACCGCTGAGATTGAAACGTATCCCTTCATGGCCCAGGAGAAGATCCTGGCGGCGGCCGAGCGGGCCTATACCCTGAAAGCGGGGACATTTTGCATGGTGATTTCGGGGCGATCGCCTGCCCCGAGAGTGTTTGCCGATGTGCTGGAGACGGTGCGCCAGGTGAAAGCCCGCTACCCAATGAAAATCTGTGCCTGCCTGGGGCTATTGGATGAGCAGCAAACCCAACAGCTGGCGGCGGCCGGGGTTGACCGGGTTAACCACAACCTCAACACCTCAGAGCGGCACCATGGCGATATCTGCACCACCCATGACTTTCAAGACCGGATGGCAACCCTGAAGGCGGTACAGTCAGCCGGGCTGACCACCTGTTCCGGGGGGATTTTTGGCCTGGGGGAATCCGCCGATGACATTATCGATATGGCCCTGGCCCTGCGGGATCTCCAGGTGACCAGTGTGCCGCTGAACTTCCTGATTCCCATTCCCGGTACCCCGTTTGAGGGCCGCCGAGAGCTTAACCCTCGCCAGTGCCTGCGGATTCTCTGCCTGTACCGCCTGCTGTTGCCCAGCCAAGAGCTGCGGATTGCTGGTGGACGTGAGGTGCAGCTGCGGCAACTACAACCCCTGGGGCTCTATGCCGCCAACTCTATTTTTATTGGCGACTATCTGACCACCCCTGGCCAGGCTGCCCAGGCTGATTATGAGTTGATCCGCGATGCCGGGTTTGTGCTGGAAGGCCCAGATGGAGCGCCCCTGCCTCCAGACCTGGAAGGGGCCTAGTCTAGCTCCCGGTAGTCGGGGGGAGTGGTGTCAATGGGTTGGCCCTGGCGCAATACCACGCGATCGCTTTGGGGGCGTGACAACAGCTCATTAAAGGTACGGGCCGAAAACAGCACGATATCAGCTGGTTGGTGGGTCTTCAGTAGACCACCACTGGGTAAGCCCATCATTTGGGCCGGGGTACTGGTGACCGCCTTAGCCCAGTCGCCAATGGGCCGATCGAGGTGGCCGATGCGCACCGACTGGGTGAGCACTTCCACCATGTCGTGGTCGCCGTAGGCAAAGAAGGGGTCACGGCAATTGTCGCTGGCCAGGGCCACCGCCACCCCCAGTTGGTGTAGCTCAGGCAGTAGGGTCACTCCTCGGTAGCGGGGCATCCGCCCCTGGTGGCGGTCTTGCAGGTAGAGGTTGCACAGGGGCAGACTGACAATACTGATGTCCGCCTGTTTCACCTGCTGCATGGTCTCTTGGGCCTGGTCTGTGGCCTGCACTGATAGGCTACAGCAGTGTCCACAGTTTACCCGCCCCTGAAACCCTCGGCGCAATTTGGTTTGGGCCACCAGGCGCAGTCCTTCTGCCTGGGGGTCCAGACTCTCGTCAACGTGAAAATCCAGCTCTAACCCTCGCTCCTCCGCCAGGACAAAGGCCCGATCAATCCATTGTGCTAAGTCAGGGTCGGGGTAAATCACACCACCCAAAATAGCCCCATGGTCGGCGACCAGATTGGCAAAGGCCTCGGCCTTGGGCTGACCGTAAATGGACATGGCCGTCAGCCCCACCGCTTGTAGGGTCAGTTTGTGGCTCCAAATCTGCTCTAGCTGCGCAAAAACCTGAAAATTTAGCGTCTCTTTGCCCTCGACATAGTCCAGGTGGGTGCGCAGGGCCTGGGTGCCATGGGCATAGCTACACCGCAGGCCAAATTCCATGCGGCGATAGAGGTCGTCTGCCTGCCAGCAGGCGTAGTCTTGGCGGGCGGCCTCTAGGGCGGCATGGAACGTGCCATCGGGGTTGGGCCTGCGGGGCCAGATTTGCCCCTTATCCAGATGGGTGTGGCTATCCACAAAGCAGGGCCATAGCAGCCCCTGGTGCAGGTTGTACTGGGGAACATCTGGGGGCAGGGGCTGGCTAGCGGGCACAATGGCCGAAAGTTGCCCTCCCGTAATTTCCACATGGACTGCCACCAGGTCCTCTGAAAAAGGTGGGGCCGCCAGGTCAGGGATCGGGGCATAATCACCCCCATCGGTAGGCAAGCAGGCTAGGGGAACCCGGCCATGGCTGAGCCAGTAATGCTGGGGGGCGGGTGTGGGAATCGCTAAAAATTGGGTCACTGATCACCTTCTCTGTCAGACAATGTCACCGCCTGCCCCGGGGAGCATCACCCCTGGGGCACCGATAGCAGCTTAGGTTAGTCCTAGAGTTAGCGCTAGTACTGCCTGGCTGAAGTATGACCACCGTTGCCGAGGGTGTCAGGTATCGGCATCCCCTCCTGGGAAGCCTGCGCTGAGCCTGTCGAAGTGGGCAGAGGTGGGTGTCAGGAATGGTGGGCCGACTGATGCCTCAGACTACCAGTCAGGAGCACCTGGAGCCTGACAGCCTGGCTGCAGGATCAACTCAGGGTTGTCTGGCGGGAAGACTAAGACAAGACCAGGCGAGGCCAACTCAGGATTTATCTGTTTCTGTGCATAGACGACCCTGGCTCACTAGACCCAAGATTGATTTTAAGGTTGGGAGGCCAACCACCATGGTTAACAATATGACGTTGCACATTTTCTGGCAGTCGGCGGCGATCGTAACCGGTTTTTTGCTACTGATTGTGGTGCTCACCTAAACCGATAGGTCTTGCAAACAGCGCTGCACCTGCTCCTTCACCGAGCTGGCAGACCGGCTTAGGGCCGCCTGTTCCCCCTCGGTCAGAGACAGCTCTAGCACCTGCTCGACCCCCTTCAGCCCCAGGCGACAGGGAACCCCCAAGAAAAGATCCTGGATGCCGTACTGCCCTTCCAGATAGGCGGCTACGGGCAAGATCCGGGACTGGTTGTGTAAAATTGCTTCCACCATCAGACAGGTAGACGAGGCTGGGGCGTAATAGGCACCCCCCTGTTTCAGCAGCTGCACAATTTCGGCCCCGCCGTTGCGGGTGCGCTCTATTAGCGCCTGTAGGCGCTCTTGGGACAGCAACTCATTCACGGGAATACCGCTGATAGTGGAGTATTTGGGTAACGGCACCATCAGATCGCCGTGGCCGCCTAGCACCATGGCTGATACATCCCTGGGCGGTACCCCTAGCTCCATGGCAATAAAGGTTTGGAAGCGGGCTGAGTCTAACACGCCAGCCATACCCATGACTCGGTAGCTGGGCAGCCCACTTACTGTCCAGGCTAGGTAGGTCATTACATCCAGGGGGTTGGTGACCACAATGATGCAGGCATGGGGGGAATAGTCCAGGGCCCGCTGCACGGTTTCCATCACAATTTTGCCGTTCACCTGGGTCAGATCGTCACGGCTCATGCCGGGGCGGCGTGGTAGCCCAGCGGTAATCACCACAATATCTGAGTCGGCGGTGTCAGCGTAAGTGTTGGTGCCTGTAATGGTGCGATTGTGGCCTTCGCAGCCGCGAGACTGCATTAAATCAAGGGCAATCCCCTGGGGGCGATCCTCGACGATGTCAACTAAGACCACATTGGCTAGGTTGCGCTCTAAAATTCGCTGGGCTAGGGTGCTACCGACGTTGCCAGCTCCCACGACGGTGACCTGGCTCAGGTGGCAGTAGGGCTGGGGAGGAAAAGCAATCACGATAAAATCCTGAATGATGGTCGGAATCAGGGGCGGCGCTGGTGAAGCCTACTCTGTCCAGAAGCGGCTGGGGCATGAAACACCACGTTAGGAAACACCACGTTAGGAGACACCACGTTAGGTGTATCGATCGTAGGCTTCTAGATCGATTTTGCGCTGTTTGTTTGGGCGCGATCCCCCAGTTGTTGGCTTTCTTAATACCGGGGGCGGTCTACTATGAAGGCAGGGCAGCTTCTAGGCTGAATCGTTGTAACCTCTGTATTTTTTAGCCTTTGATACCCTTCCTGCCAGCTTCTGAAAATGTCAACTTTCTCTGACCCTAAGCTTTCTGCAGCAGATACAGTCCTACCCTGGGAACCTAATCAGCCCCTGGGGCGGTTGTTGACCACCTCCTGCGATGCCATGGTAGTGCTGGATAACCAGAGTTGCTGCCTGGAGGCTAATGAAGTAGCCTGTCAGCTGTTGGAGCTGCCTCGACAGACCTTGGTCGGGCGACCGATGACTGAGTTTGTGGATACAGAAAGGAATTTTGAAGGGCTGTGGCAGGCTTGGTTGCAACAGGGTCAGGGCTACAGCGAGTGCCACCTGAGATTGGCTAGCGGAGCGGTAAAACCTGGAGAGTTATCACTGACAGCTCACATTAGCCCCCACTGCCATTTAGCGATTTTTCGCGATACTAGCGATCGCCAACAGCTAGAGGCAGAGCGCAGCGCTCTGAAACGTCAGCTAGAACAACAGACAGCCCAGCAGGCGGCTCAACTGTTGCAGGTTGAGGCTGATTTGCGATCGCAGCAGCAGCGCATGGATAGCATTCTCAACTCCTTAGAGTCGGTGGTCTGGTCGGTGCATCCAAACAGCCTGGCTACCATTTATGTGAACTCTGCTACCCAGGCTGTTTATGGCTATAGCCCCGAGGCTTTTCTCAGTCATCCTGAGTTGTGGTTTAACTGCGTTTACCCAGAGGACCGTTCCTGGTTGATGGCCGCTATCCAGCAACTAGACCAAACCGGCAAACTGGACTGCGAGTACCGCATTGTCCGAGCGGATGGCATCATCCGCTGGGTACATGGCCAGGCCAGGCTGGTGGTTGATGCAGAGCAAAACCCGATTCGGATTGATGGCACCACGGTCGATATTAGCGATCGCAAACAAGCTGAGCTGGCCCTCAAAGACCTGCAAGCTACCCAACAGGCTATGTTAGACGCCATTCCTGACCTGCTGATGCGAGTGAACGGCGAGGGCTATATTCTTAACCTGATTTCGGGAGGTGAAATTGCTCTTTACGGTCCTATCTCGCGGGATCACCCCCAGTCCGTCTATGTTGGCTTTCCGAAAGCCTTAGCTGATCTGCGCATGCACTATGTGCACCAGGCCCTAATCACTCGCACCCAGCAGCGCTATGAACATGCCCTAGAACTCAACGACCAAACCCGCTACGAAGAGTCGCGGGTTGTCCCCCTTAACGACCACGAAGTACTGATCATGGTGCGGGATATTACCCAGCGCAAGCAAGCAGAGGCAGCCCAGGTGGAGCTAAATCAACAGCTAACGCTAGTCAACACTCAGCTGAACCGGTTAGCAACCATTGATGGCCTCACCCAATTGGCTAATCGTCGCAGCTTTGACCAGGCCCTGGACCGGGAATGGCTGAGGGCCAGGCGTCAACAAACCTCCCTGGCCCTGATTTTGTGCGATATAGACTATTTCAAACCCTACAACGACAACTATGGTCACCTGGCTGGCGACAACTGTTTGCAACAGGTCGCCCAAATGTTGCAATCGGTTTCACGCCGCCCGGGGGACCTGGTTGCCCGCTATGGGGGCGAAGAATTTGTCATGCTGCTGCCCAATACCTCTATTGATGGGGCGGTACAGCTAACAGAGGACATTCAACGGGCGATCGCCGCTCTCAACCTGGCCCATGCTTACTCACTGGTTAGCGGGGAGATTACCCTCAGCTTTGGGCTGGTTAGCCATTACCCCACCCCCCAGGAACATTCTCCGCGAGAACTCCTGCATCGGGCCGACATGGCGCTGTACCAGGCTAAGGCCGCAGGCCGTAACTGCTATACCATTAGTCAGCCTTAGGGGACCTCCGAGGAAGAACATCTCTGCTTTAAGGCCGCGATCGTACCTATCGTAGGGTGAAATTGCCAGCCCTTGCTCTGCGGCATAAGTCGGCCAATCATTCCTGATACCTGACACCCTCAGCAACGGTGGTCATGTCTCTGTCAAGCAGTCCTAGACCGATCAGTCTTCGCCCCCGGCCAATAGCCGAGCCTTCATCGCTGCTAACTCGTTATCCACCGGGCTGTGGTTGTTTTCTAGGGCTGCAAATTGCCGCTCTAACGGGTCACCACTGAGCTCTTCTAAAGCTTCTGCCTTGGCCTCTAAGTCCATTACCCGCTCTTCCATCCGCTCAAAGGCCACCATGGAGCTATTGGTGCCAGTTTGTCCAATCATGTCCTGAATGCGTTGGGAGGCTTCGGCGGAACGAGCTCTAGCGATATACAGATCTTTCTTAGTTTTGGCTTCGGCGATTTTGACCTCTAGTCGCCGCATATTATCCTTCAGCTTGGTTACCACCTGCTGCTGCTCACCAATTTGAGCATCCATCGCCTGGGCAGACTCTAAATAGCCTTGGCGGCGGGCCAGGGCCTGACGAGCTAAGTCTTCGGACCCTTCTTGCAGGGCCAGTTCAGCCCGGTTGTACCACTCCTTTGCGGTGGATTTAGCCTGGGCGCTTTGGCGTTCCGTACGTTTTTGGGTGGCAATGGCCTGGGCAACCGCCTGGCGGAGCTGAATTAAGTTAGTTTGCATGTCAGCCAGAGCTTGCTCCAGCACCTTTTCGGGGTCCTCGGCGTCATTCACTAGCCCGGTTAAGTTGGCTCGCAGTGCTCGCCATGCACGGTCTAACAGGCCCATAGATCCTCTCCCAAGATAGCCATTTTCTCAGCCTGGATTACCTTGTTTCAGCATAGCAGGGTCGTCATACCATCAACCTGGCTCAGGAGCTAGTACTTTTTGGCAGAAGCCGACCAACCATTCCTGATACCTGACACCTAGCACCTGATACCCTCAGTCAAGGTGATCGCATTTCTGCCTAGCGGTACTAGGGGGTGTAGACCTGAGCTGGAATGCCCTGGTTCTGAAGCTGCTGCACTAGGTTACGGGCAGATGACTCTTGGGAAAAGGCCCCGAGCTGGATGCGGGTGCCGTTGGGAAAACTGCGCACATAGGCATCACCGACCACCGTACGAGCTGATTCTAAGGACTGGTTACCGGCGTAATCGGTCACCACGTAATAGCTGGTGGACGGGGCGGGTGGGGCCTGGGTGATTGGGGCTGGGGGAGAGGCGGCTGGGGCCTGGGAGAGGGGAGCCGGTGGCGCGATGGGTCTAGGGGCTGCCGGGGCGGGATTAGCCGCTAACGGCTGGGGCGGCGGTGCACTGGCGGCCGGGGGGGCTGCCTGAACCCTAGCCGGAGGAGTGGTGGCCGCAGGTTGCTGGCGGCTGGGCGCAGGGGAGGCTGAGGCACGAGGTGCCGTAGCCCCAGTCTCTAGATTGGCTTGAGCAGGAGGCCGGACAATCTCTGCCTGAACCGACGTTGTACCCTGACTGGAGAGGGCCTGTCGATCGGGGCTGGTGGCTGAGTCTGTGGTGTTGGGGGCAGCCTCAGGGGTATCCATATCCATATCGTCTAGCTCGACTTCCCTTGTGGCGGGCCTAGACGAGGACTGACTGCCAGGTAAAGCACTGATGCGATCTAGGCTGAGAGCCATGAACTCTTGCTCTGACAAATCTGGCCCGATGCCTCGCAGGCCAGGGGTGGGAGAGTCTTCGGCGATCGCCATTTCAGAGGCAACCTCGCCATCACTGGTGTCTGAGTTACCGGTCAACCGCTGCACCAGGGGATTTTCAGTTAAGTGGCTGACTGCTTGGGGCGAGGTGACGAGATACCCGAAACTGGCACTACCTACCAGCAGGAGCAGCAGCGCCCCAATGCCCAAGGGGCTGATTAACTGGCGAGTTAACGAGGACCCCTCATCCAAGTCGTTCGCTTCATCTTGGGGTAGGCTGCCGAGTAGGGCCTCGCTACTCTCTAAGTAGTCTTCAGGCATAGCCCGGTAGGTGGTGAGGGTGCCGCCGTGGCTAAGCTGGGTGCGATGAACCGTGGTTTTCGGGATGTAGGCCTGGGTGGTGGGTTGGGCCTGCTGCCCTAAGATGGCTTGCACCTGAGGATTGGTGGGTGGTGATGGTGCAACCGCTAGGCTTGAGGTTCCCGTCCTGGGGGCTGTGGCTGCCGCTGCTTGATTCACTGTCATCAGCTTAATCGGTTTGCGAGCGGCCTGACGAAACTTAATAGTTGAGCCTGGTCCCTTAGGCACTTGCCCAGATCGGCTCTGGCGATAGCGCAGCAGCTCGTCATCAAGGCCGAGCATCAGGCTGCTAACGGCCTGTTGCACCAGTAGACTTGGGGCCGTCGCACCGTCCTTAGGTTGAGAGGGCAAATCAAGGGTCATGTCAGGCATTGGAACTATCCCCTTCAGCATAAGCTCAGACCCAATGGTACTGATTTCTGGGAACTTGGCAACTAATACCAACGAAACTTCAGGATTTCCTCTTGATAATCTATGCCCCCAGCCGTCGGTTACGGCGGTAACTCGGGTGGCCTAGCGCGCCCTATACCTCTGACCGCCTAACCCACGCTACGACCGCTGTCACAACAATTCCCCCGCCAGGGCGGACACACCGGTCCGCCCCTACGTCAGGCTGTGCTTGGGGGCGCCTCTTCATGGCCAGATTCCCTGCCAGGGCGGACACACCGGTCCGCCCCTACGTCAGGCTGTTATCTATTGCCTCGCCAAAAGCGGTGCATTGCGGCCAATACTTTTAGACCCTGGCCGCTATTGCACCCTACGCACCTGCGACTTCAATTCAAAATCCAAAATCCAAAATTCCCCTACTTCCCCACTCCATCCCCCCATCCCCCCATCCCCCCATCTCCCCATCCCCCCATCTCCCCATCTCCCCTACGCCGACTCCTCCTTGTCAGGGGACTCTAGCTGAGGAGCCGGTGGCTTGGCCTCAAAGGCGGAGCAATACCCTTCAGGGCTGACCTGAAACCCGCACAGGGGCGAGGCGGGATTGCGGCAATACCCCTGCCGCAGATGGCGACAGCGACGACAGCTGTCGGGCCGGGTGAGGTCGTCATCATTGCCGACAGCCCGCAGCAACTCCCGCTGACTGATGCCTTTGATCACCAGGTCGTCCCCTTGCCACCGGGCTTGGACCATGCCGGTGTCGGCAAAGCGTCGCCAGCGAGGATCGTCGGCGATCGCAGGGGGAAGTTGCACCTGGAGGGTCTCATCGGTTTCGGTGATTTCTCCCTCGAAGATGGGCTCTGGGGCGGCGGGCTGAATGAAGCGATCGCCGATGGGAAATTCCACCCGCTTGCCCGCTGAGGGTAGGTGCAGTTGATAGCGGGTTTGCAACTCCTCGAGGCCAGCTAGATCAGCCAGGTGAGACGGTTTACCGTGGACAAGAGCAATGTGTTGGGGGCGTAGATTGTGAATCAGTTGCGTGGTGCCAGCGCGATCGCAGTGGGTGGTCAACTGATAGGTATCCAACTGCACTTGGCCTGACTCCATTTCTGGTCCTAGGGTTTGCAGCCAGTCCAGGGTGCGCTCGGCCTCAGAGTCCGTAGCCACCAGCACCGTATTCGCCACATCAGCCGCAAAGTCTTCTGGTAGCAACACTGTCCATGGATAGGGGGATGAGCGGCAGTAGGTACTGAGGTCAGCATCCCGGTGACCAATCACAATGCAGGGGGTGTCAGCACAAGGGCGGTCCCCTGGCCCCAGGCGGCGAATGCGGGGCAAAATCCGTTCATCCCAAAACAGCGGCTGATGGCGAGCAAAATTTTGCACACTACTGGGAAAATAGGGCATCAACTCTAGGTACAGGTCGCAGCCAGCGGCCACCGTCGGATCAACCCAAACGGTGACATTCTTGCCCGTGAATTGATGGTGGCTGCGCAACAGCATTACCAACTCTTGCCCGATACCCAGGGTGGGGGTGGGCAAGAGCACCGATCGCTGCTCTTGCAACAGACGATTAACCGTAGTCGCCAACTGGTTTTCTTGCTGACGCCGATGGGGGTGTTGGGCTGTACCGTCACTGCCCTCAACAATCAGCACATCAGGCTTTAGCCCTCTCAGTTCCTCTAAGGGTAGACCATCTACCAGGCGAGAATTAGAAATAAAAAAATCCCCTGAATAAAACAGGGTGTAAGCCCGCTGGGGGGTAGTGTAGGTGAGTAAAGCACAGGCGGCCCCCGGTAAATGGCCCGCCGGCCACAGCTGAATGGTTAAATCATCCGCCAGACTAATGGGGGTATGCCATGGCAAGGCCTGGCCCAGATGAGGGGGTACCGTATCTTGCTGGTTCAGCCAATTCAGGGGCAGCAGTTGGGTCGTCACCTCGCTGCTGTAGATGGGTACCTGGGGAAACTTCTGGTTGAAGGCCAAGACGCCACGGGCATGATCGCTATGGGCATGGCTACAAAATAAAAAATCAACGGCCCCGATATCAGCCGCAGTTAAGGCGGCAAGATCCGCCACCCCACAGTCTAAGAGCACGCGCCTAGGTCCCAGTTGAACCTCTAGGCATATGCCTTCTTGACCATGGCCGACAGCATAGGGAAAGCAGGCCACCTCGCTCACAACGTCATTATCTCCCGTACTCACACCACTATAGTTATCCTACTAGCCCTACTCTGGAATCACCGATGCAGGGTAGGGATGTCGAGCCGGTGAGATCAGTCTAGCCTAGTGGGCTGAGCCATTGCCGTGATAGTCGTCGGTATCGTAAAAGCCGTTTTTGGTGCCAAAGAACAGGGTGGCTACCACAAATACCCCGGTGAGGATGGCTAAAACAAGTTTGATGTCCATAAATGCTCAATGTGGATAGAAGGAAAGATTTGCTCTAGATAGCATAGCCGTAGCCTGTACGGCTATGGCTGCTAGCCAACTTGAATACTCGGAGAGTGACCAACCAGGGCATTATCCTCGACTCAGTTTACGGTCTCAGTTTACAGTTTCAGTGGCATTGGCCAGGTTTATCCTAGCAAGGGGACCCGGTCGTGGGAAGACCAGGTGGCCAAGCTTGGGTTATGCCTAATGTTGTTGTGCCATAGTTGAAACCATGGGCGATCGCTCTCTCCCTTCCCCCAGCAGTTCTTCTAGGCTGATTGAACCAGCCTGGCTCAGTCGCTGTTCGCGGCAGGTCGCCCCCGATTTATTGGGGTGCCGCATCGTCCGCCGCTGGCCCGATGGCCGTCAACTGACAGGTATTATCGTCGAAACCGAAGCCTACACCGTCGGAGACCCGGCCTGCCATGCCTATCGCCGGGAAACCCCCCGCAACCGGGTGATGTTTGGCCCAGCAGGCTATAGCTATGTGTATTTGATCTATGGTATGTACCACTGCTTTAACGTGGTCACCGATGGCGATCGCGTCCCCAGCGCTGTGCTGGTGCGGGCCATTGAGCTAGACACAATTCCCCCCTGGCTTCAGGGCTATCGCCGCGAAAGGTCAGACCGCTGGGGGGCTGGCCCCGGCAAGTTGTGTCAGCTATTGGACATCGATCGCAGCCTCACCGCAATCCCCCTGGCACCCCAAAGCGGCCTCTGGTTAGAGCACCGCTGCCCCGCCGGGCAAGACCGCTTCAGCCCTGGGGCCGTCACCCAAACCACCCGCATCGGCCTTACCCAGGGGGCCGATCTGCCCTGGCGCTGGTACATCACCGCCTCAAAATCAGTATCAAAACGATAATTTCCCTACAAAATTAGCCGATTGCCGCGATTGGTGAAGTCCACCGCCTCAATTCCCCAGTCTGGATGGTTGACTAGGGTTTCTTTGAGACTGCCTAGCATCGCCTTTTGCTCACACAACGACAGGGAATTGAGCACCCGTCGTGAGGTGCGGGCCACCCGCAGGTCAATGGTGGCGGTTTTGGTGTCTGGGTCCACCGTCACCCGATAGCCCGATAGGGTAAATTCTGGGAACTGCTGCTCGGCCAAAATTAGGGCTACCGTTTGGTCTAGGGCCTCGGCCTCGGCCTCGGCCACCTGCACCGGCTCCGGCTGGTATCCTTCACAGTCTGACATCAGGCGATAGACCATGACGGTGGTGGCGTTCTCGGGTACCGTCCATTGTCGCTCCTGGCTATAGGTGGCTTGGGCCGCCTGCTGCAAGTCATCGGCAGGATTGGGCAGCGATAAAAACATCACTGCCGCCGCCGCCCCGCCGCTGCCATCTGCCTCGTCCCCCCGACCAACACCACACCCGACCAACATCACCCCCAGCAATAATACCCCCATCCCCCCCCGGCCCCAGTTCCAGGTATGGTGATGACGGACTTGAGCGGGGTTAAGGCAACGGACCATGGTAGATACTCCCTGGACTCGACGACATGTGTTGTCTTTGGCCGATTTTACGGCGGCAGAGCTAGAAACGGTGGTACAGACGGCTGTGAGCTTTCGGGAGGTGCTGTCGCGACGTACCCGTAAGGTACCGGCCCTACAGGGGGTGGTCGTGACCAACATGTTTTTTGAACCCTCCACCCGCACCCGCAGCAGCTTTGAGCTGGCGGCCAAACGCCTCTCGGCGGATGTGATTAATTTTTCCCCAGGGACGTCGTCCCTAAGCAAAGGGGAAACTATTTTGGATACCGCCAAAACCTATCTGGCGATGGGCACCAATCTGATGGTGATTCGTCACCAGGAGGCGGGGGTCCCCATGGCGATCGCCACCGAAATGGATCGCCTCAAGACCGGGGTGGGGGTGTTGAACGGTGGAGATGGTCTCCATGCCCATCCTTCCCAGGCGCTCTTAGATCTATTCACACTGGGGTTGACCCTCAATCCGGATAACCCCAGCAGTAGCTTGTTGGTTGGCAAGAAAGTTGCCATTGTGGGGGATATTCTCCATTCTCGGGTCGCTCGCTCTAACCTGTGGAGCCTGACTGCCTGCGGGGCGGAGGTGCACCTGGCGGCACCGCCCACCCTGTTGCCCCCTGGTTTTGGGCAGGCGTTTGTGGACCAGTGCCCCCTGGGGATACCCCGCTCCATTACCCAGCACAGTACGCTGACTCCGGCCCTAGAGGGAGCCGATTTTGTCATGACCCTGCGGTTGCAAAAGGAGCGTATGACCCAACATCTGCTGCCCAGCCTGCGGGAATATCACCAGGGGTTTGGGATTACCCGCGATCGCATTGCCTCCTGTCAGCCTACGGTTAAAGTGCTGCACCCTGGACCAGTAAATCGGGGGGTCGAAATTAGCTCTGACCTGATGGATGACCCCCGCTTCAGCTTAATTAGTGAACAGGTAACCAGTGGTGTGGCAGTACGGATGGCCCTGTTGTATCTGATGGGGTTTGGCCAGGCCGGTGACAGACTTGAGACGGCTAATGTTGGTGTTGGGTTGTAGGGGGAAGATGGGGGAGGATGGGGAGGATGGGGAGGTTTTGGATTTTGGATTCGTAGCGTGGGTTAGGCGGTCAGGGTTGGGGCAATTGCCAGGTCACTTAAATGCCGTCGTAACCCACGAGTGAGGGATGGGTGTAGACGCGTTTCGCAAGCGACATGGAACGCGAAGCGTGTGCAGCAAACCTTAACGGGTGACAACGTACCTAGAGAGCTTGCTGCATCAGGGATAGAGCATAGAAACCTCGCTGAAAATAGAGTTG
>NZ_SMDQ01000189.1 GCF_012911975.1 Nodosilinea sp. P-1105 | reverse complement strand
TTCTTGAAGAACCATGTTAGTAATGCCCCAATAATGCCGAGAAAACCTAAAAAGGCACTGTTCATCTTGAGGATGAATTCTATCTGTTTTGCCAAGACCTCTGATTCGACTTGTCCTGCCTGACCAGAAGTCGGCGATATTCTAACAGCTATAGTAATAATGGAAACTGAGGCTGCAATTACCAAGCACAGCGTTATCCATTTACCCCATTCAAAAGCTTTCGATTGATTCCTAAAAGACATTTTATTCTTAGTTTAAATGATCTATTCAAAAATCACTCCCAAGGTAAAGTTACTTCAATTTTTTCCTTGAGTTGATTAGAGTTTTGTATTGCTTGCAATAACTTTTTTCGTTGTGGGTCATCAACACCAAATATGGTGATAGTTTGATACGCATCATTGGGATTATGTAGGTTATTTGCCTGAATCCATACAAACGAAGGAGTATTTAGCTGGCCACCGACAGAAGAATTGCCGTCTGCTCCCCCTTTGAAGCCACTCTTGTACCAAAAATCTAATGCTGGTCCAAGGACCTCTTGATGTTTGCCTTGTTTTTTCCACTGATTGCCTGGCACATCTTTCGGGTGTTTTATATTATTAGCTTTAACTAGATATATCCGAGCATTCTGATTTAAGAC
>NZ_SMDQ01000188.1 GCF_012911975.1 Nodosilinea sp. P-1105 | reverse complement strand
CTCGACAATCCCAGAGCCCAAGGGGAGCTCCTGTTGAGCATAGTCGTGATAGTGAATGTGTGAGCGATGGTCTTGGAAATGCTGCTGCACCTGAATCAGGGTTTTTCGGGTGGAGGGCGTGAGGTCGTCCCCTTGAGTTAAGCGGGTCAGTTCGCTCAGGAGCTGTCGGTCTTCACCATGGCGCAGGAGATGCTGCCAGCGCTAGAAATACCACTTGGCTGAGAATGTGCGACTATCCAATCAGGCTCAAACCCTCTCAGGGATTAAAACTCTCGCCTGCAGCAGGGGGCCGGGCCTCAACCATGCTGAAACTTAAGGTAAGTCATTAAAGGTAATGCCCTAACCTTATGCCCAATGACATCCTCCCTTTCCTTGCTGGTGTCACCCTATTGATCCTCTACCTGTACTGGTCTGCAGCTACCGAGATGGGAACCCGCTAGCCCTGGCGAAAGTAGCCCTCTTGCTATGCTGCTACTGCCCTCCTGAAGCCACGCCCATGTCAGGCCACCTCGAACACATCACCATAGGCGATCGCATCAACCGCCCCCATGAGACAGAAGGAGCCCGGTTCCGGTGGGTAGAGGACTCCTGTGAGTTGGTGATCAGCTTCAGCAACCTGCAAGCCAAGGAAATCAGGGC
>NZ_SMDQ01000187.1 GCF_012911975.1 Nodosilinea sp. P-1105 | reverse complement strand
ATGGCTATTGAGATGACCTGTCCGACCTGTGGGTCTCACGATATCTCCAAGAACGGCACCAGCCATCGGGGGAAGCAAAATTACAAGTGCCGGGACTGTGGCCGTCAATTCGTGGAGAATCCGCAATGGCAACCGAAGCCGAAGGAGACTAAGTCGTTGGTGAATCGGTTGTTAAACGAGAAGATCCCTCTAGCGGGCATTGCCCGGGCAACGGAGACATCGGAGAGTTGGGTGCAAGGTCAGGCCAATGCGACCTATGAGTCGGTACCCCAAACAGCGGAGGTTGTCCCCAAACCGAAAGGTCCGCTCAAAGCCCAGATGGATGAACTGTGGTCATTCGTCGATTCTAAAGGGAACACACAATGGGTTTGGCTGGCCCTTGATGCCGAGACCCGAGAGATCATCGGCTGCCACATCGGTGACCGTTCTCGGGAATCGGCGAGGGCGCTCTGGGAGTCCATTCCAGCGGTCTATCGCCAATGTGCCAAGGTGTATACAGATTTTTGGGAAGCCTATGTCACGGTCATTCCCAGCAAACGGCATGAGGCGGTCGGTAAAGATAGCGGCTTGACCAGTTACATCGAGCGTTTGAACAACACGTTGAGGCAGCGGGTGGCGCGACTGGTGAGAAAGACCCTGTCGTTCTC
>NZ_SMDQ01000186.1 GCF_012911975.1 Nodosilinea sp. P-1105 | reverse complement strand
AATCCTGGCCCTGCGCTGCGCCTATCTCAGCGGTCGTCTCGATTTATTTTCTCCGCTTAAAGGATGACGCACTCCCTTTTCGACCACGGTTTTGAGCTGCTCTGGCAGGCAGAAGGCAATGATATAAACGTTATCGAGCATGGTCATATCTAAATCTTCACTGCCATCCCGTAGCCCTTCGCCTTCTACATTACGCAGGACCGCATGGCCATGGACCCCTGATTTTTTCAATCCATCCAGAATTTTCGGCAGTTCAAAGGAATTGGCAATGATCTCAATTTTTTTGACCGGGTGCATGGGCTTAGCTCCACAACAGATTAATGCCGTACAGATAAAGTGGGATTCCTACAATAATGTTGAAGGGGAAGGTTACGGCCAAAGCAGTGGATACATACAGACTTGGATTCGCCTCCGGCACCGTCAAACGCATCGCTGCAGGCACTGCGATGTAAGACGCACTGGCACAGAGCACCGCAAACAGCAAGGCATCACCTTGGGACATGTTAATAAACCTGGCAATCAGCAACCCAATGCCAGCGTTCAGGATTGGAATTAGTATGGCAAAGGATGTTAAAAACCTTAGCGGGTGACAAGGGGACTCAAAGCTTCAGGGGACAATGCTTTGAGAGAATAGGAAGGACAAAAAATAGGGAGT
>NZ_SMDQ01000185.1 GCF_012911975.1 Nodosilinea sp. P-1105 | reverse complement strand
TAATTCGGCAGGGATGGTCACCACCATCCCTCTTCTTTTATAGAACAGTTGCCCTCCCCCCACTACTTGCGACGCCCATAACTGGGATGCACCCTTCCTTGCATGGCTCGCCGTCCTTAGGGTGAACAAATGTGGCAGGCACATGATCGCCATTCCTTGTATGACTTTTTCGCAAGGTGAGTGTTGCATGGCATACGGGGCATTGAAATATTCTTTTAAAGTCCTGGTGCTGAGCATGATCTGCTGTAACTGTCTGAAATTGGTTATTGGAAAGAATCATTAGGGCTTCGTGCATTTACATTCCTAGTTTCCATAGACAACAGCTAGAGGAAAATCTGCCAGTGTTACTTTAAAACTCCTTTGTCTTTAGAGCTAGACTACTCTTGCGGTATAGATCCCAGGGTTATTGAAGAACCCTGAGATCTTGGTGTGTAACCCTAGCCTAACTCCGATCGCACGTTCTCCTCAATAATCGCCACTTGCTCATTGGTCAGGCCCAGTTCTTCCTGGAGTTCCAGCAGTTGGGCTTGTTCTTCCAGGTCAATGTCGCCATCGTTGTCTAAGAAGGCCCGAAACATCAGGGAAAATTCAGCGGCGGCTTGTTCCAGGGGGGCGTAGTTAGGGGTTGGGGGAGTACACCTTAGGCATTACCGTGTCTGCTGGGAATAGCTCATCAAAGCGCTGATT
>NZ_SMDQ01000184.1 GCF_012911975.1 Nodosilinea sp. P-1105 | reverse complement strand
CCTTGCCCGTCAGTCACTAAAAGCACAAACCCTCAGTCCCTTTCACTTAGAGGGTTTCCCGGCTTAAATCACACCCCCTCACTCACTCAGGATTATCAATAGCCAAAAACCCCAAATGCCAAACCGTATCCTGATCATCGACGACGAACCTGACCTCAGCGAAATCGTACAGCTGGCCATTGAGTGCTTTACCGCTTGGCAAACCGATATCGCCTACACAGGCGAAGAAGGCATCAAACAAGCCACCACCGAGCAATACGATGCCATTCTTCTGGATATTTCCATGCCCGACATGGATGGTTTTCAGGTGTTTGAGCAGCTGCATTCCCATCCTAAAACTCAGACAATCCCAATTATTTTGCTCACCGCAAAAGTGCAACCCAACGATCGCCGTCGCTTCTCATCGATGGATATTGCCGGGATTATCACTAAACCCTTCGCTTCGGAAACCATTGCCGCTGAGATAGCCAGTATTTTAGGCTGGAAAATGTAACAAAACAGAAATAAAGACTTTTATTCTCTAATAAATTCTCTAATAAAAACACGGAGATTTTCAATTGTACTGATAGGAATTGGCATGGCCAAATGCAGGGTAATCGCATCTTAATCGAGCGCTCGTATGGATAGTTTGAGGGGTAAAATCATCGGATTATAGCGGGTCGACTCAGGCTTCAGGCCCAGCCATGGTCG
>NZ_SMDQ01000183.1 GCF_012911975.1 Nodosilinea sp. P-1105 | reverse complement strand
GGACCTAACTCCACCGTCAGGTCTATAATCCAAATCCAATCGGAGCGTTTCGGACCATGATGCTCAAGCACGTATAGCCCTACTCGCAACAGCCACTGACGGATGCTGCTAAAACTCGGGGTTCCTATCGGCAAAACCTGTGCCCAGAGCTCAAAGCTCTTCTGGGTTCCCCGCAGACTCGTACAGGCCATGATCAAGTGAGCAATCGCCAGTTGGATTAAAATCACCGGATACCGATGGCCCCGAGCACGAGCCGATAGAACCTCCGGGTCGTCCCCACGGACCGCTGGCAGAACCGTTATCGGGACTCCGCTGAAACCCCCTTTTTTTGGGCCTCAGTCTGAATCTGGGCCTTGAGTTCATTCACCTCTTGTTTTAACTGGACGGCTCTATCTTTCCAACGCGCTCGGCTTTCACTGAGATCTCTCACCTTGATCTCTAAGGCTCGTAGCTTTTTCTGTTTGACCGCCGCTCGCTCCTTCCACTGGTCTCGACTGCTGCGAAATAGACGGGCTAATCGACTGGGGGAACTCTTGAATTCTGGCATCGGGGTTACACCCTGACTGTGCTGAGGACCGATGGGACAATGAGACCACCTTGGAATATCGCCCCCTCATGGACTAGTTTAGACCCTATGCACGCGACACGGAGGTTGCATGAGCAAAGACCAGCCTATTAGGCTCTAAGTCATCACCCTAG
>NZ_SMDQ01000182.1 GCF_012911975.1 Nodosilinea sp. P-1105 | reverse complement strand
CCCCTGGCGGAGGAAATCCACGGTGAGCGATCGGTCTCGGAGATTCAGGAAATTGCCCGGCATTGTGTGGAGCGGTTAGCCAAGCAGATTGCCGATTTATGCGATCGTTACCAGATTGCTAATCCCGTCACATCGAATAACAGTGCTCCAACGCCCCTGGGCAACACCGCTCGTCTGGAGGCCATCCTAGAAGAGTTAGTGGTGGCCGTGAGAGGGAGTGGGGCGCTCTCATTCCCATCAGCCGCAGGGGTATCTGTGGATATTGAGCAAGGGGTGATGATGGATGGGGATGAGTTGGGAGATTTGGGGGACATCCTCCAGGATTAACCGAGGCAAGTGATTGAGCAGCTCTCGCAAGCCTGCCGCTCTGGGTGGGCTCTTCTCCTCATCCAGCAAAGGTACAACCGCCTCAATGCTGATCAATGATGAACTATTGTTTCATTGGTCAGCATAAAAACAGCCATAACTGACTAGCCATCGTAGAATACTCCTATCAGGGCGGTACCAGCCACGAAACGAGAGCGCTTGTACCGCGATGCTCTACCCTCTCTGATTCGGGATTGATCCCTGTTGTTACCCCAGGAGTTGGGTGCCATGCTTCTTTTTGTCAATAAGCGGAAAGCTTCAGAATGTCTGAACCTGAGCGGCTCGACCTTGAAAAAGTACCGTCTTCAAGGGGACTGGATCGAGGGCATCCACTGGGTGCGGATCAATAGTCGTTGTGTGCGCTATAACCTGGAG
>NZ_SMDQ01000181.1 GCF_012911975.1 Nodosilinea sp. P-1105 | reverse complement strand
CATACGGATTTGGTCAGAAGTGTGATTTTCAGCCCCGATGGGCAGACCCTGGCCAGCGCCAGCGACGATGGTACCGTGAAGCTGTGGGACCGCAGCGGCCGAGAACTGCAAACCCTCACCAGCCATGCGAATCGGGTCAGGAATGTGAGTTTCAGCCCCGATGGGCAGACCCTGGCCAGCGCCAGCGAAGATGGCACCGTGAAGCTGTGGGACCGCAGCGGCCGGGAACTGCAAACCCTCACCGGTCATACGCTTTCGGTCTTGAGTGTGAGTTTCAGCCCTGATGGGCAGACTGTGGCCAGCGCCAGTATTGATCGCACCGTGAAGCTGTGGGACCGCAGCGGACGCGAACTGCAAACCCTCACCGGGCATACGGATTCGGTCTTGAGTGTGAGTTTCAGCCCCGATGGGCAGACTGTGGCCAGCGCCAGCAGAGATGGCGTCATGAAGCTGTGGGACCGCAGCGGCCGGGAACTGCAAACCCTCACCGGCCATACAGATTGGGTCTTGAGTGTGAGTTTCAGCCCCGATGGGCAGACCCTGGCCAGCGCCAGCGGCGATGACACCATTAAGCTGTGGGACCGCAGCGGCCGGGAACTGCAAACCCTCACCGGCCATACGAATCGGGTCAGGAGTGTGAGTTTCAGCCCCGATGGGCAGACCCTGGCCAGCGCCAGCGAAGATGGCACCATCAAGCTGTGGAACCGCAGCGGACGCGAACTGCAAACTCTCACCGGCCATACAGATTGGGTCTTGAGTGTGAGTTTCAGCCCCGATGGGCAGACTCTGGCCAGCGCCAGTGCCGA
>NZ_SMDQ01000180.1 GCF_012911975.1 Nodosilinea sp. P-1105 | reverse complement strand
TCAACTTCCCGGTGAGTATTTACACTCGGCTGGGGCCAGAATCTGAGGAACCTCCTTAGAAATGAGCGAACCGGGAGTGATAACGAGTACTTTGCGGTATAAGTTGACCAGACAGCCCTAACACCTGGCACCTAGAACCTGACAACCCCAGCCAAGAGGGCAACCTTGGTCAGGTATTGCATCTGCAGGGCAATTCCACCGGTTGAAACTCAGCCGGGCTCTTGTCAGTCATGGTTTTTTAGAACGTCGGTACAGATCCCAGGGTTCTGCTTTGGGATGCCCCAAAACGCATAGCCAATCAGCCCGAGAACCCTGGGATCTTGACATCCTGTACCGATGCTCTAGTGACAGACCGTTGCTTTCTGCAAGACCTCGTTTTTACTCCTTCTGACTTACCCCCATGGATTTTGACACCGCCCGCCAATTTGTTCTACGCCAAACCCTCGGCCCCAGCGATGATCGGCCCGATACATTTATTGCTTGTCTGCGCCAGGGTAAACCGCCAATTCCAGGGCAAGTGACGTCTTTACTGTTGGCGCTAAAGGTGTTGTTTGAAGGCCTAAAACAAGAACCCAGCCTCGATCGCCCTCTGGTGCAGGCCCTATTTGTTTTGGCCTACGAAAGCCGCCAGCTGTTTAATGCTGGCCAAAACCGTGGGGTGACTTGGCCCCCCATGCTGGATGATGATCTAATCCGGATTGCGAAGGGAGCCCAGTCGATTGTATTTGGTATCAAATGTCAATTACTTTGGCGGGTCGCGTCAATTAGATTGACGGGTTAACGCCCTCCGAATAGCCCCCTGTGTA
>NZ_SMDQ01000018.1 GCF_012911975.1 Nodosilinea sp. P-1105 | reverse complement strand
TCAACTTCCCGGTGAGTATTTACACTCGGCTGGGGCCAGAATCTGAGGAACCTCCTTAGAAATGAGCGAACCGGGAGTTTGAATATATTGAGGCTAAAATCTGCCTGATTGCCTACATCTTTGAAGAGATCCAATTCGTTTTTAAAATGGTAGTGGGCGATCAATCGATGATAGTAGCCAATCCGTAAGCGTCCACCGTTAGAGTCGTCATAGGGACCTTCCTGATGCAGCAACCCGACAAAGCCGTTTTGGCCCAGCAAACCCCAACTCCGCACCACAAAGTTTTTGTACAGGTTTGTCTGACTTCCCCTCAACGCCTCATACATACGATGGCAATTCAAAAACGCTACGCTGCCCAAGCTCAAGCGTTGGGCATTCAGGTATTCGGTTTTCTGTGGAGGTAGCTCAATCAGGGTAGTGCGGGGGCGATTAAAGTCAGCGCTGCGGGCATCGCGCACCCCTAGCAGTGGGTCAAAGTCGCATAGCAGCGGCGCATCTGACCAGCTCACCTTGATCCAGGGTGGGTTTCCTAAAATCAGGTCAAACCCTTTGGATTGGGCGGCTTGGTGCCCCAGCACTTCAGGAAAGGCCAGTTCCCAATGGTTAAACCGCGCTTCGGTGGCAATATCGCGGCTCACTCGGTACCAGGGCACCGCATTTCCCAGCACCTCCGCATCCAGCGCATTGGCAGTGGTGGCCCGCAGCAGCTCGGCCCCATCGAAGTTGAGGCGAAATTGTTTGATGCTGAGGCCCTCACCCCCAGCCCCTCTCCCAGAACGGGCGAGGGGAGCCAGAAGCAACTGCGCTGCCTCCAAAAAATCCTCCCGGCTCGGCAACGCTGTCACCTCATCCAACGGCCAGAAAAACAGCGCACACCACGCATCCATCAGCAGCTTCAACCGCTGAAAACTCCCCGAAGCCGCCTCCAGCGTTGCCTTCACCTGCTCCTGCATCGCCAAACTCGGCCCCGGCTCCTCCACAGGCGGGTGCGGCCACACACTCGCCGGGCACTTCGTCTGCTCCAGCGCCGCCCACCGCTCCTGGGCATAGCCCGCCTCATGCTGGTCGATCAAATCGCACACCGCCAGGGCCAGATCCACCTCCGGATCCGTCCACTTGCGCTTTACCTGTCGCTTCAGCCAATCCCTGGCCACATCAGACTGCTGCCGCTGATACTGCCGCACCAGCCTGTCCCCCGCCGTCGGCACCATATCCGGGTCAAACACCAGGTAGTGGTAAACCTCCAGCTCACCCCGCCCCTCCCCCGGCTTGAGCTGACGCGGCTCCACCGCCTCATCCCCACTCTTTAGGTGCTGCCCTGCCAGCAGTTGCCCCTTTGTCCACACCGCCCGCCGCGCCCCAATCAGGCTATTGCCCGCCCGCAGGCGCAGGCCAAACCAGGGGGTAGCCCCGCGAACATATCTAACGGGAGGTTCAAGACCACCTTTGATGTCAGGTGAGGGGGTGAGGGGATGAGGGGGTGAGGGGATGTTTGACGCATCATCCCCCCATCCCCCCATCTCCCCATCTCCCCGTCCTTCTACTTTCACCCGGTGCATCGTATTCAGCCACAGGGACAGTGCTCCCAACTCCACCGCCGTCGGGTTCAAATCCACCCCATAGAGATTGCGGGTGGTGATGTAGTGCCGCACCCGGCGCAGCTCATCCGGGTAGTCTGCTGGGTTAATGGATTCGCCGAGCTGCTGTTGCTTCAGCTCCAGGTAGCGCTCCGCCAGTTGGTTGGCGGCCTCATTCAAAAACGCGCCGCTGCCCATGGCCGGTTCACACACCGTCAGCGTCAAAATCTTGTCTGCATCCGCCGGGGTGTAGTCCTTCAGCAGAGGCCGCAGGGTCTCCTCCACCAGGCACTTCGTCAACACCTCCGGCGTGTAATACGATGCCGTCTGCTCCCGGTCCAGGCCCGACAGGTGCAGGATGAAAGACCCCCTGGGATAAATCCGGGGTTTGCCGTCCTGCAGGCGTTCCACCTCATCCTTGGTGAACTCCTCCAGCCGCTCCTGGGACACAAACCAGGTCTGGGTCTTGGTTTTGCCAAAGTCGTCCTTGGCTCGCTTCACCTGAATCAGATCCGTTTCGGCAAACATCCCCGAAAACGACAGCAGGCCCTCATACACAGCGCCCAACTGGTTAATGCCCAGATCGGCATAGTTGACTCGTCCTGTGGTTTTGGTGCCGGGGTCGTAGCTCAACGATAGACAGCGAATCACCTGCTGCAGGCAGCGGTTGGTCAGGGTGGCCTGGCTCAGCAGCGGCGTGGCCTTGGGGTCGAATAGGGTGGCGGTGAGCGGCGGAATCACAAAGGTGCGGGTGGTGCCCGCCAGGGACAGCAACCCCTGATCTGGATTCTCTTCCACCTGCTGGGGATGGAAGCCCTGGTGAATCAGCGTGAACAACCGATCCAGATGGGTTTGAAAATAGGTCCCTGCCGCTGCTTGCTCCGACAGCGGCACCAGCTCCAAATCCCGCAGGGACTCCAGGCTGTAGCCCAGGCGGTAGGCATCGTCATTAGTCGGCAACACCCCCAACTCCGCCCCGTGGGCCTCGGCATAGAAGCAGAAGATGAGCCGATATACATAGGTCAGCGCTTCGTGGCGCAGTTGCTCAGCGGTGACTCTCACCGGGCCATCCCCAGCACCGCTGCCGTTCTCATCCACCTCCAGTTCTCCGGTGCTGACCGTCGTCATCGAGCGCTTGCGGCGACGGCGATCGGCCACCCACTCATTAGCCAGCAGTTCGATTGCCTGCCGCACCGCCGCTTGCAGGTTTTCCGTTACCCCGTGGGCCAACTTATGGCTCTGCTCCTCCAGCTTGTCGTGGATCAAGTCGGCAGATTCGCTATCGGGGGCCAGGGTCTGCCGCGCCAGGAAGGTGGCGATCTGCTCAAAGGTGGCGGTTTCGTTGCGGCCAAAGGCGTCGTCCAGGTCAAAGGCCAGCCAGCGCCCGTTGGCAAAGGTCTTGCGATCGATCAGCAAAATCCGGCTGCCCCCCAGCAGCATCACCCACCGGGGGGGCTCCTCGGTTTTAAAGAGTTCGCCGATGGCGAGGGTCCAATCCCCCTGCACCAGAGCCTGATCCGGGTCCGTCAGCTGATCCACCCTGGGGGTCGCCGCCAGGGGGTCTTCGCTAGCCGCCCCATCGGGCAGGCTGCCATCGGGGATACAGAACAGGCTTTCGCAAATCACCAGCCAGGGCTGGCCAAACCGCGTCAGCACCCCCAGCACCGGCACCACGGCATGGCCCCCCTCCACCCACCAATCCTGCCGCTGCAGGTGGTCGTAGCCCAACGCCTGCAACAGGTACGAGTGCCAACCGGCGATCTCTGGCCCGGCAGTGGGGCGCAGGGTCGGGTCGAGGGTTTCCAACGCCTGGGCCTTGGCCCGAAAATAGCGCTGGCTCAGCTTTTTTAGCCGTCGGGGAGTGGCATTGGCCCCGGCCTCTCGCCACGCTTTCAGCAGGTTTTTGGTATCTCGGCCAAAGGTGGTGTCGAGGTAGTGGGAGGAGTAGTATTCGCCGACGTTTTGGATAGCTAGATCGAGAGGCATGGGCGGGGAAATAAATGGGTGAGATAGGTGGGTAGGGGCAGACCTACGTGTCTGTCCTTGCGCCTAGGGTGTTCTGCCTAAAAGGGTTTTGATGTCTTGTGCGCCATAGAGAACTCTTACTATTTCGATGGTGTCAGCCTGAGATCGGTAAAAAATCAAATATCGCTTGAAGCCTTTAACATGCCACTTTCTTAGATTTTTTAGCCGTTCTTGCGTACTGGGGTAAGGACTTCCCATAGTAGGCATACGAGCTAAATCGGCAAAAGTTTGGCGGGCAGCATCGAAGAATGCCAGAGCTTTGTCATAGTTGCGATCGGCCAAATAGTCAAAGTGTTCTCGTAAATCCAGGCGGGCTGGAACCGAGATAATAATCCTAAGCATCGTGCTGGTTCTGGCGATTTTCGATTAGATCTTGGCGCTCTTGCTCCCACCAATTGTCAGTAGCTTCGATGCCTTCTCCTTGATCCAAGCTGTCTAACCCCGTGATGAGTAGGCTATCCAGAGACTCCTTAGCCTGCCGTCGCTGCTGATCCAGCAGTACTAGGGCCAGAAAATATTCATCGGCAGAGGCATAACTCCCTTGGGCCACTTGCGCATCAATGTAGGACTTTAGGCGATCGGGCAGATAAATCGTGATGTTGCTCATGACAGGATCTCCTTGAAGTCTTCTAGGGGTTCGTTGAAGTCAGGACTCATAATAATTTGATCCTTTGCGGTTCCAGGGATGCGACGTTTTGTAGGTTTAGCAGAGGTCACTGGCTTACTATGTAACTCACTGACATTTTTCTCAGTCATAAATAAACAACCTCCTCCAAAATGCGCTCTCCAAGGCGGGGCTTAAGCCCATCTTTCATCACCAGATCGACTTTGCGGTTGAGCAGGTCGCTGAGTTCATTTTCTAGCTCGCAGAAGGTCAGCAGCCCAAACCGAGCCGCTGGGTCAAACTCCACTAAAACATCAAGGTCGCTAGATTCTGTTTGCTCACCCCGCACAAAGGAGCCAAAGATGCCCAACCGCTGAATGTGGTACCTGTGCTGCACCTCAGGCAAGTGCTGCCGTAGGGTGGTTTGAATAGTCTGCAACGTTATCATTTGTCCTCCCAGTTCCCTTAAAGCACCTGTTCCCCGGCTTGTTTAAGAATTTGCTCAATCAGCTTCTCACCTAGCCACATGCCACAGTGCTGTAACTGTCGAATTAGAGGCTGAACTTCATCGATATAGCCCAGCTGTTTGGCCTTCAATAAAATTCCCAGGGTTCCAGTACAAGACAAACCGTAAAGCTGGGCAATTTGACGACCTAGTTGATCGTCTAAAACCAGTAAACAGTTCGCTTGAGTTAGACCAACCGCAATCACCTCAGCTTCGCCCTTGCCCAGGTCAGTCTCATTGGGAATTAGCTCTGGCGAGGGCAAGGCTACAGGGGTTATCCAAGCCATATCACCCAACGTTGGTACATCAATGCCCTGCGATCGCCCCACGTCAAGCTCTTGAATGACGGCGGTAGGCACTTGAATCTGCTGATACAACCTGCGGAGCAGATCGAGGTGGGAAACCTGATGCAGATACAGTAGAGGCGAGGTATTGACGACAACAGGACGTTCAGGCATTTTGGATATCTTGTTCGAGCTCTTCAGCTGTCAGTTGAAATGGCGAGACATGGTAGCGCCCCAGGGTCATTAAAAACGCGACCCGAGACATACCCGCCAATTGGGCTGCCCGCCCCGACGATAACTTGCCCATTTCAAACAGCTTGACCGCCGCTAGTCTAGTTAGCTCTTGAGAAATACTCGCTGGTGTTTCTTTCAAGCTAATCAGCACTTCTTCTGGAACCTGTATTTCAATTGTGGCCATGGGTGTCCTTGGGTGATTTGCCAGTTGTCTAGATCAAGGGTCAGGCTGAGAATCGGTTTTCCCATTATCGCTAACCTACCCCCTCAATCACCAGCAGCAGGCGGGTGATGGGCGATTCGCCCGGTAGCAGGTGCATGTCGCGCCAGTGCTGCTGACGGTCTTTGATGTATTTCTCCATGTCGTCGCGTTCCTGGCGCAGGCGTTTAGCGGTGGCACTGGTGGAATCGAGGTCAGAGAGGCGGCGATCGATGATCTCCTGCCGCTTGCGTCGCCAGTCGCGCAGGCGGCGTTCCTCCTGGCGCAGCAGGGGCATGACGCGGCGCTGGCGTTCCTGCTCCAGGGCTTTGAGATGAGCCACACTGGCATCCACCGCCGCCGACAGCAGCAACTGGGCCGATTGGGTTTCGGCGGGGCGGTTGATATTGGCCAGGGTGGCAAACCCCGCATCGCTGAGGGTCTGCTGGAGGCTGACGATTTCGCTCTTGCCCTTGGGCAAAATTCGCACGGCATGGGCATCCACCACCAGGGGCGTACCCGCCTTGGAGGGCACCTGGCCCATAAAGCAAAAGGCCAGCTCCCCCGACAGCAGGTGGGGGGAGGTAATGATTGGCGCTTCCCCTCGGGCAAACTCCATCAGCAGCCGCTCCACCAGCCACTGCATAATCGGGTGGGTCTCGCTGCACAGCAGCTCCTTTGACCAGTAGCCCGAGGTATTGCGGGCGGCAGCGATCGCCAGCTTCACCCGCTCTACGTCTGCCGTCAGCCGAAACTGGTCATGCTCCGGCCAGGCTTCGTCGGGGATAGCCGTCGCGCCAAAAATCACACTCTCCTTCTGGGCCGGTGCCCCCAGCCGTCGCTTCAGGTCTTCCGGTGCCGTCAGGGTGACCATTTTGCCCGACTCCTCCAGGTCAGGGTAGTCACCCTTGGTCTCTCGCAGCAGTTGGTAGGCTGCTTGGAGAAAAGCCATATCACCGTAGAAGCGAATGCGGGAAGGGGTAGAGTTTTGGATTTTAGAGTTTGGATTTTGGACGGTACCCTCTGGATCCTGACTCCCGACTTCTGTTTCCTGATCGCCGCATAAAAGCATTGCCAAGAGGTCATCGTCGTCCTTCAGGTTGCCAGCGGTGATGATGGATTCCAGGGCGTTTGCTTCGGCGGTGACGGTGGCATCGGTGCCGGTGCGTTTTTCCAGAACGTTCGGGTCGTCCGCCAACAACCCCTGTTTGGCAATGTACTCGGCTTCTTTTTCGGGGTCGTAGAGCATCAGCTGGCTTTCGCCGGAGCGGGTGCTGCGGTTAATTTCTTCTACCTTTTCGATCAGCCGCCCAAAGATGGCGGAGTCGCCCCTGAGCAGCCCGTTAACAGTCTCCACCATCAGGTAGCGGAGGATGGGGGCATGGGTTTGGCCAATGCGGTCTACCCGCCCATTGCGCTGAATTAGGGTGATGATTGACCAGGGCAGGTCGTAGTGGATGACGTGGTGGCACTGGTGGTGCAGGTTGATGCCCTCGGAGGCAACATCGGTGGCGATCATCATTCGCACTGGGGCCGACTGAGTGCCAAAGGCTTCCACCGCCGCCATCAGGTGAATGTCGGGACAAGCGCCATTGATGGATGCGATCGCCTGTTTGGCCTGGTCTTCAAATTTCTCGCTGTGCTTGAGGCGGAAGTGGGCGGCGATCGCCAGGGCCAGCGCCTGCTGGGTGGGCACATACTCCGTAAACACCAGAATGCGCGGACTGTTGGGCTTGCCCGTCCAGCCAATCGCGTCTAACTGCGCCAGCAGCAGTTTAAACCGGGAGGATTCTGCCAGGGATAACCCCTTCAAGGTAGTGCTCAGCTGCTTTAGGTAGGGAATTTCAGCGTTTTGGGGATCCTTCTGGGCCAGGCCGTTAATCCGCTTGGTGACGGTGCCCGCGCAGGACTCTGGGCTAGAGAGAAACTGTTTGTAGAGGCCGTACTGGATCAGTCGCTGGTTGTGCCAGTCGGCTCCTTTGCCCTGGGCCTTAGCCTCCTTCGCCGCCTGACGCATTTCCCCTAACACGCCGTAGACCGCCTCTTCTGCCGGGGTGGCCTGGGTTGTGGTCTGGGCCAGGGGGGTGACAATGCGATCGGTCATCTGCTGACCAATCTGCCCCCGAATATCCTCCTTAAACCGCATCAGGTAAAAGCCCCGGATGTCGTCGGCATCGTACTCACGGTAGCGGGGGTCGGGGATAGCCGAGGGATCCAGCAGGGAGATCAGCCGCCCAAAGGTTTCCCGCTTGCCGTTGTGGGGGGTGGCGGTGGTCAGCAGCATGCTATCGGTGCGGCGCGCGAGCAGCCGGGCCAGGCGGTGGGCCTGGTGGTTCTCGGGTACGCTGGCCCCAGCCACGTTGTGGGCTTCGTCGATCACCACTACATCCCAGCGGGTCTCTTCTAAAAAGTGGCGGTAGCGTCCGGCATCCTTCAGGGTGTCGATGCTGATGATGATGCGGTGATAGACCTCGAAGGGGTTCTTGTTGGTGGGAATCTTCAGCCGCAGCTTGGCGATACCCTGGGAGTCGAGCCGCACCAGGGGCAGGTTGAAGCGATTCCACAGTTCCGCCTGAAACTGGGTCAGCATCGACTTTTTCGCCAATACCAGGATGCGATCGGCCCGGCCTCGCCGCATCAGCTCCGTCAGCACCATGCCCACCTGAATGGTTTTACCCAGGCCCACCGTATCCGCCAGCAGCAGCCGGGGTCGGAGCTGCTCCAGAGCCCGCCGTACTGTGGTGAGCTGAAAGGCCATCGGGTCAAAGGCCCCAAGACCGTCCAAATCTGGCGTCTCGCTGGCCGCTGGCATCTGCCGCAGCTGAGCCTCTAGAAACAACTTGGCGCGGCGAAAGCCGTTGGAGCCATCGGGGACCAATTGGGTCTTTCTAGGATCAACCGGCTCAATGCGATCCAGCTGGGTGAGAAATACCGCCTGATGCCCCCGCACCAGGTCATCCACCCCCACCACCTGCACGGCGTGTTGGGTGCCCATGTCGTTAGCGGCATCCACCCGCTGCACCAGCCACTCGGCATCTCGACAGAGCACTCGCATTCCGGGAGCAATGGACAGGGGGGATGCCATTAATCAAAATCCTCTGGGCTTAGGCAAAGCTTTTCTAAGCCTGCCACATGCAGGCAGGCATTGAGCACTTCTACATCATCTTCAAAGCCAATGGGGGAGTCAAAGTCAAAACCTTTTATCCATAAGGGTTTTCAGGGGTTCGACGATTATTCGTAAACGACCAAACATTCCCTGCAACGCCCGAAAGCATTGATATAGCTTCATTCTGACATTTTCTTAACCCAAGGCTGGGCGTGGTGTGTGAAACGCGAAGCCACGAAACGGAGTGAAGTGGCGTAGCCCCCTGGGTAGCTCACTCTGCTGCTCGAAGAAAGGCAGCGATGGAGGGGCCGTATAGCGCAAGTCGTTATTAAGTCGTGAATGAGCTGACCACCCTCGACTGTCTTCCTGGTCAGGCCCCCTAAAATCGTGATCAAGCCGTTATTAAGTCGTGAATGAGCTGACCACCCTCGACTGTCTTCCTGGTCAAGCTCCCTACAGTCGTTATTAAGTCGTTATTAAGTCGTGAATGAGCTGACCACCCTCGACTGTCTTCCTGGTCAAGCTCCCTACAGTCGTTATCGAGCGTGTCTGCGAGCCTTTCCTATGGTTTGCTGCAGATGTGCGTGGGTGGCCAGAGCGGCGTTTATCTCGGTAATGGCTATTTCATGGCCCAACTGGCGACTAGCCTTAGCTCGATAGTGGCTGACGTTCTATGTCGTCACGCCTCTTGGTTACAGCTTGAAATCCTAGAAAATCAATGCTTTGGGCGGTTCAGTGGGACTGATTTGTTCCAGTTCGTTCCACTCAGCTGTTACAGTATTAGCATTTTAGTTACTAATATGCTAGCAATGTGCTAGCTTTTGGATCGATTAGTTACTGAGTCGTAACGACCAAGTAGTATTGAGAGGTGACTTCAATGATGGATTCTGTGAGCAAGCGATACTTCATCACCCTGCCTGACGGCATCGCCAAGGCTTTAGAGGAGTGGGCAGCCCGCGAGGATAACAAGCCCACAACTCTGGCAGCCTATTTGGTAGAGCAAGCTGTTCGGCAGGCTATCGATGAAGGGAAAACGCCTCCTCCCTGGGAAATCAGCAATTTCGACCAATCTCAGGCGGGTAAGGGAGGTGATGCATGACAACTGGTAACGATCGCAGCACGACCAGCCACTTTGCCATCAATGAGGATTGTTGTCGCAAGATGGCAGCCAAGTATGGCTGGACACTGCTGGAGGCACGGCGACGAATTGCGGCTCGTGACCCGCTGGTGGTGGAGTGTATCTTTAAGGGTGATGCCCAATTCCCGAAGAGCCCGATGGACTTCTCAGGAGGTAATGACCAATGAGCCACCTAATTATTTTCAAAGCTGACGATTCCAGTGCTCCGGGTTGGGAAACCCGCACCCTACAGCCCGGCGGTTCACTGACCGATCTTTTAGGGCAGCACTTCGACTACTCCAACGGACCTGTCCCAGAGGTAGGGTATCGTCTGCCCGAGTTTAAGCACGATGACGCGGCGGCCACCTTCGACCACCGTGGCGGGGTGACCCATCAACGGCTCTCGCCCTGGCGCGTGAGTCGAGTGGATGAGTATGTGGGCAACACCGGCCAAGAAGCGATGGATGACGTGGTCATCGCCTACTGCGCCTATGCTCCCCTGCCAGAGGATCAAAACCCCTGGGTAGAAACAGCTTCGGCTATTGTCTCTCCCGATTCTTTTGGTGGTGATATGGCGGCCTATGAGGCGTGGAAGTCTCGCCAGGTTGTGACGGTTTAACCTGCTACTGGCCATTGTTCTTGCCTGTAACAGGGTTAATTACCCAAAACGATGCGGCTTCAAGCTGTCGACACCACAGATTGAATTGCGTCGCACCTTATGGCATGTGCGTGCGGTATTAGTCACAAGGTATAAACTTCCGACTTTCACTGGTTAAACTCGTCAGAGTTAGCCAGGGATAGACTGTTTGTTGCAGTCAAGAAGTTGATTTTTGTCGAGATAATTTACAGTCTCTTGAGTAAGATCTCGGGAAGAAATCATTATTTATTGGCATCATATTTATGATTTGATGACGATTTTAGAGTCGCAAGGAAAGCCTGTATATCCTAAAAAGCAAGAGTTTTAGGATTTATGTTGGGTGAATTTGGACACGGTTAGACTTTTTAGGCATGGTTTTTTAAATTGGAATTCTATAGCTTCAAAGGTCAGCTCAATCTTTGCTTGAATGTGTATGATGTCTTACATCGCTTGGTGAGAAGCAAATGCAAACTCTCTCTAATGTTGTCAACTTGCGTTTGAGTAACAGCGAACTTGCCGATCTTGATCGGGTTGTGCCCCATTACGGCGATCGCTCTAAAGCAGTACGAGCAGCTTTGAAGCTGCTGTTAGCCCAGCAGCCCTCCGTAGGGCTAGATGTTCAGGTAAGCAAGGAGGGGTAGCGATGGGGCAAACATCTCGCCCCTTAGCAAAGAGATGAGGTTTATAACCGGGAGTGTCCAGCGCCGGGAAGCATTGGAAGCGCTCCTTCCCCAAAGAGAAAACCCGACTCACGTCCAGCGCCGGGAAGCAATGGGAACGTAAATCGGGTCTCCTCCAAGGGGTTCGCCCTAAACTAGAGGTATTCCCCATGAATCCAAAATATTACCGGCAGGGGGCTGGTAATGGCAATTCTGGAGGTCTCAAGCCAACCAGAATGACTATGCTAAGTTTAGCACCGCTTAGAGAGACTGTAACTCTATCGGGGATAGAAAAACGGATCCACCATAGCCACCAATTACCGCTACTTCCTTCTCTTCACAGAAGACCCAGCAGTGGGCTTTGCACAGCTCGCCCCCTCCGCGAGGTACAGCTATGCTGAATATTCTCCACCAACAGCATTTTTTGGATGATGGCTGGACACCAGCAGAAATTGACCAGGCTGTTAAAGACTACGGTGTGCGATCGGTTTCCCAGCGCGAGGCGATCGCCCTACTGGGCTACTCCAACAATGTCACCAGCGGCATTTGGTTCCCCTTTGGCAACGGCTTTGGGCAACTGCGGTTAGACGGCCCTGGCCCTGGGATTCCCAAATACCTTAGCCCCCGCAAGGGTATGGCCAAGCCCTGCATTTGGGTGCCCTCCGGCTGCCAGTTATCAGACTTAGCAGCCGTTACCGAGGGGTGGAAGGATGCTTTCTTGGCCACCATCCGGGGCGGTAAGCCAGTAGGGGCGATCGCAGGGGTCACACACGTTCCCAGCATCCTTCCCCAGGGGCTCGGGCTCACCCTGGTGTTCGACTCTGACGGTTTGCGTAATGCCAATGTGGCTCAAGCACTGATCAAAGGTGGTCTGCACCTCAAAGGCAAGATTGCGCTCATCCCAGAAGAGGCGGGTGATAAAGCTGGGTTTACTGAGTTCTTTAACTCAGGCTACGACCAGGGCGGATTTAACAACCTGCTGGCTAATGCTCAGGCCCCACGACAGTTCTTGCTCGATTGGCTCAACTACCTCAGCCGGGCACCGCTGCCAAAGCACTGCGAAACTTTGACCCAGCTCTATAAAAAGCTGTGGCGACTCACCTGGCACCTAGACCGCAACTGCCCCGAGTTAAGAAGCCGGATAGAAGCGTTTTGCCTGGCCCACTCGAAAGAGAACGACGCCAAACTCAAGAAACCTGATATTCAATTCCTTCGAAGGCTGGCCCTTCAGCCCTTTCGAGATGCGGAAAGACAACAGTGGCTCGCAGCCCGTAAAGCTGAGGCCAAAGATGCCCTAACCAGTTCATGGCTGGTCACCAACTGCTTTGATGAGGCTTTGACCTTTGGCCGCAAAGGCATTTCGTTGCCCCCAGCGGGCAAACTAGCCGCTCTGATGGAGTCTTACTGGAACGACCAGCTCAAGTATCGGCTGGATTTTTCCAGCTTCTATACCTACAAGCAAGGGCGGTGGGAGCGGGTCAGCGATCGCGAAGTCAAGGAGCTGGTACAGCGGGAACTGGATGCCGCTGGTGCTGCCGGTGAATATGGCCAGGCTGCGATAGACAGCACGGTCAACCTCTTCAGTCAGCGGGTATCGGTGCGCTCATGGCCAACGTCCTACGGCCTAATTCCCTTTCAAAATGGCGTTTTGCGCATTGACGACAACACCCTGCTAAACCATAGCCCTGCCTACGGCTTCACCTGGCAATTGCCCTACGACTACGTCCCCGGCGCGACCTGCGATCCGGTGCTCGACTGGCTCAAAGCCACCTGTAACGGGGATGAGCTGGTGGTGCAGCTGCTCAGGGCTTGTATCAAGGCGATGGTGTTGGGCCGAACGGATTTTCAGCGCTACCTGGAGTTGATTGGCCCTGGGGGAACGGGCAAAGGCACCCTAATTCGCCTGATCCAGGCGCTGCTGGGGCGTTCCAACACCGTCAGCACTTCCCTATCACGCATCGCCAGCAGCCGGTTTGAAACAGCCCGGTTTATGGGCAAACGGTTAATTTTCATCCCCGATGCCGACTACAACCCCACCGCCGTCGATGTGCTCAAGCAGATGACCGGCGAAGACTATATTCCCTGGGAGCGGAAGGGTGAAAACGCCGATTACACCGATGGCTTTACCCTCGAAGGCTGGGTCATGGTGGCCACCAACAAGGAGACCATCGCCAGCGATCGCACCAATGCTCTGTTTAGACGACGGATCCCAGTGTATTTCACGCAGGTGGTGCCAGAGGATGAGCGGCGCTCACTGCTTGACTTTGCCCCTGATGGCGGCCTGCGAGGGGAGCTGGCCCCATTTCTACCGGGGGTATTCAACTGGGTGATGGCCATGCCCGACGAACTGATGGAGGCCTACATCAAAAATCCGCAGGCCAAAGTTGAGGCCATGGCTCAGTTTCAGGCCGATAGCCTGCTCAATACCGATAGCCTGGCCCAGTGGGTGAACGAATGGATTGTTTATGAGCCGGGTGCCTGGACTAAAACCGGGGACAAAAACAACTCTTCCCGTATCTGCCTCTACCCCAACTACATCAAATACTGCGACGCCGTTGGGGTGAAACCCATCAGTATGCAGAATTTCTCGATTGCCCTGGAAAACCTGCTCCAGAAAACCCTCGGGCTAGATGTGAAACGAAAACGGGCAGACTCACGCTCTGGCAGTGGCCTCACCAACATCCGCTTGGTTCAAACAACTCTTATCCAGCCTGACCCCGACGACTCAACCGCATCGCCCACTGAAGTCATCGACGAACCCATTCCCTGCACCGTCGAGACTGCGTTGAAGGGTAGGGCAGGTACGGTTACCGCTGTGGATATTGGCAGTAGTCAGCCACCGCCGCCACCGATCCTGTACCCCGCACCTACGGCACTCAGAACCTTGACTGCTAATGCCGACACGCTGGAGGACTGGTAGATGGGTACCGAAACCATTCCTCAAACCGGCAACTACGTCTGCATCGACACTGAGTTCGGCCCTAAGGTGCGGGTTGTAGAGCGCCGGGTGAAGCATCCCCAGACGGGCGATCGCTGTCTGCTCTGTGTCGGAGTGCTATACCCACTCACGCAATGCCGCCCCTTGGGCTGGGTACCCACCGGAGGCCAGACAGTAATTCTCAACATGCCCTGGCATACAGCTCATCGGCAACAGGGCACCATCACCCGGATCTACAGCCTTGAAGGCATGCCCCTAGCCGATGTGATCGTGCCAGGGATACAGCGGTGCATCGATGCCCAACTCACTTGGCTCATTCCTGTGGAGGCTGACCATGCAAATTAGCCTACTCACCACCGATGAAGCCTGCGAGCTGCTGCGCTGTAAGCCAGACTCCCTCAAGACCTTGCGCGATAGCTGGATCCACGGCGTTCACTACGTTAAACGCGGTCGCGGCCCCACGGCCCCCGTGCTCTACATCAGGGAGATGATCCTTGACTGGTTGGTGAACCAAGAGGCCCCCGAGACCCACCAGGCGGCGATTGAGAACTTCAGGCGCAGTCTTCCCAGTGGCCAAAAACGGCCCCTTAGCCGCAAGCGATGATCACCACCGAGGCCTCTTAGCCTCTTTTTTGCCCCTGTGTAGGGTTTGGGGTAGCCCTATGTAGGGGTTGCGTAGGCCTAGATAAATCCTGAAACCCTTGCAGTGCATGAATTGTGTAGGGCGTGTAGGGGGTTTACCCATACTGCCCAGCACTGAGAAAAAAGAAAATCAAAACAGCTCCGGCGTGGTGGGGTGGGTTTTGATCAGACCGGCGTAGTTTTCGTACAGCGTTTTCAGGTTGTGGCCAGTGATGGCGGCCACCTCAACGGGGCTCATCCCTGCTTCAAGGGCATGACTGATAAAGGTGTGGCGGGTATTGTAAGGAATCCGGTACGGCACCGCCTGGGCCTCCAGCACCTTTCTCCATGCCCGCTTGCTGAAGTTGCCCTCGGTCATTGGTCCACCCTCTGGACCAGGGAACACCAGCGCGTCTGGGTCAACCTCGGCGGGCATGCGCGATCGCAGCAACTTAGACAGAGAAGCCGATAGTTTGACCTCTCTAGCCTTGCCCGTTTTGGTTTCCTTAAACTGGCCGTGGGTGTGGGTTTCCCCGAACCACACCACGGTGCAATTCTCATTTAGGTGTCGCCACCGTAAACCGTTGGCTTCACCTGTGCGGCATCCGGTTGACAACTTGAAGCGCACATAGTCGGTGTAGTGGCAGTAGTAATAATTCTCTGCAAAGCCCTTGAGAATGTCCTGCACTTCATCCTTGGTAAAAGCCTTACGCTTTTGCTGGGGTGGATTTCTGAGTCGCATATCTGCCCAGGGGTTATCTGTTAGCAGCCCCTTCTCAATACCCCAGAGCCATGCTGAATCCAAAAGATCCAGTCGCTCTTTAGCTGTTCTGGGTGCCAAGTTCTCCATGAGGTAGGCAATAAATTCTGGGGCATCATCTTCGTCAACAGCGCGATCACCAAAATACTCTTTTAACCAGTTCACCAGACCCCAGTACTTTTCAAGGGTACGAGTTTGTACCTGTTTAACCTTCCACTCGCTATACCGCTTGAAGAGGTCAACCGCCCCGATCGCCTGGAGCTGCTGGCTGCGATCGCTCTTGTACTTGGACAACGTTGGGTCATAGTTGCCCGAAACGATATCCAGGTGGATCTGATTAGCCCGCTGCTGCGCTACCGCCAGATTCACCGGGTCATGGCGTAGGCCCAGGCTCATCGTCTTGCGCTGCCCCTGGTGCCGCCATCTCAGGCGAATCCAGCCGTCTATGTTCTCAATTGAAACTTCACCTTTAGGAGTTCTAGCCATTTTGGGTACCCATTCTGTACCCATTGAAGCGCTAAAACCCTGATTGTTCCGTTTAAATCCGTTAAGCCCATACCCGCTTCTGGGTGCGATCGCACCCAGTGTTCAATCGCTAAATGCCTTGAAACGTAGGCTTTTCAGGGGATGGACGTAACTGGACTCGAACCAGTGACCCCCACGATGTCAACGTGGTGCTCTAACCAACTGAGCTATACGTCCTTGCAGATAATGAACGTAACACATTAGCCAAAGCCAGCGCAATAGCATCTTTTGACGCTACCCACGCCCCTGGGTTCTCTTTCAGCGGGGAAATCGCTACATTAAGGAATGTATCGATCAACGCTACGGCCAATGGCCAGGAAATCCACATGGGGGCAATGAACTGGCAAGAGGTCTCGGGCAATTGGATTTTGGTGCCCCCCTACCCAACCGCCATCATTCACTTTTTAGGCGGCGCCTTTGTGGCGGCAGCCCCCAACTTGACCTATGGCTGGCTGCTAGAAAACCTGGCTAGCCAGGGTTACCTGATTGTGGCCACACCGTTTATCAACACGTTCGACCACGAGGCGATCGCAGAAGAGGTGGTGATCACCTTTGACCAGGCCCTGCGTTATCTATACAAGCGGGTGCTACCCCCCCAGCGTCCCTTGCCGATTTACGGCTTGGGCCACAGCATGGGCTGCAAAGTGCATTTGCTGATCAACAGCCTATGGGAGGTAGAGCGGGCTGGAAACATCTACATGAGCTTCAACAACTACCCGGCCAAGCGCTCGATCCCCTTTTTAGAGCAGGTATTGGACCAGGTGGTGCAGTTCAATCCATCTCTGAATTTGAATGTAGAGTTTACCCCTGACCCAGAAACCACCCTGGCGTTAATTGCCAACCAATACCCGGTACCCCACAATTTATTAATTAAGTTTCGCAGCGACACCATTGACCAAACCCGCCCCCTGTCAGAGGTGCTGGTACCTCGGTTTCCCGACCAGACAGCGATTCAAATTTTGTCGGGCAGCCACACTACCCCCATTGCCCAAGATATTTCTTGGCAACCAAGCAGCGCTTTTAGTCCCCTGGATGCCCTGGGGCAATTTGTGAAGCAAGAATTTTATCGGGATCTCAACCAGCTTAAACAGCACTTGCTGGCCTGGCTGGAGCCCCTGTCGGTTGCTCAGCCTGGTCCGCGGAGCTGGTAGACAGCCGCTACCCTTGGACCGAGTCTGGGATGGCCAGTGTCAGACGGACTGCGCTAAGAAAAGACCCCTGAGCTAGCTATGCCCAGAGGCCTGAATCAGGGTGCATCTACCGTTCCCCTCTCCAAGCCTGCTGCCCCAGTTCCGGGAAACTACGTAGACTTTACAGAGACTTAACACAAAAGCGACAAATCTAGACCCTGTATCAAGCCGGAATGGGTGTGAGGCTAGTTTTTTCAAACAACCTCTTACCCTGACCAGGGTAGGGAAAGACGGTTTTAGCCTTCTACTAAGGATAAGGAGCTCGTGGGACCGTGTAACAAGTCTGACAGGGCCGGGGTGGCGAGGGGAGGCGGGCTGGAGGGCGTCCCTAAGGATATAGGTTCTTCCAAAGGGGCGGGGGCCATCATGTCGCTGGGCAAGAAAATCCGCGCACTGACGGCCAGCATGGCCACGGCAAAAATGAGCACAATCAGCAGGGGAGCAATGTAAGACCGAAAGAAGGACATAGGGCGATCGCCAGAAGATGAGGAGGGATTAACGCTAGAGCCTATCCGTAATCTGTCTGTAGCCCTTTACATGTCATGGACTAAGGGCATACCTCGGATACGTTCCTAACCTTAATGTTACAACGCCGAGCAGATTGATTTGCCAGGAGCGAGAGCTGGGCAAATCGGCGGATACGGAGAAAACAATCCATGACTATTACTGCAAGGCTCAACCTGGTCGGGGCGCTTTCCTGAGGTGGCGGAGCCAGACCCAACCGATGACGGCTATCACCAGCCAGAACCAACCGGTGATGGGCTGTAAGAATAAGAAGCCGCCCACCCCCAGCATCGCCCCTAAGAGCAATAACAAAGCGGCTAGCGTTCTGAGTAAATCATGGCCTAAGGCCTGGGTCGGCTCTAGCCCTGTGCGTTGTCGCTGACGAGCCCAGCCCGGCCCCCCAGGGCGCACCTTGCTGTAAAAGGCATCTAGGGTGGCGTTACTCTCTGGTGGTGTGAGCAGCATTGCCAATACCCAAATCACAGCGGTGATGGCGGTAGTGACTAGCAACCGCAGGCCAAAGTCGGGGATGGTGAGGATGGGGACAACGCTAGTGACTAGCCCCACCAAAAACCCAGCCAGCATCGAGGCCAGCTCGGCGGCAGCGTTGATTCGCCACCAGAACCAGCGCAGAATCAACACCAGCCCCGGCCCGGTGCCGATCGCGATCACCAGGCGAAAGACGGTAGTCACATCTTGAGCATAAAAGGCGGCGATCGCCCCTAACCCCGTCACTACCACCGACGCCAACCGCCCGGCCAGCACCAACTCAGCCTGGGCCGCACTGGGCCGTATAAACCGGCCATAGAGGTCATTGGTCAAATACGAGGCCCCCCAGTTAATCAGGGTGGAGACCGTACTCATAAACGCGGCAATCAGAGAGGCTACCACCAGCCCCAGCAGCACCGGGGGCAAAAAGTCCAGCATTAGCATTGGGTAGCCCAGCTCCCGGTCCTCCAGGTTGGGATAGATCACCACCGCCGCCAGGGCCACCACCACCCAGGGCCAGGTGCGAATCACGTAGTGCAAAATGTTGAAAAACCAGGCCGCTTTTTCCGCTTCCGCTTCATCCTTCGAGGCCGCGAGCCGCTGGATGAACTCACCACCGCCGTCGCTGCGCCGAAAAGCCCACCACTGCAAGGTGACATAGGCCAAAAAGGTGCTGACGGTAATGCCAGCGGTTTCACTCCAGCGGTACCAGCCGCCGGGCTGTCGCTCTAGGGGCACAAAGGCCAATAGATCGGTGCCCCCAGTGGCCTGCACCTGCTCAATCAGGCTGCCCATGCCGCCCAAATTCACCACCGCCGCCACCGCCACCACGATCGCCCCAAACAGGGCCAAAAAAAACTGGAAAAAATCGGTAGCCACCACTCCCCACAGACCCGAGAACCCAGCATAGAGCAGCACCAGCAGGCTAACCCCAATCACGCTGAACAGCTTCAGATTATCCCCCGGATCGTCTACCCCAAAGGCTTGCCAAACCTGCAGGGCATCCACCACCTTGACCATGGCCAGCATGGCATAACCAATGCCGATACAGTTGATCGGCACGGCAAACAAAAAGGCTTTGATGCCCCGCAGCCAGGCGGCCATGGTACCGCCGTAGCGCAACTCTGTTAGCTCAGCGTCGGTAATAATTTCCGATCGCCGCCATAGCCGGGCAAACACATAGATCATCACCACATGGGCAATGCCAAAGCTCCACCATTCCCAGTTACCAGCAATGCCCCGGTTACCCACAACCCCGGCAATGTAGAGAGGGGTATCAATGGAGAAGGTGGTGGCAGCCATACTGGTGCCCGCCAGCCACCAGGGCAGCGATCGCCCTGAGACAAAAAAGTCCACCAACCCACTGGAAGCCTTGCGAGACAGATATAGCCCCAGGGCTAGAGTAAATGCTAAGTAAGCCACCACAATGGCCCAGTCGATCCAAATCACAGAGGATACCGTCAAACACCGCTGTTATCTTGCCACATTGGCTTCCCCCGCTTCCTGTGACCTTGAACCAGCCTATAGATCTGACCGCCAGCGACCAAGAGCTAAGGAGATTTTCGAGCAAGAACATCCCTGCTTTAAATCAGCAATCATCGCTACTGTAGGGTGGGCATCGCCCACCATTGGGGAGCATGTTTTCCAGAAGTCACTTAATACACGCAAGTCCCACTCAGGATCTGGAATTCTCCCACAGGCAGAACTTCAGGTCTGGACTTGGATTTGGTTTCAACCAAAAAACCTGCTCTCAACCTTTAAAGCTGACCTATCATTAGCGCCAGGGCTATGCATAGGGAACTCTGAATGGGGGAAAGCTGATTAGTGATCCCCTTGGCCCATGGGCTGCTCTTAATGTGGACCTGCCATCCGTCATCAAGACTGTCCACCATGGCCACTGCGTTATGTCATCTGCTAGGCCCCGTTGGTGTCGGGGAAGGACAATATTATGAAGCTGCGTCATATAGCCTTGTTAGTTGGGTTATTGATCTTGCCAGGTCTTTATCCGACTGTGGTCTACGGTCAAGCATCGGCGGATGAGCTGGAAGAGACGACCGATGTGGATATTATTCCAGAGACTCCTGAAGCCGAGGCTGATACAGGCCCCTCGATCGTTGAGATCTATAACCAGGGGGTAGAGCGCTACAACAGGGGTGACCTCAGTGCGGCGCTAGAAGCCTTTAACCAGGTGATTGAGCGTGATCAAGGGTTCGCCAACGCCTACATCTATCGCAGCTTGATCTACGCTGAGCAGGGGCAGTATGACCGCGCCCTGGCCGATATTAACCAGGCCCAGACCCTGGCTCCAAACAATGCGATCGCCTACACCACCCGTGGCATGCTGTACTATCGCCAGGGAAACCTGGAGCAGGCCCAGACTGACTTTAACTTGGCCTTAGAGGCTGACCCTGATACCGTTAATGCCTATTTGTATCGAGGGCTGATTGACACGCAACAGGGCCGTCACGACCTGGCCTTAGAGGATTTCACGACGGCCATCGAGATTGCCCCTAACAACCCATCTGCCTATGTGCTGCGGGGCTTTGCTTGGGAGCGAACCGGTAGCTACTCTGAGGCCGTCAGTGACTTTAGTCGAGCCATTGAACTGAATAGTGGTCTGGCCAGAGCCTATATGGGGCGGGGAGTAGCCTACTATCACATGGGCATGTACGACTCGGCCCTAGACGACCTGAACCAGGCCATCCGGCGGGATGATCAACTGGCACGGGCCTACCTGAATCGTGGCCATGTGTACTTTAGGCAGGGCCGTCCAAATCGAGCTCTGCAAGATCTCGATCGCTCGATTGAGTTAGCCCCAGACCTGGCTGAGGCCTTCATGAGTCGTGGGGTGGTGCGCACCTACCAAAATGATCTCCGGGGGGCGGAACGAGACTTCGCTCGGGTACTCCAACTGAATCCTGATTCGGCCACGGCCTACCGCCTCAAAGGTGACGTACGCATGCAGGCCGGTAATCCCCTGGCGGCGATCGATGATTACAGTGAAGCCCTGTTTCTAGACCCCAACTATGCCGAGGCGTTTAAGGCCCGGGGCGATGCTCGCCTGGAGACTGGCGACCTGTTTGGTGCGATCGATGACTACAGTCAGGCGCTGGCAGTGCGCCCCAACTATTTGGCGGCCTTATCGGCCCGGGGGGGAGCCTACTCTCAAGTCGGCCAAGCTCAGAATGCTTACGATGACCTAACCCAGGCTATTCTCAGCGCTCCAGGCACGGCGGATGCCGAGTTGTACTTTAATCGGGGGGTAGTGCGGGCTAACCTGGGGGATAGCTTGGGGGCGCGGCGAGATTTTGAGCAGGCTGCTAACCTGTACTTGCAGCAGGGGGAAGCCATTGGTTATCGGCAAACCCTTGAGCGCATGAGGCAACTATAGTAAGCCCCTAGAGGATCTGATGGTTTGAAGAGCCAGCGACAGCTGAGTTATCACTGAGATTGATGACTAATGCTGCCTGGCAGAAATAAGACCACATTGACGGAGGGTGCCAGGTATCAGGAAAGGCTGGCCGACTGATGCCGTAGAGTGCCAGGTCATTGACTCTCTTCAGAAAAAAATGTGCCGGTACACATCAAGTGTGAGGGCACATTTTTTTGTGTACTACGCTCAGTGCATCAGAATTTAGGGATACCAACTTAAGGCGGGCAATTTTGTGCCTATGACACACCTGTACTGTTCTCGTTCCCATGCGCTGCGTGGGAATGCCCCCTGGAGGCTCTGCCTCCTCCATTGTCTTTTACAGGCAGCAGAGCCACCTAGAGCATCGGTACGGTATGTCAAGATCCCAGGGTTCATAGGCATTTTGGGGTATCCCAGGGCAGAACCCTGGGATCTGTACCGGCGTTCTAGACTAGTGCCCATGCTCTGCCTGGGCACCAGAAGCTATCGTGGTTGATATCTAGATCTCGATGTCGCAGTTTACGTTAATACTCGAATTTAGCCCATTCGCTCCAGTGCTCCTATGCCAAGAAAGCAACTTTTGACTTTTGGAATCTTGCCTATCTTCTTTATCCTAGTTTCGCTGAGGCTAAAGGCAATCAGTGGGCCATATTGGCTAGGTCAAAATTCTGATCCAGAATACGCCTATCTACTCAATTTCTTGAACCTCAGCCAACTTCAAGCACCAGGCCATACCGACCATCCAGGCACAACATTGCAAGTCTTAGGCAGCCTGGTTCTTAGGGCTACTCACTTAATTCAGTTTTGGATGCGTCCGAATGAGGTCCACATAGTCACTTCCACGTTAGAAAATCCTGAATTCTATCTGACTATTGTTAATGCTGTTATTTTATTGCTAACAGCCGTCACGATTTTTGCGGTTGGCTGGATAGGGTTTTTATTATCTCATCGCATCACTACTGGTTTGCTATTGCAGTTAGCACCTTTTTTGTGGACTCTATTACGTGAGTCCAGTCGTGTTAGGCCAGAATCATTGTTAATTGGCTTAACCCAGGCAATCATAATTTTACTTTTACTATACCTATACACGGAAAAGTATAAAGACCGTTGGTATTCTATAGCTATGGGAGCATTGCTGGGGCTAGCCCTGGCGACGAAAGTGACTGCCTTACCATTACTTCTGCTGATCGTGATAGTTCCTGGCAAACTAAACAAGGCATGGGCTGTTCTTACAACATTATTTACATTTTTTCTGGCCACAGTTCCCATGATTAACCAATATGGTCGCTTTTTAAGTTGGATTGGGGCGATTGCAACCAGGGTAGGACCGTATGGTAGTGGAGAGGTCGGAATCATAGACCCTGATCGAGTCTTTAACACCCTACCTCGCTTACTCAGATCGGATATTTTTTTCTTTTGGATCTTTACAATTTCGATATTTATTTTCTTTATCGCAACTTTGTTTTTGACGAATAAGAGACTTAACTATGTCAATTTAGATTTTATTTTTTGTGAAAGTACAAGCAAAAAATATAAATTGTTTCTAATTTTGTTGCTAGTGCTTTCATCACAGATTATATTGACTTTGAAGCATCCAACTTCTCACTATCTAGTTCCATCCATGGGGCTATGGGGTATCCTAATTCTGGTTCAAACTGATCCGACTGAACCTTTTCTGAAATCGTATTTTAGAGATTTTCAACCTCACAAATTCAGGGTGGGCTGGATCGGTTTAAATGTCAGCCTGTTTTTTGCTTCGCTGATCATATCTACTGCCTACTTGCAAATGACTAGTCAAGCTTACAGAGCAGAAATTGCAGAAATAGACAACTTGATTCAAGGGCGTTATAACAATTGCACCCATATTAGTTACTATCGATCTAGCAGTCAGGAGTATGCGATTGGTTTTGGCAACAATTGGGCTAATCATGCATTTTCCCAGAATCTAAGAAAGATCTATTCTGATAAAATCTTCTATGACATTTGGTCTCGCCAATATGAGACCTTTGGTCAGATTGTGGAGCTGGATGATATTCTCAGCCGTGAACAGTGCATCATTTTTCATGGGACTCCATTGGAAACTTATCAAGCTATGATGATGCCTGGTCAATCCTATGTGCAAGGTTTTGATAATGAGGTGTTAAACGTTGTCTTTGCTGGCAATAGTGAGGCGCTTTATCTGGTCACCCAAGACAGGGAGGTGGGTAATCAGTAGTCTCTTGTTGATGAATAGGTTTATCTATGGGTAACAGTTGGCGATCGCTGCGGGTACTGCTCTTAGCCCTAGTATTGGGAGTCTTACTGATGCTGGTGATGGCCTCGCCAGCCATCGCCAGTCTCCACACTTACCATGAGCAACTAGGCCAAACTACGTTTCGATCGCGTCAGACTGTGCGCGATCGCCACAATATAGCCTGGCAAGTCACTGTATTTAAGCGCTACGAGCAAGACACCCTGCAGGGGCTTTACCTGCGGCTGGTGGGCTTCCCCGGGCAGGGGGTGGTTGACCGCCAGGCGGATTTACAGGTACAGACGGGCACTGTGGCCCAGTGGGTCGCTCCCCATAGCGTAGATTTGCTAACCAAATCCTTACCAGAGAATGTGGCACAGTATGATTTCAAAGAGGTTTTAGCGCAGCTTCAGCGGCCAATACCATTGACCTTGGTGGTGCCCCTGGTGAATGCAGCCCCAGCTCAGCTGGTGGTTGCCCCCTATGTGGTCGACGAATGGCTTCAACTCTATCGCCTGCAGGAAGAACCCCACAAGTGACTGAGTAGCGCCCCCTTGCCCCCGACAGACTAAGGCTCGAATGTCATCCCCTAACCATGAAAAATTGGCTGGTGCAGAGGTGCTGGCGGCCATGGCCAAGCTGAATGGCGACCCGACTCCGCGCGAGTTTGAAGCCTTTTTAGCGGCCTTGAGCCTGTTTCACCCCCTGCCCGCCGAGTTTACCCCCGAGCGGCTGCTGAGTGATACTCACCCGGTGGATAGCTGGCTGGATCAGATTCATACCCCAGCTATGCAGCAGCAGGTGTACCGAGGGGCTTATGCGATCGCCAGGGTTAAAGGCATTAATCGGGCGGAAACAGACCTACTGGATCACCTACGCGATCGCTTTCAACTCACGCCAGAAATGGCCCAAAATCTTGCGCGGCAGCCGATCCGGGGTAGTCGATCAACTCTGGTGACGAATTCTGCCCTAGCGGGTATGGCCGCCCTGATTAGCCGCGAGGGGGAGATCCGACGGTTAATTTTTGATTACTGCTTAGGGGCTGCGATCGTCGGGCTGGTACCACTGCGGGGTGGCGGCTCGCTAGAAATCAAGTTTCTAGTGGTGTTAGTGCTGATTCTGCACATGATCTGGACTATCCGTAACCGATGGGGCAAGCCCAGAGGCCAGGATGCCCTGGCGGTGCTGGGCAACATCTTTGGGTTTATGGCCGCCGTGGTGATTGGCTTCTTGGCCTGGGCCACCATGATTGGTATAGGCGTTGTGGTTCCCTATGTGGGGGCCTTTGCCAAAGCCGCCGCCTTTGCTAGCATCACCTGGATGGCTGGACAGTCTACGAACCAGTTTTATACCAGTGCTAAACGGCCCGACGCGATCGCCCTACAGCGGGCTTTCCCCGACTTAACTCAGTCTGACCTATAGCGACTCAGTAGAGCGGCGGCGGTTTTCCCCAACTGTCTATCAACAAAGCCCATGGATAACGTCAAGCGTCGTCAATTTTTGCTAGGGGGGGTTGCGGCTGGCACTGCGGCCACCCTGGGCACCGAATATGTTCGCCGCCAGCGAGCCGAGGCCCGTCAAGCCGCCATTGACACCTTCGCCTCCCAGTTTTACGACCCTGAAGACATTATCCAGGCGGCCATTACCGGCGACACCCGGATGGTGGAAGAATTTCAGGCGATCCAAGCCGCCGCTGCCTTTCCACCACCGCTGGTTCCCTACAACCGAGAGATGTCCAAGCGGTTGATTTTGCTCAGCCGTCTGGCCACGCAGCAGTACATCACGGGGCGCAACGACCCTAACTACGACGGTAATCTGCAACAACTCTTGGACTACGACCCTAGCCTCGACAAGTACCGCCTAGTCACTAACTTTCGCGGCGAAGAACGCCAAGTTAACGACCGAATTGAAGTGCAGGTTCCTCAGCAAATTCTCGATGATCCCACCCTGATGGATGATCCTACCGCCCTAGAAGAAAACTTCTCAGAGGCCGAAAATACCATTCGCTCCGGCGTCTCTACCGTAGTCAGGGTAGGCCGCAAGATTTCTGTGTTTTATGGGTTTTTGCTCGAGTCTGATGAGGACAGCATTTTGGTGTTTCGTGGCACCCAGCGCACCAGCGAATGGTTGGGCAACATCTATGCCATCCAAGAGCCCTACCTCAACCCCGCCACTGGTGAAACCCTAGGCAACATCCACACCGGCTTTCGCCGCATTGCTAACAGTCTGACTGAGCCTCTGCCCACAGAGGCCATTCGTCAAATTGATCCCAATAAGCCCTGCTATATATCCGGTCACAGTCTAGGAGCCGCTTTGGCCACCATCGTGGCCCTGGATATTGCCCTAGCGGTGCCCGAAATCCAACCGCAACTGCAAGCCTATGCCTACGCTAGCCCCCGTGTCGGCAACCCTGAGTTTGCCCGTAGCTATGCCCAGATATTACCCAATAGCTATCGCATCACCAATTTGGCTGACCCGATCCCGACCATGCCCCCCACCAAACTGCGGGCAGAGTTCGTGCAGGTGGGGGAGGAGTGGGCCTTTCTTAACCAGGGGGGGGACATCTTGCCCAACCATATTGTGGATACCTACCGCCGGGCGGTGAATGCTGAAGCGGAGAGTAATCAACCCCGAAACTTTCCTGTCACCGGTATTGCTTGAGCGCCAGGGCACCCATGGGTGTGAAATCAGAAAGAGGCCTTTTATGCCAGCCGTGCTGTTGACAGCCCCAAAAAATAAAAAGCTGGGTAAGGCGCTATCACTGAGGAGCGAACCTCCACAATGTCCTGTGGCCTTACCCAGTCTTAGCTTTGGAGCACACGCGAGTCTACAGGATGTTTAAATAGTCGGGCATATCCTTGATTCCGCCAATACATGAAAGTTCTGGAAAGTTCAGGTATTTGTGCAGAATGTGCCGTAAAGGGTCAACTTTGAAGCGTAACGAGCTCAGAATGTGATCCCCCCTGGGGGCAAAAACCTAGATTACAGCAATTATCTTGCCAGGGGAACCTGGGATTCTTTTTTTCGTCTAGCTTATGCTAGCCCGCCACTGGGCTGGTGTCCACAGATTAGCGGCAGCGGCAGCCACACCGCTGCCTGCTGATGGCTGGCATGACTGATAACAGCGTCACCCATAACATTGCGAAAGACTAAGTAACGCAACACTACGTACCAATATTGCCCCCTGACCACTGGGTCCCTGGATTGGTCACGGTAGGATGATCAAGACGATTTTCCTTGCTATAACGTTCATGCTTGTTATTCTCCTGATTTTTGTGGTTGGGCTCACTCCGGCGATTATTTCTGCCTGGCTGAGCGTCCGTGCCGATCGCCTAGAAAAACGAGGAGAACCCCAGGCTATGACCTCGCCCCTAGGGCAGGGGCTGCTCAAAATCATGGACCACCAAGATGACGACATGCACTATGTCGATGGCATGGGGTTCATGATTGGCGACATTACCTGCGACTTAAATGCGCGATCGGCCTACCTGCGTTGCGCGGTTAACCCGATGGGCCCCTGTGACGGGTGTAGTGCCTATGCCCCCAGGGTTTTAGAACGGCAGATTTAGCCCCCGATCTCAATAAACCTGCTGAATCAAACCCAAGGCTGGTACTGCCGCCTAACTCAGCTTTTTCTTCACCATGGCCTGAACCTTAGCTCCATCGGCTCGGCCTTTGAGCTGTTGCATCGCTGGCCCCATGACTTTGCCCATGTCTTTGGCGGAGGTGGCTCCAGTGCTAGCAATTAGCCCGTCGATAATCGCTTCCACCTCGGCATCGGTGAGGGGCTGGGGCAGGTATTCTTCAATGATCGCTAACTCCTTAGCCTCCTGGGCCGCTAGGTCATCTCGCCCTGCCTTTTGGTATTGCTCGATGGCATCCTTACGCTGCTTGGCCAGCTGGGTCAGAATCTCTAACTCTTGGGTTTCGGTTAGCTCGTCTTGGCCACTGGGGCGCACCGCCGATTCTTTTTCGAGAATCACTTTTTTGACACTGCGCACGGTTTCCAGCCGCAACTTGTCCTTCGCCTTCATCGCGGCTTTGATATCGTCACTGATGCGAGTTTTCAGGCTCATAAACCATGAAGGGGATAAACGGTATGTCGATCCTACCAAGGGAAAGGCCTAAAGCATCGGTACAGTATGTCAAGATCCCAGGGTGCTTGGGCTGATTGGCCACGTTTTTTGCGGCATCCAGGGACAGAACCCTGGGATCTGAACCAGCGTTCTAAGAGTATTCGATTTCGTGGCGTTGGTCGAGCCGAGTTTTGAGAAACCTGACCAGATCAGCACAGGTCTCCAGTTGGGTTTCGTCGAAGTCGTCAGTAATGTCTAGGCCAAAGGTGGTGTAAAAGTCGTCACACAGGGCTAGACCCCAGTCAAACCAGCACACGGCTGGAAATTTGAGGTCTTCAACCAGGCGATCGCTGGGGTGTACGCAGCCCATCTCCAGGCCCGAGTAGTGGTGCAGATGTTGATAGGTAAAGCTGATCAAGGGCTGCGGGTAGGGGACAGCAACGGCAGGGGGCAGCCAATATCGGCTGAACCATTCTTCGGCACTGAGGCAGGGGCGCGATCGCAGCCATTGGTTCACCCGCCAGCGCTCCTCCAGGTCGGGACTGAGGACACCGTAGGTGGATAGACTATCTACAAAGTTTCGCAGGGGTTGCCACATAGTTTTGAGCGTTTTACCCATTGGACCTGAACGGTTGGCCGCTGGGTAAAGTGTGCCCAAAGGGACGGCCCAAGTGATGATTGCGGTCAGAAATCAATCGATGCCCAGTCTAGCTCGGGATCTGGAGGTGCCCCCCAGCAGAACGCTAGGTCTGGCCTTGGATGTTCTAAAATCCAAAATCTCCAATCTAAAATCCAAAATTGGTCAGCCCCCCAGCATCAGGCCAGGTCTGGACTTGGATGTGGTTTAGCTGGAGGATGCCAAACCGCACAGCTCGGCCAGGGTACCTATAAACCCAGGGTAGGAAATCGCGGCGGCTTCGGCCCGGTGAATCTGCAGGGTACCCTGGGTGCGCAGGGCGGCAATGGCCAGGCTCATGGCCACCCGATGGTCACCATAGCTATCGACATCAGCCCCCTGAAGTTGGGCCTCTCCCTGAATTACCAGGCCATCGGGGCGTTCTTCCACTTTGGCTCCGAGGCGGTTCAGCTGGGTAGCCATGGTGGTAATCCGATCGCACTCTTTCACCCGCAGTTCGGCGGCATCGGCAATCACCGTGGTCCCCTTGGCAAACAAGGCAGCTATGGCCAGCACTGGAATCTCGTCGATCATGCGGGGAACTAAATCGCCGCTAATCTGAGTTGCTTTGAGGGTGCTGTGGCGCACTCGCAAGTCAGCCACGGGTTCCCCCGTCACCTGCCGAGGATTTTCCAGGGTGATATCGGCTTCCATCGCTTGCAGAGCCTCGAGGATGCCAGTGCGGGTTGGGTTAATCCCAACATTTTCAACCACCAGGTCGGCCCCTGGGGTAATAGCCCCGGCCACCAACCAAAAAGCAGCGGAGCTAATATCCCCCGGTACAACAACGGTTTGGCCAGTCAAACTGGCCGGGCCATGGACGGTCACACTACAGCTGTCAGGGTCCACGGTCAGGTCCGCCCCAAAGGCCCGCAACATGCGCTCACTGTGATCCCGGGATCGGCTGGGCTCGGTGACGGTGGTGGCACCGTCGGTCATTAGCCCGGCCAGTAAAATGCAGGATTTGACCTGGGCTGAGGCCACAGGGGATTGGTAATGGATAGGTTTCAGGGATCGGCCCCGCACCGCCAGGGGAGCCAGCCGATTGCCCTGACGACCCCAGATTTCGGCCCCCATCTGGGTCAGGGGGGTAATCACCCGATCCATGGGGCGCGATCGCAGGGAACTATCCCCAGTGACGGTGAAGAACTGGCCCGGGTGGGCCGCCAACAGCCCCAGCATCAGCCGCAGGGTGGTGCCCGAGTTGCCAGCATTCAACACATCGATCGGTTCTTGCAGGTGGCCGAGCCCCACCCCCTGCACAGTCACCCAGTCGTCATCCAGGGGGGACAGCCCCACCCCCATCGCCCGAAAACAGGCCGCCGTACTGCGGGGATCTTCCCCCAGCAGTAAGCCCTTGATCCGGGTTTCCCCCTGGGCGATCGCCCCTAGCATCAGCGATCGGTGGGAAATAGACTTGTCTCCGGGGACCTGAATGCGCCCCTGCAGGGTGACCCCATCCTTGGGTAATGCCAGCGTCAGCGTCTGGTGCGGGTTCGGTTCAGTCAGGTGAATCGGGGCTGTCATAGGGCAAAAGGCAGAAGGATAACTGGGGATGCTGATGGACGCAGGCGTCGGCGATCGCAACAACCGATACAAACCGTAGTCGATCCTATCCCATTGGTGTCCTGGCAGGGAATTGACTTAAACCGACAAGGCTTGCCCCCTCAAATTAGTGGCCTATCAAATTAAGCACGACAGGCTCAAAGGGTTTACGGTGCAGGGGTTAAGGCCTACGGTTGATCGTGAGCCCCAGGCCGTCAATCGTGAACCTCAGGGTTATCAGTCAACGATCACTAAGCAGGGGTCCTGTAAAGCGAACGAGCAAAATTCAGGACTTGCTCTTGTCTGCTCTGAGGAAGCGCTTCCAGCATGGTGGCAATTTGTTGAGCCAGGGGCACCCAGGACTTCGTCTTGCTTTGCCAAACCACCATAAATTGATTTATGTCCAAGGCGAGGCATTCCAGCGTTTCACCATAGGCATTGGTGAACTCAACTTCGTAAGCAGTATCAGTGTGTTTCTCGACGATGGCACCCCGATCACCGACCTGCAGACTAAATTCTGGCAAGTCAACCAACAGTTCAACAATATCGAATAATTCAGGGTGAATCATTTTCGTTTCGGTACATAAAGTGTGGTCAAGCGCGCAACATCTTCTCCTGGCCTGATAATCCATCCTGTCCGAACGACTTCTTGTTGATGAGGTTCTACGCCTGCTATCGGAATATCGACGCGATAGCGTTGGCCATATTGATCAGACTGCCTAGGGATGGCCTCAGCCTCCAGAGCCTTAGCTTGAATTTGCGCCAGTAGAGACTGGTAATTGTCTTTGGTAAAACCTAAGGTTTCGTGAAAATGAATTGCTTTATCGCGCCCCTGCTCTGCTTCTAAATTTAACGCATAGCGCGTGAGCTTATTGCTGTCGATCGAGAGGCGTTGGGCAATGTCACCAAGTTTCATAGGCTCCTAAGATTGAACCTAGTACTCTGAGGCATAAGTCGGCCCACCATTCCTGACACCTGATACCCGACACCTGACACCCTTAGCTACGGTGATTATATTTCTGACTTCCTGTACTAGCCAAGATCAGCGGAAGCACTGACTTTGCTTATCGGCAACAGGCAGAAAGTTAGCATCGTACCAATGTCCTAATCCTACAAGGAACCCTCGACCAGAGCATTAAACCCATAGACTTTTCGTTCCCCCGCCAGGGCTACCAGGGTGACGTCTCGTTCGTCTCCGGGTTCAAACCGCACGGCGGTACCCGCCGGAATATCCAGCCGCAGGCCCCTGGCCTGGTCGCGCTCAAAACTCAGGGCGGGGTTGACCTCAAAAAAATGAAAGTGGGAGCCCACCTGGATGGGGCGATCGCCCGTATTGGCCACCGACAAGGTTACCGTCGCTTTCCCAGCATTCAGTTCGATCTCGCCCTCAGCGGGTAGCAGTTCTCCCGGAATCATCCGTTACCTCCTAAATTGGCCATTAAATCTTGACGCTTTTGTTGCAGCGATCGCTCGACTCGCGGCAGGGTTTCCTCCAGCTCCCGCCGGGCTGATCCCGTCGCCCCAGCTTCTAATAATTGAGTCAATGCGATTAAATGGGCCGTATCCAGAGCTACCTCTGTTGGCACCTTGACATCGGGCATCACCCCGGTGCCGTCCCAATTGCGGCCGGTCACCGGGTTAATCGCCTGACCGGTGGGCATAAACACCCAGAAATGATCATGTAGGCGGAACCCACGCCCTGGGTTGGCTGCCCCTCGGGTGGTTTCCCCTACCACCGTAGCCCGTTTCAGGGCTTGCAGGTTATAGGCAAACTCCTCGGCTGCGGAGGCGGTGTTAGGGCTGGTGAGCACAAATACGGAGCGATCCAGGTAGCGCAGCCCTGGCACATGGGGCAAGGTCCACCATTGGTGGGTTTCGTCGGTGGCGCTCCAGTACAGGTCGTTGAGATGGATGGGCGGATGGGGCGGAAACAAGTAGCTGCACAGGAAGGCGACGGTGGCGGGGGTGCCTCCCTGGTTGTAGCGCAGATCCAGGATCAGCCCGTCGGTGTGGGCTACCAAAGCCATGGCGGCGACCAGGGTATCCGCTGCGAAGTCTAAAGGTTCAAAGCTAAACAATTGAATATAGCCAACGTTGCCGGGCAGCCGCTCCACCTTATTCACGTCAAAGTTGCGGCGACGACTGGCTTGGCACTGACGCGCTATCTCGTCCGGGGTCGGGGGCGCGTCAGCTTCAATGTCAGGCAACACCATCGGGCTAAAGTGTAGTCGCAGGGTGCGATCGCCACTCAACTCTTGTAATTGGGCCGTCAGGGTATCGGCCAGCTGTTGCCCCCCCTTGATCTCGCCATAGCCCCCGGCATCCAGCCGCTGTTGGATATCCGCCTGAATGGTTTCCGCCACCTCCGGAAAGACATAGAAATCCAACTGGGCCGCCAAGGCGGCCAGCACTGCCTCAATATCAGCCCCTTGCAGGGGAAAGTCTTCCACAGGTTGGTCAGCCGCCATGATCACCTTTAATAACCAATTAGCCCTAGCAAATTGACCCTAACGAATGGGCTCGTGCACCGTTACCAGTTTAGTGCCATCGGGGAAGGTCGCTTCCACCTGCACATCGTGGATCATCTCGGCCACTCCGTCCATCACCTCGTCACGGCTCAGTAGGGTGGTGCCATAACTCATCAGGTCAGCGACGGTGCGACCATCCCGCGCTCCTTCTAAAATCGCCGCTGAAATGTAGGCGACGGCCTCGGGATGGTTTAGCTTTAGACCTCGCTGTTTGCGCCGTTCAGCCAGCAGAGCGGCTGTAAAAATCAACAACTTATCTTTTTCTTGGGGGGTGAGTTGCATGGACTGACATCTAAACAGAGCACGGTGCTAGATGTAAGCTTTCAAGGTTTTCTCTGGCTTGTCAACTCAACCAATCCAACATCTGTCCCGCTCAATGTTAAGCACCACAACCATAAGCGCTAGCCTGAACTTAGGCTGCGGTACCATGGCCGCAGGACGATTCTTTACTTCTCGGTGGCCGCCATGACTGAACTAAGCCAGGCTATGCAAGAGGTGCGCCAACGCGATCGCGCCTTTTTAGAAGCCAACAGTCCCTACGAGCATTTACAGACAATTCACGAAATCTGGCCGATCGTGGCTCAGAAGTACGGCCATATTGTGGCCCAGGAAGATGCCCATGGGCAGCCTGCCGCCACCTTGACCTATCGAGACTTGGAGATAGCCATCCGCACTTTTGCCAGTGGGTTGCAGGCCCTGGGGGTGCAAAATCGGGCCCATGTGGCCTTGTTTGCCGACAACAGCCATCGCTGGTTCATTGCAGACCAGGGGATTATGACCGCTGGGGGGATGAATGCGGTGCGCAGCGGCACCGCTGACGTGGATGAGTTGCTATACATTGCTGAGCACAGTGAGAGCACCCTATTGGTGGTGGAATCAGTTGATCTATTCAAGCAGCTCCGCGATCGCCTGGGTGCCTTACCTATCCAACAGGTGATTGTACTGTCTGACGAAACGCCCCCTGAGGATGCTCACTTGAAAGTGCTCAACTTTAACCAGTTGATGGCTTTGGGCGAAAGTCATCCCTACACCCCAGTCGACGTCAAGCCCGAGGACCTGGCCACCTTGATTTACACCTCGGGGACCACGGGCAAGCCCAAAGGGGTAATGCTCAGCCACCGCAACTTGCTGCACCAGGTCAACACCCTAGAAGCGGTGGTGCAGCCTAAACCAGGGGATAAAGCCGTCAGTATTTTGCCGTCCTGGCACAGTTTCGAGCGTACGGCCGAGTATTTCCTATTTTCTCGGGGCTGCACTCAAATCTACACCAGTATTCGCCACATCAAGGCCGATCTCAAAGCCCACAAGCCCCAGTTTATGGTTGGGGTACCCCGCCTGTGGGAATCGATTTATGAAGGAGCCCAAAGGCAATTTCGGGAGCAGTCCCCGGGTAAGCAAAAGCTAATTTTCACCTTCTTTGGCCTTAGCCAGCGCTACGTCAACCATCTGTGGCGTTACCAAAATATGAAAATTGACGAACCCCAACTTTCGCCGCTGCAACGGTTGGGATCTGGGATAGTCGCGCTGGTGCTGTGGCCCTTGCATCAGTTGGGCAAAAAGCTGGTCTACGGCAAAGTTCGCGAAGCCACCGGTGGTCAAGTCAAGCAACTGATCAGCGGCGGTGGTTCCTTGGCGCGCCACATTGATATTTTCTTTGAAATTATTGGGGTGCCCCTGCTGGTGGGCTATGGGCTGACGGAAACTGCCCCCGTGCTGACCGCTCGTCGGCCCTGGCATAATTTGCGCGGTGCGGCCGGGCAGCCCATTCCTTTCACCGAAATCAAAGTCGTCGATCCTGAAACCCGGCAAGAACTTCCCCAAGGGGCTCAAGGGTTAGTACTAGCTCGGGGACCACAAGTGATGGAGGGCTACTATCGTAACCCCGAGGCCACAGCCAAGGCGATTGATGCCGATAGCTGGTTTGACACTGGCGACTTAGGCTGGATTAGCCAGGATGGCAACCTGGTGCTGACGGGGCGGGCCAAAGACACGATTGTGCTAACCAACGGCGAGAATATCGAGCCCCAGCCCATCGAAGATGCCTGTATTCGCAGCCCCTACATCGATCAGATTATGCTGGTGGGCCAAGACCAACGGTCCTTAGGAGCATTAATTGTGCCAAACCTAGAGGCATTACAAGGGTGGGCCAACAATCAGGGTCTGTACCTAGATGTGCCAGGTGATGATAGTCCGGCCCCAGCCGACTGTACCCCAATCACCTTAGAAGATGAACGGGTGCAGAAACTGTTTCGTAGTGAACTCACCCGGGAGGTGAAAGACCGGCCTGGCTTCCGCCCCGATGACCGCATCGGCCCCTTCCGGTTTGTGGTTGAGCCCTTTTCGATGGAAAACGGCCTACTGACCCAAACCTTAAAAGTACGTCGTCCTGTGGTGATGGAACGGTATCGCGATATGATTGACGCGATGTTTGTGTAAAGCTTGGGCTAAATCATGGCCTAGGTTTTAGCAAGTTTTTCCTAAGTATCCGGCAGTGGCTCAGCCCCTGTCGTAGAGGCTGTTGTAACCATTTTGATTACACCTAGGTTTATGGATAGTAATAACTCTATGCTGCTAAAGCGGGTCGTCAATATCAAGGCGATCGTCACCCCTCTATGGAAAGAAGAGGCTCAGAAACAGCTACAGGCGCAAATCAACGAGATTGATAGTCGCCTGCAGCAGCTGGAAATGCAAGGTCAGCGGATGGTGGTGGAACTGCAAAAGCAGGGGGAAGCCCAACCATCGAACACGGCCATTCAGCAGCAAATTGGCGATGTCCAAAACCGGCTGAACCAAGATAAAAGCAAGCTCTTGCAGCAGAAAAACCAGAACTTGCAGCAGCTACAGCAGGTGCAGACGCTAGATTTAGAGGCCGAGGTTGACCAGGGCAAAGTGGAAAGCTTCTTTAACGTAGCCGTGGGCGACAATTTGGTGAAAAAGCTGCAAGTGGAAATTCTGATCAAAGACGGCGTGATCCAGGAAATTCGCGGCGAGCTCTAGTGGTCTGTTAATCCAGACGTGATGGGTCAACGGGGCCTGCGATGCAAGGTCTACGGTTCACGGTCTACGGCTCGCCTTAAACCGCTTACCGTGAACCGTGAACTCCAGTTGCCAGAGCCCACCATTGTCAGCTTGACTGAGCACTAAAGCGATCGCCCCCTGTCAGGCCGATACAGGCAGAAATCTGGTGGGAATTTACTGGATCGCGATCGCTGGGTAAGAGTCCCGTTCAGGATATTGTTTGGGATGACATCCGCTTAGGGCTAGAATAAATCCTTGGCATCTCTGCCGCTCTGTCTTCCTATTGCGCCGTCTCGGAAAGTCTCCCCCATGATTCGCGAAGTCTTCATGCCCGCCCTCAGTTCAACCATGACCGAAGGCAAAATTGTCTCCTGGGTCAAAGCGCCTGGCGACAAGGTTGAAAAGGGTGAAACCGTGGTGATTGTCGAGTCAGATAAGGCTGATATGGACGTGGAGTCATTTCATGAGGGGATTCTGGCGGCGATCGTGGTAGAAGCAGGGGACAGTGCTCCGGTGGGCGAGGCGATCGCCCTGCTGGCAGAAACTGAAGCTGACATTGAAACCGCCAAACAACAGGCTGCCGCTAAAGCGGGTTCAACGGGTGGGTCAGACGCCACCCCGACGGCCCCGGCCGCTACTGCGACAGCGGCGGCCCCAGCCCCGACCAGCGCCCCAGCCGGGGCGCCTTCGCAAAATGGGTCTGGTAACCGCAGTGGTCGGATGATTGTCTCTCCCCGGGCTCGGAAGCTGGCCAAAGAGTTGAAAGTGGACCTGGACGCCTTACAGGGCAGTGGCCCCCATGGCCGCATCGTGGCCCAGGATGTGGAGTTGGCTGCTGGCAAGACCCCAACCCCCAGTGGTCCGATGGCGGCTCCAACCCCAGCGGCGGCTCCAGTGGCCCCAGCCGCTCCCCCGGCGGCAGCTCCAACGGCCCCCAGTGCCGCTCCCCTGGGGCAGCTGGTGCCGTTCAACACGTTGCAGCAGTCGGTGGTCCGCAACATGAGCGCCAGCCTGGCGACCCCCACCTTCCATGTGGGCTACACCATCACCACCGACAATTTGGATGCCCTGTACAAGCAAATTAAATCCAAAGGGGTGACTATGACTGGGCTGCTGGCCAAAGCTGTGGCTGTCACCCTACAAAAGCATCCCCTGGTCAATGCCGGCTACACCGATCAAGGGATTCAATACCGCTCGGGGATCAATGTGGCGGTGGCGGTGGCCATGGAAGGGGGTGGCTTGATTACCCCAGTGCTGAAAAATGCCGATCAACAAGATATTTACTCCCTGTCTCGCACCTGGCGGGACCTGGTTGAACGCTCCCGCCTAAAGCAGCTCCAGCCCGATGAGTACAATTCGGGGACCTTTACCCTGTCGAACCTGGGTATGTTTGGGGTCGATCGCTTTGATGCCATTTTGCCGCCAGGGCAAGGGTCAATTTTGGCGATTGGTGCTTCGCGTCCCACGGTGGTGGCCACTGCCGATGGTCTGATGGGGGTAAAGCGCCAAATGCAGGTGAATATTACCTGCGATCACCGCATTATCTATGGAGCCGATGCCGCTGCCTTCCTGAAGGACCTGGCGGATGTGATTGAAAATAAGCCTCAGTCCCTCACCCTGTAAGCCAGTTTAGTCAGGCTGATGGGGCTGCCGCTACCCTCTGAGAAGTTGGAATCATGGCAATTGTCTTGCAATTGGCGCAGGCCTCCTCGACGGAACCCCAAGGATGGCAGTCGATCGTCCAGCTGATCAGCCACTGGGTCGCCCAGTTCATGGCGGCCATCAATACTTATACCAATCAGGTGGGTACAGCTTTAGGCAGCTTGTCTGCCCAAGTGACGCCAGCGTTAGAGTCGCCCGCCCTATGGCATCCTCTGCTGTTCTGGATTTTGGTTTTGGTGATGGTGCTAGGGGTGATTGGGTCGATGGTACCGGCCCTGCCTGGCATCACCCTGGTGTTAGGGGCGGTGTTGGTCTGGGGATTTGCGGTCGGCTTTGCCGGTTTAAAGCTGGCCCTGGGGGTGGCGATCGCGGCCTGGATCTTGGGTTTCGTGATCGACTACCTGGCAGGCATTTTAGGGGCCCAGCGAGTGGGCGCCAGTAAATGGGGCCAAATTGGGGCGATTATTGGCATGGTGCTGGGCTTGTTTGGCCTGTTGCCGTTGCTACCCACCGGCATTCCCCTGTTGGGACTATTAGTAGGTACCGTAGTCGGGGCCTTTATTGGCGAATTTTTACATCGGAGAGAACTGGCATTATGGCCGCGTGCACAGCAGTCTGCCAAGGTTGGCCTGGCCATCGTGGTAGGTACTCTGGTAGGTAACCTGCTGCAAGGGCTACTGGCCTTGATCACGCTGATTGTGTTTATGGTCACCGCCTGGCCCTACTAATTCCCTAGGCATGATTCGCTTCACAATCAAGCTTGATGCGATGTCGAGATCCAGCTCTCAGGATCAACCATCCCTGAGAGTTGGTTTTCATCGGCTGATGTTCCCGTTTGGGCTGTCAAACCGGTTGAAGCCTCTGCCAGCGGCCAAGGCTCACTTTCGGAAATGAACCGGCTGGGAACCCACCCATCTGAGAGATTTGTTAGAAATTATTACAATCCATTGACTTAGTTCAGAATCGTTGTCGATGCCAGATCCCAGTGTTAAGTTTGGTAATCAATTGGTTCGAATAGTCGTTTCCTAGGAGAACTGTACCCATGATCCAAGCGCACCCAGTGACCGATTCCATTGAGTAGTGGAGCGTATTGGCATCTTTTGCAGCATTCACCGATGCCAGTCCAAGCCAGGGGTTACATCATCGTTGACACACCAAAGCCCCTGGACAGAGCACACCCAAGCGTCGCAGGTCTGGTTGTAGAACTGGTGAAACTGTTTGTCAATATTTGTCGATAAATGAGTATCCGTTGAGTCGATGGATCGTTGATCAGTAGCCCACAGGGTTCCATGGCCTCAACACTCTGAATCAACTGAAAATCAATCAACTGAGAACAGAGCCATTGCCGATCGCCCTGCCCTACAGGGTGCTGCAGTAGGTAACTCACGGCCAAGGCAAGCCCTGGCGGTTGAGTCACCTGCTGGGCAATGGCCCCTAAATGACGCTGACCCGATTGCGTTTCACTTCAGCAGGAGGTAGTTACGATGAGTTTTAATTTTCAAGGAAAAACGGCTTTGGTCACAGGTGCTTCAAGGGGCATTGGTCGTTCTATTGCCCATAGGTTGGCTCTCCAGGGGGTGCGCCGGATTGTGCTGGTAGCCCGTAATGCCCAGCGGTTGGCTGAAGTAGCTGCAGAGGTGCAACAGTTGGGGGCCGAAGCAATTGTGCTGCCAGTGGATCTGGCGGATCCGATTCAAGTCAATGTGGCGATCGCCAAAGCCTGGCAGCGCCATGGGCCTGTTCACCTGTTGGTCAACTGTGCTGGAGTGGCCCACCAAACGCCCTTTTTGCAGGCCAAGTTACCCCAGGTGCAGTCAGAAATTTCTACTAATCTGGTGGGGCTGTACACGGTTACCCGTCTGGTGGCGCGGCGCATGGCCGTGCGGCGGGAGGGCTGTATTGTCAATGTATCTAGCCTGATGGGCAAAGTAGCGGCCCCAACCATGGCCACCTACTCCGCCACTAAATTCGCGATCGTGGGGTTCACCCAAGCTCTACGCAGTGAGCTTGCCCCCTATAACGTGCGGGTGGTGGCCCTGCTGCCATCCTTAACCAATACGGACATGGTGAGCCAGTTTGATTGGTTCCGCTGGGTGAAGCCGGCCAGCCCTAACCAGGTGGCTCAAGCCCTGATCTTGGGGTTACAGCGGAATCAAATCGAAATTGTCGTCGGTTGGCAGGGCCATGCTGCCCTATGGGCCCAACGGCTGGCCCCAAGCCTGGTGGACCGGCTAGTGCGGTTGGCGGCTCCACCGGTCGCCCAGCCCCAGCGGCCCTACTCTACCCATTTAATGTGAGCCGACGGGTAATGTGATCCGACACGCCGCTGATGGTGGAGGCTACTCTGATGACTGAGACCGGGACCGGGCTGTACCAAAGAAGTCAATGCGGTAGTCGGTAATCGTTACCCCGGTGCGAGCCTCCACCTGACGAATTAACTCAGCGGGTAGCTCCACGTTGATGTCAATAATGTCGTTGGTATCAAGGCAATTGACGTGACTATGGGAATCACTCAGGTGGCCATAGAGGCGTCCATCCGCCCGGTCCAAACACTCAATAATGCCTTTATCGGAGAGGGCATCTAGGTTTTGATAAACCGAAGTATGACCAATGTCTCGCCCCTGCTGGTTAAGACGATCGTAAATTTCCCGAGCGGAGAGGTGGCCTTCGTGCTGCCAGAGCAACTCCAGGATGTATCGCCGCTGACGACTCAAGCGCATCCCCAAATCCTGACAGCGCTCAAAGGCTGCTTCTAGAGAGGTGATCGATTTTGGGGGGTTGGCTTGATAATCCATAGGTCGGACAGTAGTTCATACTCAGTACCACTTTAGCTTGTGGAAAAGAAACCTGTCTACTGAAGTGGTAGGCGCAGGATAGCGCCTTGAGCCAATGCGCAGTTAGATGGACACTCCACAGATGCCAAGACCGGATGTGAAATCTAAAACTCAACCAAGGGAGAAGATGACTATACCAAGTCCAGCTCGGGATCTGGAGTTTTCCCACAGGCAGAACTCCAGCTCTGGACTTGAATCTGGTTTATTTATCGCTCTGGGGTTGATTGATTTGAGGGTTATCCTAGTGTTAGCTAGCGGCGCACAATCCTGATGACTATCCTCGAAAGCTTTTCATGACGCCTAAGCACTTGTGAAGCCAGAGGGAACTAAGGGATAGGCAGCCATACAATATATGATGAATGCTGGATCAAAAGTTAGCTATATAATAATTTAATCGATAAGACGCAGAGATTACAGGACAAGAGAAGTTCTACACTTGGTATCAGTCTAATTATAGATAGATGAGGTTAACATTATCCCTATTTTACAGTGTCTTTAACCGGAGTTGGCAATATGCAAGTTACCCTTGATCTGCCTGAAGAGTTGCTTCAATACTTCGATATGGATCACCTTTCTCGTGAGATTTTAGAGGCGCTAGCTGTACAAGCTTACCAGGCAGAAAAAATAACCAGTGCTGAAGTAGGTCGAATCCTGGGTTTACCCTCTCGCTGGGCGGTAGATGCGTTTTTGAAGCAATACCATGCTGACTTACATTATGATGATACAGATCTAGAGAGCGATCGTGAAACCCTCCGCCAACTTCGCACAAACTGAGACGGTAGTGCTTCATGCTCGTTGTTTCTGATACTTCACCGATCAACTATTTACTGCTGATTAACCAGATTGATCTGTTTCCTCTCTTGTTTCAGCAAATCATCATTCCTGATGCGGTTCGAGATGAAATGATTGATCCCTCTGCACCAGCTGTGCTTCAGCAATGGATTGCAAATCCTCCTCCCTGGCTCACAGTTCAAACCGTATCCAAGGTTGATGCGACCCTCAATGCCCTTGATCCAGGAGAGCAAGCTGCTATTACCCTGTCTCAAACCCTACCCGCAGACTTACTGATTATTGACGAACGATTAGGAAGACGGATAGCTAGCGATCGAGAAATTCCCGTCATCGGTACTCTCGGAGTTTTAGATGATGCTGCAAGTCAAGGGCTTGTCGACCTGGCGGACGTGATCACTCGACTGCAACAGACAAATTTCCGAATATCCCGCCGCATCATTAAGGAATTGCTGGAAAATAGAGGATAAGCCATAGCATAGCCAAGAGGAGTCGGTGAGGAAAGCCAGCTACTACTGGGCGGTAGCGAACGGACGAAAGTCGTCTGTTAAGCGTTGTAGGTTGCTTGATCTGCGAAACCTCACCGTTCGTCTTCTGTGGGTTGCTCTATCTCGGGATCAGGCTCGTCGTCGGTATCGCGATCGCGGCTGGGATCCTGTTGGGGGTTATACTCGGCTTCTTCCGAATCCTCGGTTTCCTCCGAATCTTCCAAGTTGGCTAGATCTGCTGACGCCAGTTCCCTAGGGTCCGGAGGCGCAGTTTCAACCCTGTCATCTTCCTCGGAGTCCTCAAGCGTTAACCCAGGCACCGTAACCAAATTGTCGTCCACAGGTTCTGCCTCAGCGGAGAGCGCCTCAGCGTTGTCTTCGACCGGTTGGACCCCTGGCAAATAGATCGCCGTGTCGGGCTGAGCCCCGGGTGTGGCGTCGGTCTTGGCGGTAGACGCAGCAGCATCACCAGGAGGCTGGCTACCGACAACGGCCTGACCACTGTTGGCTTCGGGGGGATCTTGGGTCTTGGTGTCAGCATTGGTGTCAGCGATCGCCGGATTGGTTTCAGGAGCTACCTGAGCAGCTTCCTCTGGCACAGTCGCCTCATCTACCCGACGCTCCGCTGCTTCAGTCTCCACTGGATCGGTTGTCACCAGGGGCGCATCAGGTTCGGTGTCCTGGGCCGGGTCCCGAGGGGCGGGGGGATCCCCGACAATGGCGGTGGCCAAAGCCCGGGCAAATGCGACTGGCCGATTGGTTGGCTCGACCATGGGGGGCCTCTCCTGAGCCAAAGGCGTCAGGTCGTCGGTTTGTGCCTGGGAAGTGCCCATATCCTCGCCCGGGTCTTCCAGGGTCTGGGACTCGTCCACCTGGGCCACCTGAGACTCGTCGGCCTGTCCCTCATCTGTCCAGACTTGAAAGACAATATCGCTAGCCTCTGGGGTATCGACCGGATCCTCAGCTACGGTGATGGTCGGGGCATCGGGATCGGGCACCATGGTCCAGCGATGGGGATCGGGGTAGCCATGCCGCTGTCGGTAAGCCGCGATCGCCGCCGCCACCGCATCTGCCCGTCGTTGCTGGTCACGGGTAATGCTAGCTTCGGTGTTCCCCAGACCAGGGGCATTCCAGCGGTTGGTGTTGGGGTTAATGTAAGAGCGGGTGCGGGCCACCACAATCGCTTTGGCCCCGTCATATCCATTTGCCTTAGCTTCGGCTAATCGTTCGATATAGCCGACCCGGCCAATGGCCGCCAACGGCGACTGATTGGCCAGGTCAATGCCGTTCAGGGTTTCTTCTAGGGTGAGATTCATGCCATGGCTTAGGGCTCGTCGCTTCAGCACCTCCGTCTGGGACTTGAGCCGATTCAACTGCTTGCGATCGGCCTCAGCGGGGGAATTGGCCCCATGCTGGTAGGAAAAGGTACCCATGTTCCAGGCCCGATTGCCCGGATCGGTATGGCCATAGTAAGCGGGGTTGATGGTTCCCATCGGGGTGCGGGTGCCCTCGGCGCTGCCCACCGCGATCGCCACTAGCGAATCACTATCCTGCTCAAATAAGCTGAGGATTGGGTCTATTTCTGGGGCTGGGGGAACCTCTGGTTCTGGCTCCGCCTGGGCGATGTGGACTGGGGCAGGATCGGCCACATCAAAGCTCAGAATAATTTGGTCCACCGGTTCCTCTGGCGTCTGCTGCTCTGGTTCCGGTTCTGGTTCCACAGCAGCGGTAGCCACCGCCAAGGGATGGTGATTGGGCACTGGCGGGGCGGGGGGCAGCAGGGCGGCGGCTGTGGTCTCCTGGTTGAGGGCCGCAGCCACGCCTCGTCGGTAAACCCCGGCTGGTAATTGTTGCGGCGAGTGATAGCGCATGGGTGGGTTGCCCCCACCAGGTGGAATTGGCAGCGGTTGAATCGCCTCACCGTGGTGATCGAGAACCATTGGCGGTGGGGCCGCCGCAACGGGCTCCGGCGCTTCTACCGGCTGCGGCTCGAAGGTATCAAAGCTCAGGACCACGTCGTCCGCCCGGGCCACGGCTGGGCCAAGGATGGTGAGTAAACAACTGACAGCCAAAAGAGTCGGGGAGAATTTCATGGGGGCAGTCCACGTACGATAAATATCACCCAACAAGGGGGAAAGCAGCGATCAAGGCAGGGGTTGATTGAGAGATTGTTTTAAGACGTGATCCGACGGCTCAACAATGGCCCAGACACCATCGGGTTGTCGCCTCAGGGTGGCAAAGTGAATGTGTCTGCCTCGCCCGATCACTTGTCCGGCTTGTACACTCCCCGCCTGAGGCTGGGTCACGCCACAGAACCGGAATAGGTAAGCGGGTACATCTGGGGTGGAGAAATAAATACAGCGATAGCCTTTAGCGGCTAACTCCACCCGTCCTGAGAACGGGGCTCTGAGGCGACCGCCATTCAGGGCAATCGAAACATCTCCCAGGCTGCCAGTGACCCACAGCCCAGCCACCCTGTCTCCAGACTCCAACTCCCAGGATTGCTCTAGGACAATTTGCCGGGCAGGCGGCGGCTCCGGATGACGACACCCCCCTAGGCTTACCAGCAGGCCTACAACTAGAGGCCAGACCCAGCCCAGGAAGCCCATCCAGTGGGGCCAGGGGGAGGGATAATTAATCGTCGACAACATTCGTTAGCAACACAGGCTGAAGGGGACGGGGGCTGGGGAAATTGGAGCTGGAACACGCTTATTGAAATCGGAACCGGTAGCCAGCATACTCATCGTTTTCATACAAAATAATCAGTTGGGTACTGGGATCAAACGCCAGGGGATAGGCTTCTCGCTCAGCGGTGACCCCAGAGCGCACCGGTAGAGAGGCCATACGGCAGTAGGGTTCTGCCACAATCTCGCGAATGGTTTCTTTGCTGCCTCGTTCGGGCACCGTCAGTAGCTTCGCCAGTTGTTCACGGCTAAGCTGTGCATCACTGCGCACGATCGCCTCGCAAGACGGTGTAGCCGCTACGCCAGGCGCAGACCACCATTGCCGGGCTCCCTGAAAGTCGAACACCAGACCAATCAAAGCCAGTAGCAGACCACCGGCCAGAAAAGGCTTAATCACCTCTGGGGAGAGGGCTGCCGAATGGGGGGTAGAAACCATGAACCTGCTCCTTGATTCAAACGTCAATAAACATCAGTGGCAAAACAATCTGTGGTAAGGGAGGTCTGGGGCCAAAGGCCCTGAGAATGCCGCCAGAAACTAGCTGTGGTGATTGACCCTAAATTCTAGTCAGTGGGCTTGCCTAGCCATTAAGCTGGCTGAGGTATCAGCTAAGAGTGTGCCAACTAAATCCTGATCCGAAATCCTGATCCGAAGTCTGATCGCGACCGGCCCAACGAGCCGGGTTCGAGTCCTGGAAATGGATGTTTTTTGAGTTGGGACACACTAAAACCTGTTCAAATCAGTTGGCCGCCAATCATCAGACCGACGATCGCTAAAAATACTCTCAACGCTAGGCCAAATTCTAAATGGCGGGCCAGGGTCGCTCGATAAACCGCATAGGCCGTCACAGCGGTAATGGCGACTACCGCTAAGGACCATAAAGCCGGTACGGCGGCGACAGCTAGATTAAGGGCTAACCGCCCGATCACCCCGCCCCCCACCCACAGGAGCGCGTCTATCGCCGATAGGCCTGTAAATGTGGCCCGTCGCGGGGGGCGAGTCGCCTGGGGAGCAGGGGCAGAATGGTAACTGTAGAGCCAGCTACGCACCATCCTCCACCCCTGACTGAGCAACGCCAGGGGCTCTTGCCACAGCATGCTAAACCCTAGACCCATCGCCGCAGCCCCCCGGCGGGGAGTTGGGGGGCCATAGGTGCCCCGTAGGTGAGCGGCTAAATATTGCGCCTCAGCTTCGGCCTGGGCTAGGGATACCGTGCGGTAAGACAGCAGAATATTGCCCTGGGGGTCCAGTTCGGCGCAGGCGGTCAAGGCATTGTTGGTGTGGAGAGTGGGAATCTGAGCCTCGGCTTCACCAGCATCGGCCCATTGGGTGGAGGACTTTAACAACTGCGATCGCAGGCCATGAATTTCTGCCATGGCTCGTTCTTGCTCTAGGGACAGGTGATTGATTTTGTCCACCATGGCCACCATCCGCCGCAGGGTAACCTGCGGACTTAGAGACGGATGTCCTCCACTGTTTTGCTCCTGCTGGGACCTGGGAACCTGCGAGACGGCCTGATAGGACTGGACCGATCGTCGTTTTAGGGTTTCAACGGTGGCGGACAACTCCGCCAGGGAACTAGAGCCTCGACCCGGCACATTGGGCAACTGGGGCTGGGGCCAATCAGTCTGGATGACTGGGTGGCTATGGGACAGGGCATCAACCTGACGGGTTAGCTTGTCTTGAATGGTGTTGAGATCCATGGCAGCAAGACGATAAAGAGAGACTAGTACATTTATACCACATGTGTGCTGGTTGTGGGTTGATCGAGCCAAAAGACCTGTTGGTGGTGAGCATCGGTTGCCGGGTGTCGGTTGCCGACGTAAGGGGTAGCCGCTAAATCTTTAGAAAAACTTCGTATAGTTACCAGCCGAGGGCTGACGGCAGGTATCCTCTTGAGCTGGAAAAGCCTGGTTAGGCAGGAATCCAAGCGCCAGAAGTCAGAATTTAGGGGGACACTGGTTCCTGGATTCTGACTTCCATCCTGGGAAAACGTCCTGTGTTGCGTGGGTCCTCCCGATGGCCAGGCAGTCGCTTGAAGGGTAGACCAGAGCACGATCTGGCCCCTGTCCTAGGAGGTCGGGAGTGATCTCGGCCACACTTGAAGCCAAGGGGTATGTTTTAGCTTATTAATGAATCGAGTATTCTCCGGGTACTCTATGAACTAAGCGTTGAGAACCCTTCCTAATGACAGAGGCCAAATATAATTCTCCCTGGTTAGCCCCAAAGCCTGCTGTGATGGATCCAAAAGACTGCCTAAGCCCTGGGTTTCCTGTCGATTTGCCAGAGTCGAAAGCGTTACGGCAGCGGTCCTCAGCCTTTCATGTTGTTATGGCCTGTTTACTGGGGGGGCAGGTGTTAATGCGGCTGCTGCGGGGCCGGGTCCATCGCCAGCGGGTGCTAGATCAAATGGTGAGTGCTGGCCCTGGTGCCCTGGTGCCTGTCCTGATGATCAATATTTTTGCGGGTATGATTTTTACGATTCAAACAGCTCGCGAACTAGAGCGGTTTGGGGCAATTCATGCTCTGGGGGGTGCCTTTGCCATGGCTTTTTGCCGCGAACTCGCACCGATTTTGTCAGCCGCTGTGCTGGCGGGGCAGGTGGGAACTGCCTTTGCCGCCGAAATTGGCTGTATGAAGGTGACTGATCAGATCGATGCCCTGAAGGTGTTGCGTACTGACCCGATCGATTATTTGGTTGTGCCACGGGTGGTAGCCTGCTGCCTCATGCTGCCGGCCCTAACGGTGCTGGGCATGGTGTTAGGTCTCGGGGCCGGGGCCGCAGTGGCCTTGCATTTTTACCAAGTATCTCCCAACCAGTTTCTAGAGTCAGTGCGATCGCTGATGATGCTCAACGACCTAGTTGCGGTGCTGATTAAGTCGGTGCTGTTTGGCGCCATGGTGGCTCTGGCTGGCTGTACCTGGGGACTAACCACCACCTGTAGTCGCTCAGTGGGGCAATCGGCCACTTCAGCGGTGGTGATGACCTGGGTGGGGCTATTTATGGTGGATTTTGTGTTGTCTCTGGTCTTGTTTGACGGCCCTGGGGTAGCCCTGCACTAACCCTCACTCGCCTCCGGCCATCAGCAACTCCAAACTGTAGTCCAGATAGGAGGCATCCGGCATCAAGGTGCCCATCAAGTTGGCACCCCCTAAATCGGCCCCGGCTAGATCCGCCCCGGTCATGTCAGCGCCAGATAAATCAGCATATTTGAAATTGACCCCCCGCAACTTGGCCCGCCGCAGGTTGACCCCCCGCAGGTCACTGCCGCTGAGGGACGCATCACAGAGGTTGGCTGTACTGAGATTAGCCCCAGTCAGCTTAGCCCCAGCCACCATGGCTCGACAGAGATTGGCGGCGGACAGGTCAGCTCGAAAGAAGTCTGCCCCAATCAGGTTGGCTCGGCCTAACCGCCCCCGCCGTAGATTGCTGCGGGTGAAAACGGCCCCTGGCAGAAAGGCATCGATCAAATTAATCTGCTGCAAGTTGCAGTCCACCAGTTCAATGAAGGGTAGCTTTAGACCTTTGAGAGACTGCGATCGCAAGTTCAACCCCTCGAACTGAAGCTGACCTTGGCTGTAGGTCTCGATTAAGCGTTCTGAAGAACAGCGCACATAGGGGGGCATAGGGCTTAAAGCAAGAATGACTGTGCGGAAAGCAAAGCCGTCAGTGTTGCGTAACCTCAGCTTGATTTTTAGATCACCAGGGACGGCTTATTGTTAACGATCCGTCAGTTTAGTGACCTGATGTTAGTGACCTGATGGGAGTATTCCAGCTAGGCCCTCATCCAGACATGGACTAGAGCCAAACTATGGGCCAAACCCATGCATTCGCCTGAGTTCAGGGGCAATACCACAGATGCTTGTTTAGGTTTTAGATGGAATCCTCTGGTTAACCGTATCTTTATCTTATCCTGTTGCCCAAGACCGGGGCTACCACTATCTGATATAGCGGATTCCACTCGGGTGAAGGAGATCATGGGGATCCCTTCTGCCCCCTTAATAAGTAGGAAACAAGCGCATAACTTAGACAGCTACAAGCTGTGGGGATCCAGAACTCAGCCAAGGCGTACCTGACTCAATCGGAAATCGCTATAGGGTTAGCCCGCTTATCCTGGATCCCGCTCAACCAAAATCACGTTTTCGGTCACCTGCTCAAAGGTGTCGTCGTGGCTAATCACAAACAGTTGTTGAAACGTCTTGATACGGCCAATGGCCTCTGCTAGGCCCTGGCGGCGAGGACGATCCAGGTTGGTGGTGGGTTCGTCAAAAAAGGCAATGTCCACATCGGCCAGCACCTTAAGAAGAGCCAAACGCACCGCCAAGGCAGCACACATTTGCTCCCCTCCGGAAAGGTTGACGAAACGTCGCTGGTTAGGACCATCCTGCACCACAATCTCGTAGTCTCGGGTCCACTGTAACGCCACATTGGGGCGGTTGAGCAAATCTCGAAACAGCCGATCCGCCTGATAGGAGATATGGCGCACATACTGTTCAGTAATTCTGGGACCAGCTTCGTTGTAGGCCTTGCGGGCAAAGGTAACGAACCGCTTAATTTTCTCCTTGGCTTGCAGTTGCTGTTTAGCCTGATCGCGCTTTTGGGCCAGGGCCTGCAAGCGGTTGAGTTGCTGGTCATATTCGGCCAGTAACGTTTGCTGCTGAGGCAAGCGGCCCGCCAATTGGTCCGCTGCCGACTTAATGGTGCTGTACTCCGTTTCCAGGGCCTCGGCCTGGGCTGGGTCAAACTCAGCTAGGGCAGCGGTGTGGGCCTGCTCTATGGCGATCAACTGCTGCTGGAGTTGCTCCATCTCGGTATGGACCGCATCTAATTCGGCCTTCAGTTGACGATGCTGATTGGCCATCTGCCGGTGGCGCAGGTACAGTTCGTGGCCGGGTTGGTATTGACGACGCTGCTGCTGTTGTTCAGCTACCGCCTGGTCCACTTCCTGAAAGGCTTCTAGCTGGGTGGTCAGAGCCGCTAGTTGCTGGTTGAGTTGGGTCTGGGTCTGGACAATGGCTTGGTATTGCTGCTCCGCTTTCGGCTTCGCTTGCAGCGTGCGTTGCAAAATCTGGCTTTTTTCCCGGGGGCGTCCCAGGGCGTCGAGCTGCTGGTCTAACCCTTTCAGGGCCGCTTCCAGGTCAGGCTGCTGGGTCAGCTGCTGGGCGATGGCCTGACTTTGCTGCTCTAGGTCGGCCTGCTGTTGCTGAAGCTGGTTTAACTGGGCCTCGACAGCGTCAAGCTGCTCCCACTCCCCCCGCCAGCCATAGCGTTGCTTCAGGTCCTTTTCCAGGGTTTTAAGGGTTTTCTTGAGGGTGGCCTCGTCAGTTTGGTCAGCCAAGTCTTGCAGAATCGCTTCCAAGCCCGCAATCAGCGATCCATGCAGATCCGATGCCCCCTGCAAGGCTTGCTCCAGCTTACGAATCGTCTCCCCAGACACCAGGGGAATGCTCTCCACCAGGCTGGTCAGTTCGGCCAGGGTGGCCTGAATATCGGCATCCTGGGTCTGACGCTGACGCTGACTGTCCTCCACCAGCGCTTTGATGTCGGCTTCAAACTGGCGGGCGGCGGCCAGCCGACTGAGCTGCTGCTGTAGGCGATCGCGCTGTTGCTCCAACCCGGCAATCTCGGCTACCGCTGGCTGTAGGGCCTGCAAGCGATCGCGCCTCCGCACCGCCGCCTGGTGCTGTTGGCTCAGCTGCTGTCCCTGTTGCTGCCATCCTGCCAACTGTACCCGCTGCTGACTCAGCTGCTCTAGCTGGGCTTTTAGGGTCTGCTGCTGGGCCTCTAGCGCGGCTTGTTCAGCGATCAAGGGTTGCAGCTGGGCTAACTCGTCCTCGGTGGTGGCAAAGGTGTCCATTTGAGCCTGGCAACGGGCCAGGTCTGCCTGCTGTTGACCATGGCGTTTTTGCAGAGTTTGTAGTTCTGCTTGCAGGGTCTGGCGCTGCTTCTGCTGCTCGGCTAACCCTTGTAACGCCTGCTCCGCCGCCTGATAGCCCTGGTAGGCCTCTCGGTTGGCCTGGCACACGGCGATCGCCTGTTCTGCTTGCTCTATCGACTGCTGTAATCGGCCTAAACCGTGCTGTTTGGCCTCTAGCTGGTGGGTCAGACCCTGGCGCTGGGTGGCCAGGGTTTGCAGCTGCTGGGCCTGGGCCTTGAGCTGATCTCGCTGGGTTTGTAACCTGGCCAGGGTCTGCTGCTGTTGCTGAAGCTGCTGCTGATTAATCTGAATTTCGGCGTGTAAGGTCTGCCGCCGCTGTTGTATATCCTCCCAGGTGGTCAGGGCATCGTCGTACTGGGCGATCTGCCCCTTGACCGCCGCCACCTGATCTTCGGCGTAGCGGCGCAGCGTATTCATTTGTTTAAAGGCGATTTTGTAATCATCCACTTTGAGAATGGCGTCAAACACCGCTTTGCGCTGCTCGGCAGGCTGCAAAAAGTCAGCGGTAAAGGTGCCCTGGGGCACCCCCAGAGTGCGGGCAAACAGCTGGGGTAAATTCGTGGCTGCCCCCACCCCCAGATGCTGACGCAGCCAGGGTAAAATTTCGTCCTTAATCCGGCTATAGGGCAGCCGCTCATTCAGTTGGGGATCAAACAGCACATAGCCCCGCTGGGTGCAGCGCTGCACCTCATAGGTGCGGCCATCATAGTTGGAGGTAAAGGCTACGGTTACCTGGGCGCTACCGCTGCCATTGCGAATCAAATCATCCTTGGCGTAGTCCCCCTGGTAGTTGAACAGCACCCAGGCGATCGCCTCTAAAATACTGGTCTTACCCGCTCCATTTTCCCCACAGATGGCATTAGTGCCAGGCTGGAATTCAAAATAGCGATCGCGGTGGGTTTTGAAATTTTGCAGGGTGACGGACAAAATCTGCATGGAAACCCCTACTGCGCTGGCCTGCTCCTTAGGATAACCTGCGGGGGGGGAGGTGGGGTGATGGGGAGGTGGGGAGGTGGGGAGTGGATGAGTGGATGAGTGGATGAGTGGATGAGTGGATGAGGTGGGATCGTCCTAGTCCTTCTTGGCCGTGGATGTAAAACAGGTGGACTCAGCTCCACTGCGGGTGCACCAGATTTGAATCACTAGATCAGGGTCTTCGGGGGAAATCCACTGGGCGACTGGCTCTACCACCTGGTTCACTGGGGGATAGGTGGCTTGGTTAGTTTGCCCAGATAAAGGGGTTGTTGCCGATGGCATAGACATCTGCTGGGGTTTGGGTTGCCAAGCCTGGGTAGCCTGCTGGCTCTGCCTTAGTACGGTTACCAACTCTGGCATCTGCCCCCCGGTGCCCTGAAAGTTGATCGGTTGGAGGCCATTGGGGCTGGTCGACAACCGCGTCGAGGCCCGATGCAGCATCTCTGTGCCTGCCATGCCCGCCTGGGGTGACCCAATGCCTCCTGTGGATAGCCCTGGGGGGATGGGGGACTCTGGCGCTACCAGGTGAAAGGCGGGTCCCATGTCGGTCTGAAGTGGAGCTACCGCTGTCGTGATCTGGGCCTGGGGTTGGGTCAACAGGCTGTGACCATAGGCGGTTGCCATGCCTGTGACCATACTCAAGGGAATTAACAGCCGCATCAAATATAGTTTGCGATTGCTCCGTCGGGCGTAATCTTGACAGGCTGCTAGATAATCCGTTGCCTGTAGAGACAGCCAATCACCGTGGTTGGTTTGAAAGATCTTGGCCTCTAGCAAACGGGACTTGGTGAAAAAGTAGTCAGGGTGGCTGGGGCACTGGTTTTGGCGCCATTCTTGGGCCATGGCCTCAATGGTGCGCTGGCGTTTGAGCAGGGGCTGCGCCTCCTGCAACCAGGTTTGCAGTAAGGGCCAAGTGCGCACCAGGGCTTCGTGGGCGATGTCAATGGACGGGATGATCGGCGACCCTGGCCGGGGTGCGGCTCCGCCAATGGCGCGCATCATGTTTGCCACTATGGCAGAGCTGGGCTCAGGACCATTGCCCCCCGGCCCAGGGATAAGGACTGTGGCGTCTGGATCCAGTGGATTGCTGGTGGTTTGGGCTAGGGGACAGTGGGTGACCAGCAGTCGCTGGTCCACCAGCTTGTCGATCACCGCATTAACGTGGTCCTGGGGCATGGTGGCGGTAATCAACTCTGGCAGCTGCACCTGGCGGCGGGTAAGGGCTGTGCCATCCCCCAGTTCACACAGACTCAAAAAGATGCGGCGGGCAATGGCCTGTTCCGTCTGGGTCAGGGTCTCGACCACTTGGTTAGCGTGCTGCTCCAATAGACGACGAATTCCCCCCATGGCAGCATAGGTGTCGAGGGTGAGCCGGGGCGCTGTTTGGTCGGAGACGGCCTCTCGACTTTGCCACAGGGCCTTGAGGGTCATTTGCAGCAGCGCCAGATTACCGGGGCTCTCCATCAAATCCAGCAGCAACGTGTAGATCAAATTAGTGTCATAGCCCAGTCCCACCTGATCGAGCGGGCCCAAAATAGTGGACTTAAGCTGGTCGTAGGTCATCGCTGGGACCACCAGACCATGGGCCTTGACCAACTCCCGCAAGCTGGGAAACAAGTCCAGTTGGTCTAGGGCACTGCTGCGCAGACTAATCACCACATGTAACGGGACATGGTGTTGCTGGGCCGCCGTCACCAGGCTGTCGATCACGATCTGGCGATCGCGCTCTGCGGCGGGGGTGCAGGCAAATAACGCTTCAAACTGATCAATCACGAGTACGGTGCGGGTAGGCGATCCGTGGGACACTCCGGCCGTGGCTTGTACCAGTTGGAGCAATCCTTCGCCCCCTCGTCGTAAAAAGGACTCGGCTTGACGTAATTGTTCGGCCCTTTGCAGTCCAGTAGCCTGGGGATCGACAAACGCTGTGGCCAGGTTTTGCAGTGGGGCGGTACCTAGACTCAGGTAACGGACATCCCACTGGAGATCTGGGGCAGGACGAGGGGCAGCGAGATGGGCTATCAGCCCTGCCTGTAAAATGGAGGTTTTGCCAATGCCAGAGGCCCCAACTAGGGCGCAAAAAGGGGTGATTTGGACCCGTTCTACCAGAGATTGGGTGATGGCTTCACGGCCAAAAAATAAATCGGCATGGCTGGGTTCAAAGGGGGCTAAGCCCGGAAACGGGCAAAATCGGTAGCGCAAGCTTTGCAGGCGGTCGAGGGTGGTGGCAGTGGCAGGCTGCATAGCCTGGGCAATTCCCGAGGCTCGCGTCAGGATAATTTCTCCGCCCGAGTTTTCAAACAGCGGTTGTTGTAATTCCCCCTTCATCTGATGGTTGACCTGATCAGTTAGGGAATGACCATTGACCACACCGCCTTTGGCCTTATGAGGATTAAGCCCTGATAACAAGGCTTCGGTAAACACGCTGTGGCTTCCTGCTAGGGATTCATAAGCCTCTTCGTATTCCCGGGAGGCGGCCATGAACAGTCGATCTGTACCTGCTTTAGCGCCGGGGTCGGCCTCTAAAACGTTGAACAATTCGCCGCTGTTACAGCAGTCTAAAATAATTACCCGCTGGTGTACTGGACTGTCCTGCAAGAGTCGCCTCAGCCATTGGAGAGATAGACCATAGTGCCCTGCGGCTGGGTTAGCATCACTGGTGGCGAGATACCCTTCTTGAATACCGGCATGGCGCTGCAAACCATGACCTGAATAGTAAAATACGGCCATTTGGGGGACAGTTTTACCAGCGGGTTTAAACAGCCGAATTAGAGCTGTTTCTAGCATTTGGGTGGTAATCAAGCCCTGGTGGTTAATGGCAGGTTTATGGTCGCAAATGACTTCAGGTAAGCGTAATACACGGCATTCACCAAAGCGCTCAAAACATTGAGCCACCGACTCTGCGTCTCTGGCTGGAGCATTGAGTCCTGGCAAGTGTTGATAGTGATTAATGCCGACAACAAGAGCATCCCGTGACATGGTTAATAGCACCCTTTTACAGCGCTACCTGAGTGCATTCAGGTAGCTTGCCTAAGTTCAATCAAGTTCAAGTCCAGACTGGGAGTTCGACCTGTGGGAAAACTCCAGATCTCGAGCTGCACTGGGTATAGTTCCAGCGACAGGTCTCAAATCACACCCGATTAATCAGGTATGACGCAGTCAAACACTGCATGACCCGTATTTACTTAGGCCGACTTATACACTTTGATACGCTCACTCTAGCCAAGTCCATGAAATCCCCTAAGGGGGGTGAAACCCCTAAGACAAAATCTTTTCCAGACACGTTTTTTTCTTAAAAAAATACCTCAGGAAATTTACTGAAATCAGTGATACTTCCTTTGTGAATTTGGCAAAAGCATCAGTAGAAACCCTGTCCGCGCTGCTCGGTTGCTGTCGCCCCAAGCTGGGTTAAGGTTGATTTTCTCGGTGTAACTCTGGAGATAACCCTGTACTTGCGCGAAATAGCGGAATGATGAATATCAAGCTTGACGGAGCTCTCGTGACTTTTCCACAGGGGTAAGCAGACCAAGGTGGATGGAGTAAATGGATAACGTTTTGTCAAAAATGAGCTGTTTCCAGGGAGAGAACATGGCAATTTGAGGGATCTCCAGCCTTGCTACTTTGGCGACTCAGGGGTTGGTCAATGTCTATCTGTCGTTTCGATGAGGCCGTTATGACCGATTCCAGCGGTATTAATTCCAGTGGTGTCCAAGGTCAAGGATCGGGGGCGGGGACTTTGGACAGTTCATCCCAGGGGGCGATCGCCGCCTCTAAGCCGTCCTTATCGGCTCCAGGGCCCCCCAACCGCAAACAGCGCCGACACATTGTTCTCACCTCCCACCCCAGTCGGTCGGGGCTGAGGGGCCAGCCGATTGACTGGGGACAGGCCGACCCCGTGCAGCGGGGAGCCATCGTCGCGACTGTCAGCGACCCCAGCCATCGCAATGCCATCGGCACCCATTCCGGGTCCTATGCGGTGTATCGGGCCTTGGCGGTGGCCAACGGAGGGCTCTGCCCTGATCATCGACCCGATTTAACCAATACGGCCCCAGCGATCGCCATTGGTCCCCACCCCAGCTGGGCCGATCCGCAAAAAATTGTTTCCTTAGATCCCTTTGGTGCTGGGGTAGGGGAGGTCTATCAGCCCCTGTTGGCCCAGGGTATTGATATCCGACCGACGATCGCCGTGACTAATGCCCACATCCAAATGCCGGAGCTCTTAGATGCGCTGCGCCAGGGGCGGTTGGCCGCAGATGGGGCGATCGTCAAGCCTAGCGGCGACCTGGTGGTGACTAAGGCCGCCGTGGAGCCAGTGTGGTACTTGCCGGGGGTGGCCCAGCGGCTGGGGGTGAGTGAAGATGACCTGCGCTATGCCTTGTTTGAGCAAACGGGCGGTATGTTTCCAGAACTGGTGACACGCCCCGATCTGAAGGTGTTTTTACCGCCGATTGGCGGCATCACGGTGTACTTAGTGGGGGATGTGGCGGCGATTACCGACCCAGGTCGCCCGGTGACGGTGCGGGTCCACGACGAATGCAATGGGTCCGATGTATTTGGCTCAGATATTTGTACCTGTCGCCCCTACCTGGTGCACGGTCTAGAGGAATGTATTCGCACCGCCCAACAAGGGGGCGCCGGGGTGATTGTCTACTTCCGCAAAGAGGGACGTGCCCTGGGAGAGGTGACCAAGTTTCTGGTCTATAATGCCCGCAAGCGCCAGCAGGGGGGCGATCGCGCCGATGCCTACTTTGCCCGCACCGAATGTGTAGCCGGGGTGCAGGATGTGCGCTTTCAAGAGCTGATGCCGGATGTGCTGCACTGGCTAGGCATCACCCGGATCGATCGGTTTGTTTCAATGAGTGACATGAAGTACAACGCCATTGTGCGATCGGGCATTGAGATTGTCGAACGGGTGCCCATCCCCGATGATTTGGTGCCTCCAGACGCTCGGGTGGAAATCGAGGCGAAAAAGGCCGCTGGCTATTACACCGACCAGGGGGTGCCATCAGAGGAGGATTTAATTCAGATTAAAGGACGCAACCTCACCGATTAATCCAGCCAGTCCTGTTGCTATTGGCCTATGTCCCCAGCTTCCCCAGACCCCTTAGCGGTCATCGCCTATCTGCAAAGTCCCCAGGCGATTCGCGATCGCAGCCGCACCCTATACAATCTGGCCCTTGACGATCAGCTATACCACCTCCGCCTCCACCTCGATGCCCTACCCGCCACCGCTGACTATGTCCAAGCCGTCATCGATCAGCAGTACCCAGAGGGACATATCCCGGTTCATTCTCGCTGGCGGCATTTTGAACCCCAGGGAAGGTCGCGGCTAGAGTGGCTAGCATCCCAACTGGCCCAATTGGACGCCCTGGAACAGGCCCGACTGAAACTGGATCTGGTGATCACGAGTGTGTTGCTGGACGCAGGCGCTGGGACCGTCTGGAAATATCGTGAAACCCAAACTGGACAAGTGTTTCAGCGATCGGAAGGACTGGCGATCGCCAGCTTTCATAGCTTTGTTCAGGGGCTGTTCTCGAGCCAGCCCGACTGTCCCTGGCAGGCGGATGCCGATGGCCTGATGCAACTGACCGTAGATCAGTTGGCCGTTGCCTTTCAAGTCAGCGATCGCAATCCCCTACTGGGCCTAGAGGGGCGAGTCACCCTGCTGCAAAAGCTGGGCCACACCCTGCGCCAGCAGACCCATCTGTTTGGCACAGATCATCCCAGACCAGGCCACCTCGTGGACTATTGGTTACAGCAGGCCCCAGAGGGGCAGTTGTCGGCCATCACCCTGCTGCAAACGATTCTGCAAGGGCTGGGCACCATTTGGCCCGGACGAGTCACCCTGGCTGGGGTGAACCTGGGGGATGTCTGGCCCCATCCCCAATTGCCCGATACTGGCCTCGGCAGTCAGTTAGTCCCCTTCCACAAACTGTCCCAATGGCTCACCTACTCCCTGGTGGAACCCTTGCAAGACCTGGGCCTGATCATTACCGATCTGGACCAGCTCACTGGCTTAGCCGAATACCGCAACGGCGGCCTGTTTGTAGACTGCGGCGTACTGACCCTGAAAGATGCGGCCGCTAGCGCGATCGCCCATCCGCCCCACTCCCCGCTGATTGTCGAATGGCGCGCCCTCACCCTCTGCCTGCTCGACCAGCTCGCTAACCACCTGCGCCAAACCCGTCACCTGTCCCCCGACCAACTGCCCCTGGCCCAACTGCTGCAAGGCGGCACCTGGACCGCTGGTCGCCAAATCGCCGCCCAAAAACGCCCCGGCGGCCCCCCGCCCATCACCCTGCTTAGTGATGGCACAGTGTTTTAGGAAGAGGGAAGAGAGAAAACAAGACATCCTCTCTGACTTAGGGGTCTATCAAGTTAAAGGGAGCGGGCTGAAAGGGTTTACGGTTCAAGGTTGAAGGTCTATGGCTGGCCGTAGACCTTGGACCCCAGTTCGCAGAACCTGCCATTAGCAGAACCTGCCATTATCAGTCAGATGGACTGAGCACCAGTTGCGTCGGCAGCTGGCTGGATGGCGGGCCAGTCTCCATAACGTTTCCGATACGTTTGCCATATTGCCCCTGGGGCATCGCCTAAAATCGGGACAATCCTTTGCTCTGTGGGACCTGTGCCCCTATGTCCACCACCATTACCCAACGCCTCGGGGTATTGTCTGACGCGGCCTTCACCCGCCCGGCCCATGGGGCCACCCTGACCAGTTCGATTTTAGTGGTAGGGGGGTCTACTGCGGCCTATTCAGCCACCCTCACCGCCCTGCAATTGAACCTGGATGTCTGTCTGGTGCAACCCCAGGCCGTGGTGGGTGGGCAGTTTACCGCCCAGGCTCTCCCCGCTTCTGACGATGGCGACCTGTTGCGAAAAAAGGCAGGACTCTTGACGGTGGATGGGGAGGCGTTTGCGATTTCTAGAAGCCAGAAAGCCTTTCGCGATCGCCAGCGGCAACTGCAACCCGTCGCTGGTCGAGTGGTCAGCAACCCGGGTAGCGGCTGGGTAAGCCCCCTGGCCACCACGCCAGTGGTAGCGGCCAGTGCCTTGAATGAACCGCTGATCCCCTATCTGCGCAACGGCAAATTGAGCCTGATTCCATTTGCAGAGCCGATTCGGGTGGTCATGGACCATACGGGGCAGCGACCCAAACTGCAGGGGGTGATTTTTGGCGACAGCCAAACTGGGCATGAATTTACCGTCACCGCCCAAGTTACCCTCGAAGCCACCGACCTGGGGGACCTGCTGGAAGTGGGGGACATTCCTGCCTTTGTGGGGCAAGAAGCTCGCTCCGACACCGGGGAAGCGATTCTGCCCGAAGAAGCCCGGCCCCAGTGCCAACAGTCCATCACCTTCGATGTAGTGGTGGAATGCACCGCCCCCGGTCGCGGGGTACCCATCGGTAAGCCTGACGGTTTTGGGGTTGTCCCTTGGCTGAACCTGCAAGACTTTACCGCGCTCTTTTGGACCAAAACGAAAGCCCACCAGTGGCACAAATGGGACTTCTTTAGTGACTATGGCATTTTTCGCTATCGTCGCTTGCAGCGAGTTAGGCTCGACGATAAAAAGGTACATCCCGGGGATATCAGTGTGATTAACTGGGGCACCTCCAGCGATCCTGACCATCTCTTTCGCTGTGGTAATGACTACCGCCCTGGGCGGTTGGTGGGGGTCAGCCGCGAGGAGCGGCAATTGCACATCCAACGGGCTCGACGCCGCTCCCAGGCCTATGTGCACTACTTGCAAACCCATGGCGCCCCCAACCTAAAGCCCCGTGGTGATCTGACCTGGACGGCGGACGGCATTGCTCTGGAACCCTATATTCGCGAGGCCCGTCGCGGCAAGGCGCTGACCACCATTCGCCATGAAGATGTGGCTGAAACCTTTTTCCCCCACCAGGCTCGGGCTCGCTGTTTTGAAGACGCTGTGGGCATCGGCCAGTACCATTACCTGGATCTGCATGGCAACGATGCCGAGGGCCACGTTAGTCCCAAAGGCAAAGACGTGGTGGCCCTGCCCTTTAGCCTGCCCCTAGGTTCCCTGGTGCCAGTGAACACCGACGGCCTGGTGTTATCGGCCAAAAGCCTGGGCACCACCCACATTACCAATGCCGCCTATCGTATGCATCCGATGGAGTGGGCGATTGGGGAAGCCAGCGGTTTTCTGGCCGTGTTTGCGGTGTGGACTGGCTTAGCGCCCCGGGTACTGGCTACTGAAGAACAGCACGTTCGCAAAATTCAGGGGTTCATGGCCCGCAACGGCATCCCTATTTTTTGGTTTGATGACATTAGCCATAACGATTCCGACTTCGAGCCCATTCAGGTGATGGCTGCCGCAGGGCTAATTCGCAGCGAAAACCTGAGAACGCTACATTTTCGGCCCCATGGGCCGGTGTCTCGAGCGGTGGTGGCAACGGCTTTGGTGAATGTATTGAAACTACCTAGGACAGTGCCCCCCCAGCCCACGTTCATTGATGTACAGCCCGGTCAACACTGGGCCTATGAGGCAATTGAAACCCTATATGCCCACGGCATGATTGCCGGTGTTGGGGGGCATCGCTTTGCTCCCGATGGTCCCATCACCCGCGAACAGCTGTCCTTTTTGGTCAAAAAAGCGATGCCTGAGGTCTATGATCAGGCCTTTGGGCGCACCCCCCGCGATCGCCAAAATTTACAACGACGTGAGCTGTCCCGGGTCCTCTATGAGGTGCTGAAAGGGCGGCTAGGCATTTAGGACGTCGGGACAGATCCCAGGGTTCTGCCCTCGGATACCCCAACTTTTCTGGCTAATCAGCCCAAGAACCCTGGGATCTTGACACACTGTACCGATGCTCTAGGGCTAAATAAATATTTGGCCCCTGATCCATTGGTTCTTACAATGGAATGACTCGCTCTTTATTTCCCCTGGAGATTGCTATGGTTAGTCGTCCGGTTATTCTAGGTATCGTCGGAGACAGTGCTGCAGGGAAAACCACCCTGACCAAAGGGATTGCCCAAATTTTGGGTGAAGATCAAGTCACCACGATCTGCACCGACGACTACCACCGCTACGATCGCAAGCAGCGGAAAGAAATGGGCATTTCGGCCCTCCACCCCGACTGCAACTACATCGATATTATTCAGCAGCATCTCACCCTGCTACGCACCGGACAACCCATCCTCAAGCCCATCTATAATCATACCTCCGGGGAATTTGATCCCCCTGAATATATCCAACCAAAGCGTTTTGTGATTGTGGAAGGGCTGCTGGGGTATTCCACCCGTGCCTGCCGCGACGCCTACGATGTCAAGGTTTACCTGGCCCCTCCTGAAGACCTGCGGGCCACCTGGAAGATCAAGCGAGACACACGCAAGCGGGGATACTCCCCTGAGGAAGTGATTAAGCAAATCAAAGCTCGGGAATTTGACTCAGAATCATACATTCGTCCCCAGCGACAGTGGGCGGATGTGGTGGTCAGTTTTTATCCGCCCGAGGGTGAAAGCCAAGCCGATGAGTTACTGCTGAACGTGCGGCTGGTGCTACGACCTACCATTCCTCACCCTGACTTTTCTCACCTATTAGAGACTAAAGAAGGAGGGAGCTTGGGAGATGCGGTGCGCATGGGGCTCGATCGCGACATGGGCAAACCCGTAGATGTGCTGGAAATTGATGGCCATGCCACTGAAAAGCCAGTGCAAGAACTGGAGCGCACCTTGTGTAGCGAAATTCCCTACCTGGGCAAGTTCTGCAGCATTGAGGGCAATACCGACATTGGCACCTTGATCGGCACTACGGGCGAAACCTTACGCAGCTTCCCTTTGGCCCTGACCCAGCTGCTGATCACCTACCACATGCTGAAAGCCGCCAACATCTACGAGTAATGCTGGGTAGGCGGTCTGCTGGAATCGAGTTTTGCCTCCCTAGTTCCCCGCTTTCGGGGGGCAGGCTTCAAATTCCCCCAGAATTATGCCTTCTGGGCACGCTGCGCGAGGGGGGCTTATAGCCCTACGGGCATACCAGAAAAGGGGGCCAAAGCGGAGGAGCTAAAGTCAAGCAAGACTTATGTGTACACAGTAGCTCTGTGGGATACATGACCTGTTAGCTTAGCCTGCCTATTGGCGGCAGACTGCCGAAAAACACAAAAGACATACGACGTCGCTCAGCCCGCAATCACTGAAGGTTGAGCGACGTTGTTCATAAAATGTCTTACGAAGGAAAAAAACTAGTCACCTGGTACGCCATTACCTTGCTAATCTAATTCCTTGAGAGCGATCAGAATTTTGTGTAAATCCCTGTGTCGAGAACGAAAAATCAGGGGTTTCAGTCCTGTCAAGCGTGATTTTCTGAACACTTTCAATTTCTTAGATCTTCTAACTCCTAACTCTCAGCTTCTGGTTAGGACGACATACCTTTGTCACCCACTCATTATACTTTGTGACATCAAGGCACTGATTCTGAGCTAAAAACAGGGTATAAAGATGTTGCACCATGGACGATTGATACTAATCTCACGGTAAGTTATGGCACCATCAGCTAGATATATTCTAAGAAGCGCGCTGCTTAAGCCAGTTCTAATTAGTGGAGCACTATTAGCTTTATCAGTCGCCTTATTTGGGGTTAGTTATTATCTTGCTGAAAGAGACATACAAAAGAAGTACGAAACCCTTCGCACTGGCGATTCATCAGCCAAAAGGGACGTCTTCCTAAACCTAATAAATAGCTGTACCATTCACTCTAATAACAGATGGCTCTCACCAATCTTGAGGTCATTCGGACGATACTGCGAATCCTTCTCATTTAGAGAAGACCTAACGAACCTTGAACTTGACCTAATCGACTTTAATGAAGACCAGGTGCCCGATCTAAGTCACACAAGACTTATGAAGGCGAGTTTGATCGGGGTTGACTTTTCAAGCGTTCAGCTCAACCATGCAGATCTAAGGTATGCCAAGCTGATTGAAGCGAACCTTACTGGTGCTAAAGCAACTGGCGCTAATTTCTCTCAAGCAGATTTAAGCAAAGCGACTTTAAAGTCGGCCCGTCTAAATGCAAGTACATTGGTAGAAGCTACACTACACCATGCTAGCCTTAAGAAGGCTGATATTAGTGACGCCACATTAAACGGTTCAAACCTGAGTGATGCAGAGTTGATTCAAATAACTGCGAGACGTTGCCAGTTAAAAGAGGTGAACCTAACAGAAGCAGATTTATTCAAGGCAAAAGTGGTGCGTTCCAACCTGACAGGAGCAACTCTTGACTCAGCCAATCTTTCATCTGCTTGTTTAATGAACTCTAGTTTTAGACAAGCTAATCTATCTAAAGTTCGCTTGATCAATACAGATCTCAGAGGGGCAAAGCTCGTGTCAGCTAATCTTGAAGGGGCTTTAATAGAAGGAGGTCGTTTTACATCAACAAGCTTTGCAGATAGCAACTTGAGCAATGCAGTTTTGCTAGGAGTAGATTTAAGCAGCGTTACCGACTTGTCTGAAGAACAACTCGCTACAGATACTCCTCCACTACTATGCAATGTTATCCTACCTAATGCCTTGCAACGTTCTATGGGTAATATTCGGTATCGTGATTGTGACAGAGTAGCCCAAGTATTGATTGACGCCCAAGTATTGATTGACATCGAGCGTTTCTCTGATCTGGCTGCAGCCGAAGCACATGTCGGCCTATGGCGAACAAAGTCCTTAACAACGCCTGAAAGGAGGAAAGAGTTGGCTAAGATTTGCCAGGACATCTAGTGTCTTACATGGCCAGCAGAACCCAATAAGGCTTACGGCTATTGGGCTCCATAAAGGCACCTCGATTAATTGCTTTATTACTAAACCTGGAAGCTCAAAAGCATTGAGACCTCGCCTCCATTCTTAATAAGCTTTGTATTTTTCGAGGCTTCTATAATGTATTACCCAATCTGTGACTACCCTAGTGTTCAAGCTTGACGCTGCCCTCAAGTGCTTTGCTTGGGTGTAAGTCCACCAAGGGTCTGGCCGAGTAGTGCAGAATAGGCTTAGCTTGGTCAGCGTTGGCCATGGCATGAAAGCGATGGGTAAGCCTTGCGATCGCAGGCATAAGGGGGACGCCATAAAAACAGATCCGCTAACGTCGATATTGCATGACCGAGAGGCCACTTCTGAGGTGGCGCTCCAGTGCTTTGATGCCTTAGAACCAGTCGACTTGGACTTTATGATCGGTCGTTGGCGAGGGGTCGAAATCGCCACGAACCACCCCATGGACGGGCTGTTGGCCGCTACAAACTGGTATGGCAAGGCGTTTGTTGACCCTGAAACGGTGCATCCGTTGTTGTTTCAGAATGGACAAGGTCATGTCTTTAAAGTTGCCCCTAGCCTTATGGCCATGCGCCTGGGGCTGAAGCTCTCTTTCGTTAAACACAAAGCATTGCGACCTCTGCTACGCCTGCTGATCGCTCTGTCGAAAACTGACACCAGTCAAGCCCGCCTGCGGATGATGGACTATCGCCATCAGGTCAGCGCCACCATGATCTACGACAGGCTGCCGATAAACGACAGCTTTAGAAAAATCGATGACCATACGGTGTTGGGTGTGATGGACTTTAAAGACCTGCCCCAACCCTTTTTCTTTGTTTTGCACCGTGATCAGTGAGTGTGCACTCCAGCCTGGTCATAGTGAGTCACAAATAACGAGTATTCTGCGGCATAAGTCGGCCAACCTTTCCTGATACCTGACCCCTAGAACCTGGCACCTTCAGCGAAGGTAAGTACATTTCTGCCAGCCAGCCCTAGGGATAGCAAGGTTTTGTCGACGTCGAGCGATCAAATACCCAGCTGTGGAAACGGTTTCCAAGGAATCCACGTGGCCCAGAGGGCGGCCAGCGTACCATCGACCAGGGTAGTGGCCAGGGCGGCATTCAGCTTGGTCTGCAAGCCAGGGTTATGTTTTGGGGTGGCGATCGCAAACGGCACCTGGGTTGGCAAGGTAAAACCCAGCTCTAACTGGTCATCCTCCTGGGCGGCGATCGCCAGCACCAGTTCGTCATCAATCAGCGCGTCAATCTCCCCTGCTCTCAGGGCAGCCAGCATTTCGGGCAGCACCTGGTCGCTGCCGGGGAACGGCACGGCGATCGCCTCAGGGAAACTCTCGACCAGAGCAATATTGGTGCTATCGGCTAGGCCACCAACCCGTTTACCCGCCAGATCGGCCACTGAGGTAATACCGCTGCCGATTTTAACCAGAACCGCCTCATCAAACAGACCATAGGGGCGAGTAAAGTTGACCACCTGCTGCCGCTCGGGGGTAATGGCCTGGTTAAACCACACCACATCGTACCGCCCGGTGGCGAAGCAAGTATAGAACTCAGCCATAGGCAAATTGTGCCATAGGGGAATTAAGCCCAGCTGTTGACAGACTACCCGAGCCAGTTCTGGCTCAAAACCGGTGCGCTCTCCTGCCCGGGTGAGATAGCTCATGGGGCGGGCATCAAAATCGCTGGCGGCAATGTGCAATACACCCGGCTCTAGGGTCAGTGGCACAGCTGGGTCGACGTCAGGTAACGGTGGACACATAATCTTTTGGGGAAGAACTTATTATGACAAGTACATCCGGCTTGTCCAATTTTGTCAACTCAATGGATTACCAACCGATTCAGCTTTCTCAAACCCAGATTCAGCAATTCCAAAACGATGGCTTTTTGATTCTGGAGAATTTTTTGCCAGCGGATTTTGCTCAACGCCTGGCCAGCCGCCTGGAGCCCATGTTCCACGGTGAGTTTGAGACTGGCATTTTCCCCGACGAGTGGCACTGGCGTCCGCGCATGAGTCTGCCCGACATTACCCGGGAGATCTGCAACGGCTGGAAGAGCGATCGCACCATCGCCAGCCTAGTGCTCTCCTCAGAAATTGGTCGCCTTAGCGCCACCCTGTCCGGCTGGGACGGTGCCCGCATCGGTCAAGACAGCCTGTGGATGAAGCCCCCCGGTGCCCAGGCGATCGCCATGCACCAGGACGGCGTCTACATCGATTACCTGGACCCGGCCGAGATGATCACCTGCTGGGTCGCCCTCGATCGCGCCACCGCCGCCGATGGCACCCTGGTCTACGCCAAAGGCTCCCACAAATGGCCGATTGCCCAGGTCGAGGGCGAGTTTCATGCCCCCACCAAAGACTACCGCTGGGCTATGCTCCAGGCCGCCGAGAATGCGGGCGTGCCTGAACCAGAGCTGGTCATCGTCGATGTGCCCGCCGGGGGCTGCGCCTTCCACCACGGGCGCACCTGGCACGGTCTTGGCCCCACCACCCGCACCGAGGGCATGTTCCACAGCATCGGTCTGCACACCATCCCCGCCAGCGCCCAGTTCCACCCCACCAACCCCCAGGGGTACATCTATGGCCGCTACAAGCGGGTGGGCAGCACCGAAATGGACGAGAGCTTTTTCCCCATTCTCTGGCGCAACGACGGCTACCGCAGCCCCCACCTGGCGGACTATTGCGACGATCTGCTGGGGAAGGCGATGGCGATCGCCTGACGATTTTGGATTGGCGATTTTGCATTTTGGACTGTTGGCACAATACCTCGACAGTAGGTTACGGCCCTAACACAGGCGATCGCCCCCCAGCTATCTGAAACCTAACCCACCCTACCCACTCCCCACCTCCCCATCTTCCAAATCTCCCCACCTTCCCCACCTCCCCATCTTCCAAATCTCCCCACCTTCCCCACCTCCCCACCTCCCCATCTTCCACCCATCCCCCCAACTACCCCAGGAGCCTACCCATGACCATTGCCCAAGCACGCCCCACTGCTGTCGCCGTTGCCCACCCCCTCGAACCCCTCACTCCCAACGAAATCGCCGCCGCCGTCGCCATTCTGCGCAACCAGAAATCCCTGGGGGCCACTACCCGCTTTGCCACCATCACCCTCAACGAGCCATCCAAGGCAACGGTACTCAGCTTCAAGCCGGGGGATGACATTGTCCGGGAAGCCTTCGCCATCATTCTCGACAATGCCACCGCCCAGACCTATGAGGCGATCGTCTCGCTGACGGAGGGCACTGTAATCTCCTGGCAGCACATTCCCGGTGTGCAGCCGCCGATCATGCTGGATGAGTTCATTGAGTGTGAGAATGCGGTCAAGGCCTGTCCAGAATTTCTGGATGCGATCGCCAAACGCGGCATCACTGACCCCAGCTTGGTGATGGTTGACCCCTGGTCTGCCGGTAACTATGGCATTGCTGACGAAGACGGCGTCCGCCTCTCCCGCGCCCTCTGCTGGGTGCGGGCCAACCCCACCGACAACGGCTACGCCCGCCCGATCGAAGGCGTCATCCCCGTCGTTGACCTCAACAAAATGGAGGTGATCCGGGTCGAAGACCACGGCGTGGTGCCCCTGCCGCCCAATTCCGCCAACTACTCCCAGGAATACATCAAAAACTTTCGCACCGACCTCAAACCCCTGGAGATCATCCAGCCCGAAGGCCCCAGCTTCACCGTCAACGGCCACGAGATCCGCTGGCAAAAGTGGAAAATGCGCATCGGCTTTACCCCCCGCGAGGGGCTGGTGCTCTACACCGTCAGCTACACCGACGACGGCGAAGAGCGGCCCATTCTCTACCGCGCCTCTTTGGCAGAGATGACTGTGCCCTATGGCGACCCCCAGCCCCACCACTACCGTAAAAACGCCTTTGACGTGGGCGAGTACGGTGTTGGTACCCTGGCCAACTCCCTCAAGCTAGGCTGCGACTGCCTGGGCGAGATCTACTACTTCGATGCCTTTATGACCAACTCCCGGGGCGAGGTGGCCCAGATTGAGCACGCCGTTTGCCTCCACGAAGAAGACTTTGGCATTCTCTGGAAGCATGTGGACTGGCGCACCGAAGAGACTGAGGTGAGGCGATCGCGCCGCCTGGTGGTTTCCTTCATCGCCACTGTGGGCAACTACGAGTACGGCTTTTTCTGGTACTTCTACCAAGACGGCACCATTCAATACGAGGTCAAGCTCACGGGCATGCTCAGCACGGCAGCCTTCCCCCCCGGCGAAGTGCCCAAGTACGGCACCCTGATTGCCCCCCAGCTCTATGCTCCCGCCCACCAGCACATCTTCAATGTGCGCATGGATATGTGCATCGACGGCATGCAAAACTCTGTCTATGAGGTGGATGTCGAACCCGAAGCCGACGAGACCCTGAACCCCTACGGCAACGCCTTTTACGCCAAATCGACCCTGCTGGCCAGCGAGCAACAGGCCCAGCGGCTGATCGACCCGATCAAGGCCCGCTACTGGAAAATCGTCAACCCCAACGAAACCAACGCCATGGGCTACCCCACCGCCTACAAGCTGATGCCCGGTGAAAATACCCTACCCCTGGCGCGCCCCCACGCCAGCGTGATGAAGCGGGCCACTTATATGACCAAGCACCTGTGGGTCACCCCCTACGCCCCGGACGAAAAATTCCCGACGGGCAACTACCCCAATCAGCACCCCGGTGGCGAGGGGCTGCCGAAATGGACTGAGGCGAACCGCCCCGTAGAGAACACCGACCTGGTGGTGTGGTACACCTTTGCCCACACCCACATTCCCCGCGCCGAAGACTGGCCGGTGATGCCCACCGCCTACGTTGGCTTTATGCTCAAGCCGCTGAATTTCTTCGACGAAAATCCGGCCAACGACGTACCCCCGGCAGCTAGCAAACACAGCTGCTGTAACTAATGCAGGAGACTTGCCTCCAGTCCCCATGACCTATTATCGGGAACTGTACAACAACAGAAGCGGGTGGGGGGAATCGAACCCCCATCATTAGCTTGGAAGGCTAAGGTTTTACCACTAAACTACACCCGCAAATGGCCCGCGTCGGCCAAAGCAAGCTCTATGGTATCACACCTGCTGAGGGGCCGCAGGGCTATTTCCTTAGACCAGATCGCATCCAGCTTGACCGGTGCCAAGGCCGGGTTGAATGTTAACTTTCTTATCTAGTTGTCCCCTAGTCTGGTAAGAATGCGTAACGGAACTTGATAATCAATTAAGGGAGATTCCAGATCATCCCCGCTTCCCAAGTATGGCAAAGATGGCTGATTGAGCTAAGTGCAGCGGCTGTAGTGCGGGCGATCGCGGCTGGAAGATTCTCAGGAAAGCAGGTAGAAGGGATATACCTATGGGTTTAATCAAGTCTATTTTCGGCGCTATCTTTGGACTAATTGGCGGTATTTTTAAGACCCTTGGCGGGCTAGTGGGCCTGGGCAAGAAATCGGAATTTTTCCTGGAGTTGGATGAGACCGATGGCGGCGGCAAGGCTGAGTCTGCGGCCCAGTCAGCGGCGGCAGAGGCCCAGCCTGCTGATCCTAAGCCAGCGGTGGCTAAGGCTGATTCAGCAGCTAAGGCCAAGCCAGCGGCAGCCAAGGCTGATCCTAAACCGGCCATGGTTCCGGTACCGCCGGTGCCTGAAATCACCAGTTTCGCTGCAGATTATGTGGGTGGGCCATCCATGCCCCGCCGTCGTCGTCCCGGTCCTAGCCTGTCCCCGTTTAAAGATATGGCTAAGCAAATGCCGAGCCGCTAGTTGGCGACGTTATTGCCTCGAATGCATCCCCAAGGGTAGCGACCCCTGGGGATTTTTTGTGGTCGGGGGCGAGGTTAGCGATCGCTCAAAAATCGCAGACTACTGTACAAGTGAAAGGCCCCATCCCAGGCCGAAGGCTGCGGACGAATCAGGTCGACGTGGGGCTCAAACGGAGGCATGACTGTCATAAAGTCTAAGGCCCCATCCCCAAAGCCAGTGAAGTCAGTGTAGGGGGCGGACTGAATGCCCTCCTGACAATGGGCTTTCAGGGCTTTCCAAACGGTGGTGGCGATCAGGCTGGTCTGGGGAGAGGTGTCGGTCATGGAGGGAATCGCGGCGGTGTCCCGGTAGCTAAAGGCGCGATCGCAGAATCGTAAAATACAGCCGCGACGGTGCAGGTGCCAGTCCATGACTTCGGCATAGTCCTGGGTGGCCTGTTTGCGCTTCAGTTTTCCCCAGGGACCCAGGTCCACTATCGACTCGTACAGGGGTAGCGCCCCCACCAGCCAGCGACTAATGTCGCCCCAGCCCAGGTGTAAGCTGCCCCGCTGGCCCGTATTGTCTTGGCAAATCAAGCTGATGTGGGGTTCAAACGATTGAATCGCCTCCACCCGAAACACCGGGAGTGCTTTAATTTGATCCACCGTCGTCCATCGGGCCGGAATCTGTTGAGCTTGCAGCTGCTCACAAAAATATTGCAGTTCCCCCGCTGGCCCCACCCGCAGCAACCGCCAGTGCTGGCTGGGCAAGCGCATGCGGGCTGTGTAAAGATCTAGCTGTAACACCTGGGCTAGCCCCTGAGCCGCCGCCTGACGCTGGGCTCCAGCCACCGGAGCCAGGGCTAATACAGCCGTCTGGGTGGCCCCAGGGCGGTTTTTAGCTGCGTTGAGATCATGCTCCCGCTGCTGGGCCAATTGGTCGCACATCCGCTGCACCCCTTCCCTGGCCTGGCTCAGCACCTTGGGGTTGGCGGTTGTTTGCAACACTCGTGTGTAGGTGACTTGGGCCTTTTCCAGATCGCCTTTGGCCTCCCAATAGCGTCCCATGGCCAGCCTGAGCCAAGGGTCTTGGGGACTTTTGCCCTGCCACTGTTTGATCAACGTAGCAGCCTGGGTCAGTTGCTGGGCCTCTAGGGCGGCCAAAACGAGGTCGTACATAGGACGCGACGCATGAACGTGTGATCAACAGTCTGCCCAGGACGCATCGGGGAATCACCCCAACTTACAACAGCCTCAGTTGTTGCTCTGTGTCCTCGAGGGCAAGGGCTAAATCGAGATCTAAGGGATCAAGATCAGCTAAATCGGCGGCCAGATCAATTGCCGTCTCTTCATTCACCAGGGCGGCCGCAGCGGCCACCATCGGGGCAGACAAATTCTCAAGATCGGGACGATTGGCCAAGTAAGCCTCTAGGGCCGCCAGGGGATCGAGGCTGTTGTCGGTGCCCAACTCTGGCAGGCGGCGGCGACTGACCTGAATTTGAATATCGGGCTGTAGGGTGTAGGTGTGGGCGGCGGCTAAGGCAGCTTCTAGGGCGGCTTGGTCCAGTTGGTTCACCTGGTCGGCCCGCAGGGTGTAGCAACAGCGCACCACGGCGTCGGTAATAGCAGAGGCGGCGATCGCGGCCAACAAATCAGCCTGGGGATCGGTGGCAGTGGTCAAATCCACCTGAATGGTTTTGAACGGACGCACCGGCAATGGGTAAAACTGACCTGTGGCCTGTCCCCGACCCACCTGCACCAGCATGTAACCCTTGTCTTCTTGCTCTTCACTAAAGTCCACCCGCTCGATACTGCCGGGGTAGACCATCAGCGGCTGGTCACAGAGCACCTGATGACGGTGCACATGGCCTAGGGCCACATAGTCAAAGCAGGGGCGGGCCAGCATCGCCATCGGAATGGTAAAGCCTCGCCCTGCTGCCAAAAAGCGCTCCGCCCCATAGGCAGCGGTATCGACCATGGCATGGGCCAGCAGGATGGTGGGTAGTTGGTCGTCCAAACGGCGAATTTCCCCCTCTAGAGCCACCCGCAGTCGATCCAACAGCAGCTCATTCACCTGGGCCATTGACAGCCCCTCGGTCTCGGGCCGGGTGAGCAGGGCCGAGCGAGTCAGCCAGGGCAAAGTGACCACCTGCACCAAGCCGCTGCGGGTATCGATCCGGTGGGTTTCTAGGCGATCGCCCACCACTACACCGGGCACCCCCAGAGTGCGGTAGATCGATAGACTGGCTCCCCCCAGACCCTGGGCATGCTGGTCGTGGTTGCCTACCAGCAGCACCGTGGGAATGCCCGCCGCCGAGAGGCGACAGAACTGCCGGGCCAGGGCCTGTTGCACCAACGGCGGTGGTGTGGCATCGGGAAAGGCATCGCCGCCAAATAGCACCAAATCAACCGATTCCGCTAGGGCGCGATCGATGCAATGGGTGAGGGCGGCGACAAAATCTTCTAGCCTGGTATTCAGGCCAGTTTCGGGATTGAGTCGGCCATGGGCAAAGCCGCTACCCATATGAATATCGGAGAGGTGCAGAAGGTGAATCATAAAAAAGAGGGTCCCACGGGCAAAGCCCTGCTCTGGCCTAGGATACGTGTTGTCCCTCATCATAAAGCCTGGGTCTAAACCTGACACCTCTGTTGTGCTTAGGCCAAGAAGCGGGCGACTGTCCTACCCAGCCTTAAAATGTTCCATGTAATCCTCTATTCAGACTGTTCAGACTGTTCAGACTGTTGGCGAGACTGATTCATCTGGCTGAACTCAGTGTCTTGGACACGGCTGATGGTTAGATGCAATCGACTTTTAACCCTGGCAGAGAGCTTGCCTGTAGGATGAAGAGACTCATGACATCGGGGTGGGCGCGATGGCCAAATACAGCGGTTTCGATCTACAACCCGTGCTGATAACGGCCGGGCTATTGGCCCTGTTAGGAGTGACGGGGCTGCTGCTGTGGGCCATCGCCGACATCCTATTTATGCTGTTTTTAGGGGTTTTACTGGCGATTGTTCTACGGTTTGCGGCGAGCCAGGTGCAGCGCTTTACGCCTATTCCCCATCCCTGGTCTTTAGGGGTGGTCTTGGTTATTGCTTTGGCGGTGCTGGTGGTGAGTGCGGTGCAGCTTGTGCCAGCTTTGGTTGTTCAGATTGAACAACTGGTAGAACAGGTGCAGGCGGCCAGCGACCAACTGCAAGATTTGTTGACCAACCAAGCCTTGGGGGAGCGATTGCCCGATGAACTGCTGGACGAAATTGACCAGACGACTCCTGGTCTACCTGGGGTAGAGCGAATTGCGGATGGCCTGGTGGCAACCTTTGCCGAGGGATTTGGAGTGTTGGCAAATGTTTTATTTATTGTGTTTACGGCTCTGTTTTTAGCGGTAGACCCCCATCGCTACCGTTTCGGCCTGGTGCAACTGGTACCTCCCCAGGGACGGCAGCGGGCTAATCAGATCATTAGCCAGATCATTAGCGGCCTCAAGTCTTGGCTCGTGGGTCGGCTGCTGTCGATGGTGCTGATTGCCATCACAGTCAGCGTCGGGTTGCACTTGATGGGCATTCCTCTGGCCCTGGCCCTGGGGGTGATTACTGGGCTGCTGGAGTTTATTCCGGTGGTGGGACCGCTGCTGTCGGCGGTCCCTGCCATCTTAATGGGGTTCACAGTGGGGCCGATGCGAGCCTTGTACGTGGCCGTGTTTTATCTGGTGGTGCAGCAGCTAGAGGGGAATGTCATGACGCCAATTGTGCAGCTTAAGACGGCTTCGCTGCCGCCAGTGTTGACCCTGACCGCTGTGCTAGCCATGGGATTGGTGTTTGGTCCCCTCGGTGTGTTAATAGCCACTCCCCTAGCGGTGGTGGGGATGATTTTGGTGCAAGAACTGTATATCCGGGACGTACTCGAAAAGGGGACAACTTAAATGCCAGAATCCCGGGTGATACCAAGTCCGAGTCACACAACCTCGATTCCCAAAAGGCCCGCCGTAGGGTGCATTTGCGGCTACAAGGTCATCCGGGAAAGTCCTAGTACAGCAAGGCAGAAGTAAGAAGGCAGAAGGCAGAAGGGGAATCCCTTATGTGAAAGGGGTTTTGCCGCCCAGAAATAGCAGTGCCATTTCCGCCTCAAAGTACTAGTCGCTTTGGTTCGCCGCAATGCACCGCTGGGGTATCGGGGTTAGCCAGGCAGGATTTGGTATGACAATAACAAAGCATCATGGAGCAGCTTCCAGTGGCCTTGCAGCAACTCTGGAGAGTAGGGAAAGCGGGCGTCTTTGCGATCGCTACTTATTCTTTAACCACAAGCAATGCAATAGCCCTTAAACGAAAAACTCGGCCAAGCTTGACCGAGCTCTCTTTTGAGCAAGACACTGATCCCTAGATGAAGACAAGCAAGACGAGCAGTCCACAGACTGTCGCAAGAAAGCTCCCTAGAGGGCCACTCTTATTGTCTGAAACATCGTGACGAAAGCCACACTGATGATCTAGACACACATAAGTACTGTCTCCGTGCAACACAATTGTACTTTTGCCACAACGAGGACATACTATGCCTTCTGGGTGATGGGCGTGGTATTGGGTAACAACCATGAGTTTACTCCCTCTGAAATGTAATTAGCCTTGCGATGTCATTACATCTAGAGGCAACACAAACTCATGAGCGCACTCATGATTGAGCTGCAGCGATTTTCTTAACAAACCGTTGCATTCAGTCAAGCATATTGTTTGAATGTATTAGAAAACACATTTTTGGAGTACTGTCCCCTACTCACCCATGTAATTGCTCTAAACATGCTGAAGTATATAGAGGGGCGTGAAACCCTTGATATCACGGGGTTTTCTACGTCTTCCCTGGTCAGAGAAGGTTAAGATAGGTACTCAGGTAAAACCTCAGAAAGAAAAAATGATAAGTCTGAAGTCCAGGCACCAATTTTCATGCACGGTATAAAGATATAAGGATTCTTAGATTGCAATTGCCTTCACTCTGCTTAGTATTAGATACTAAAAGGTATTAATCTCAGGGTGGATAAATGCATCGAAAGCAATGTGAGTCGTATTCCCAGCTGGCCTTGTCACAGCACCTAGCTCAGCAATCAATTCAAGATTTAGGATGGATAGAGGCGCACCTGAAGCTAAGGTAAGGCTCTATAGCGGTTCTTGATTGGATAAAGTACATTGAAATCCTTGCTACATAAAGCTTACAGGACTTAGACCTTATCTCAATCGGGTGAAAACCGCTATATCAGAAGCAATACTAGGTTTACTTGATAGCCCTCTGATGCTCTGGAAACCTTACTGTGAAAGGATTTCAGCAAAGAATCAAGTCTGCTGAAATCTTTTTACAAGATGCAGGTTTTTTATCACTGGTAAGAAAGGATTTGAAGCCTCACGGAATTGCCAGACCTGTGGAGGTGAATCATCTGGGTTCTCAGTCAAGCACTAGTACAGCAAGGCAGAAGGGGAATCCCTTATGTGAAAGGGGTTTTGCCGCCCAGAAATAGCAGTGCCATTTCCGCCTCAGAGTACTAGCTTGAAATCAGAGCATCTTCTCAATAAGTGCTGGCAACCAGTGCTAGGAAATGAGTTCAGTTTTTTCAACAATTCTGAATTTGGGTTCTACCAGTGGCTATTAAGCAAGTAATTGCCGAATCAAGAATCAAGTAAGTTCTGGCATTTAAAACGCGAGTCAATCAGGGTCCATGTCATCATCTAACGAAAATCCTAAGTATCTAAGACTAAAGCCAGAGTATTACAAAAAGTTTTTGGATGAGTCAAAAAAATGCTTTGGAGATAGTCATATCTCAGATTTAAGGCTTGCTATCTTTCATGCTTCAGGAGTTTCAGTCAGCAAAGCTACCATCGCTCGAATTTTATCAGGTAACAGGGGAAAGTTTGATAATGTTAGAGTCATTTGCGAGCACTATGAATACTTGGTTGAGTCTGAAGACTGGTTGGATGCTTGTGAATCCTATGAAGTTGGATCTTATTCAAGCACAGTAGACCAAAGAATCCCTTCGAAAGTAGATATTGATTTTCTCGTCCATGAGGCTAGAAGGCAAGCTCGATTTTCGTTTGAGGCTCCAGAGCAGTCACAAATGCTTGACAAAAGTTTATGGGTTCGAGAAAACTTTGTTGAGCTCGATATGCTAGAAGTTTCTCAGGTACCTTCAGAGTACCCTGCCCTAAATCGAGAAGTGCTGCTTAACTCTGAAGAAAGTGTAGAGGATGAATTTGACCGAGTTGGTATCAAACTCTTGCGAGGACGAAGAACAAGTGGTTCTAAAATTCTCACCCAATATAGACGGCTATTTGTCTATGGAGATCCTGGTTCTGGAAAAAGTAGTTATCTTCAGTCTGTAGCATTAAAGTGTCGTGACGGTGTTGTTCTAAGCCAATACATTCCAGTGTTTGTTGAAATTAGGCGATATTCTGCTTCTAGCAGTGTCGCAACAATCATGACATTTGTTGAACAGATGTTTGACTCTTGGGGAATTAAGCCTGCAGATTTTGAGTCTATATTGCGGGAAGGTCGAGTTCTGTTTTTATTTGATGGACTAGACGAGGCATTGGAAGGCAAGCGAGCAAGTATTCAATTTATGTTGCAAGAAATGCTCGACAATTATGAAAATTGCAAATTTTTATTTACTTCACGATTAGCCTCTTTATTTTCCTTTCAAGGTGTCCAGAAAGTAATTATCTCTCCTTTTTACTCCAATAAGCAGATTCCACAATTCGTACGTCGTTGGTTTGTCTTCCATGGCAGCAACGAAGAAGTAGCAGACTCGATGCTAGAGAAACTGAGATCCCCCAGGTATGCCAGTATTCGCGAAATATCGCGTCGCCCCGTTTTGCTTAATCTGCTGTGCGTAACCTACGACAGCAATGGAGACTTTCCCACCCAAAGAGCAGGTGTATTCTCTAGCGGTATTTCTGTGTTGGCCAGGCAGGGGCAGTCAAGTAGCCTAGCTATTGAAAATGTGCCTAATTTTAAAGAGAAAGACATCAAAAACATATTGGGTCAGATAGCGAACTACTTTTTTGTGAATCTCAATGAGCAGATTTTATTTGCTATACGAGACGTTGAAAGAATCATAACCAGGTATTGCCAAGAGACTTATCACGTCAATCCTGCAATAATTGATGGCAGAAGCATTATAAAAAATATAGAACAGTTCAACGGCTTACTAGTAAGATGGGGAGAAATTTACTGTTCCTTTTCCCATTTGACCTATCAAGAGTACTTCACAGCCGAGCATCTTATCAGCACAAACACCTATAAAAATGTTTATCACTATTTAGCTGATCGACGATGGAACTTCGTGATTGAGCTCGTTTCTGAATTGGTGCCGAGAGAGTGTGCCTGGGAGTTTTTCTTGGGTTTCAAAATGAAAATCGATAGCTATGTTAATGGTGACATAAAGATAGTTGGTTTTCTGAAAAAGGTTGACCGGGCTGCTACATTTGTGTCTTACGCTACTACGAGTAGTGGTAAGCCTCATATTCAGACCTTGATTCGAGCGTGGTATTTTGCCATGGCTCTTGAAGATTCAGGAGGAAATATAAACTTTAACGCATATCAGAAAAAAATTGACTTGCCCGATTTTCACTTAGCCACAAGCATGGTAGACAACAATATATTGCAAGGGCATAAGTTACTTTACAGAGCATATCACTATTGTGGTGAAGCAGATAAAGCAGCAAGCTTTGAATTAAGCATTCAACGGTTGCAGAAGTTCTTTAGAAATGATTCCCAGCGGCAAGATGTAGTTGAGGGATGGCTTCATCTTATTGGTGAGCAAAAAGCTAGGTTTGATACTATGGAGGACTGGTGGGAGGCAAGAAGGTATCGTTGGCAAAGTAGTTTAGCCAATTTTTTGAAGACGCTTGGCTTGCCTTTTCTTCATGGACTAAATTCAGAGCAGGTTGAGCGCTTACGTACCTATTATCGGGTTAGCAGACTTCTTTCAACCTGTATAAATAGATCTAATTTACCAGGCGAAAATTTTGCTGAACTGGCAGACTCTTTGCTTAGAATCACCAATTTAAGTTCGGACGGCATGATGAACTTCTCTGATTCTGGGGATCAAGGCTAAATCCCACTGACGTAATAATCGCGGGTGCCTTTGGCGTTCAGGGCATCCCCCAGGCGTTCCAGGGCATGCACATAGGCGGCGGTGCGGGGAGAAATAGACAGGTCTTGGGCAATATCCCAGATGCTTTCTGCCTCGGTGACAATCATCGATTTCAGCCGGTGATTGACGTCTTCCAAAGACCAATAGAGACCACTGCGATTTTGTACCCACTCAAAATAGCTGACCGTCACCCCTCCCGCATTCACCAGAATATCGGGAAACACATAAATGCCTTTCGTCGCCAAAATATCGTCGGCTTCGGAGGTGATCGGGCCGTTGGCTACTTCAAAAATGTACTTAGCCTGAATAGCGTCAGCGTTTTCAGCGGTGATCTGGTTTTCCAGCGCTGCCGGAATCAGAATATCCACATTTAGAGCCAGCAGTTCCTCGTTAGTTAAGATGCTGTGATCTTGCACAATGTTGCACACTGTCCCTTCGCAGTACACTGCCTTCAGGCTGCGGGTTGATGTCTTAAATTGCTGAATGCTCGGAATATCTAGCCCTTGGGGGGCGTACACTCCCCCCTGGGAATCGCTGACCGCTACGACCTTGTAGCCAGCGTCAAACAGGTGGCGGGCCACGACGCTGCCGGCATTGCCAAACCCCTGCACCGCCACCGTCGTCAGCTCGGGTGCTTTGCCAAATCGGGCCATCAGCGCTTGCAGCACATAAAAGGCCCCCGTGCCCGTGGCGGTGTCGCGGCCCTGGCTGCCCCCCATGCTCAGAGGTTTGCCGGTAATCACCGCCGGACTTAGCTTACGGCGAATGATGCTGTACTGATCCATCATCCAGCCCATGATCATCGGGTTGGTGTAGACATCGGGAGCGGGCACGTCTACGTCGGGGCCAATGAAGTTGGCGATCGCGTCGATATAGCCCCGGCTCAGCCGTTCTAGCTCAAACATCGACAGTTCTTTGGGGTTCACGGTCACCCCCCCCTTCGCCCCCCCCAGGGGTAAATTCAACGCGGCGCACTTAAACGTCATCCAAAAGGCCAGGGACTGTACTTCGTCGAGGGTGACACTGGGATGGAAGCGAATCCCGCCCTTGGTAGGGCCACGGGTATCGTCGTAGCGCACCCGGTACCCCTGAAACACCCGCAGAATGCCATTGTCCATCCGCACCGGAATCGATACCGTCAGACTGGCTTTGGGATAGCGCAACCGTTCCGAAGCGTCTTCGGAAATAGTGACGTACTTCAGGGCCTTTTCTAGACGACGGTTAGCATCGGACAAAATCGATGGAGCCATAACAAAACAGCTGGAGGTCCAGCCTAAACAATGATTTCAGCGTGGGATTGCAGCATTGGCCTAGCCAGGGTGCCCAAGGGGAAAGACCCCACTAGCAAGCCGCCATAGTTCGCCTTTTGGGGGCAACCCCTGTCGCCATTGTCTGGGGAATGGCCAACCCGCTGCCGAGGGCATTACAAGAACGTCATTATTTGTCGTGAATCCTCACATGGGGCTGTATTCAGCCCAGGGTACTCACATAGCTGTGCTTCTTAAACAAGTCTTTAGTTCGCCATAAACCATTTTTTTTATTTTTCACCGCAAACTAGAGGTAGCGGGTTCCAGCTAAACCCTGATCTAGAGTTTTGACAAGGTCAGTATGGTGGGCTGAGTCTAAGGTCTGGGAGGAGGACGTTGTTTAAGACGTTGTTTAGATGGAACACGCTTTGGGCCTCGACCGAGGGACGGCCTTGTTCAATCTACCGGAGGTAAAGCCGGTTAGCCATCATGCCTATGTTGTGCAGTTCCTGCGAAAACCAATCCCACTGTCTACCCGCTCAGCTGGCGACTCGAGACAGTCATCTAGAGGCGATGCTAGGTCAGCTGCAAAGCTGTAACGTCAAGTCGCCTGCAACACCGCGATCGCCCCAGCGAACCGGTTGGCGTGGCCTAGTTCTGCGCCTACAACGGTTGTGGCGTGGGTTAAGAGGGCGAGTCATGGCCTGGTGGACCTAAGCGGCCTCAGCCGGGGTCAGCAACAGCGCATCGAGCTGCCCCTGGCGATCGAGGGCATAGAGGTCATCACAGCCGCCAATGGGGCGATCGTTAATAAAAACCTGAGGTACAGTTTTTCGACCTTCAGCCCGTTGGGCCATGCGCAGGCGAGCACCGCCGTCGCCGTCAATTTTGTATTCTGTAAAGCCAACTCCCTTCCACCACAACAGCAACTTGGCGCGAATGCAGTAGGGGCAGGTTTGCCAGGTATAAATTTCGACGTTGGCTTTGACGGGTAAGGGGCGACGCCCCATCAGCCGGGCAAGTGGGTCAAGCATGGTTGATATTGAACACTCCAACTCTATTGTGGCAGAGCTTCACCTTAGGGATATGCACCCTGCGTTGATCTGGGTGCTCAACCCACCATTACCCGACAGCATCACGCCAACTGCTATGGTCCCTGAAGGGAGGTTTCAAAAGCCTTGAAACCAGCCACCCGTATGCCCAGTCCTCTGATTGAGTTGCCGAGGCATTTCTGCTAGAGTCCTCTTCGGGGAAAAAGTCATTGTCTCTGCCTTGTTAGAGAATTTTATGGAATGACAACCATTCCTAGCCAGTTGCCTGGTTCACGTATTCAGCCCTTGCCCCAAACCCTGATTAGCCATTGCGACATCAAGGTTTGGGGAGTCTGTTCGGACAGGGGCTAAGCCTAATTAGCAAAAGGTCTTCAATATGAAAAGCCGCTCGATTTTGACATATGCAGCTTTGGCCTATGGCGCTGCCGTCACGGTTATGAGCACTCCCCAGCTTGCCAGGGCAGCCGTGCCCATGTCGGCCGCCCCGGTTATCGCCCAACAGGCCGACTGGAACCTGATAGGCGAAGGGGAAGGAACCCTATCAATCGGTAATCGCCCCAGCCAAACGGTGACCTTCGTTACCGTCACCGGCCGCCCCAATCAGCTAGTGGAGATTTCTCTGCGTTTGGCCGATGGCAACTTGCAGCGCTGGGACGGGCAACTGGTCAGTCGCAGTGGGGATGAGGCCCAGATCCAGCTAATCAGCGCTGGCGGGGCTGATGCCTCGGGCACACTCACCGTCCGCTACCAAGGCAACACTGTAATCTCCCTGAGCGGCAGTGGCACCCTGGATGGCCAACCCTTATCGATTCGTTTCACCATCGCCGACGACAGTGTCAGCCGTCCCCCGACGGCTGAGGTGGTGACCCTGACGCAGCAAGGACAAGGGGTGTTCGGTCTTCAAGGGCGTTCAAACCAGAACATTACCTTTGCCTCGGTGACTGTACAGCCAGATGACAGGGCCGAGCTATCGATTCGCCTGGCGGACGGCAACAATATTACTTTTGGAGGACAGCAAACCCGCAAAACAGCGGAAGACATTGTCCTTAATCTCACCTCTTCGGGTAATGCAGATGCCCAGGGGCCGGCCAATATTCGCTATGGCCCGAATAACTCGATCATCAGCATTTCGTCGAATGGCACCCTGGATGGTCAGCCCTTCTTTATTCAATTCAGTGGCCAACAAGCCGCTACCCAGCCCCCCGCTACTCCCCCTGCTGCCGGAACTGTCATTTGCACTGGACAGATGCAAAATGGCTGGCAATATCGGGCTGAGGCTGCAAATCAGCGGTTCACACAAATTCAATGGGAGCGAGCAGGCGCAGAACCCACGGTCTCAACTCTGCGGTTTGCCCAAAATAATGCCCAGGGACAGCCAATTTACCGGGGATCCTTTCGAGCGGCTACGGAGTTGGCCCTGGTTGACCTCAGTGGTGGCAATCCCCGCTCAGGCTCTCAGGTATCCATTGGGGTAGAGGAGTGGGGTTGGTCGCGAGGCAACTGTCGCTAAAGGGCAGGCCCTAACGGTCAGCAAAGCTGCCGATGTAACCCGCCGCTCGATCAATCAATGCTTGGGCCAATCACCTAATCAGCCCCTCCTGGATCAGCCCTTAGGAGGGGCTGACGCGACTACAGGCGGCCAGGCGGAGCGGTTGCGGCGATCGGCCTCTGTCATCGTTTCGGCCTGCAAAGCTACCCGCAAGGAGCGGGAACAGTCTGAAAGCTGAGGAATTGAAAAAGCGGGCAGATCCCTAACCTCGCTGGCTGGCCGGTAAAATCAGGGCATCCGTGAGGGGGGCCGATCGCCGGGGTAGAGGTTGGTAAGCGGCGGCATCGAGCTGTTTAATCCGGTCAAAGAAGGCTTCGTAGAACCGTTCCAGGCAGTGGCAGAACCAGGCTTGGTAGTCGGGCCAACGATCGCGATCGCCCACATTCACCCCTTCCAGCACAGTGGCCACCACACAGGTGTGCTCCCCGGCGTCATCCCAGATTAGGGGCAGGTCGGTTTCGTCGGCGATCAGTTCTTTTTCGTGGGCCAGCAGGTAAAAGTGGGGATGGGCATCAATCCCAGATAGCAGCAGCTCGGTGTAAAGGCTGTGGTGGTCGCGATCGAGGATGGCGTTGAGGCGGAACCCGGCTCGGGCAATGGCAAAGCCCAGGGTGGCTTCAGGGGTGGGGGAGCCGGGCTTCACCAGACTGCCCTGGCGATCCAGGCGATCGCAGAGGCCGCTCCAAAAGTCCAGATTTTCTTGTTGCAACTCGGTCAGGGGCTCGGGTTCTGGTTCTGTCTCTGGGTCTGGTTCAGCGCCAGAGTCAGCGGACTTTGGGGCGATACCCTCAGCCAGGTCAGTGGCCCCATCCTCTTCCACAGGGGTAAAGTTAACCGCCATGGCATTTTTACCAATCTGCCACAGCTCCAACTCAACAGCAGTAAAGGTAACAGCCCCCGCACCCAATTGGTTCAGCCAGCCCAAGGCCAACTGTTGATCAGCCGCAAAATCGGCTGCAATCCAAATCACCGAGGTGGCAGACTCGGCCGCAGCCCAGGCGATCAACTCTCCTAGGTGAGTGGCGTCAGTGGTCCCCATCTGCACAGTGATGAGCACCGGAATATCGCCAGCATCCACCAGTGTCAGATAGTTGAGGTCCTCGTCAATGGCATCGACTAAAGCGGCGGGATCGGCGATCGCCAGCTCCAACCCCAGGGCCTCGTTCAGGAGTTCCAAATTTTCGGGCTCGATCAGCCAATGTTGAAAGTCGGCTGGGCTCTGCCAGTAGTCCACCGGATCAATTTTTTCGAGCCGTCCTAGCTTGGGTTTGGCAGATCGCTTGGGCCGCATGGGTGTGTTAGCTCTAGCAAAAGGTTAGTACGTGATCCTATTATGGCGCGGCGACGGCCCACAACCGCAGCCGAATTAGTGCTACCTCACACCGTCGTTTCCTTAGCCCCCTTTGTTTTGGCCCCCTTTGTTTTGGCCCCCTTTGTTTTGGCCCCCTTTGTTTTGGTAAGATCAAGAGCTTGCACCGCAAACCCCAGCCAGTGGATTAAGTAAGGAGAACGCCCATGGCCCGCATGTATTACGACAGTGACGCTAATTTAGATTTACTCAACGGCAAAACCGTTGCCATTATTGGCTATGGCTCCCAGGGCCATGCCCACGCTCTCAACCTCAAAGATAGCGGCGTTAATGTCATTGTCGGTCTATACGAAGGCAGCCGCTCTGCCGCCAAGGCCGAAGCGGAAGGGCTGACGGTAAAGCCCGTGGCTGATGCGGTGAAGCTGGCCGACTGGGTGATGATTTTGCTGCCCGACGAAGTGCAAAAGGCGGTCTACAAAGACGCCATTGCCCCCAACCTGGAAGCAGGCAACGTGTTGCTGTTTGCCCACGGCTTCAACATTAACTTTGGCCAAATTGTCCCCCCCAGCGATGTGGATGTGGTGATGGTAGCCCCCAAAGGCCCCGGTCACCTGGTGCGCCGCACTTACCAGGAAGGGCAAGGGGTGCCCTGTCTATTTGCGGTCTATCAAAATGCCACAGGTCAGGCCCGCGATCGCGCCATGGCCTATGCCAAGGGCATTGGCGGCACCCGGGCTGGCATCCTGGAAACCACCTTTAGAGAAGAAACCGAAACCGATCTGTTTGGGGAACAGGTGGTTCTCTGTGGCGGCCTCAGCGAGCTGATCAAGTCCGGCTTTCAAACCCTGGTGGATGCCGGCTACCAACCAGAGCTGGCCTATTTTGAATGCCTGCACGAGGTGAAGCTGATTGTGGACCTGGTGGTGGAAGGCGGCCTGGCCCAAATGCGCGACAGCATCTCCAACACCGCTGAATACGGCGACTACACCCGGGGTCCCCGGATCATCACCGATGAAACCCGGGCCGAAATGAAGAAAATTTTGACCGAAATTCAGACTGGTCAATTTGCCCGCGAGTTTGTCCTGGAAAACCAGTCCGGTAATGCCGGGTTTACGGCCATGCGCCGCCGGGAAGCGGAGCACCCGATTGAAGAAGTGGGTAAGGACCTGCGGGCCATGTTTAGCTGGCTGAAGAAGGTCTAGTCGTCCTGGGGCTGGGTATGCCCAGCCCCAATCCAACCTACGATTCCATCGTCACCTTGTTGCGGTAAAAAGCCACATACCCTTTGATGTTGCTGGCGGCTGACTTGGGTTCTGGGTAGTACCAGGCGGCCCCGGGGTTAACCTGGCCATCGACGACGATGTCGTAGTAGTTGGCGGTGCCTTTCCAGCCACAGACCGTGGTTTTATCGATCGGTTGAAAGTAGTCCTGGTTCAGGGACTCCGGGGGAAAGTACTGATTGCCTTCTACGACTTCGCACTGGTCGCTTTCGGCCAAGACAACGCCGTTCCAGGTAACTTTGGCCATAGTGGTTGTGTCCTCGATGTGATTGCAATGCCTATTCCTTAGGGTACCGGGCTCAGAGGTTGTTTGAAAAAGGTGATCCCAGGTATAGTTTGCCGCCAAGAGGCCATAAACTCCCTGAAGTTTGAGGACATTGGTCTAACTCCACAGGTATAACCTAAAAGGCTCTTTGACTTTTCAAACAACCTCTCAGGGTAAATTTTGGTGTCCCCTCCAGGAGGATTCGACCGGCTATGACCATTGACATCGCGTTTTCCCTGAATAAAGGGGTGATGGTCGGCATGCTGGCCGCCTTAAATTCGGTGGCCCGCAATACCGCCCATCCCACAGCCCTGCGGTTTAACATTGCCGTGCCCCCGGCAGAGCAGGGGGAGTTTGAACAAGCCCTGCGGCAGTACTTCCCAGATCCGCCGTTTCAGTGGCGGTTGGCCGGGTTTACACCGCCCCAGTATCTGGCAGACTACCTGAACCAGCGGTTTAAGCCCCAAAACCGCGATCGCCAGAACTCGCGCTACATGCAGTATGCTCGCTTGTTTTTGGGTAGCCTGTTTCCCGACCTGACTAAAGTCATTTACCTAGATGCCGATGTGATTGTGCTGGGGGATGTGGCCCAGTTGTTTGAAAGCACCCAGTTGACCTCGGACCTTTATTTTGCAGCGGTGCCCCACTTTTTCCCGGCCTTCCTTTACTTTGGCAAACCGCTGAAAGCCTGGTCAGAAATTAGAGCCTTTGAGAAAACGTTTAACAGCGGCCTGATTGTCACCGACGTCAGCCACTGGGGCGAGGCCACCTATGCCACCATGCGCCACTACATGGACTGGGACGCCAGCTACGACTATCGCCTGCTCAACCTGGGGGATGAAACCCTGCTGAACCTAATGTTCAAGCACTATCTGCACTTGGATGCCCGCTGGAACCGCTGCGGCTATGGCAACATGCGGCCCCTGGCCTGGCTGTTGAAAAAAGACCTGAAGCAGGTGGCCGTCATCCACTGGAGCGGCGGCCACCACAAGCCCTGGCGCACCCCCAACATTGTCTATGGCGATATCTGGCGGCAGTATGCGGTGATGAGCTAGTACCGCTACGCGGAATTCAAAATGCAAAGTTCAAGGTGAAAAATTGTTGCTACGCAAGGATTTTAAGCGTCCTGAAAGGAACACAGCATAGGCATTGGGTCTACGCCTATGCTGCTAGGCTTGTGGTCGTCAGACAAGGGCTGCGGCCACAACCACCAGGGAGTAAACTCCCTGGCTCACCGCAAAAGCCTGCTAAAGCAGACTGGGGAACTCGGCTCCCAATCCTCTTCAGCGGATTTCGGCTTTGAGCCTTGGACTTCTAGTCCTTGGCTCAGCGGCCAATCCGAGGGATCGACCCCTAAATCTGCCTCACCTTGACAGGGCTGGGTACGTTCAGCCTATATCTTCATCACTCTACCTGTCTGTCGCGCCTCAACAAGCTAAATACCTCCCCCTGCTCCGGCGTAATCAAAATCCCAGACGGCGGGATCGTTACCAACTGGCTCCAGGTCGCCTGCTCGGCATAGGTCAACACATGCAGCAGGTTAATCGTCGATCGCACCCCCTCCGGCGAGCCAATCACCAGATGGCGCAACCGCTCTCGCCCTGGCTGGGGGTTGGGGGTGGTCAGGTGCAAGGGATTCAGATCTCCGAGGTCTTGAAGACCTCGGAGATCTTGGCGGGTAAAACACAACATGAGGGTTTCCTCCAAAAAACGAATGGGTAGGAAACCCAAAACTTGGCCGCTCCCAGACAATATGCAGTTCGGAGCGGCCACGAGTAAAATGCTACTCAGCCTCCGAGACAGCCATGATCTGTCGAAGGGGTCAGCCGCTGGTTGGTGCTCCCACACCTTCCAGTGGCGCTCGACCAAATTTTGGGAACCAAGCTGCACGCACACAGCTCTAAGTCAAAAATGTAACCCACCTCTCGACCGGACGCAAGTAAACTTGATACCGTTTTTACCTCGCTTCGCGATACGTCATCCTCACTCATCCGCACGCCGTGACTAAACAACAGGTCTGCTTCTCCTATGACCGGCGCAGGGGCGGTTGACGACTATTGCATGAAACAGAATGGGACCATAGCTCTCTATGCCGGGCGCACTGACCTATCAACAACTTACCCAGGTTTTATCCCAACGCCTCGCGGCGATATCCCCTGCAAAAGGGTAGCCCTAAATACAAAAAAATCTTTTTTGACTAAAATATTGCAGAATGTTTCAGCTTTGTGGGCAAATCTCTGCAAATTGACTATTCTTGGTTAAAAGCTCCCTTTCCTGAGGGGGTCTGCCGAACCTCGAAAACCGCATTATCTCGTTGACCCCCCCAGATGCCTTTCCGTGCAAGGGTTTCAGCCCTTTCTGAGAGTGGGTTGTTGACAGCGATTCTCAATTATTTGCCCCCCTGGCTGACCCCCTCAGATTTGGGGTGTTGAAAGCCTTGCCCCGCAAGGGCTCCAGATCGAGGGGGTTCAAATCTCATTACCCCGCAAGGGGACGGAAACGAAGACCCAGCGATTTATAACCTACCAAGGGCAACGGTTCAAATCTCATTACCCCGCAAGGGGACGGAAACAGCTGAACCCATCCAGGCTATTCAGCGTTAAGCTGTTCGTTCAAATCTCATTACCCCGCAAGGGGACGGAAACATTGAATAGCGGCCAAAGAGTAGCCACAAAAAAGTTCATGTTCAAATCTCATTACCCCGCAAGGGGACGGAAACCATGAAACTGCACTAACTGACACCCCAATAGGGCTGGAGTTCAAATCTCATTACCCCGCAAGGGGACGGAAACCCGTCTAATTTGATAACTGAGGAATCAGTACCCATACGGTTCAAATCTCATTACCCCGCAAGGGGACGGAAACCTTTTTCCCGTTACACGAAATGGCAAGCTCCTTAGAGTTCAAATCTCATTACCCCGCAAGGGGACGGAAACAACGGGAAAGAACGAAGAGGGAAAAACGAAAAAAGAAAACTCTCTGCCTAATTTGATCGTGGTGACAGAATGCTCTTCGTTCTTCGTTCTTCCTTTTTCGTTCTTTCTCTAAATCTCATTACCCCGCAAGGGGACGGAAACAACGGGAAAGAACGAAGAGAGAAAAACGAAAAAAGAAAACTCTCTGTCTAATTTGATCGTGGTGACAGAATGCTCTTCGTTCTTCCTTTTTCGTTCTTCCTTTTTCGTTCTTTCTCTAAATCTCATTACCCCGCAAGGGGACGGAAACGGGGTCTCCTTTTCTGTAGAACAGCATACCTGACCGTTCAAATCTCATTACCCCGCAAGGGGACGGAAACAATGGAAAATCAGAAGGCAGAAGGATGAAGGATGAAAGGGTTGTCT
>NZ_SMDQ01000179.1 GCF_012911975.1 Nodosilinea sp. P-1105 | reverse complement strand
GGTGTCATGGTGGTAGCCCTAAATGACCTACCCCACTATCTTCATTTTTCTCTCGCTAAATGTTGACGCACTCCCGTTTGGAGAAGTGGGGACTTTGAGACGAATGGTCTGAATTATCTGAATTATCTGAATTAGGATGGGTGGGCACCGCCTACCCATCTTTGTGGTACAAACGGTGCTTTTCGTCCAGGGCAGAAGGTTTCGCCCCATACCAGGTTGACCTGAGGTCGGGAACACACCCTACGCATAATCAAGCTTTTAACGCTTCAACGACGCAAAATTCAACCCTCTCAAACCATCTTGACAGAGATGGCGGTGCCCACCCTAGGGCAGATCAAGACTTTCAGCGATCTGCGGGGGTGTTTTGTTTATTTCAGTGGCATTCGATGGGAGCCTTTTACGGCCTGCCTGGCTAGCAAGCTTTTACCAGTCAATAAGATTTGCTGGTCTTTGTCGCTTTCTTTCGTGCCAGCAAGTGGAAAGAGTTAAAGGGTGTTCAAACTCTATTTTTCTCTGATCTATCTCATAAGCTTTTCAGCATATTCTCAGGTTTTGAATCCATTCTATTCAGTAGAGAGCAGTGGACAAATTTGCTTCAGCCATGAAGATTTTGAGTCATGAGATTTAATTCAAGCAAATCAGATTAGAGTGCCCCAACTCAACACCTATCCGGAGTCTCGCCGCGACCGGCCCAACGGGCCGAGTTCGCGTTCTGAAAATAAACCAGATTCAAGTCCAGACCTGGAGTTCTGCCTGTGGGAAAACTCCAGATCCCGAGCTGGACTTGGTATAAATGGAGCACTCCACAAGGCGGGACGTTAAGGGGTTAATTGTCGTGTATCAATAGATACTTGTAAAGAAAAGCTCTGCGG
>NZ_SMDQ01000178.1 GCF_012911975.1 Nodosilinea sp. P-1105 | reverse complement strand
CGCTCAGGTATTGGCCAACGCGGCTGTGCCGCGTCGGAGTCCCTTACCCCGTCAACGGGCGAGCGGAGCCGGGCGAAAACCCACGTTAGCGACGGTCGAGGCGAAGCTGTTCTTCATCTTGTTCTACTTCAAGGTATATCCCACCTTTGATCTAGCCGGTTTGCTATTTGACCTGGATCGCGCTCAGGCCAATCGTTGGATGCATCGTCTCCAACCGCTATTGGAGGAAGCCCTGGGTAAAAAAATGGCGCTGCCGAAACGCAAATTGACGAGTCTTGAAGACTTTGTCGAAGCCTTTCCCGAGGTGGAGCGGGTGATTCTCGATGGGACTGAACGCCCCATTCAGCGGGCGAAAGACCGGGACAAACAGAAGGAAGATTACTCCGGCAAAAAGAAGCGCCATACCCGCACTCACCTGGCCGGTGTTGCCCCAGACCGCCAGATTCTCGTATTCAGCACCGCCTATCCCGGCAAGACCCACGACAAAGGCATCCTCAATACCGAGGGATGGGCCGAGTGGATTCCCGATGAGGTCAAAATCCAGGGCGACTTAGGCTTTCAGGGCCTGCAAAACGAGTATGTCAACGTGGAGATTCCGCATAAGAAGCCCAAGGGCGGACAACTCACCGATGAGCAGAAAGCTGAGAATCAAGCGCTTGCCCGAGAACGAGTCGTCGGGGAGCATGCCTTTGCCGGCCTAAAACGCTATGGAATTGCCGCCCAGGTTTATCGCAATCGCAAAGAGAGTTTTGATGACCGTTCCATCTTCACGGCAGCAGGACTCTGGAACTTTTATCTGATGGCGGCTTAACAGAGGGAGAAGAGCGGACACCTGTGACAAATCTGACTGAGCACTATTTCACAACAAGTCTAA
>NZ_SMDQ01000177.1 GCF_012911975.1 Nodosilinea sp. P-1105 | reverse complement strand
AGAGGCGCTGGAAGTGACCCGTCAGATTCGCGATGAATCCGACCGCGCCTGGGCCCTGAGTGAACTGGCGAAACAGCAGCCGGAGCTGTTGCCGGAGGCGCTGGAAGTGACCCGTGAGATTCGCGATGAATTCTCCCGCGCCCGTGCCCTGAGTGAACTGGCGAAACAGCAGCCGGAGCTGTTGCCGGAGGCGCTGGACGTGACCCGTGAGATTCGCGATGAATCCTACCGCGCCAGTGCCCTGAGTGAACTGGCGAAACAGCTGCCCCCGGAGCTGCTGCCGGAGGCGCTGGCGGTGACCCGTGAGATTCGCGATGAATCCGACCGCGCCAGGGCCCTGAGTGAACTGGCGAAACAGCTGCCCCCGGAGCTGCTGCCGGAGGCGCTGGAAGTGACCTGTCAGATTCGCGATGAATCCGACCGCGCCAGGGCCCTGAGTGAACTGGCGAAACAGCAGCCGGAGCTGCTGCCAGAGGCGCTGGAAGTGACCCGTCAGATTAGCTCTGAATCCTACCGCGCCTGGGCCCTGAGTGAACTGGCGAAACAGCAGCCGGAGCTGCTGCCAGAGGCGCTGGAAGTGACCCGTCAGATTCGCGATGAATCCTACCGCGCCTGGGCCCTGAGTGAACTGGCGAAACAGCAGCCGGAGCTGCTGCCGGAGGCGCTGGACGTGACCCGTCAGATTCGCGATGAATCCTACCGCGCCAGGGCCCTGAGTGAACTGGCGAAACAGCAGCCGGAGCTGCTGCCGGAGGCGCTGGAAGTGACCCGTCAGATTAGCTCTGAATCCTACCGCGCCATGGCCCTGAGTGAACTGGCGAAACAGCAGCCGGAGCTGCTGCCGGAGGCGCTGGAAGTGACCCGTCAGATTCACGATGAATCCGACCGCGCC
>NZ_SMDQ01000176.1 GCF_012911975.1 Nodosilinea sp. P-1105 | reverse complement strand
CAAACTACTGATGTAGAACCGAACCTCGGTGGTGGTTTTGTTCCAGAGTTGGCGGGTACTGCGCACCATGACGACCGTGGTTAAGCCCGTCCACTTCGCCTGACGGGGCAACGGGGGTAATTGACTGACTGGCACCGTCCAGACCTGACGGGTTTCAATCCGGTGGTGACTCGACTCCAGCGTCTCATGGTAGTCATAGTCGATGCCAGCCCAGCCCTGGGCTTCTGCCTGCTCAAACCAGGTTTCGACCGCTCGGCTCAGGGTACCTTGATTCCCTTTGAGGGCCAACACATAGTCCCCCTCCGCCTGCTTGATCTGAGTCGCAATCGCCGTCTGAGTGCCCATGGCATCGAGGGTCACCACCGTCCCTTTCAGGTTCAGGAGTTTAAGCAGTAAGGGAACAGCGGTGATCTCATTGGACTTGGAGTCCACCCGCTGTTGAGCCAGCACCAGGCCATGCTCACTACTCCAGGCACTCACACTGTGCAGGGCTTTGAGATTCCCTTCCCGGTCATAGGAGCCGCGGGCGGTTTTCCCGTCTATATGAATCAACTCCAGGCCCAGGGCTTCGGTGATCCGTCCCACCCAGGCCAGAAACCCGGCCTCCAATGCCTGCGGGTCGAGCGCCCCAATCACGCGCCCAAAGGTATCGTGAGACGGGATGCCCTGGGGTAGGTCTAAAAAGGTCTCGAGCCACGATTGCTTTGCCCGACCATAGCGCTCAATGGCGACAAAGCCATCCGCCCCAGCCAGCACCGCTAAGATGGCTATCGTCACAATCGCTACCAGGCTATGGTGTTGGGTTCGTTCCACACGCGGATCCGGAAGGTGCTGAAAATGCTGGAGGACGCTCCGTCTTAAAATCTTAGTCTCTCGGGCCTGTTGAGGACTCAGAACCCGTTGACCAAAGCCTTGAG
>NZ_SMDQ01000175.1 GCF_012911975.1 Nodosilinea sp. P-1105 | reverse complement strand
ACTCCCTATTTTTTGTCCTTCCTATTCTCTCAAAGCATTGTCCCCTGAAGCTTTGAGTCCCCTTGTCACCCGCTAAGGTACCGGCAAGGGCAACTCAGCCGCCTCACCACAGCGTCTGACAATTTTGGCGATCGCAGCTCGACTCAAATACTGGCCCCGCTCATTAATGAACAGGTACTGACTGCCAGGATGGGCCTCTCTCAAATCTTTCAGCGCTTCAACCTCATCCAGTTGCAGGGGGTGTTGGCCTGACTCAGAACCCTTTAGCCGATGGATCACCAACCGCCGCTCATTCAACATGACTGCATCCCACCGCATCCCGCCCGCTTCACTGGCCCGTAGGCCATGGCGAAACATGATCAGCAGCAGGGCCTTGTCTCTCGCCGGGTATCGAATCGATCCCACTGGCGACACCGTTCTCGAAATCCTGCGGGTGCTCAAAGCTATGAACCCTAACGCTGCGGAAGCCTTTGTCACCCAATAAATCAGCAGCGAACTCGATGATTGACAGGCAGCCCAGTCCTTCGCCCTAGCGTTTTATCTGCTTGGCGCGCGGGGGCCGACGCGGGGACTGTCCCATTTGCAGCGACTGAATCGCCTGCACTTGGGCCACCGTACCCCTGGCACACTGCTCGACGGCTTCACGGGACGTCCCCTGTACCTCCTGTTGAAAAAGGTCTACAGCTCTCGCCACACTAAGCGATAGAAACCCAAAACCCTTGGAAATCAAAATTTTTCAAGCATTTGACAAAAAAGCCGATGGCGGGATTTGAACCCGCGACCGCTCGATTACGAATCGAGTGCTCTACCACTGAGCCACATCGGCAACTGTTGTTTACAGTCAATTAGTATAACTCCCGGTTCGCTCATTTTTGAGTGAGGTCGGCCAATTAGGTTAGATTTGGGCTATGGAAACTCCTCTAACCGTTATCACAGAACGGGTTGACGATATTCCCCTGCTG
>NZ_SMDQ01000174.1 GCF_012911975.1 Nodosilinea sp. P-1105 | reverse complement strand
ATATAGCGGTTCTCATCCGGGTGAGGTACAGTAGCAGCGGAAAGTAAACCAGCTCCGAATATCATTCAAAGACACCTTTTCGTAAGCGATATCAATGGCCTCTTTGAGAGCCTGATAGGTGCGTGGCCCCAGGGACTTCAAAACGTCTTTAGCCTTGGACCAAAACGGTTCGATGGGGGAAAAGTCTGGAGAGTAGGGGGGGAGAAAGATTAAACGTGCCCCAACCCCCTCAAGCGCGGCATCAATGTCCTCATTACTGTTGTGAATAGGACTATTATCGAGGATGACACAGGCTCCCGGCCAGAGTTGGGGAATCACCCGCTGAGTTAGGTAAGCCTCAAAGGTCAAACCGTCCATGGAGCCTACACATTGAAAGGAAGCAATCGGTCCTTGGAGGGTTAAGCCCTCCACCAGGGACACATTTTTGCCTCGACGTTGGGGGCGAGTGCCAACCGCTCGTTGACCTTTAGGAGCACGGGCAAAAAGGCGAACCATGGCCAGGTTGGTACCGGCCTCGTCAATGAAGACTAGATCTTCTGGGGGAATATCTCTGACGATGTCCCAGTAGTCACGTCGAGCCTGTTGCACCCGTGGCGTTTGGGCTTCAGTGGCATAGAGTGTTTTTTTTTACGTGTCAGGTTCAGTTTTTTGACAACCCGACCCATGGTCGAACGACTCACCACCACACGCGCCTGTTGCTGCACTTCCTGACAGAGTTCATCGAGGGTTATATCATTCTTGGCATCGATCAGGGATTGCACCAAAGCTCGTTGCTCAGCATTGAGTTTTGGGGGATTGCCACCCCCATGAGGTTTTGGTGCCAGGTTTCCGGTTTCCCGCCATTGCTTCAGCAGTTTCTCAATAAAACTTAAGGCGACATGAAACCGCCGGGCCAGTTTCCGTTGAGAAATATTCTCTGTGGCGTAGACTTCAACAATCTTTTTTCGAAAATCAAGAGAGTAAGCTTTCATGCTCAGCCATCACAAGGAAAATTCATTACAG
>NZ_SMDQ01000173.1 GCF_012911975.1 Nodosilinea sp. P-1105 | reverse complement strand
TTACCACGGGGCAGTACCTCTTCGGGGAATACAAACTTCTCGTGGGGCTGGTCGGTTGGTGCCATCCAGGCCCGGATGCCTTCGTTCAACAAGATGTTCTTGGTGTAGAAGGTCTCGAACTCAGGGTCTTCCGCTGCACGGATCTCTTGGGATACAAAGTCGTAGGCCCGCAGGTTCAGGCCTAAGCCCACAACCCCGACCGATGCCATCCACAACCCAGTCACGGGTACGAACAGCATGAAAAAGTGCAGCCAGCGCTTATTGGAAAACGCAATCCCAAAAATCTGAGACCAGAATCGGTTGGCGGTCACCATCGAATAGGTCTCTTCCGCTTGGGTGGGCTCAAAGGCGCGGAAGGTGTTGGCGTTCTCGCCATCTTTGAACAAGGTGTTCTCTACCGTCGCCCCATGGATGGCGCACAGCAGCGCTCCCCCCAGCACACCGGCTACCCCCATCATGTGGAAGGGGTTCAAGGTCCAGTTGTGGAAGCCCTGGAAAAACAGCAGAAAGCGGAAAATGGCGGCTACCCCAAAGCTGGGGGCAAAGAACCAACCGCTCTGGCCCAAGGGGTACATCAGAAATACACTGACAAATACCGCAATTGGGGCCGAAAAGGCGATGGCGTTATAAGGCCGCAGACCCACCAGACGGGCCACTTCAAACTGACGCAGCATGAAGCCGATCAGCCCGAAGGCGCCGTGCAAAGCCACGAAGTTCCACAGGCCGCCGAGTTGACACCAGCGCACAAAGTCGCCCTGGGCTTCGGGGCCCCACAGCAATAGCAGGGAGTGGCCCAGGCTATTGGCTGGGGTGGATACAGCGACGGTCAAAAAGTTGCAACCTTCCAGGTACGACGACGCGAGGCCGTGGGTATACCAAGAGGTTACGAAGGTGGTACCGGTTAACCATCCCCCAACCGCCATGTAGGCGCAGGGGAACAGTAATAGGCCGGACCAGCCAATAAAGACAAAGCGATCGCGCTTTAGCCAGTCGTCAAGGACGTCGAACCATCCTCGCTGGGCTTGCGCGCGTCCCATTGCTATGGTCAT
>NZ_SMDQ01000172.1 GCF_012911975.1 Nodosilinea sp. P-1105 | reverse complement strand
CCTTGCCCGTCAGTCACTAAAAGCACAAACCCTCAGTCCCTTTCACTTAGAGGGTTTCCCGGCTTAAATCACACCCCAATACTGTGTACACAGTGTTTATATCAGAGGATCGACTCTCGGAAGAAAGGCCAGTCACAGGAGGTGTGGATGTTTCTGTGGACAATGAGTATGTCGCCACTGTTAATTGTGCCAATGAAGATATCATCAGCAACCTCATGGGTGTCGATTTACAGCCATCTGATTGAAATGAAGGGAAAGATGTTTCTACTTCTAAAGAATATAAATTACTTATTCTACTCGACGGATAAGCCCTGAAAAGCCAGCCACCCAAAGGGAGGTGAAGATCCAGCCGAGCAGAATATGTATCCAAAAATAAAAAAGCAAAAGTCCTCCACACCTCACGTCCAAAAGTAGAAAATCGACTTTAAAGATCCTGTGACCTCGGCTAGCTTTCGGTAGCCAGTAATTTGACTGATTAAGCTCAACTATAGGCAAAAATACATCCAGTGAATAAGTTGGCGAGAAAAATTCTGGATAGGTTGGCATTTGTTCTGTTTGGCTTTCTTCTTCAGATGGTGAACTCTCTAATGCTGGTGCTTCTGGCTTCTCTGGATTCACGGTTACATATGCTTCGAGTTCGGATGGCTCAATCAGATTATTCTTATAACCAAAATGAAATAAAAATGTACCAAAACCAATAATAAATAGTGATATCCACAGCGCTCGATGGGATTTATAACCGTGAGCGATTGTAATACCAAGAAATCGATTCCAAAAACGACTTAGCCTCCCCAATTGGCCGTATTTACAAATATCATCATGCTTAGCAATAAGGACTTTTGTCGCTTCACGCGTGTGTCCACCATCTTTAAGCACTTTAGTAAAAGTAGGGTGGGCACTGCCCACCATTTCATTAACGCCTTTTCACCCACAACTCCGCAAGAGATCTTCAAGACTAGAGATCTTCAAGACATGCCTTCTAACAATTGGCTAACGGCCCCTAAAAGAGGAGGAATCTTGTTTCGCACAACATCCCACAATACTGTTCGGATAAACAGAATTTCAGTATATTTGCACTGTTCTGACAGAGCAGGTGTATGGTGCAACTCAAGGA
>NZ_SMDQ01000171.1 GCF_012911975.1 Nodosilinea sp. P-1105 | reverse complement strand
ACTGGCCTCCGTTTCATCACCTCTGAAAGTATGCCGTCTTAATTCCTAATGTGACACTTCAAAGGGCGGAATGTGGGCAACAACTCTAGATCTATACAATTCGCCGCTATGAAATTCCCTATGTAAATCGAAGGTGGCTTGTAATTTGCTTTGCCGATTTCCTATAAACCATGATATTAAGCTGCCTACAAGAGTTCCGAGGAGTGCCGACGTAAGTAGTCAAGCGGGGGGCATGTGGCAAACGAAGCATGCGGATTAATAGATAACCCCTTTGCACAACTGATTGGCCCCATCGATTGGCTCACAATGATGCAGTTCGAGGGGCCGTTGGCATATTTCCGCCACATCGTGAGCATCTCCCACGGCCCAACAAAGTCGAGCTCCTCGACCTGATTGAATACAAGAATTCCAAAATTCATAGCAACCTCTGTGACACCCAACGGTGAAGTGCAGCGACAGTAGATAACCTCGAGCTCCCACCGATAACCTTTGTTCCGTCCGCACCAACGCAATGTTGGGCTGCTGACTATAGCGCAGGTTTTTAGCTAGCGTTGAGTAGCCTCACCTAGTGCCTCCTGAAGTACTTCATCACTCACACCATGACGCTTCAAACTAGCAATCAACGCAGAGACGGTATCTCCCTCTAATCGCTCAAGATCAGCGCGCAGCCCTTGACCAATATGGGCACGTGCTAAGGGCTGGTACCCAGAAAAACCTAATATTAGGGCTAGACGATTGAGGTCTTCAATTACATCTTCTGGCATCCGAATAGTGATCGTTGTCATCGGCCGATCTCTATTCAGCCGTTGTTTCAAAGCATCAACCTTCATAATATTCACGCTCCTTGCGTGCTGCTTTACGAGCCGAAATAATTCTAATGGTGTCGTTTTCACGCTCTATATAGACGACATATAAAAGATTCCAGCGTCTGTCCAAACCAATGACAGCATCGCGGGCTTCATCATTGCGACTTGCATCAACCACCGAAAGGAATGGATCAAAGAAAGCCTCCACAGCTTGCTGGAAAGTAACTCCATCGTGGTTGACGGGGAGCACTCCACAAGGCGGGACGTTAAGGGGTTAATTGTCGTGTATCAATAGATACTTGTAAAGAAAAGCTCTGCGG
>NZ_SMDQ01000170.1 GCF_012911975.1 Nodosilinea sp. P-1105 | reverse complement strand
CCAGTGGGCCAATAACCAGCCATAGATTTCTTGAATCACCAACCGAGGTGTCTTGGAGCGCACCGGCACTTTGCGACCATTAAGGTGCGTTTTCCATTCATCGAGGGTATTTTCCGCTTCCCACCGGTCATGATAGTGCTGGGCCAACAGCAGCGCTGGAAACCGTTCAATATCGAGCAGGTCGGTGATGAGACGGTAGGTTTGAACTTCACCGTCGGACTCAAGGGTGTATTCAATCACCCGCACTTGAATCCGGCCAATCCCCTGTTTGCGGGACTTACGGTCCGGGGCAATCCAACTGAGATAGGAGCCATCCTCCAGCGGTTTCACCACCTCAAACTTGACGTTTGCCGGGACTCGTCCCAGATAATGAGCTCCCGTGGCCAGGGTTTCATGGACCATGCGGAACGAGTGCAACCCCCGGTCCCACATCAGCAGCATGCCTGGGGTCAGCGAGCGCAACAGCCGTCGCACTTGCACCCGTTCATGGCGGCGATAGGGCGAAATCAAGGCATCGCAGAGCAGATGGGTCCCCGCCTCCACCAGAAACACCAGGCGGGCTTTTGGGAACGCCGCTCGGGTGCCCCGACGACTCCCCGGATAGCCAAACACTCGGGCATTCTCCTGGGTATCCGGCAGGTCAAAGACACTGCCATCCACCGCCATCAGGCGCAACCCGCCCAGGAAGGCCCCCGGCGTCTCGGGAGTCGCCAGGGGACGGGCCAGACGGTGAAATAAACGACTCATCACCTGAGGCCCCACCCGTTGACGCGCTTCACTAATCGAGGACTTGCTGGGCACCCGCCAGCGCTGACCCAGACGAATCCACTGCTGGCTTAACCCGGCCACCAGGTTTTTGAGCACATCTACAATCGAATCCTGCGCCCACACATTCAGTGCAATCACCAGCGCCACCACCAGGGGGGTCGGCAACGCCCGTTCTCGCTGGTGCTGACTGTGGGATTGCTGGATAGCGGTCTCTATCGCTTCGACGGAAATGGCACTCTCTATCGCCTGCAATAACTCTCGGGGTCCCAAACTCGGTTGTACCCACGTAAATTCCTTGAGTTGCACCATACACCTGCTCTGTCAGAACAGTGCAAATATACTGAAATTCTGTTTATCCGAACAGTATTG
>NZ_SMDQ01000017.1 GCF_012911975.1 Nodosilinea sp. P-1105 | reverse complement strand
CCTTGCCCGTCAGTCACTAAAAGCACAAACCCTCAGTCCCTTTCACTTAGAGGGTTTCCCGGCTTAAATCACACCCCCGGAGAAGTTTTGAGTATTGGTGTCACTTAGCTCCTCTTGATCGAGAGCAGGTTTGTTTCCATTAATTCAACTTCCGGAGAAGTTTTGAGTTTCTGGCGGGTATTCACCCGACTCAAGGCAGTAGCGTTTCCATTAATTCAACTTCCGGAGAAGTTTTGAGCTGAGCAATTGTCTGGCTACACCCCTCAGGGGGATGTTTCCATTAATTCAACTTCCGGAGAAGTTTTGAGCCTCTAACTTCTAGCTCTTAGCTTGAAGTTCTGGCACTTGTTTCCATTAATTCAACTTCCGGAGAAGTTTTGAGCTCGAGCAGGTCACCTCTGGGTTTGGTGTCCTGGGGTTTCCATTAATTCAACTTCCGGAGAAGTTTTGAGCAGCTAATTGCCGGTTCGGCACCGGTCCTAGTAGAGTTTCCATTAATTCAACTTCCGGAGAAGTTTTGAGGAACAGTCATTTGCCATGCAGAATGACCGTTAGCGGGTTTCCATTAATTCAACTTCCGGAGAAGTTTTGAGCTGGGGCCACTTAAAAGGAACCCCAGAGTCGGCTCGTTTCCATTAATTCAACTTCCGGAGAAGTTTTGAGGGTCGGGTCCTAGAACCCTTGCCTCAACTGCATTCTACACCACACTTTCTGGGGGAGTCTACCCATGGCGTCCACTAATGACATTATTTCTCAGTAAAGCCTCCAAAAAAACAGCTGCATCCCTTATGGAGCAAGGCATCTGGGGGTGGTGACGAAACAATAGGGGTTTCAGCGATCGGTAGACTCCAACAGGAAACAGAGCAAAGGGATGGTATCCGCTAAAATTTGAGTGATTTTCATCTCTAAATTTCCCTGAAGCCTGTTTTCGTCGTTGTGTATGCTCCATATGGATAGAGAATAACTCTTTCTCTCGCCATTCTGGGGCTAAGGCTGTCGATTGTGGGCTAGCACCCCAATTGCCCAACCTCACTTCCTCACCTTCCCAGACGTACAATTAAAGCAAAACACCCGAGACCTAGGCAAAATGCCGCTGTCATTTTCAGGGATGAACCCCTATTACCCATGACCCTAGACGAATTACGAACCCATTTATTAGCCCTTACCCCGGAAGAGAAGGCTGAGGCCGTTCAGTTTTTAGTACAAAGTCTAGGGGATGTCTGGCCAGGGATTGAAAAAACACCCGGAGTCGTTGGGGGAGATGCTTGCATTACTGGAACCAGGATTCCAGTTTGGGATTTGGTGCAGTATCGTCGTATGGGAGCCTCTGATGCCAAAATTTTGGAGGCTTACCCGCAGCTTACGGCGACAAATTTGACCCATGCATGGCAATATGCTGAAGCCCATGCTACGGAAATCGAACTCGCGATTCAACACAATGAGGCGGCCTAAGGATGCTACGTCTTTACGCGGATGAGCAATTTCCTTGGCCTGTGGTGCAACAGTTAAGAATATTAGGATATGACATTTTAACAGCGCAAGAGGCTGAGCAGGCGAATCAACGTATCCCTGATGATCAGGTTCTATCGTTTGCAACTCATGAGAATCGGGCTGTTATCATCCAAAATCGTCGCGACTTTGTTCGACTTCACCAACAGAACCTCAGCCATGCAGGGATTGTTGTTTGCTCCAAAAATCTAGACTGGGATGACTTCACAGCTACCATTCACCAGCACCTGACCAACTATGAGGAACTAAAGGGTCAGCTAGTCCGCATTACGAGACGTTGAACTCGATCTGCACCATCCAGGTATTAACCAAGACTTGAAGGCCGCCAATGGGGTGATTGCGGCGGTAGGAGAGAAAATTGACCGCCAGCAATCGGTGGTAGTGGTCTACGGCACGGCGCGATTCTATGACGGGGTGCCGAAACTAAACCAAGTCGATAAATATTGTGGGGCCTCCAATGGCCCTCTAACCTTTATGGCCAGAATTTTGGAGGCGGCCTATGTGGTGGATGCCTTGGAGCACGGTTAGGGTTTGACTCTGGCGGCTCAGAAAATAGCGTGTAGCTCCTCTGGCGTTTGCCACGCCTCGGGGCGGTTGCAGGCTTCGATACGCTCCAGGCAATGATTACAGAGGCCCACAATCAGCAGGCTATCGTCTGGGGTGAGAATTTGCTCTAGTGCAGCGTCAAGTCTTGAATTTAGGGTTAGCAGATGTAGAGATTTGGTGGCATCAAGGTCCGAAATCCCCTCCTTTGGAGGGGTAGGGGTGGGTCAAGCAAGCCCGAAAAGACCCACCCCGCCCTCCGGGCACCCCTCCGTGGGAGGGGATGGTAAGTCCTGATGTGTCGAAGCAACCTCCCTGAAGATTAAAAGGCTTTTACAAAGCGCTTACCCTAATTTTTCTGCCAGATGCCCCTAGTGTCATCCGCCGCTGGGGCCTATGATAGGGCAGTTTAATGTATAACTTCTGCATATCTTTATCACCATGGCGGCACAGGCACAGATTGGCATCATCGGCGGCAGTGGTCTCTATCAAATGGAGGCCCTGACTGATATCGAAGAGATTCGCATTGACACCCCCTTTGGCAGCCCCTCTGACGCGATTGTGATGGGTACCTTAGATGGCACCCGGGTGGCTTTTTTGGCCCGCCATGGCCGGGGGCACACCCTAATGCCCTCAGAATTACCCTTTCGGGCTAACATCTACGCCATGAAATCCCTGGGAGTCGAGTACTTAATTTCCGCTTCGGCGGTAGGGTCCCTAAAGGAGGCTGCCAAGCCCTTAGACATGGTAGTGCCCGACCAGTTTATCGATCGCACCCGCAACCGAGTGTCCACCTTTTTTGGCGACGGGCTGGTGGCCCACATCACCTTTGGTGACCCGGTCTGCTCGGCCCTGGCAGGGGTTCTGGCCGATGCCGTAGACAGCCTTAACCTGCCGGAGGTAACCTTACACCGGGGCGGCACCTATGTCTGTATGGAAGGCCCAGCCTTTTCCACCAAAGCCGAGTCAGAGCTGTACCGCAGTTGGGGCGCGACCGTAATCGGCATGACTAATCTGCCCGAAGCCAAATTGGCCCGCGAAGCAGAAATGGCCTACGCCACCCTGGCCCTGGTCACCGACTACGACTGTTGGCACTCTGACCACGACAGTGTGACCGTAGACATGGTGATCGGCAATCTGCAAAAGAACGCCGTCAATGCTCAACGGGTGATTCGGGACGTGGTCAACCGAATCGCTGCTACCCCCCCCCAGTCAGAGGCCCACTCGGCCCTGAAGTATGCCATCATCACCCCCATGGATAAGGCGCCCAAAGCCACCCTGGACAAGCTCAATTTATTGATTCAGAAATATCGCTCTTAATCAGCCTCTGCCCCCTGGACTGTGGCCACCACTTCGCCAGTCAGATGGGTGTCGTAGCCACCCAAGTGCTCTAGCTGCGAGATCACCCGGCGATGGCTGAGGGTGCCCAGCAATTGTTGCACAGCGGCTTCTTCCAAGTAGGGCTTGAGGATAACCAGGTCGTAGCGGCACTGACGCAAGGGCAGAAAGTCCAAACTGTAGGTAGCGGCAACAGAGGCGGCACTGACCCCGACATCAGCTTTCCCTTGGGCGATCGCCTGGGCCACCGCCTGGTGAGAGGCTACCACCTGGTCAAAGCCCTGTACAGACTGGGGCAGTACGTCTGCCTCAGCCAGCGCTTGATCGAGTAATTCGCGGCTGCCCGCTCCTGGCTCTCGGTTGACTAGGGTAATATCAGGCCGGGCCAGGTCTGCGACTCCCTGAAGGCCTTTGGGGTTCCTTAGGGCCACCAGCAATCCCTCCTGCCAGAGACCTAGATTAATCAGCACTGCCGCTCGCTGGGGCAGCGCCTGACGCACAAAGGGGAGGTTAAAGGTCTGGGTTCTGGGGCAATAGAGATGCACCCCAGCAATGTGAACTTCGCCCCGGGCTAGCCGCTCTAGAGCCTCAGTGCTGTTGGCAAAGCTGAGGTGGACCCGCAGCCCAGGATGCCAGCGTTCTGCCGCTTGGGCCCAGAGCGATAGGGCTGGGGCACAACCGGCCACGGCCACGGTGTTAAGCAGGTTGCTCGGGTCATCCAGCAGGGTCACCGTGAGGGTATCTTGCTGGGGTTGGCGGCTGGCTTTTCCGTCGGCGGCAATCAGGTCCATGCGAAAGGCATCATTGCCCACCAAGGGATGCGCCACCCATTGCCCGCCAATGTTGACTAGACTGACGGGCCAGCGGTCTCGGGGGGGGGAAGTGGCCGTGGGGATAGCGTCCAAGGTGACTTGGTCTGGATCCAGCCAAAATAGGTCTTCAACCCGGCATCCCAAGGCTTTAGACAGACGCAGAGCCACGGTGACCGATAGGGCCGTTTGGCCAGATTCGACCCCGCTGATAGTTTGGCGACTGACCCCGGCCATGGTAGCCAGGTCTTGCTGGCTGAGGCCCAGGCGCAGGCGGGTTTGCTTCAGGCCGTTACGTAACGCATCTTTCACTGGGATACCCCTACCCATGATTTGTCAGCCAGTATAGAAGGCGGTGGGATACAGCCGGTGTCACCGTTTCTTAAATGCGATCGCAATTCCATTTAAATCTGTGCCTCAAAACACTTTTTTTTGGGGGAATGCCAGTAAGTTTGACATACATAAAGAATGCTGGCGCACAGCCTAGAGGATGGTATGAAAGTTAGTGCTCGCAATAGCCTTAAAGGCACCGTTAAAACAATCACCCCCGGCACGGTCAATACTGAGGTGGTAATTGAGGTGGCCCCTGGCGTGGATGTGGTGTCGATCATCACTAAGGCGTCTGCCGAGGCGCTGGAATTGGCAGAGGGTAAGGAGGTTTACGCCATGGTGAAAGCCTCCAACATTATGCTGGCGGTGGATTAACCCTCAACATTAAGCGTAATTAACCGTCAATCGTTCTGGAGGTGACTGGATCGCCTCCTTCGGGCTAGGGTATCAACGCCCCTTGGTCCGGTTTATGCTGGGCTTGCAACTGTGGGGACATCAGTTTGCCCATGGTACTGATTGGTCTGATTCGCTATGCCCGTTCTAGGGTATTTTCTGACCCACAAGCCCTACGACAAACGGTTTTACCCATGGGTATTGGCTCGGTCATTGGGGCGATCATAGGTGGGCTGTTGGTCGGCGTCATTTCCCCAGCGGTGCTGAAGTTTGGGCTGGGTCTGATTTTAATTGTGTCGGCGGTGCGGGTGTTTACCCATACTCAAGGGCACACCTGACGGCTGTAGAGTGCTTGGCCTATTCAGAATCTCTCGGTTTAAATCTCACGCCGTGTAACCGTCTAAAACTGTCGGGAGTGTTGCTGTTAAGGATTGCTGAATAAAGTTGAAGACGTTTTGACAAAGCGGCTACAGTTTTATCAGTAAAACCATGAAACTCACTCTGAAAAACTGTAGTTTGAGTACACTAGATGGCGATTTAACATTAGCTTAAAAGTCGCCTCAACCACTGGTACCCAAGGTTTTTACCTGAGTGCACAATACATGTCCAGGGACATAACAATACTGGCCCTACCATCCTAAAATACTCGTACCCCAGGCCTAAACAAAAGTCGAACAGTAGACTTTACCAGGGTTTAGCCCCTGAGTACAACGCTAATAATTTTAGTAAATCTGGATGAGCCCAACAGCAAAACTGTCGACCTTAGGACATTGCTATAAGCAGAGAAACAAAGCCCACATAGAGCCATGTTTCTCCCTTCGCCCCGCTTGTCTAACCTACCGCTGCTTTCTGTAGCTAGCCACAGAAAGCAGCGTCTCCCCCTACTCGATGACTTTGCCATCATCTTCGATCGCGATCCGGCGGCCCGTCACTGGTTAGAGGTGCTGTGCTGCTATCCGGGGTTCCATGCTCTGGTGGCCCATCGTCTGGCCCATTGGTTACACCAGCATCGGGTGCCATTCTTCCCTCGGTTTATGGCCCACCTCAGTCGTTTTTTCACCGGCATCGATATTCATCCCGGTGCCCACATTGGCCGGGGGGTGTTCATCGACCACGGCATGGGGGTGGTGATTGGCGAGACCGCTATTGTTGGCGACTATTGCCTGATCTATCAAGGGGTCACCCTGGGGGGAACTGGCAAAGAAACTGGCAAGCGCCATCCTACCCTCGGCAATCAGGTGGTGGTAGGTTCTGGGGCTAACGTCCTGGGCAACATCACCATCGGCGACTATGCCCGCATTGGCGCCGGAGCTGTGGTGCTGCGCCCAGTAACCGCCCACTGCACCGCCGTTGGCATTCCCAGCCGCAATGGGTGCCGTTGCAATACCGCAGCTACCTCCTTAGACCACAGCCAATTACCCGATGCCGATGCTCAGTCCTGGCAATTACTGCTCGATCGGATCGAATGGCTCGAAACCCAAGTTGCCCTTTTACAAAAAACCTCACCCACCTATCAACCTCTGGAGCTAATACCATGACCCCGTCCCCTCCTGGCCCCAATTGGGGGCAAGCGGTTTTTATCCAGGCCGGTGATGGTCACCGAACAGCCCTCTGGGGCGATCGCTGGTCCATTCATCACCGTCTGCAAGAACTCAATATCCCCGCCAACTGCCCCAGCGATGGCACTCTGCGAGTCGACGTTAACCATCCCCTAGCCTTGTTGCTAGTTCGCAGCGTCATCTTGCAGTTCTCTCTCCCTCGCCAAGAGAGCGTGGATTGGCTAGAGCGATGCTGGCAAAGTCAGGTCGTATGTGCGGCTAATTCGTAGGACCCGATAACCCACCCCTACCCCTCCCAGGAAGGGATCCTGACACCCAACACCCATTCACCCATCCACCCTCCCACCCACCCATCCACCCTCCCACCCATCCACCCTCCCACCCATCCACCCTCCCACTCATCCACCCTCCCACTCATCCACCCATCCACCCCTAACGGAGTCATCCCATGTCTACTACCCCAGCTACGACCGAAACCCTTGTCCGCGCCTTTGGCCAAGTGGGCCCCAACCCCGTTGGCTTTGAACTCGACGTTACAACCGCCATCTGTGAAGGGCTAAACCTGGCCTACGCTAGCTTCCAGGCCCTTTACTTGCAATATCAAAAGCACCACTTCGTGGTCGAAGGCGCTGAGTTCTACGCCATTCATGAATTCTTCCAGGAAAGCTACGGCGATACCCAGGGCCACGCCCACGACCTGGCGGAACGGCTTAACGGCCTTGGCGGCATTCCCGCTAGCAGCTTTGCCACCCTGGAAGAACTCTGCTGCTTTACGCCTGAGCCCGAGGGCGCCTACACCTGCCGCGCCATGCTCGAAAACGACCTCGCCGCCGAGCAAGCCGTGATCGCGTTACTGCGTCGCCTTGCAGCCCAGGCCGAAAGCTTCGGCGATCGCGCCACCCGCTACCTCTACGACGAAATCCTGCTCAAAACCGAAGACCGTACCTTCCACGTCGATCACTTCCTCACCACCGATAGCTTGACCCTGGCGTTTGTGCAGGAGTGACGACATGATCTACATCAACGACACCACTCTCCGCGATGGCGAACAGGCCGCTGGCATTGCCTTTGGTCTAGAGGAAAAAGTTGCGATCGCCAAGTTTCTCGATACTATCGGCGTCCATGAGCTGGAGGTGGGCATTCCTGCTATGGGCCAGGACGAAGCCAAAGCGATTCGGGCCATCGTTGATCTGGGTCTGAATGCTCACCTGCTGGGCTGGAACCGGGCGGTTCTATCGGATATTCAGGCCTCTATCCACTGCGGCCTGAAGCGGGTCCACATCTCGATTCCAGTGTCAGACATGCAAATTCAGGTCAAGTTTCAAGGCCGCTGGGTGACCATGTTAGAGCACCTGCGAGATGCGATCAGGTTTGCCCGCGACCATGGGTTAGAGGTCAGCGTTGGGGGTGAAGATAGCTCCCGGGCCGATGAGACCTTTCTGATTGACGCCGCCCAGTATGCCCAGGAATGGGGAGCATTCCGCTTCCGGTTTTGTGACACGGTGGGCATTCTCGATCCCTTTAGTACCTATGACAAAGTACAAAAGCTGGTGCAATCCCTGGACATTCCAGTGGAAATGCACACCCACAATGATCTGGGGCTGGCGACGGCTAATGCCCTGGCGGGGGTGCGGGCCGGGGCGACTTCCGTCAATACCACTGTCAATGGCCTGGGCGAACGGGCGGGTAACGCCGCCCTGGAAGAAGTGGTCATGGCCCTAAAACACCTCTACGGCCACAAAACGGGCATTCGCTGCCAGCATTTTCTGGAACTATCTCGGTTTGTGGCCAAAGCCGTCAACTGTACTGTCCCTCCCTGGAAGGCGATCGTGGGGGAAAACACCTTCGCCCACGAATCTGGCATCCACGCCCACGGCATTCTGCAAAACCCCAGCACCTACGAACCCTTCGACCCCAGTGAAGTGGGTCGCCAGCGCAGTCTGGTGGTGGGCAAACACTCGGGCCGTCACCTGCTTAACCAGGTGTTATCGAACCAGGGCATTTACCTGGATGCCGATCAGGGCCAAGCGGTGCTCAATGCCGTTCGCGATCGCGCCGTCACCCTGAAAAGGAGCCTCACGGTTGCTGAACTGCTGAACGTCGTCGCTGCGCCAGAAAAAGTTTGAACGTTGAATTTTGAACTTTAATCTGACCTCAACCTCCCCCACTCCCCCATCTTCCCCACTCCCCCACGTCCCCCATCTCCCCATCTCCCCATCTCCCCACTCCCCCACTCCCCCACTCCCCCATCTTCCCTATGAAAGTCATGCTCCGCACCAATGCCGCCGGTAAACTCCTAGTTTACGTGGCCAAAAAAGACCTCGAAGAAGAAGTTGTTTCCCAAGCCACAGGGGAGAACAACACCCAGGTATTAACCCTGTCCAATGGGTGGGATCTGGCGATCGCCGGCCTCAGCGACCCGATCCAGACTCCGCAAACCGTCGACGCCCGCAAGCTGAACTGAACACCCACCCCACTCCACCTCCCCGTTCTCCGCCAGACCAGACACCCAGGTCTACCCCTACACCTCCCCCACCCACCCGCCTACCCATCCACCCATCCACCCATCCACTCCCCACCTCCCCACTCCCCCACCCAAGGACCCCTACCATGACCACCCCACCCCCTAACCCCTCGATGTTTAACCTCGATGGCACCTTTATAGAATTCGTGGGCGATCAGCCGACCAAAGCTAAGGCGATTCACCTGGATGTCGAGGGGGAGGTGCTGACGATCAAACTACCCAAGGAATTGCGGCCGGTGCTGCGATCGCGTCTACAACCGGGCGACTATCTCCGCTGTATTGGCCGCACCAAGGTCGACGGTACCACCATTACTCTCAAAGCCCGCCAGGTTTTCACCCTGTTGTCTCCCCTGCCCAAACCCTACTCCCCCTCCCAGTCCCCCGCGCAGGAGGGGAAACAGCCCCACTCTCCCCTTCACCACGCCACGCCACCGCTCAAAATTCAGGTCTGCCACAAATCCGGCTGCCAAAAACGGGGCGGACGACAGTTAGCCGCAGCGCTGGAGCAGGCCTTGCGCCAGCGCAACCTGCAGGGCCAAGTGACGATTCAATATACCGGCTGCCAAAAACACTGCTCCAAAGCACCTACATTTACGGTCATGCCTGGCGGGCATCGCTATAGCCAGGTCAAGCTATCCCAACTGCCCACTATCCTCGATCGCCACCTGTCTGCCGCCAAACCTACCCCCATGTAGCGACACTATGGTCTCCGCCACCGATAGTCAGCCTATACTGGCCAGCATTTTGCCGTCATCAGAGCCCACGTTTTACTACTTTGCCTACGGTTCCTGTATGTGCCCGGTGGATTTAAAGCGCTCCCTAGGGGAAAACACCCACCCCTATGTGGTGGGTGCCGCCACCCTCCAGCACTATCGGCTGGGATTTCATTACTTTTCGCCCAAACGCCAATGTGGAGCGCTAGACATTGTGTCAGCCCCCAAGCACTCAGTGCAAGGGGTGCTTTATCGCCTACCCTGGCGACTTAGCCCGAATCTGGATCAACGGGAAGGGGTGCACCAAGGCGGCTATCGTCAGCAGTTTGTTACCGTCCACAGCCCAAATCGGGTTTATCATCGCGTCCGCACCTATACCGTTATTCAGAAAACCCCTAAAGAGGTTGCCCCTAATGATTGGTACTTCGGGGTGGTGCTACGAGGGGCAATTACCTGTCAACTGCCAGAGCCCTACTGTTGGCAGTTATTCCAACATATGAGAACTTTACAAATGGCATGAATTAAGAAATATCAATAAGCAACCGATCAATAACTCATCAGTTGATCGTCCCAGCCGCAAGCCATTAGAGGAAAGTAAATCGCTTGAATTAATCAGTGTAAATACCTCAAAAATTGACATGCGTCCAGCACAAACAAATTTTTTATCCGATTAATACAGGATTGAAACAAAGTCATCAATCCATCACAAATAGAGGCCGATAAGCGTTATTCTAGCCACATAATTTTTAGTCAAGATGTCCAATCTGAACGTATTTCAACTCAATAAAAAAGAAATAATTAAATCGTATCTAGCGTCATAAAATTTGGGGCTCTAGGTTGTTATCCCTAGTAGAGTGAATTGCTCAAAAAGAGATAGTAACCATGCCTTACACCGTCAAAGAAGACTGTATTGCCTGCGATAGCTGCCGCCCTGAGTGCCCCAACGGTGCTATCAAAGCAGCAAGTGAGGGCGAAGGCTACTGGATTGATCCGACCCTGTGCGATCGCTGCCCAGATGTGGAAATTCCCCGCTGCGTCGAAGCCTGCTCCGTCGGGTCGCTCACACCTTTGAAGCCCAAAAAAGGGCGGAGTAAAAGCACCCTACTCCCTGCGGCGATTCACGAAATTTTCCTCAACGGCAAAACTAATCCCTTCGCCTCCTGCATGGTGGTTTGGGAAGCCTGTAATGTTCTGGCCCAGCGTCAGTCCCTCAGGTGGCAAGCCGATGACGATCATAAACTCTGCTACCAGCGCTCTACCCACCGAGGCCGGGGGGAAATTCGATTTCGCCTCGCCACTGACCCAGAGATGCCCTCCTCGCCGCCGATGGACTATAACCTGGGAATGGCGGCCTTAGCTCGGTTCGACATTCGAGCCGTTTGTACCCATCTGATTTTTGCCGCCCATGCCACAACCGTCAGTACCCCTTGGGAAGACACCTTTGTGATCAATGACCAGCACATTGAACAATACCTGGGCCTGAATCGGCGCAAAGATCTGACGAAGCTAGAGAAGCTCACCCTGATCAAAGATCTGGTCTATCAGGCTTGTCATCTACTGGTCAGCCTAGACTGGCCCCGGCAGGGCAAAGTTCAGGGGTTTTCGATGGCCGAACAGCCCGTCTGGCACTTACTCGATACCCAGTATTACTTTGAAACCGATGCCGCTGGGTTGCGTCATCTGATTGGGTTGGGCTTTACTATCCGGGCTGGCGCTTGGGCCAAACATTTTTTAAACCAACAGGACTACCGCAAACAAACCGCCTTTTACCAATATGGCACCTTGCCCCAGTCGCTACTGGCTGAAGTGATGGGCAACTGGCAGCAGCATGAAGGGGCGGTGCGCCTGCTGCTGTGGTTGGTGTTTAAGTTGCGATTAGGGGGCGATCATCGAGTGACCGTGCGCACCCTGCTGCGTATTGCCTATGGTGAACAGCGGCTGACCGAAGCCATGACCGTTCGGGGGGCCCATAAGCGGTTACTCAAAACCTTTGAAAGTGACCTGGAGGCTATCTATCACTACGGTTTAAAGCCCCAGTTTGATCCCGAAACCTATGGCCCTGATATTCAACCCCTGTGGGCTCGGGTCGCGGATATTCCCGATGATGCCGATGAGGCTCTAGACTTTTGGGCTGACGATGCCAATCAGGCCCTAAGCCTGACCAGTACGGCCCCCCGTGACAAATGGCAGCGGTTGCTCAACGCCCGTCTGCTTGGGTTTGAGCTCTCAGATGAATGGCAGCAGAGTCTGCGCAAACCGAAGAAAAGGCGATCGCGCCATCAGTCTAAAGCCAAGACAACCCCAACTGCAAAACCCCTCTCCACCCAAGCGATTAAAACGGCTCGGCAGCGACTGGACCTCAGCCAGCGGGATCTGGCAAAGCGCTTGGGCAAAAGCCAAAGTTGGATTCGCGATGTGGAAAAGGGTCGGTTTAGCGTCGGTACAGACGATCAAACGTTGCTACGGCAAACCCTGGGCATATAGGGACTGGCGGAAGAGGTGGAAGCAAGAAGATGAGGCAGGCTATTAGGGGGGTTGGTAGAGAGGTGTCAGGTTCTAGGTGTCAGGTATCAGGCAGGGTTAGCCGACTTATGCGGCAGCCTACTAGGCCAGCCACCAACTCATCCCTAAACCCAACAAAGACAGCAGGGACAAGATCAAAAAAGCGGATACCCTGTTGACCTTGATCGCCAATGTGTCGACCCGGGCCAATAGCGATGCCGCCACCAGCATAGCCCCATACACAAACAGGTGAAACTGGGTCACAGCCGCTACCGCCAGCGTAGCGATAGTCAGGGCCATAATTAAGTAGCCAAAATCTGACTGAAATCCCCATAGCAAAATCCGACGACACCAGGGCCAGAGTACCGTCAATATCCCTGCCAGCACCACCGCAAACCCAGCACTCAAGGCCCAGATTAGGGGGCTGGCCCCATCGTGTTTAATCAGTTTGCCGTAGGTAGCATAGGTAATGAATAGCAGCAGCCAAGATAGCCAGGGACCATTAAAGCGGTCCTTGGCAGACATGGGGGCGGGGGAAGAAAATGGCAATTTTGCCATACCTGGCACCGTTAGAGATTGGTGGAAATGGCCTGCACTGGACAGGTGGGAATGCACTGTTCGCAGACGATGCAGCGGGAGCGGTTAAAGGTGAGTTGATAAGTCTCGGGATGTAGCGTCAGGGCGCGGGTGGGGCAAACCCCGGTACAAAGCCCACAGTGCACACAGAGTTCTTCATCGATCAAGATTTCGCCACTGGCCACAGAGACACTGATGTCTTGGGCCTCTAGCCAGTCGATGGCGTCATTGAGTTGGTCAATATCGCCGGATAGCTCGACCACCAGGGTACCCACCTGGTTGGGGGCCACCTGGGCCCGAATAATATTGGCGGCAATGTTAAAGTCTTTGGCCAGGCGATAGGTGATCGGCATATGCACCGATCGCTTTGGAAAAATCAGCCGCACCCGTTTCTTCATGGCTAGATCACGCCTTCAGTTCTTTTACACTTAGCTCTTATACTTTTAAGATAGTGAACCCTCCCTTCTATCCTACCGAGAGACACAGACTTCAAAACCACCATGACAGACAACCCAACTTCCCCGGCCAAAAATGTCAGTAACTGGATTGTGGCCGTGGTGGCCGTGGTACTGGCCGTTGCTGTGTTTTTTGGTGCCAGAGTACAGTCTACCGCCCCTTCTCTAGCGGCCCTGGCAGATAGCTCGGTGCCCTACGACCTGGCTCAAACCAACGGCAAACCGTCCCTGCTTGAGTTCTATGCCAACTGGTGCACCTCCTGCCAGGCGATGGCAGGGGATATGGCCGAACTGCGCGATCGCTACGGCGATCGGGTTAACTTTGTGATGCTAAATGTGGATAACAACAAGTGGTTGCCAGAAATGATGCAATACCGAGTAGATGGCATTCCTCACTTTGTCTACCTCAGTGCTGACAACCAACCCATTGCTACCGCCATTGGGGAACAGCCTCGCACCATTTTGGCCGACAACTTAGAGGCCCTGGTGGCCCAGGCTCCCCTCCCCCATTCCCAAAACCTGGGTATGACATCGCCCTTAGAGGCCGACCCTTTGGCCCGTCAGGGCGCTGTCACCGATGATCCCCGGGCCCATGGCAGTCAGGTGGTGAACTAGGGTTGAGTCAAAAAAAGAACAACGGAAGATGTGACGACTTGGGGTTCACGGCTCACGGTAAGCGGTTCAAGGCGAGCCGTGGACCGTGCACCGTAGACCGTGCACCGCACCTTCGCTTGTGGCTTGACAGACCACTAGGCTACTGTTACCTCCGGCGACAGATACACGTCTTGAATCAGGTGAAACAGCTTCACCCCTTCCTCAAAGTCCCGCTGGAAGGTTTTGCGACCCGATATTAGTCCAGAGCCTCCGGCTCGTTTGTTGATCACGGCGGTGCGCACAGCGTCGGCAAAGTCGTTAGCTCCAGAGCCGCCGCCCGAGTTAATTAACCCAGCCCGACCGGCATAGCAATTGAGCACCTGATAGCGGGTCAGGTCAATGGGGTGAGGGCTGGTCAGGTGGCTGTAAACTCGGGAGTGGGTTTTGCCGTAGGACTCCCCGGTGGCCTCGGCCACAGCCCCATAGCCCTGGTTGGTGACCGGTAGCTTTTGTTTAATAATGTCCGCCTGGATGGTTACCCCAAGGTGGTTAGCTTGGCCGGTCAGGTCGGCGGCCAAGTGGTAGTCTTGGTCTTGTTTAAAGGCACCGTTACGCAGGTAGCACCAGAGGATAGTGGCCATGCCTAACTGATGGGCGTGGTCAAAGGCTTCGCGCACCTCCTGAATTTGCCGAGTCGACTGCTCAGAACCAAAGTAAATGGTAGCCCCTACGGCAACAGCCCCCAGGTTCCAGGCCTGGTCCACACTGGCGAACATGGTTTGGTCGAAGTGGTTGGGATAGGTGAGTAGTTCGTTGTGATTGAGTTTGACAATGAAGGGGATTTTGTGGGCATAGCGGCGCGAGACACTACCCAATACCCCCAGGGTGGTGGCCACCGCATTACAGCCCCCCGCGATCGCCAGTTCTACAATATTTTGGGGATCAAAATATAGCGGGTTGGGGGCAAAGGAAGCCCCGGCAGAGTGCTCAATCCCTTGGTCCACAGGCAAAATCGACAGGTAACCCGTATTCGCCAGACGCCCATGGCCATAGAGTTGCTGCAGGCTGCGCAGGACTTGGGGATTGCGATCGCTGGGGGCAAAGATCCGGTCCACCCAGTCGGGGCCTGGCAGATGTAGCATCGACTGGGATACCTTTGCCTCATAGCCCAACAGTGAATCAGCCTCTGGCCCTAGCCAGTCAGCGATGGATTTGGATGCAGATATAGTAGTCACCATAGGTCTGGGTTAAAACAACAATTAACAGCGTCACAGGCAGCCATAACAGGCTACTCCCCTACAGCAAGGCTACTGCCAAGCGCACGGTGGTTTCTAACGTCTGCTGAGGTTCAGCCATCAACAGGGATTCCCCTGTATTCAGGGCATTGCGGGGGGCGGTCCAGGGTTCTAGACAGTAGTAGTCTTTCCCTTGTACAGTCCAAAACACCAGAAAGTTGTAGGCATCGCTCCAGGACAAGGTCAGCCGTCGCTTCAGATGATGATCGGTGACAGTGGCCACCGAGGCGGTCAGGTTTTGAAAGGCAATATCAATTTCGTCCTGACTAAAATCAAAGGTACCGTTAAAGGCCTCGGTGATGCCTGTGAGCTGATCACGATACTCGGTCGATGGAATGTCAAAGGTCAGTTGGGTTTTGTCTTGAACCAAAAAGTAGGGGTGCAGCCCCGTGGAAAAAGGCATCGGCTGGTCCGATAGGTTGGTAAACCGCTGACGCAGTTCTAAAACATGACCCCGCAGCCGAAAGCTAAAGGCGAGCCGGAAGTCAAAGGGATAGAGGGCTTTGGTCTGGTCATTGCTGCCCAATTCTAAGGTCAAACTGGCGGCATCGGTCACATCTTGGCCCGTCGGCTGCCAGGGCAAATCCCGCGCAAAGCCATGCTGTTTCAGGGTGTAGGTCTGACCCTTGAACTGGTATTGGTTCTCCGGCAGGTTGCCACAAATGGGAAACAAAATGGGAATGCCCCCCCGCACCGATAGCTCTGGGTTGGCGAAGCGATCGCTGTCGAAGTAGAAAATATCCTGTTCTTCCACTTGCCAGCGAGTCACCAAACCGCCCCGGTCAGGCACAATCTCTAGCCGGGAGGCGGTATCCGTATCGGACAGAACATAGGTGGAATATGGGTCGGCTTTAAGCGCGATCGCGAACACTGGACACCTCTACACATCTATGCCTAGACGTTACCACAGGTGCCCTACAGCCGCCGCCCCCCTGAGGTCAGGCTTAAGCTGTTCTTCAAACTCAAGGAAAGCTAGGGGTGTCAGGTGCAAGGTGTCAGGCTCTAGGTGTCAGGTGCAAGGAAAAGCCGCAAACCGTAAACCCGAGGAGTCCTCTCCACCTCCCCCACCTTCCCCATCTCCCCCATCTCCGACAATTCAAAATTCAAAATTCAAAATTCAAAACCACTCCCCCACTCCCCCACTCCCCACCTAAGGGGCACCGTCAATCACCTCCTCCACCTGGTCCGCCTTATCGAGTTCCCCAGTGATTGGGCCTGCCTCTATCTGATCTACGGGGTCAGCAGGCTCTACTGCCGCTGGCCGATCCGATTGACTGGGGTCTAGGGAGCCTAAAGGCCCCACCAAGGGCTCGCCATGGGGAGAAATGGTGGCCGGTTGGGGTGGTTCCAGAGGGGCTGGTGCTTTCGGCTGAGGGGGCACCTGATCGGCCCAGGAAGAGTCCTCGGCATTTTGGGGGGCCAGTTCAGAACGTGGCCGGGTTCGGTTGATGCGATCGCGATTCATGTGTTTAGCTTCCTCCGCCCCATTGGTGGCCCCCGATCGGTTTTGGGGAATCGGCTGAAACTCCTTTTGCTCTGGGGATATTTTAGGTCCCCACTCCAGCAGGTCTTGCTGCACGTCGTCAGGGATAGTTAGGTCCATCTCCGCCTCATCCAGGTCCTGTTTAGGGGCCGGATCCGGCTCAATGGATTCAACCTCAGGGGCCTTGGGCGTAGGGGCTTCAGGGGCCACCATCTCAGGTACATCGGGCACCAGTTGATCCAACATTTGGCCAGGGGGAGCCGGTTCCACCTGTTTCGGCTGCGAGTCTACCGGCTGCGAATCTACTGGCACCAGTTCTGCGTCATCTGGCGAGACAAACGGACTGTCCGGGGCCACCGGGTCGGCCTCAGGCAACTCCTGGGTGTTGAGATCCAGCACCAGGGGAGAAGTCATTGGCTCTTCAAATCCAACAGACGCCTGTTCGAGTCGCTCAAGTACAGCCTGACCAGCCCGGCCGGTCAGCGTCTTGGGCCGAGAGTCGCGCACTCGCACCGGCACAAACTCCACCTTCATCTTGTCCTCTTGCAGGGATACCTTCAGCATGGCCGAGTCTTGGTCTTGCACTGGTTGATCAGCCCGAAAGACAAAATCCCCTAGGGAGTAGGCAATCGGTCGCCCTTTGTAAACTTCCCCCCCTTGAATTACCGTTGGGTGGTAGCCCACCACCACGTCAGCCCCCTGGTCAATGGCTAACCGAGCCAGGTTGGTCTGGGTAAAGTGGGGCTGCTCAGTAATATGATCTACCCAGCGAAAGTTGACGACAATCCAGTCTACATCATCCCGCAGGGCCTGAATATCTTTGACAATATCTGGCATATTCTGGGCATTAAAGCCCGCCCGTTCTTCCACAGCAGAAGCAGCTTTAAATCGCTCTACTTCTTTAGCGATCGCAGCATTTTCTACCCCCGCCCGTTCCCGTAGGGCAGACCCATCAAAGGCCGCGTTATTACCCCCCATGGCATAGCTGAGATAGGCAATACGCTTACCCTTCACGTCTAACACTTCAGGCCGCCGGGCCTCCATCGCGTTGCGCCCTGCCCCAATCCGATACAACCCTTTACTATCTAGGGTATTGAGGGTATCAGAGAGACCCTCTTCCCCATACTGCATCAGACCGCTGTGGGTCAGGTTGACAATATCAACCCCACTGTCTGCAAGTAGGTTAGCGGCATCGGTGCGGGTGCGCTGGCGCAGTTCCTCTTCCAGGCTGGTGGCCGCTGGGGTCAGGGGGCTGGACAAATTCACTAGGGAAACATCCGCTTCAAAGTAGTCATTTACATCGGCAAATAATCCCCCAGATTCCTCCAACCCGTCATAGTCGAGATCATCAAGGGAAATGTCACCGCCAAATAACAGGGTCACCTGGTCCTGAGGCCAAGGGGTTGGCTTGTCATGGGTAATAACCCCCACGGGCTCTAGGGCCGCATCCACCACCGTCGGTCGAGGTGGCCGATCCGCTGGATCGTGGCTCACGGTGGTTACCGCTGGGTCAGCCTCCACCCCATAATCTGCGGTAATGGCTTCGGGTGGTTGGGGTGGTTGGGCGGTAAATGCCGGTAACCGGGGCGACACCCCAGAGGCAATGATTTCCAGCAGGCAGCCCATGACAAAAGCCGCCACCGCTGACCCGGTGAGGACACAGGCTCGCAGGGCCTTAACCCGCTGCTCGGTTAAATGGCGTATCTTCGGTCGTGGCTTGGCGATCCGAGGCGGGATCGGGGATGAGGACGGGGTAGGATAGGCCACCCGCACTTGGGTTTGGCGTTGTTTCAGGGCTGGGGTGACAATGCGGATGCGCTGTCGCCAGAGGAGATTACGGCGGCCCACCGGTCGGGCCACCACCAAAACACCTTCAATTAATTCTGAGTTCAGTAGCCAGATCCGGTGGCATAAAAATTTCAGCAACCGTTCTTTGATCGGAGTGCGCTCAAACTCGACGATCAACTTTAGACAGCCGGGACGATCCGCCTGCACCTGAACAAACACCCCTTGGGGAGCTAACGGTTCATTAATCCACAGGGCAATGGCTCTAAAATAGCCCGCTGCCGCCATCTCACGCACTGACGGCGAGCTGCTAGGCTCAATGGTTCCCTGGGCACGAGGGAGCCGTTGAGAGGATGAAGGAGCGACCGCACTAATCATGACACAAACCTACTGATTGACAGAGCCAGTCCTAACGGGAGCTGACAACAACCCCAAGGCTGGAACCACGGATTGAACAGAGGCAACCGACCGATTACGGCTTGGCATGGGCCGACCAAGCATTCTTGGTATCTGGCACCGATAACCTGACACCCCCAACAAGGGTGGTCGCAGGTCTACCGGCCGATACGTGTCAGCCGCCTTAACACCCTGAGTCCCCCAATGGTAGTGCAAATTCTTGGGCTTGATCACCGAATCCTAGGGAAGCGGATGCCATCTCCAAAATATCCTTGACACTAACCCTAGGCACAGGTCAATGGCTGGGGCGGCGCCAATCCCCCATGGGCCGTGTGAGGGGTCGGGGCAAAAGTCTGAAAGCGCGATCGCGGTAGCAAAGCAGACAGGCGAGCGCTATATTTGTACCCTACGCTGGGCATGGCTGCCCCCTTAACCCAGCCCAGGCCTACCGGAATACTGACTTGTAGCGATTACCCCTATGACCAGCTTAAGTGGCAGAGACTTACTAAGTCTCAATGATTTAAGTCCCACCGAACTCACTGACCTACTTGATTTTGCCGCTGATCTGAAAGCAGGCAAGCAGCAGCCCCAGTTTCCTCACAAAGTGCTAGGCCTACTATTTCGTAAAGCATCCACCCGTACCCGGGTTAGCTTTTCAGTCGCCATGTACCAGATGGGAGGGCAGGTACTGGATTTACATGCTGGTGTTACCCAAGTCAGTCGTGGCGAACCCACCAGCGACACCGCCAGGGTTTTAGATCGCTACCTAGACGTGGTCGCCATTCGGACGTTTGATCAAGCCGAATTGCAAGAGTTTGCCGACTACGCCACCATCCCGGTGATTAACGCCCTCACCGATCTCGAGCATCCCTGCCAAATTTTGGCCGACTTACTCACTATCCAAGCAGAATTTGGCTCCTTAAAAGGCCTCACCCTAGCCTACCTGGGAGACGGCAACAACGTGGCGAACTCCCTGCTATTGGGCTGTGCCATGGTTGGTATGACTGTGCACATTGCTTGCCCCGATGGCTATGCCCCCGACGCCTCGGTGGTGTCCCAGGCCGAGGCCCTGGCTGGACCTGGGCAAGTGCTGATCACCTCAGATCCCCAGGCGGCGGTGAAACAAGCTCAGGTACTGTACACCGATGTCTGGGCCAGTATGGGGCAAGAGTCAGTGGCCGATCAGCGCTTACCCATCTTCCAACCCTATCAAGTCAATGATGCGCTGCTGGCCAGTGCCCAGGCCGACGCGATTGTGCTGCACTGTCTGCCGGCCCATCGCGGCGAAGAAATTACCGCATCAGTTCTAGAGGGGGCCGCCTCCCGGGTGTGGGATCAAGCAGAAAATCGTATGCATGCCCAAAAAGCCCTACTGGCCAGCGTCTTGAGCTAGCCGCTAAATCAACCGCAAAAAGTGTAGGACCCCGTCCCCACTGAGCCATTCAATCACAATCGCCAGGGCAAAACCCACCATGGCCAGGCGGCCATTTAGGCTTTCGGCACTGGGGGTAAAGCCCCAATTCCGAGATTCAGTCTGTTTTTCTGGGTACATCATTGGCCTCTCTTGGTAGCGCTGTGTTATTTGTAACGCTTTGTTAAAAACTATAACAAATTGGCCTGCTGCCAGGGCGTGACCGTCTATCTATCGCCATCTCCCCAGGTCGCTGTGGCCAGACAGTCAATGGCAAGGGTAATTAGGCCAAGGGTGGCGGCCAGTCCCAAGGTTCTCAGGCAGCAAGCATGGTTTATATCTGTTCAGGTAATTCATTTAGGTAAAAGGAGTTTTGGCCATGGCAGGGAATCTGGGCGAGCCCCAGGGTAGGAGACCCTGTTCTTACCCCCCGCCCCTGCAGCCAGGGGATCGCTTGATAGTGGTGGCGCCCAGTGGGGGCCTACGGGAGTTAGCGGCGTTTAATCAGGGGGTGGAGGTATGGCGCAGTTGGGGCTTCACCGTTGACATCAGCCCGGGGCTGGAACATCAGTGGGGCTACCTGGCCGGCCGAGACGATCATCGTCGTCGCCAGTTAGCGAACGCCTTCACCGACAGCACCTATCGGGGCATTCTTTGCGCCAGAGGGGGATATGGCGGCACCCGCCTGTTAGAGCAGTGGCACTGGCCCCAGCGGCTGATCCCCAAGTGGCTCGTGGGGTTTTCCGATGTCACCAGCCTGCTCTGGAGCCTGGCCCAGCAGCAGGTGGTGGGGGTCCATGGGCCTCTACTGACCACCCTGGCCGACGAGCCTGATTGGTCGCGGCAACGCCTGTATGAATTGGTCACCGGTCAGCCCCTGGCTCCCCTGCAAGGGGTAGGGTGGGGGGGCGGCAACGTGAGTGGTCCCCTGTTTCCCGCCAACCTGACTGTAGCCACCCAACTGCTGGGTACCGCCCACCAGCCTGTTCTGGATGGTGCAATCCTGGCTTTGGAAGACGTCACCGAAGCCCCCTATCGGCTGGACCGGATGCTGACCTACTGGCGGATGGCTGGCTACCTGAGCCGGATTGGTGGTGTTGCCCTGGGCCGCTTTAGCCGTTGTACCCCCCCAGAAGGGGTGCCCAGTTTGACGGTGGCAGAGGTGCTGCGCGATCGCCTCGGGGATCTGGGCATTCCGGTGGTGGCGGATTTGCCTTTTGGCCACGACGGCCCCAATGCGGCCCTGCCAGTGGGGGCGATCGCCCGTCTAGACGGTACCGCTGGCACGGTATCGTTCCCCTAAGTCTCCATCATCTCTCTACAATAAAATCCTAGGCCGTCCACCCTAGCCCGTCATCCCCTGACCGTGGCCCCAGTGCTGATCGCCTCACCAGCTCCCAAGCTGTGGTTTATCCAGGTAAACGATTTGGTCCCCCTACGCGATAACAACCCTGTCAACAGCACCCCCAGAGTGGTCTATGGCCTGATCATTCTCAATGTGGTGATCTTTTTGCTACAGGTGAACTTGCCTCCCAACCAGTTAGAAAGCTTTTTTAATACCTGGGGGATGGTACCTCAGCAACTCACCGCCAGTTTTCAAAACCTGCAGGGGGCGCTGCCATGGGTCTGGATCACCCTATTCACCTCCCAGTTTCTGCACGGTGGCATTTTTCATCTGGGGGGGAATATGCTTTATCTGTGGGTCTTTGGTAACAACATTGAGGACCAGCTCGGTCACGTCAAATTTCTAATTTTCTACCTGGGTTGTGGGGCCCTAGCCGCCCTGGCCCAGTGGGCCTTTGAACCCACAGCCACCATTCCGACGATTGGGGCTAGTGGGGCGATTGCCGGGGTAATGGGGGCCTACGTCCTGCGCTTCCCTCGGGCGACAATCCTCACCCTGATACCGTTGATCTTCTTCTTTACCACCATTCGCATTCCCGCCATTTACTTTCTGGGGTTTTGGTTTATTCAGCAAGCCCTCTATGGGCTGGCTAGCCTCAGCCGCAACATCAACTTAGGGGCTGGGGGCGTTGCCTACTGGGCCCATGCTGGTGGCTTTGTGGTGGGGGTCATTTTAGGCCCCCTGCTAGGGTTGATGACATCAAAGTCGCCCCCACGACGGCGATAGTAGGCTGGCAGTTGGCCTGTTTCAGCAGAAAACTCACCTGCTTCGGGTTCAGGGCAACCGGTTCAGGCGCATACCGACTAGGGTTGACAGACCACTAGTTCGCTGGAACGGCCTAAAAGTGGCAACTTCCTAAAGTTCTCTTGTAAGCTAGGGAATTATTTATCGTTTTATGCCTGAAACCTTAAACAACTGTTGAAACCCCTAAAAGGGCTGCCATGATGGGTAGTCATGGCAGTCCCCTTGGGTCCTTAATGCCCCTGTTCAATTTACAGAAAGGTACGACTATGGCGGAAGCCAAGATCCTTGTTGTTGATGATGATCCTGCAATTCGCAACCTTATCCATCGATTCCTGGCCAAACAGGACTACGAAATGGAGTCAGCGGACGACGGCAAAAAGGCGCTGACTGTGTTTGAACAGTTCACCCCTGACCTGGTGATCTTAGATTTAAACTTGCCCGACACCAACGGTTACGACCTCTGCAAAGAAATGCAGTCACGCACTGGCGTCTTTGTGTTGATGCTTACCAGTCGCACCGATGAGGCGGACAAAATTCGCGGCTTCAACGAAGGAGCTGATGACTACCTGACCAAGCCCTTTAGCCTGGGGGAGCTAGAAGTCAGAGTGGGCGCTCTGCTTAAGCGCCAGCGCCCGGTAACCGCGGCAGAACAGCAATGCTTAACCTTCAACAGCTTGGCCATTGACCCGGTCCGCCGGGAGGTGATGCTCAATGACGAGATGGTTCCTTTGACCGCCCTCGAATTTGACCTGTTGCATTTCCTGGCGAGCCATCCGGGACGGGTGTGGCGGCGGGCCGAACTGATTCAAAAGGTTTGGGATTACGACTACGTGGGAGATCAGCGGGTTGTAGATGTCCATGTGGGACAAATTCGCAAAAAAATTGAAAAGGACACCACCCAGCCGGCCCTGATTCAAACGGTGCGGGGGGTGGGCTACAAGTTTGAGCCCCCCCTAGAGTTGCAGGGAGAAGCTGTGGTGAGCTAGGGACAGGGCGTTCCGCGCTGTCTGGTTGGCAACAGCCCGGAGCAGCGCCCCCTCAGTCCAATGCTGGTGGCCATCATGGCCTAATCCGTGGTTGAGCCGCTGTTTTGATTACGGTAGTTCCAGGCCAGCTTTAGGAGTTTGGTCCAATTGCGCTGAACTTTTTTGAGGGTCCAGCCCAGGGTTTGGGCAATGGCCTCGTCGGTTAAAGCGGCGTCATTGGGCTGAGCCTGCTTCAGGGCCACAAACCGTTGGAAATCTTGGGGTAAGCTGGCCAAGAAGTTATCCCATTCCTCCAGGGTTAAGCCCAGGCGAGTATCCAGGTTGGCGCCGAGCCACTGGTGGACTAACTCCCACTCGTGCTGTTGGGCAAATTTCTCCACATGGTACTTAAACCGTTGCTGCAGGTAGTCTCGCTCCCGGGCAGATAGTCCTAAAATGTCATCAATCTCTGAGGCCGAGCAGTCTTTTAGCTTCAGCACCAAATAGTCAACGCAGTCGGCCTGGTCCTGGCTCCTAAAGTACTGAATTAAGCGCTTAATAATGCGATCGCGCATCACCCCATCCCCCGGGTCAGCCGCCTCCGCCGTCAGCTTTTCGCGCACCTGTTGCACCACCGAACTGCGGGCATGGGCTTCAGCCTCTTCGGTTTTGGCTCCCTCGCCCACCAGACCCATGTCCACCGATGTTTCAGCCGGCTGGCGGCGGCTAAACGCCTGGGCCCGCAGCACAATCAACTGCTGACTCTGGCGGCCACGGGTATTAATCCGCCGCTTGGCATATTGTTCACTAAAGGCCATGTACTCCGCCAGTTCCAAACGGGTGCGAGGGGTGTAGGTGGCGGGCAGTTCCTGCTCCCGTCGAAATGCATTCAACACTTCGATATAGAACGTCTGCATAAAGTCTTCTAGCAACGCATAGCGCCCTTGAAACCCTAAATGACTGCCAGTTGGGGCCACATGACGGTAGACAATGGCACTGAGGCTACTGTGTAACTCGATCCGCCCCTGGGCAGACCCGAGCTTGTAGTAAATCAGGCACTTGCTGACCCGATGGCTGACCAGCGTCTGTTGCCAGTGGGCAATATTTCCTGACATTTGGATGCGATCGCTCATCCGGCAAATGCGGTCAACTTCCGCCGCCAACCGCTGAACCACTCCCCTAAACCCACCAGGTCGATGACCCAAGTGGTGGAACAACTGGGTCTCAACCATCGTCAATACCCCATTCGCCCCACTGTCAGCATTGGCCGCAGGCTGAGGAATAGAGTCAGGGGACGCTGGATCCTGAAAGGGGGGAGTCATCCCCGATGATGAAGGGGGCATGGCAAAGCAAGTAGATGCAGTCTTCATTGTTACCCAATCCTAGCAACGACACCGAGATGCAGAGCAGCTAGAGTCCCTTTAGAGCCCTAGGTCCATCTCTTACTGAAAACATCAACGGTCAATTGCGGATTTCTAAAGCACTGTGGCAATTTATCAATTGCCTGTCATGACTAGGCAGACGCCTAAGCTTCGGCCAGGGTTGCCCCCCAGTCAACAGCCATTTCCCAGCCCTGCCCCTGCCGCACCACCACCGGCTCATCCTGGCTCATGTCCAGAATGGTAGATACCTCATAGACCAAGGGCAAATCGTCATCAATAATTAAATCCACCAGTTTTTCTAAATGGTCAAAGACCTCCATTTTCTGGACTGGCCCCTTGCCATTCCCCTCCGGCACCAAGGTTAGAGCCGACGTGGAAATCACCGGATTGCGCAATGTTTGCACCAGCGCCAGACAGATGGGGCTGTCGGGTACCCGAATACCTGTGGTGCGTCGCTTGGGGTTCATCACCAGGCGAGGTACTTGCTTCGTGGCCGGCAGCACAAAGGTAAACGGTCCTGGAATCAGACGCCGAATAATCCGATAGGCACTATCACTGACCAGGGCATAGTCGGCAATATTCGAGAGAGAATCGCATAAAAACGTCAGGGGTTTATCGTTGGCCACCTGCTTCAGCTGCCGCACCCGCTCTACCGCCCCCTTATGGTTGAGATCACAACCAATGGCGTAGACTGTGTCTGTGGGATACAGGGCAACCGCCCCCTGCCGCAATGCCTCTGTAATGGCCTGTAACTTGCGTCCTTGGGGGTTGTCGGGATGCAGCCTATATACCGTTGCCATCGCCTCATTCCTTAGGTAGCACCTGCTTCAGGCTAGCCAATCTGCCCGACGACATTTTTCAGTCCGTCAGCACCCATGGGCCAACCACGCCTTTTATTGTGAGGGAAAATCCTGCCTAGGGGTCAATTTGTATGAAAACGATAGCCTACCTCGACTGTGTGACTGGCGTCTCAGGAGATATGTGCCTCGCGGCCCTGATCGACGGAGGCGTTCCTTTGACTTACCTACAAACCCAGTTATCCAGCCTAGGGCTAGATGCTGAGTTTACCCTAGCCACGGCTGACGTACAGCGCCAGGGGCAGCGGGCTTTGAAGGTGGATGTACAGCTGACGTCATCCCCAGGGCAAGCCCCCTCATCCTCCTCCCCCCCTGATCACGCCCCCCTTGACCACAGCCATGGGCACAATCATCAGCAGGTGATAGCGCACACCGCTGCCACCACTACCACCGCACGGCCTCGCCCCCCCGTCCGCAACCTACCGGCCATCGAGCAAATTATCACCCGTGCCGCTTTACCCGATCGCGTCCGTCACTGGAGCCTGGCAGTATTTCGCCACCTGGCCCAGGCGGAAGCCGCTGTCCATGGCATTCCCCTCGACCAGGTGCACTTCCACGAAGTAGGGGCCACGGATGCCATTGTGGATATTGTGGGCACTTGCCTCGGCTTCGATTACTTGAATATCGACACCCTGATCTGCTCGCCCCTACCCACCGGCCAGGGGCGGGTGAAAGCGGCCCACGGTTGGTTGCCAGTGCCAGCCCCGGCGGTACTACAACTGCTGGCCATGGCCCAGGTCCCGATCTACAGCCATGATTTACCTGGGGAGTTGGTCACCCCCACCGGGGCAGCGCTCGTCACTACCCTAGCCCAGGAGTTTGGTTCCCCCCCGGCCATGGTGCTAGAACGGGTAGGCTTAGGGGCAGGCGGCAAAGCACTACCCATGCCCAACGTACTGCGCCTATGGCTGGGGAGGGCAGTGAACCCCAGCTCTCCCCAGCCTGGGGCAAAGCCGGTGGAGTTGCCCCCCCCCGTTCCGCAAGAAACCATCATCCTCTTAGAGACCCAAGTGGATGATATGGTGCCTCAGACGGTGGGCTACCTGCATGAGCGGCTATTTGCGGCAGGGGCGGTGGATGTCTTTACCCAGCCCGTTGCCATGAAAAAAAATCGGCCCGGACTGTTGATTACCGTCCTGTGCTTGCCGGAAATCGAAACCCTGTGCACCGATATTTTGTTTAAGGAAACCCCTACCCTAGGCGTGCGCCGCCAGGAGCAGCAACGCACTGTGCTGCGGCGAGATATTCGCCCCATTACCACCCCCTACGGCACCGTCGCGATCAAGTTGGCCTATCATCCCCACACCCAGGCCCTAGTCAACGCCCACCCAGAATATGAAGACTGCGCCAAGCTGGCCCGCCACTATGACATCCCCTGGAAGACGGTTTACCAAACCGCCCTTAGTACCTGGCAGCAGCAGATGACTGGTTCCCCTACCCCCTCTGTCAACCATCTCCCCTTATCCCCCTGACGTTAATCGGAGAGGTCTTCATCAGCTTGGCCGGGTATGGGAGATTCGGAAAGGAGTTGGGAGAAAATACGGCAGGTTTCCAGGTCATCTCCCTCCAGGGTGGTGGGATCAGTGCTCACTTTGACCAGGTTATATTCAATATCTTCGGCATAGATGGCAAAAGTCACCTGAAACACCTCTAAAAAGTTGATCACCCACTGACACTGATGGCGGGGGAATCGTTCGTAATAGCGCAGGAGGTCGGCAATTCTCACCTCTAGATAGGGGTGGGACTGCCGAGAAATCAATACTAGCTTTAATAGCAGGATCGCCAGGGTAAGGGCATTCCCCTGGGACAGTACCAGGGAAAAAAGCGGTGAGGGTTCTTCTCGGTTCTCGGTCATAAGGTAATCGATGACGCGATTGCTAGTGCGCAACCGCAGAGAACTATCCACCGGGTCATCGTCAAATTCGCTGTAAAGGTCAGCTAGCCTTGTTGCCAACTGGTCGTGCAGCTGCTTAGCAATCGGGTTACTGCTAACGGTGTAGAGCAAGTACCGAGGCAAGCTGGTCTTAAAGCTGGCATAGGTGGTACCTTGGGTCTGCTCTAGGAACAACCGGGCCAAATTGCGATAGCTGTACTCACCGCGCTTAGCCACAATCGCTTTGATTAGCTGCAGGGCATTATCGCCTAAGTCGGTGGGGTTGTGGGCGGTGCGATCGCCCTGGTTAGAGTGGCCATGGGCAGTGTACAACGCCAGATTAAACTTATACTGAGCTTTTAACCGCTGGGACAGGGCGCGGGCGGCCTGCCGTTGTTCCAGCGGGTTTGACTCGTCGATGTATTGGGGCGCCAACAGATAAGACGTATAGCGAGAGACCCACTCCCCAGGACGATTGATCGTGCGATCTTCTGCCAATCGGGCCGCAAACAGCCGCAACTCTTGGAAATCTTGACTATTAATAAAATTATTCAGCCAAACCCGCAGCCGCTTTAGGGTGGGAGACAGGGTACGCCGCTGCAAGAGCGGATCCTCAAATAAATCAACCAAGTGCTGAATATAGTCAAAATGACGGGCTAGCTCCCAGTTATTAATCAGAATGTAGCAACAGCGTTTGATCGTGTAGCGGAACTCGATTTCATCGTTGGCAAACAAAATGACATGCAGGGCCGGCAGCGTTTGAGAACTGACGGAGTCATTGTGTTGAATAAAGAGATGCCGAAACTCGTCCAGCACATCTTCTGGAGGCCAGAACTTAACAATTTCCAGCAAAAAGTCGTAAATTATCTGCTGAGCCTGATACAGGGTTAGCCCAGCTTGAAACGTTGGTTCACTCGATTCCATTAAACGCTGATGAGTAAGCACAGTTTTCATAGATATCAGCAGTAGATATCAACAGGACAACCCTGTGGATAGCAAGGCCCTAAGCTGTCAAGTCAGCTTAGAATTGTTTTCCACCAACGCGAACATCCATGGCATGGATATTGCCCCTGACCAGGTTTCCCTGATTAGAGCAATCGCATGGATACCATCATCGCTGGAGCATCCTAAAGTAGGCTATCGACAATACCTGAGCCTTGACGAGCCTCGACCACATGACGTGGTGAAGCACCCTGCTCTAAAATATTCCCTCGACGCTTCCTCTAATCTCAGTAAACACAAGAAACCGCTTGTGTTATTTTACACAAGTTATTTAGCATTGAACGGAAAGCAGTAGTTTTTGCTGATGTTCTACAGCTCACGAAAACTGACGAACGGCAACTGACGAACGACTACTGCACGCCCTCGAAAGGCTTTAGACATAGCGGCTCCATCCCGTTGTCTAGGATCAGGTTCAGGACAAACGAGAACTCAATGCCAGATCGGGCAGCGTGGCTCGCCCTCGTCTGACAGGGAGTATTAAAATCTACAGGGATATACGAAGAAGTTTACTACAGTCCAACAATTAATAACACGATCCACCGATCTGTCGATTTATGCTTAACGCCCTCAGCTCCTACGGGCAAACTGTACCGATCAGGGCAACAACAGCTACAACTGGACTGGTGCGCTTAGAACCTGAAGAACACAATGGGGGCGGAGGGACTTGAACCCTCACGACCGTTAAGGTCAACGGATTTTAAGTCCGTAGCGTCTACCATTCCGCCACGCCCCCCCACTACTGCCCCCTAAGGGTTGCAGTAGGTAGACTATTATTCCACCACCAACTGGGGGCGATTGCAACCATTTCGTCGACTTCCCTACTGATCTTTGAAGCCCAGAACACGACGGCATAAGCCCGCGTCTGGAAAATAATCTCCCCAATGACCACACTCGACACCCGACACCTAACACCCGAATAACCCACCCCTGCCCCTCCCAAGAGGGGATGGCGACCCCCGACACCTCAACCAAGGTGGTCATTCTTGCCAGCCGAGACTCAGTGCTTCCCCACCTTCCCCGAGGAAATCCTTTAGAATCGCAGCAGCGCTTTACAATAAAGCCAAGGCTGTATTCACTGATTACCCCTATGGCACTCTCTAACCTGGCAATTTCCACAGACATTCTACTGACCGGGGCTGTTTACCTGGGCTTGGCCGGGGTTTACCTCGTGGTTATTCCCTTAGCGTTGTTGCTGTACCTGAAGCGGCGCTGGTACACGACTGGTTCGATAGAACGGGCTCTGCTCTATGGGCTGGTATTTGCGTTTTTCCCAGGCATGTTGCTGTTCAGTCCCTTCTTAAATTTTCGTCCCCAAATGCGCAACCTAGACTAACCAGCACCTTGGCACGGCAGCCCATTCATCACACATAGGGAAAGCCAGTCGTGAGACGAATTGACATTATTGGTATTGGCATCGGTATCTTTCTAGCTGGGGGAGCCTTATTTCTAGGTTTTCGGTTATTGGGGCTAGATGGCCTGTCCGCTGGTATTTGGAGCCAGGCGGTTATGGTAGGGGGCTTGGTGGGCTGGCTGCTGACTTACCTGTTTAGGGTGGTGACCCACAACATGACCCTTAACCAGCAGCTAGACGACTATGAGACGGCTGTACTGCAAAAACGCCTCGATGAGCTCAGCCCTGAGGAGTTGGCGGCATTGCAAAAAGATGTGGGCACTGACTCCCCTGGCCCATGACTCGCCGCCTGCAAAGGAAGGCTTGAAGCAGCCCGTAGACGCGGGGGCAGTCTTGGTCTAGAGTGCTGTATTGGACTGATTCAAGGCGGTAGCTATGGCCCAAGTTTCTGAGCGGTTTCACACCCTGAAAAGTCAGGGACTGTGTGCGCTAATTCCGTTTATTACCGCTGGAGACCCAGATTTAGACACAACGGCCAAAGCCCTGATGGTGCTAGATCGCCATGGGGCTGATTTGATTGAGCTGGGGGTCCCTTATTCTGACCCCCTCGCAGACGGTCCTGTTATTCAGGCGGCGGCGACACGGGCCCTGCAACAGGGCGTCACCCTAGATCAGGTGCTAACGATGGTCCAATCGGTGGCTCCGCAGCTGCAGGCTCCTTTGATTTTATTTACTTATTACAACCCGATCTTGAACCGAGGCATCGACACCTTTATGGCGGATATTGCCGCCGCCGGCGTAGCTGGGTTAGTTGTGCCCGATTTGCCGCTGGAAGAGGTAGACGCTGTGCTCCAAGCGGCTGCCGCCCATGCCATCGACGTCACCTTACTGGTGGCTCCCACATCCCCGATGGCACGCATTCAGGCGATCGCGCAGCAGGCCCAAGGGTTTATCTATCTGGTTAGCGTCACAGGGGTGACGGGCATGCGCAGTGAGCTGCAAGGTCGGGTGAAAGACTTGCTGGATACCCTCAAGCAAGCCACCGATAAACCTGTAGGGGTTGGGTTTGGGGTCTCTGATCCTGACCAGGCTAAACAACTGAGGGGCTGGGGAGCTGACGGGGTGATTGTGGGGAGTGCCTTTGTGAAGCGGTTGGCCGGTGAATCGCCTGAAGCCGCACTCCAGACCATCGGTAAATTTTGCCAGAGTCTGAAAGCCGCCTTGCAGTAGTTGGATGGGCTGAATTAAGGGCAGACTATTGGCTTAGATTGAGTCAGATAGGCTTCGGCGACCTCTTGAGGTTGGGGGCGGCCAAATAAATACCCCTGCATTTTGGTGCAGCCTAAGGCGTATAGACACTGTCGCTGCGCCTCGGTTTCTACCCCTTCGGCCACTACGGTTAAATTAAGCCCCTTAGCCATGGCTATAATCGCCTTGGCCATCGCCTGGTCAGCCAGGTCGGTGGTCAAGTCTTTGACAAAGGCGCGATCGATCTTGAGACCATTCAGGGGAAACTGCTTCAGATAGCTGAGGCAAGAGTAACCGGTCCCAAAGTCATCCATGGAAATTTGCACCCCCAGCTGACGTAACTCTTGCAGCCGTTGAATCGAGGCCTGGACATCGGCCATGGCAGCGGTTTCAGTAATTTCTAGCTCTAGACAGTGGGCTGGCAGTGCCGTATCGTTCAAGGTTTGAGCCACAAATCTGACCAGGTCAGGATGCTGCAACTGGCGAGCCGACAAATTCACGGCCACCTTAATTGAGGGAAGACCCGCTTGCCGCCAGACCATCAGTTGGTGGCAAGCGGTACGGATCACCCACTCACCAATGGGCACAATCAGGCCGTTCTCTTCTGCCAGCGGGATAAATTCATAGGGGGGAATCAGCCCCATTTGAGGATGCCGCCACCGCAAGAGCGCTTCCATCTGTTCGGCCTGCCCAGTGGTCACGTTGATTTGGGGCTGGTAGTACAGCATAAATTCTTGGCGGGCCAGGGCATGGTGCAAGGAACTCTCTAACTTCAGTCGCTGGGCAGCCTCGGTACTGAGGTTTTCGGTATAGAACTGATAGTTGTTACGCCCCCGCTCTTTGGCCCGGTACATGGCAGCATCAGCATTTTGCAGCAGGGTTGTCATGTCGTTGCCGTCTTGGGGAAAGAGGGTAATGCCAATGCTGCAAGTCACATGTAATTCGTGGGTATGCAGCACAAACGGGGTAGAGATCTGATCGGCAATACGCTGGGCAATTTTAGCGGCATCTTGGGCATGGGCCAGATGCGGCAAAATTAAGGTGAATTCATCCCCCCCCCAGCGGGCAACGATGTCGTCTGCACGTAAGGCCGTGGCAATGCGCTGGGCCACCTGCTGCAATAATAGATCGCCCACGGCGTGACTCAGGGTATCGTTAATGGTTTTGAAGCGGTCTAAATCCAAAAACATCACCGCCAGCAGCTGTTGGGTAGCGTGCGCTTGGGCAATTACCTCGGGCAGATGACGGTTAAAAAAGGCCCGGTTGGGTAGGTTGGTCAGCGTGTCGTGATACACCTGGTAGCACATTTGGGCTTCTGTCTGCTGTCGCTTCAAGGCTCCCCCTAAACTAGCGGCAACAGCTCGCAAAATTGACTCGTCATTGCTGGTCCATTCCCAAGGCTCGAGGCAGGCATCAAAGCCAATGTAGCCCCAGAGCTGGGTATCGATGAAAATGGGGACCATCAGAATGGATAGAATATGGTCGAGCTTGAGCAAGACTTGCTCTGGGGCAGGGAAGGTGCGAGTCAGGCCATGGATAGACTGGCCAGTCATAAAGGCCTGGTGCCAGCGCTCGATCCCTAGCTGCTTAAACGACTGATTTTGCCAGTGGGGCTGGTCGATACTAGGCGCAATGCCATCGCGGGTCCATTCATATTTCATGCTTATGGCCTGCTCCCCAGTGGTGGGGTGGAGATGCTGCTGATAAATGTAGGCGCGATCGGCAGCGGCGGCCTGCCCTAGGATCTGCAAGACTTGGCCAATGGCGTCGCTAAAGTCGGCCGTGGTGAGCAGGCACTGACTGGCCTGGGCCACCCCCTGCAATAGCAGGTCCTGTCGCAGGATAGCGGCTTCTCTCTGTTTACGCTCGGTGATGTCTTCAACGGTGCCTTCATAGGCGATAATTTCACCGCGATCGCTGTAGATAGCCCGGGCAGATTCTGAGATCCAAATAACTTGACCATCTTTGCGGTATACCTGGGACTCAAACCCCAAGACTGACCCGGCTTGCTGCATTTGGCTCACGAAGTCGAGACGGCGGTTAGGCTGGACATACAGCTGCCGGTTGATGTCGGCCAGGGTGTGGATCAACTCCGTGGGGGAGTCGTAGCCATAAATTCGGGCCAGCATGGGGTTGACGGTCAAATACTGTCCTTCTGGCGTACTTTGAAAAATACCTTCCACGGCATTCTCAAAAATGCTGCGGTATTTTTGCTCTGCCTGTTTGAGGGAGCGTTCCACCTGCTGACGTTCGATGGCTAGGCCCATGTCGGCAGTGGCCACCCGCAATAGCTCGACTTCGGAGCGTTCCCAAAGTTGGGGAATGAGGCAGTTGCTAAAGCCCATGACGCCCTGCATGTGACCTCTGACCATCAGGGGTAGCAACAGGATGGATTGAATATTGCTGGGCGGGGCCGCCAAAATTTGCCGCTGGGCCACCGTAAAGTCATGGACTGTACAGTTGAGGCTACCCTGGCGGTTCACTTGGTTGAGCCAATCGCTAAATAGCGGCACGACTGGAATCGCCTGAAAGCGTCTATCCGCCGTGGTGGGTAAAATACCGGGGGCTGACCATTCCACCCGTTGCCGCATCAGGGGAGTGCCATCGCTGTCGCTAAATAGCTCGTAGTAGTAAACTCGACTGGCCCCAGAAGTCCGCCCCAGGGCGGCGAAGATATGCTGCACCTGGCTACTATCCCAATCCCACTGACTAACGATTAACTGGCGCTGAATTTCGGCCAGGGTACTGAGGTATTGCTCCCGTGTCTTCAGAGCCTGTTGAGCGGTAATGTGATCGGTGACATCCTCAAAGCTACACAAGATCCCGATCACCTCCCCCTGCTCATTGTGCATGGGCAGGCGACTGCAAGAGATCCAGCCCTGACCTTGGGGATAGGTCTGGAGTTCGATCACCCTGGTGTTTGGTTGATTGCGCTGCATGACGATGCGATCGCAGTTTTGGTAGTATTCAGCCTCTTCCTGGCTGATATAGGGCAGTTGATCATCGGTCTGCCCAATAATCTCGAGCGGGTCAGCCAGCCCCATCACCTCTGCAAACACTTGATTACAGCCGAGGTAGCGACTTTGGCGATCTTTCCAAAACACGGGATGGGGAATGCTGTTCAGCACCAACTGTAAGAAAGCTTCCCGCGCTTTGAGGGTTTGCTCGACCTGGCGTAGGGCCGCTTCAGATAGCTTCAAAGACGTAATGTCGCTAATAAAGCCTTCCACCTGCTGAATTTGGCCCTGATCATCCACCGTTGCCGCCCCTTTTTCCCAAACCCACTTGATGTCTCCCTGGCGGGTGACAATGCGATATTCCACCCCATAGGATTCACCGGTGTCAACGGCCCGCTGAATACTGGCAAGCACCGTTGCCCGATCCTCTGGGTGCATCACCTGGTTATAGGAGATAGCTCCCCCTGGGGGCGAAACGTTCTCCACCACCAGCTCCTCAGCCTCGTAGCCTGTCAACGGTTTACAACCCGCGCTTAAGTAGCGCATGGACCAATCGGCATCAGGATTAGCCTGGAAGGCAATACCCGGCAGTACGTCAATCAGGCTTTGATACCGCTGCTGCTGCTGCCCCAAGGCCAGGCTAGTTTGTTTCAGCCGCCAGAGATGGTTAATGTGGGCACAAAGCTTAGTGATCTGACGCTGGCGATCGGCAGATAAGTCTGGGGGAACGGTAAAAAACCAGGCTAGCAGAGCTAACCGTTCCGGCTGATCGAGGGGCAAGGTTAAACCAGAATAGACCCCTGGCTGAGATCCATCAGGGGCATCTGGGGCAACCCATGACCACTGCCAGGTGGTTTGGCCCCAGGCGGTGGCAATAAAATCATCGATAGCAGGGTTCCGTATAGCTGGAGGGCCATAGATTAGGCCGCTGCTAGGGCCAGGACTCCTTGGGTTGCAAGGCTGGTGCCAGACTCCCCCGGCGATCGCGCCCAGGGCCTGCCCCACTACCTTAACAACCATGTCTAGGCTAGTTGACCAGTCTGAGGGGCTAGCTATCATCTGGGTCAGGCGACAGATTAAGTCTGACAGCGCCAAGCAGGACAGTCGTACTGGATGAGCAGTTTGTGGACCCAAGTCATAGGCCTCAGCGTTATTCATGGTGAGAGGAGTAGTCAGAGCCTTACTTAACCCGAGCAATTAGCATTAATGTGCCCAAAATTATTGAGAGTTAGTCCACTTACCATCTGGGTTTTCATCATCTCTTTATCGGGTCCTAACCTGTCCGGCGGGCAGCCACTACTGCCCGAATTAGGGCCAGGCTTCCCAACTGGGGCGGTTGCTGCACCACCTGAGCACAGGGCACAAACCGCAGCCCCAGATCAGAGGCCGACGGTGGCTGAGCCACATCCGCAAAGGTCACCAGGGGGAGGGGGGCCAACTCAGGGCATTGGGCCAAGGCTTGGAGATAGTCAGCCCCTAAGGTTTCCGCCCCCAGCAGAATAATCCCATCGGGTTGCCAAACCCGGCTGAGAACGCTGGCCTGGGTGAGATTGTCAACCTGCAATAGGCGACAGTGATAATGTTGCAGCCAAGCTTGCAAGTTAGTGGATAGCCTATCTGTGGGCCGCTCTAGGGTATCGGCACTTAACAGCAGCAGGGTTAACCCCGGGGGCTGGGATACCGCTGCGGGCCAAGACGTCATCCCAATCAAATCATCTAGGGCCGCCTTTAACCCAGAAGCAACACCATCGGGCGGCAGCGCCATCGCGGGTATGCCGTGCCAACTGGTGATGTTTTCAGATCCTAGTGTGACGATCCCTTGCGGTCTGCAATCAGCCCCTAACCTCCAGGGCAGATCCATCGTCTGATCAGCCACAGCCCCCTCCACAGGGAGGGCAACCTCACAGAGGATGACCCCAGCCAGGGGCAGTCGTTGTTGCAGAGCAGTCCAACGACTCAGGTTGGGGATAGATATCAGCCGGTAGCGGCTGTCCTGCAAGCCCTGGTGAGCCTGGGCAATCAGCTGGGGTTGCTGGCCCACGATCCCCACCAACACTGTAGCCGCATGATCGGGCTGAGCTAGGGGTAACGGTTGGTCGGCCATGGGCAGCAGCAGGGTGAGGTGTTTCTCGTCTGGAAGTGCCAATTCGCACAGGTCACCTCCATGGAGTTGAACCAGGCGCTGAGCCAAGGTCAACCCCAGGGCATCTAGGGCATCAGGGGCAATCCGTTTGGGTTCTGACGAGGGGGGCATCTGGAATGGCTGGGTCGCTGGATCTGGGGCTGGGCTTTGACCTGCTAGGGTAAGGCCTAGCCATCGGCCCCAATCATCGATCTCCAGATATCGGGGCTCAAACCCCTGCTGCATGAGGCTGTCGAGGGCATAGTGCAGACCCTGGCGCAAACGGAGAGCGTCTGCCATCACCACCGGCGGTGTAACCCGGCGGTGAATCTTGAATTGTTGGGGCCACTCGTCCACCACTAGGTCCTCGCTTTTGGTCGCCAAAAAGCTCGGGACCAGATCAGTAATAAATGCCTCTAGATCAAGGGCTTCTAGATGGAGCGGTAGTTGGTCAGATTCCAGCCGTAACCAGTCAAGTAGCTGGTTAACTAAGGTCATAATCTTGCGCACTGCCTGCCGCATCAAGACAACATAGCGAAATTGGCGATCGCTCAAAGACCCCAGCCGACTATCTAACAGCAGGGTAGACAGCCCCAGTAGCGTAGTAATCGGGGTTTTAAGCGCGTGACTCAGATCGACCACCCAGCCTAAATTATCCTGAGCTAGGGGCGATGCCGCCGAGGCAGACATAGGCACGAGCCCCTGGTCTGTCATTTTGGCGTGACGGGCGACCCAACCGAGCAGGCGATCAGCACTCACCACCCCTTGATAGGTCATCGCCCGATCCACCACCACCACCACTTGGGAATTTACCCCCGTCATCAGGGGCCAAAGCTCTGCTAACGTCTGGGGGGCCGTTACCTGCACAATCGGCTCTAGGTCGGCTTCTAAATGGGCCAACGTGACATCAGTCGCCGCTGCCCATAGGCACCCTAGGGCCAACGATCCCATCGGACGACGCTGGGCATCAACCACAATCAGGTGGCTATGCCCTTCCACAGCTTGATGACGCCAGTCCTGGGCAATGGTGCCTAAAGGGGTGTCCAGGGTATAGCTCGGGGCCTGGGTCAGAAATTGATCGATCGCAGGTAACGACATCGCTTAATTGCGAAAATGCAGGTCCTATGAGCCCAACTGGGTACCCCGTTTAGCGCAGCCCTTTTGGGAGCCAAGCCTAAACCAACGGCCGCCCAGAGTTAGCCCTTACGTTAGCACTATAGTCCCTGCTTCAGATTAGCCTCGGTATTCCGCCTTCCACCGATTACAATTGAACTACCTTTATCGCCTCCAGGTCAGCTTGGGTAGGTAAACCGCAATTTCGCTCATAGATCAATTTCGCTCATAGAAAGACGCAGCTGTTTTGGCTTCTCCCCTGCATATACATTTTTTAACCCGGTCTAAAGACATCACCCATGCGATCGCGGAAAGCCCCCAATCGTCTAACTATGTGGTGTCTCAAACTGATTCAATCCCCGCCTGCCTGGGCTGGCTGCAAGCCAATCACGGTCAGGCAGACTGTCTGGTGCTAGACCCCCCGTTGTTGTCAGAGGACCTATGGCAGGGCCTTTCAGAGCAAGGGTTACTGTTGCCGACTGTGGTCGTATTACCGGGGCAGCAACCAACCAAACCCAGCCTGGTTACAGCCATGGCTGATGCTCCAGACATTCCGAAGCCCCTGCTCAGCCACTATCATAAAGCTATTGTCGGGATCAGCGCTCACAGGCCCAAACAACTCGAAGCGGCCATTCGCCAGGCTATTCAAGCATTTTTAGAGCTACCCGCAGACAGCGGCGTGATCCCGACTCCATCTCCAGTCATCGAGTGGCCGTCGCCGTTTCCCCTGAGGGCTCAACAGGAACGTTTGACTGAAAAACTAAAAGCTCGCCTCGGCTATCTCGGCGTTTACTACAAACGCCATCCTGATAATTTTTTGCGCCATATGAGCCAGGACGATCGCCATTCCTTTCTGAAGCAGCTGAAGGCAAACTACCGCCAAATTATTCTGAGCTACTTTGCCAATGACCCTAAGCTGAATCAAGCGATTGACGATTTTGTCAATCAGGCGTTTATGGTTGATATTTCAGTCTCTCAAATTGTCGAGATGCATATGGAGTTAATGGATGAATTCTCAAAGCAGTTAAAGCTAGAAGGGCGCAGCGAGGAGATTTTACTGGATTATCGCCTGACGCTGATTGACGTGATTGCCCATCTCTGTGAAATGTACCGTCGTTCTATTCCCCGCGAACCGTGATATAAACCACATCCAAGTCCAGACCTGGAGTTCTGTCTGGGGGAAACCTGCGGATCTCGAGCTGGACTGGGCATAGAACGGGTGTAGGGCAAAACCCGGGGAAAGTAGGCCAGTGGAGCAGCCCATACCTTGCCGTGACCCCCTTGATTGGCAACTAGCGGGCCACACCTATGCAGCATGAAAATGCTATAGATCAGGCTTATTACCCGATACAATAGCCGATGTCCTAGTTCAATCCTAACCAAACTGCCCATGAGCTCCATTAAAAAGACTTATATTCTCAAGCTCTACGTTGCGGGCAATACCCCTAACTCCATTCGGGCCCTTAAAACCCTGAATAATATCTTGGAGGAAGAGTTCCAGGGTGTCTATGCCCTGAAGGTGATTGACGTGCTGAAAAATCCTCAGTTGGCTGAAGAAGACAAGATTTTAGCCACCCCGACCTTATCAAAGATTTTGCCACCGCCCGTCCGCAAGATTATTGGTGATTTATCAGACCGAGAGCGGGTGCTGATTGGCTTAGACCTACTCTATGACGAACTGCGGGAAGATGATGTCTTTAGTTGAGCCTTAGGGGACTAGGTTGCTGCTTGGCCATGGGGGCAAACCCAAGCAGCAGTCAGATCTGAAAACGTTGAAGGACCACAACAGATTGACACGCCATTTATTCAGAACCACCAGTTCGGGGTATGCTAAATGCGCGAAACCTCTATGATTATGATCGAGATGTATTGGTCAACCTTCAGCCCCCCTTAGTGCTGAACCCCTGTGGCAGGATGCTGCTTCCCAGCTGCTTTTGGAGCAACCTAAAGAAGATTCATTTCCCGGTCGGACTTAACAAAACCCATGACTGAATCAGCCCAAAACGACGCACAACAATCTAAGACTCCGGTCGGCGTCCGCAAAATCCGCACCATGATTGAAGGCTTTGATGACATCAGCCATGGTGGTATTCCAGCCGGGCGATCGACGCTGGTCAGTGGTACTTCAGGTACGGGGAAGACCCTACTGGCTGTGCAGTTTATCTATAACGGGATTGTTGACTTTGGCGAGAACGGGGTGTTCGTCACCTTTGAGGAGTCCCCCGAAGACATTATTCAAAATGCCTACAGCTTTGGTTGGGACCTGCAAAAGCTGGTGGATGAGGGCAAGCTGTTTATTTTGGATGCCTCCCCCGATCCTGAAGGGCAAGATATTGTCGGTAACTTTGACCTATCAGCCCTGATTGAACGAATTCAGTACGCGATTCGGAAATATAAGGCCCGACGGGTATCGATTGATTCGGTGACGGCTGTTTTTCAACAGTATGACGCGGCTTCGGTGGTGCGGCGGGAAATTTTTCGGTTGGTGGCTCGCCTGAAGCTGATAGGGGTGACCACGGTGATGACCACAGAACGGTTGGATGAGTATGGTCCTGTGGCCCGGTTTGGGGTAGAAGAATTTGTGTCCGATAATGTGGTGATCGTGCGTAACGCCCTGGAGGGGGAACGCCGCCGCCGGACTATCGAAATTTTAAAACTGCGGGGTACAACCCACATGAAGGGGGAGTACCCGTTTACGATTACCAACAATGGGGTGAATATCTTCCCCCTCGGGGCGATGCAGCTTACCCAGCGATCGTCTAATGCTCGGGTGTCGTCCGGCGTACCCACCCTAGATGAAATGTGCGGCGGTGGTTTCTTCAGAGATTCCATTATTTTGGCGACAGGAGCAACGGGCACTGGCAAGACTCTACTGGTCAGTAAGTTTTTGGTGGATGGCTGCAAAAACGGAGAACGGGCTATTCTGTTTGCCTACGAAGAGTCTCGGGCTCAGTTGTCCCGCAACGCCTACTCCTGGGGGGTTGACTTTGAAGCCATGGAAGAGAAGGGGCTGCTAAAGATTATCTGTGCCTATCCCGAGTCTGCCGGACTGGAAGACCACCTGCAAATTATTAAAACGGAAATCTCGCAGTTTAAGCCCTCACGGATAGCGATTGACTCCCTCTCGGCCCTAGATCGGGGGGTGAGCAATAACTCTTTCCGGCAATTTGTGATTGGGGTAACCGGGTTTGCTAAACAGGAGGAAATTACCGGCTTTTTCACCAACACCACAGAGCAGTTCATGGGGCTGCATTCGATTACGGAATCCCACATTTCTACCATTACCGACACCATCTTGATGCTGCAATATGTTGAGGTGCGGGGAGAGCTATCCCGAGCCATCAATGTCTTTAAGATGCGTGGCTCTTGGCATGACAAAGGGATTCGCGAGTACACCATTAATCAGGATGGACCCGATATTAAGGCTTCCTTCCGCAATTTGGAGCGGATTATCAGCGGCTCCCCGACTCGCATTTCTGTGAATGAGAAAAGTGAGCTATCGCGGATTATCCAGGGGGTTCAAGGGGCTGGGGATGAGTAGGCCAGTTGGCCCATGACATAGGTGGCGGTGATGGTGCGATCGTCCCCCAAAATAATTAGGGAGAAGGCGCGATCGGCTAGGGCCTCTAGGCTGTCGGGAGCTTCTGGGGAATTGCGAAAGGCCATCAATGGCGTTGCCCTGGGGTTAAGGACAATGAAGTCAGCCTCTTTGCCTAGGTTAAAGTTGCCCAGCTTGTCGTCTAGGCTAAGGGCTCTGGCTCCCCCCAGGGTGGCCAAAAAGAGGGCTTTGAAGGCAGAGAGCTTTTGACCCCGCAGTTGAGCCACCTTGTAAGCCTCATTGGCGGTTTGCAGTAGAGAAAAACTGGTACCCGCCCCGACATCCGTACCGAGGCCGACGTTGACCGGGTGCTCGGGGGATTTGGCCTGCTCAATCTTAAACAAGCCACTGCCTAAAAATAGATTTGAGGTGGGGCAAAAGGAAATCGCCGCCTTGGCCGCCGAGAGCCGCTGGAACTCGGCCTCTGTCAGCTGGACGCCATGGGCAAAGACGGCGCGATCGCCCACTAACCCGGCCCGGTCATACACATCTAGATAGCCATTGCTGTCAGGGAAGAGGGACTGCACCCAGGCCACCTCATTCACATTTTCGGACAGGTGGGTGTGCAGGTAGACATCAGGAAACTCTTGCAGCAGCCGGGCCGCCAGCTTCAGTTGAGCCGGAGTAGAGGTACCGGCAAACCGGGGGGTAACCGCGTAGAGCAATCGCCCCCGTCCGTGCCACTTCTGAATCAGCGCCTTGGAATCCACATAGGAACTTTCGGCCGTGTCCCTCAAATAATCGGGAGCATTGCGGTCCATCATCACCTTGCCGCTGATCATGCGCAGGTTACGGGCCGCTGCAGCTTCGAAAAAAGCATCTACCGACTCGGGGAAAACCGCTGCAAACACCAAGGCGGTGGTGGTGCCATGGCTTAACAGCTGATCGAGGAAAATATCGGCCACCGAGCGGGCATAGGCCGGATCTTTGAACTTGCGCTCGGTGGGGAAGGTGTAACGGTTGAGCCACTCTAACAGTTGCTCGCCATAGGCGGCCATCATACCGGTTTGGGGATAGTGAATGTGGGTGTCAATCATCCCCGGCATGATCAGCTGGCCAGAGTAGTCGACGATTGGCACACCCCCTAGGGTAGACCCGAGCTCTGCATAGGGGCCTAGGGCCGCCACCTGCCCCTGGCGGATCACCAGTACCCCATCGGGGATGAAGCGCACGGCTTCAGTGTCTGACACAAAGAAGGGGTCATTCACAAAGTCCAGTATGCAGCCACGAACAACTAAGGTGTGCTGATTTTCCATGCTGACGCCTTACCCCTCGGTGATGCATTATGCTGATAATGCTCCCACAAAAACTAAATATCTCCTAAGAGGTTGTTTAAAGCAGGGCATCCCTGGTACGGGTTGGCGCCAACAGGCCATAACCCCATTGAAGTTTGAGGTCATTATCCTATTCCATCGGTATCACCTGAGCAGCTCCGAATTGCCAACTTTGGCCCCCCTAGCCCCCGTTCGCGCAGCGTGCCCGGAGGGCAAATTAGGGGGATATGGAACTCAAAGTCCCCCAGAATTGGGGGATTATAGCCCTACGGGCATACCAGAAAAGGGGGCCAAAACGAAGGAATGAGGTCTAGCACAACTTGTGTGTATCAAGTAGCCCATTTTGGGAATAGGCCGTAGGGCGTGCTTAGCAAGGGTTGGGGGATGTAGAGCTTGCGTTTCCCGCAGGGTGGGCCAGACGGATAATTATTTTCATAGATTACTCTAAGCCTGATCGGAATCTTTCTAGCCGATCAACTGGCTCAGCCAAGTCTTAGCGCGAGTGAGCCTGGCTTCAGCCTGGGAAAGTGGCCTTAGCGGCGACTGGTTAAGACTTTCGGCCACATACAACACTTGCAACTGAAGGGGGTGATACGTAGTCCGCAGGAGTGCTTTGTGAGTCCATTGATGGTAGTGACACAGCTCTTGGCCTTTCAGGAGTAAAGCGGGCGATCGCCCTTGTCGCTCCCAAGTTAAGGCTTTGAGCAATAACTGGGTGTGCCAGCGATGGTACTCGGCCTGATGACGCAAACGGTGTAACAACTGATGGCCCCCATCACTTTGGCTGAGGGGTAACTGAGGCTGGCGCAAATTCACCCTGGGAATTGTTTGCAAGGGTTCAGGCAGACGAGCCGGATCTAGGGCTTCCACCTGCACTGGCACAATGCGCTTATGCATGCTGAGGGCAAACAGCAGTCCCTGCAAGCAAAGGGTGTCTTGCAGGGCTTGAGACGATAGCAGAATCATGTAGTTGTCGCAGGCCTCAGTGGCCCTAGAGGTGGCCTCCTCTGAGTTGGCCGCCCAGGGCAGTAGGTGATCTCGGTGCCATACTGTAAAGCCCGCCTGATCGATCAGTTGGGCGACCTCGGCCTCCTTGAACACTGTAGTTAGAGGTTTGGATGCGGCAAGGCGGTTGTGTTTTGTTCCCTGCCGATGAGTTCTATAGTGGGGGTGCCGCCTGAGAGCCCACTGAAGGCTGTCTGAGTGCTGTGGAAAAGGTTGCTGAGAGAAGACTGAGGGGTCACTAGCGCTTGGAACCTGGTAAAGCGGAACCCTTTCGTGTGGGGATGACTGGTAAAGTCTAAATCGGTACTGTCCTGTATCGACAAAACCGGTTGATAGCCACGTGCTCGAGCCGCGGTGCCTTCGATGTGCCCCTGGAGAATCGTCTCTGGCATCACCTTCGAGTTTGACCAAAATCGATAAATGCTTTGGGCGTCACTACTATTACGACTGGCCAACGGAATACTGGCGGTTGGGTTGTGGCCCAGTGTCCTCAAGATCTTCCGTAATCGTTTTGCATGACGCAGATCGCGAAAGTGACTCGGATTGATTGCTTAGCTAATCCAATCGTGCATGGAAGTGCAAACTGGGCGCGAGGGTTGATCCTAGCCTCGAAATCTGCCCAAGAGACTTGCGGGGTTAGCTGTCTGTTAGTGTTGGTAGCACCTTCAGCAGCGCCAAAGTCTTCAATCCCTGCATGGTAGCCGTTCAATAGAACGGTTTAATGTAAGAGCAAAGTCGGGTGGCTCCCTACCATCAACCGTAGCGTAACAATTGGCCTTGCACCCCTCAGCAAGCATACTATGAGAGCAAGACTCGGCTAAACACCTCTATGAGGGTAATTATCACGATTTGATTCAGCCTAACACCTGAATTTGGACAGATAGCCTGATAGGTTTCGGTATAACACCCCACTTTAGACAGTTATGCCGATAATGTTCGGTATAACTACCCCCAGAGGATGTGATATGTAACTTTAATGCTGTCTAACTCCCCTGCCGCAGGATATTAGCTGGTTGACTGACAAAAGTTGACTGTCAGTGGCTGAGTACATTGCTGTGCGGTAGTTTCGGAGACTGAAGGCATGAAGGGAGAGCCAGCGTTCTAAGCTTAGATACCACTCAACAGCGTGAACGCTGTGAAAAAAAACTCCCCTCTCTACAATGCCTTGAACACCTGGCTGGGTCAATCGGTGCCCTGGGCGCATCGCGGCCATCTGACCACCTGCCTCTGGATGGTGGTGGCCTTGATTCAGGCGGCGTTAGCGGATTGGAGCGAGGACTGTTTATATCTGAGCTTGGATACCTCCCTGTTTTGGGATGAGTGTCTGACTGGGGCCGTTCGCCTGCTCGGCATAGGTCAACCCCTAATGCTTGAGCAGATGAACCGGCTCAAGATAACCCCGTTCAAGTCGATGAATTTAGGACCGGGTGTCTGCTGGCGTTAGCCAATGGCTTTAACGTGGCCGCTCCCAGACAATGTGCAGTTCGGAGCGGCCACGAGTAAAATGCTACTCAGCCTCCGAGACAGCCGGTTCTGTCGAAGGGGTCAGCCGCTGGTTGGTGGTACCAACACCTTCCAGTGGCGCTCGACCAAATTTTGGGGACGTTCAGACTGCACGCACACAGCCTGTGCCCAGTAATGTAGTCTAATCGCGTACCGGGCGCAAGTAAGAATTGTTACCAACCAGGCTAGTACTGGAAGGTAGAAGTCAGAAGGATGAAGGCAGAAAGGGAACCCTAAGCCCATCAAGGCTTTCCAAAGGAATCAGTGGTAGGTTTATTTCCGCCCTAGAGTACTAGCTAGAACTGGGCCAGCGCTGGGCAATGGGCATGCGCCAGCCCATACCAAAGGCGCGATCGGTTACCTTGAGCACGGGCGGCGCCTGCCGTCGCTTAAACTCGGCGCGGGAAACCAGTTTGATCACCTGGTTGACCACCTCTGGTTGATGACCGGCGGCCACAATGTCGTCGGTAGACTGGTGGTGCTGCACCAACCGCTCCAAAATGTCATCCAGGATGTCGTAGGGGGGCAGGGAGTCTTGATCCACCTGGCCGGGTTTGAGTTCGGCACTGGGGGGTTTGACCAGAATGTTTTTGGGGATCAAGGTATCGCTCCGTTGGGCTAGCCGAGCGGCCAGATGCCCCAGAACCCGGCTATCCCCCCCGTGGTTTGACTGCTGATTCAGCCAGTGACAGAGGGCATACACTCGGGTTTTAGGCACATCAGCAATCACCGCCAGACCGCCATTCATATCTCCATAGAGGGTGCAGTAGCCCACGGCCATTTCTGACTTGTTGCCCGTGGACAGAAGCAGGTAGCCAAATTTGTTGGAGATGGCCATTAGCAGGTTGCCGCGAATCCGTGACTGGATATTTTCTTCAGCAATGCCGGGTTGGTACCCCGCAAATAGAGGGCCAAGCACTTGGTCGTAGGCGGCCATCAACGGCCCAATCGCCAGGGTGGTATGAGCAATGCCCAGTCGTTGGCACAGAGCCAGCGCATCCGCTACCGAATGGTCTGAGCTATGGGGGGAGGGCATGAGGACCCCCAACACATTCTCAGGCCCCAGGGCCGCGGCGGCAATGGCAGCTACCAGGGCCGAGTCAATGCCGCCACTGAGGCCAATGACGGCTTTTGTGAAGCCGCATTTGCGAGTGTAATCTTGCACTCCCAGCACCAGAGCCGCCCAGATTGACTCGGTTTCGTCGGTGGGGAGGGGGGTGATGTTTGCCGCTAGCAGATCACCCTTGACCGGGTCATAGTCCACTACCATCAGGCCGGTGTGGTAGGAGGGTAGGCGAGCGATAATCTTCCCTTGGCGGTTAAAGGCGGTGCTGGTGCCGTCGAAGATTAGGTCATCGTTAGCCCCCACCTGATTGGCATACAGAATCGGGCAGCGGAATCGAGCGGCGCTATGGGACAGCATCGCAGCCCGCAGCTGTTGTTTGTTCACCGAATAGGGGGAGGCGGAGAGGTTAATCACCACATCGACCCCGGCCTCGGCCAAATCGGCGATCAGGTTGCGGGGGTAGCTGCGCCCCCCCCAAAATTCTTCGTCATTCCACAGGTCTTCACAGATGGTGACCCCAATCCGCAGGTGCCCATCTTGTAGGGGTAGGGTGAAGGTGCTGGGTCCTCGCCCTGGGGCAAAATAGCGGTGTTCATCAAACACATCGTAGGTGGGCAACAGTTGCTTGTGAAACACCTGGCGCACTTGACCCTGGTGAATAAGAGCAGTGCTGTTGAATAGGGGTTTTTCCCCCTGGTGTCGAGCCTGGGGATTGGCGGCGGCAAAGCCGACTAAAACCACCAGATCGGCAGGCAAGTCGGTGGCCAGTTGGTCCAGGGTCCGAGCCATGGCGGCAATGAACCCAGGCCGTAGCAGCAGATCCCGGGGGGGGTAGCCACACAGCACTAATTCTGTGGTCACCAGCACGGTTGCTCCCTGTTGGTCAGCCTGGTGGGCGGCAGTTAGCACTTGCTGGGCATTGTGGGCCAGGTCGCCGATGGTAGGGTTGAGTTGGGCGATCGCAAATTTCATAGGTAGGGGTGAGTCAGTAAATGGAGTGAAGCAAGGCAGGTTGGGTGACATCAGCCCAACCTGATGATTGAATGGCTTGATATACCGTGGACCCAAGGCAGTCCTGCTTGGTAGTGCCAATGCCTGGGACGCCACAGCAGCCCCTACAGCAGGTGATTATGGTTGATGGCTCTGTTGATCTGATAAGGTGTTTCGTTCCCAAAAAACGCCATCAGCATACCCCTGAATCCGAATATTCTCCTCGGCCAACGCTAAACGCTTCTCAGCTAGGCAGCAATAGTCTGGCTCAATTTCAAGGCCAAGAAAGCGTCGCCCCAGCTTTTTGGCCACCACTGATGTGGTCCCACTGCCTAAGAATGGATCAAATACCAAATCGTTGTCTTCTGAACTGGCCAAGATTAACTTGGCAATAAGTTTTTCCGGCTTTTGGGTGGGGTGATCGGTATTTTCTGGCATTGACCAAAAGGGAACGGTAATATCAGTCCAGAGGTTAGAGGGATGGGTGAAGCGATACCGTTCCCCTCCATCATCTTGCCAATCCTTTGGTTTCCCGGCCGAGGTTCTGTAGGGGGCCATGATCCGACGCTTTAGCTTCACAGCATCCACATTGAAGTAGTAATCATCTGAGACGGTACAAAACCAAATATCTTCACAGGTATTTTTCCAGTTAGCTTTGGCCCCCCGACCCTTCTCCCGCTCCCACGTAATTCTGTTTCTGACTTTGAAATATTGCTTGAGTACTGGGTACATGGCCACTGAGGTTGACCAGTCTGCACAGACATACACGGAGGCGTCTGGCTTCAAGACCCGTTTAATTGGCCCCATCCAAGTGTCTAGCCAGACGCCATAATCGTCGTGGTTTAGAGGTTTGAAGGTTCTACTATTAAATTTTTTGTGCAGATTGTAGGGAGGGTCAACAATCATCAAGTCAACAAATTGATTCGGTAGGTGGGGCAATGCTGCCATCAGATCCTGACAGATGGTGCGATTGATCAAGGCCTCGGGTCGGACTTGATGCGAGAGGGACATCAACCGCTGCGATAGCTGCTGCCGCTCTAGGGCATGCAGATCAATGGTTCGATTTCGTGGAGCTCTATGTTTCATTGGCTAACCTAGAGGCAGGCGCAAGCTTAGATAAATACCATAGGTTTGTCTTTTAGAAGCTCAAAGGCCTCGGCATCGAACCGGTAGAGGCTGGCCGGTCGCCCTGCCCCCCGGGAGGTTTTCCGGCCTGTGTCTTGCAGAAAGCCTAATTTCAGCAACCGGGCTCGAAAGTTGGAATAGTCGGAGAAGGCTTCCCCCAGAACCGTGGTGTAAAGCTGGTAAAGATCGCCCAGGGTAAACGTATCGGGCAGCACGTCAAAGGCGATGGGGCTATATTCCAGCTTGTTGCGTAGGCGCTGGTAACCATAGCTGAGAATTTGATTGTGGTCGAAGGCAAGCTGAGGGACCTGGGCCAAGGGATACCAGGCAATGCCGCTGACCCCATCGGCGATTAGCTCGGCTTCGGCAAAGCGCACCAGGGCAAAGTGACTGATGGATAAGTAACGCACATCAAAGGTGGGGGGGGCGTGGGGGGCTTCTCGCGGGTCGCGGCGGGGGCCGCCGAAGGTGTAAAGCTGCTCTAGATAGAGATTGTTGACCCGGATTTTCTCGGCCAGCACTCGGTAGGCGGCATCTTCTAAGGATTCCCCTTGGCGTACTAGGGTGCCTGGTAAACTCCAATAGCCCAGGTAGGGAGCTTCGTGGCGCATCACTACCAGTACCAACAGTCGGTTTTGGTCGGTATCTACGGAAAAGATGACATTGTCTACCCCCACCTTAAAGTCGGCTAGGGCCGGTTTGCTCAGGGGGTGGTCAGGGGTTTTCTGGAGTTTTCCGGCCATGGGTATAGGTGGTGTTGGGCAATGTAGGTGTGAACGGCGGGGGTGAGGGCCAGATCGGCATCAGCCTGGCGATAGTCGGAGGAGGCAACATCGACCTGCTGAGGCAACGTGGCCATGGTGACGGTGGTCTGCTGGCGCAGAGGAGCCAAGTCGGTTTCGGCGATAGGATAGCCGGGGCGAGGGACCACCAGAATGTCCACAGCGGCAAAAACATCGTTGGCCCGATACCAACGGGGCAACTGGGGAACCAGGTCAGAGCCCACCACTAGGGTGAGTTGAGCCTCGGGCCACTGCTGCTGAGCCCGCTCGATGCTGATGATGGAGCGCATATGGCTGAGTTCGGGATGGAGCTTTACCTGGCCGGTGGGCACCTCAAGCTCGTCAATCAGGAGCTGCAGCATACGGCAGCGATCGCCCAGAGAGGTCTGGTGCTCTTTAAAGGGATTATTCGCCGTCCAGACCGCCACATGGTCGAATTGACTGGCTAGCCAAGTCAATACGGTGGCATGGCCCCGGTGCGGGGGGTCGGCGCTGGTGCCAAACAGGGCGATGCGAGTCATGGAACCATCCTTAGGACAACGGCTGGGGGACAGACTGACGGGTGCGATCGGTAAGATCGTGTAGGGCCTGGGAAATGGTAACGGGATAGGCCTCCGGCTGGGTGATGCGCCGGACCGACCCAGGCAGACTGGCCACCGAGGTGGCGGTGCGCTGGGCAATGGTGGCAAGAGCATCAGGCCCTTGTACCGCCTGTCCCTGGTGTATGACTAATTGTAAGAGGGGTTTTTCATCCGGTGCGGCAGGTTCATCCATCAGACCCAGGCGATCGCCCAGGGCCTGCCCATGCTCAAATCTGCGAAACACTTGCTTGCGGCCAGGAAATGTGGTTTTGCTGTTTGACTCTTTCATGACTGGAATGCCGTCGATTTCCACCAGCTTGTAGACGCCGTTCACGGGTTCTCCAGTCACCAGCTTAGTGCCTAAACCATAGCCATCGATGGGGGCACCCGCCTGCTGCAAGCGGGCAATTTCGTACTCGTCCAGGTCTCCACTGGCGAAAATGGTGGCGTTCGGTAACTGCGATCGCACCGCCTGAGCCAGGGCCGCCAGATCTCCCGAATCGAGGCGCACCGCGGCCACCGTCGCCTGTCCCTGCTGCACCTGCCGGGCCAGACGGTTCGCGGCCGCCACGGTGTCGTAGGTATCAATTAACAGGGCGGCGCCAGGGAAGTAACGGTGGAAGGCGGCAAAGGCGTCATCTTCATGCCCTGCAATGGCAGTAAAAGCCATCACCAGGGCATGGGCCATGGTCCCGGCAGGCTTGCGATCGAGGCGCAGGGCAGCTAGCACATTAGAGGTGGCATCTAACCCCCCGGCCAAAGCGGCCCGAGCAGCCCACAGAGAGCCCTGGGGGCTAAATGCTCGACGGGTGCCAAACTCTAGCAGGCGGGTATCTGGCCCAGCCACCTGCCGCAGCCGGGCCGCGCGGGTGGCAATCAATGTCTGGTAATTGAGGGTATTGAGCAGATAGGTTTCTGCCAGTTGGGCTTGCCACAGGGGAGCTTCCACCCGCAACAGGGGCTGGTTGGGAAAGATCGCTGTCCCCTCAGGCACGGCCCAGAGATTGCCGGTAAATCGCCCCCCGGCCAGGGTTTGCCAAAAGGCCTCGGGGGCCTGATCAAACAAACCGGTGTGACGCAAGGCGGTTAATTGGGCCTCGGAAAACCGCCAGTGGGTCAAGTAGTCGATCGCCTGGGCTAATCCCATGGCGACCCCATAGCCATAGTCGTCGGGTAGCCGCCGGGTAAACAGCTCGAAACTGGCCCAGCGATTGCTGATCCCTTCTCCCACGTAGCAGGCGGCCATGGTGAGTTGATATAAGTCGGTCAGCAAGCCATAGTCATCGGGTGTGATCGACAACGCGTGATCGGTCATAGGGACATCCAGGCCTTAGTCATCACTATAGTCATCACTATTTTAGTCACTTATACCATAACTGCCGATGTGGCCCAGTCCTGTAGACAAGCTGGTACCTAGCCTATCAAGGCTATGATAAAAGAATGAAATCCTTGATCCGCAAGCCTCATAGCAATCAAATGCTGCTCTATCGTTATAGAATTTAATCTTGGTTTTTGGTGAAAAAGCTTAAAATAGTTTTGCCGAGAACAGGGGCTTGTCCATTAGCAACAGTTGTCTTTACTGTGGCGGCTTCATAGTCGCTTCAAAATCTGGCACAGGGTCGGTGATCCCACCTGGCCCGTCCCTCTATTGTTCTCACCTATGGCAATGACCACCAGCGTTTTAGGTGGCGATGGAGCACCGAACAATAACGACTGATTGTGACCAACCTAAACCCTAGCTAGCATTATCTGTCACAATTTGCCGTTGAATACCACTTAGAAAGTGAAGAGCCCTTAAAGATTGAATTGGGAGGATACGATGAATCTGCCCCACACTGTAGAACTCTTCAAAGAGCAAAAAAAGGCCCGAGTGGAGCACACCATTACACCCAGCGTTAAAGGACGGGTTTTCTACGAAGGAACCTACTGGCCCGCTAGGGTATACCAAACTACCGATGCCGCCATGGCTGATTACGCCATGGATGTATCAAGCTGGGTCACCGTGATTGGTCGACAAGGATTAACCTTACTGGTGGTGCCGCAAATCACCTCCATGTACGTCGGATGACGTGGTGCAACATGCCATAAATTGCTCGCTTTAGCCTAACCCTCGATCGATTCGCCCCTGTGGTTGCCCCCAGCCCAGGGGCATTTTTTGGGCGCATCCCACTTTTGCAGCCCACTCAAGAGAAGCCGCTCCGCGCCTACACCCTAAATCCCTCTCCCAGAGAGGGAGAGGGACTTTGAATCCGGCTCCCCTTCTCCCAAAATGGGAGAAGGGGCTGGGGGATGTAGAGCTTGCGCTTCCCGAAGGGTGGGCCAACTCGCAAAACTGGGATGCACTCCATTTTTTGGGTCTGTAGCCCTGGAATTGCGCTAACCGATTATGATTAAGGCAGACTCAAGTGATGTTGAAATGAGTTGAAAACCCGGTCGTTTCCATAGCGAGTGTTCAGTCAAAAAAAGAATGACGGGAAATGTGGCTTAAGGTTCACGGTACACGGTTTAAGACGAGCCGTAGACCTTGCCCCGTAGACCGTCAGCCCTGTGAAGGTGGGTCAAATTTAGGGGTCGATCCCTCGGATTGGCCGCCGAGCCAAGGACTACAAGCCCAAGGCTCAAAGCAGAAATCCTCTTCATCAGAGGATTGGGAGATGATTTCCCCAGTCTGCGACCGCAGACATCTGCAGTGAGCCAGGGAGTGAACGCCCTGGTGGTTGTGGCCGAAGTCCTTTTTCTCTGATTCCGGTAAGCGCCTATGGATAGTCTGGCTTGTCTCTGGTTGTGGCTGCTCGATGACTCCCCTGCCCAGTTAGAGGCGGCTAGGGCGGGTCAGCCAGCCGATGATTATTGCCAGGCGCGGCGGTTACTCGTGGCTCTAGCCAGTGGTGTGGTAATTGGCAGCAGTCTGAGCCTACCCGCCCGCGCCGATCAACCCTGGGGCACCGTCGTCTATGCCAACACCCCCCAGGGCTACGCCCTGAATGTGCGCTGGGGACCCGGCACACATACGGGGATTTACCGCCGGGTGCGTCGGGGCAGCACCCTAGAACTATCGGGGCGACAGCAGGATGGTTGGCTACAGCTGATCGATACCACCTGGGTTGCCGGTAACCTGGTCAGCCGTAACCCGATTGACTCTGGCTTGACTGGAGATACCAGTGGAAACTTGGCCTTGGTGATCACCCCCCAGGGATACGCCCTAAACATTCGCAGTGGGCCGGGATACGAGTATCAACGCACAGGACAATTTCGCAGCGGCAGTCGCGTTAGGGTGACTGGACGCACCCTTGTGGGTTGGGCCGAACTGGCTACCGGGGAATGGGTTGATCGGGCCTATTTGCAATACGGCTCGTTTGTCGAAGATAGTCCAGAACCTGCCCAGCCAGAACCCGATGACAATGTTAGAGAGCTGCAGCGACGGCTGCGCCAGTTGGGCTACTTGCCGTCAGACTTTCCCATATCAGGAATTTATGACGAAGAGACCCAAAATGCAGTGCGTGTCTTTCAACGGGTGAATGGCTTGCCGGTCACTGGCCGAGTAGACAATGACACCTGGCTAGCCCTATACAGCGCCACCTCCCCATCCCCCACACCCACACCTACCCCCACGCCCACACCTACCCCCACGCCCACACCTACCCCCACGCCCACACCCACCCCATCTCCCACACCCACCCCATCTCCCACACCCACCCCATCCCCCACACCCACCCCATCTCCCACACCCTCCCCTACCCCTACCCCCACACCCACGCCCACACCCACCCCTACACCAGGGGAACAGCAGAGACGGGTTGTCACCGATGGTGACCCCACCCTAATCTTTGATGGCCCGGGTACTGAAAACGAAATTCTGGGATCTGTGGATAATGGCACCATTGTCACAATCACAGGGGAAACCTTCGGCAACTGGAGCGAACTGGCAGACGGCGGTTGGATCTTTTCCATGTGGTTAGAAGAGCTGTAGTCACCCTACGCCTATGGATACTTTTTGCTTGCGGCTCTCCCCTGGCGACGATCTCAGGCAAAGCCTGCAAACCTTTGCCGTCGAGCAAGGGCTGGAGGCGGGGATCATCTTGACCGCCCTGGGCAGTCTAACCCAGGCATCGTTGAGGTTTGCAGCGTCCTCAACCGTCAGCGTCATCCCTGGCCCCTTAGAGCTGATTTCCCTCAGCGGTACCCTGTCACGCCATGGTCTGCACCTCCATGGTGCTGTAGCAGATGCCCAGGGACGGATGCATGGGGGTCACATTATGGTTGGGTGCATAGTGCGGACAACGGCGGAAGTGGCGATCGCGTCCTTGCCCCGCCTGCGCCTTAGCCGCCACCATGACCCCAACACGGGTTATCTAGAGCTGGTGGTTGAGGCTACAGATTTGGACCTATGATGGGCTTGGTTCACCTTCAGGGGCTAATTGTCGACCTATGGCTGATATCTTAGAAACCCCGGAGCAGCAAGTTGCTGTGATCGAGGCTAATGCTTTGAAAATTTGCCAGGTGGGCGATCGCGGTTACCAAGAACTGGGGGAAAAGGGAACCGTCGTCCTGCTGCGCCAACTGGAAAACCCGTCCACAGAGCTGGAGGACTGGCAGCTGAAGTATCGCCCCATCAGCACCATCGACCACATTCTCTCGGATTGGAAGCAGACGCCGCTGCAAGACATGATCATTCGCTACAATCCCGAGGTTTCTGTGGTTTGTACGTTTCTGTACCCCAATGGCACCCATGCCAGTTACCATTTTGGCCGGATTAGCCCAGATACCTAGCCTAATGGCCAGGAACCAGCCCCAGGAAGCTGAAAAGATACTATACAGTTTCGTTTCAGCGGTAAGGTTCGGCTTAATCTGATGGTAGACGCAGCTGTTGCCGGGTCAGGGGTGTCTGGTGTAGGTACCTCTGCCATAGTCCCAATCGCCCTAGTCAACCGATAAGGATGACGCTATGAATACCTCATCAGATACCATCATTGCCGAGCAGCTTCAAACTCTCTTGCAGCGGATTGAAGCCATAGAAGCCCAACTCCAGGGAAGTGGCGTAAGCCCAGAGACGAATGGACACCCCACGGCTGATCCGGCCCCAGAGGCTGTCGATGCCGCCAGATTGGCTTGCGCCTTACCAGAGGTCCCAGAATCAACGTTTGATCAGACGGTTTCAGCCCATCGGGCCAGTCTAATTCGCTATATCAGTAAAAAATGGGTGAACGGTACCAAACTTCGGTACTACTTTTTTGAGAGCGGCCCCTTTGCTACAAACAACATCCAAAAAGATATGGTGCGACAGGGGTTCCAGATTTGGACAGAGGTGGGCATTGGCCTTGGGTTTGAAGAAGTCAACCAAATCAGTGAGGCTGAAATTCGGATCGGCTTTTTGCAGGGGGACGGGTCCTGGTCCTATGTGGGCCGCGATGTTCTGCAGTACCCTGGCCAGTCAGAGCGCACCATGAATTTTGGCTGGGATTTGACCGCCGACCCCCGGGGGGTAGATACCCCTGTCCATGAAATTGGCCACACCTTGGGATTTCCCCACGAACACCAAAACCCCTTTGCCGGTATTGAGTGGGACGAAGAAGCTGTTTACCGCTACTTTGGCAGTCCGCCCAACCGTTGGCCCCGCCAAACCACTTACCACAACATCCTGCGCAAACTATCCCCTGGGGAGGTAGAAGGATCGGTTTGGGATCCAGATTCCATCATGCATTACAGCTTCCCCAGGGGCTTAATTACCACGCCAGAGCAGTATCGGGCCACTGGAATTCAACCCCAGTTGGGGCTGTCAGACCACGACAAAGCCCAGGCGAAGTTATTTTATCCCCCTTTGGATGACACCCTCTATCCTGAGCTGCAACCTTTCCGCTCAGAAACCCTGGCCATCGCCCCAGGGGAGCAGAAGAACTTTACTATTCAGCCCCAAGCAACTCGAACCTATACCATTCAAACCTTTGGTAATTCTGATACCGTGATGGTGCTGTTTGAAGACCAAAACGGTGACCTGCGGTTTGTGGCTGGCGATGATGACAGCGGCTATGACCGCAACGCCCGAATTCGAGTACGCTTGTACCGAGGCCGGAAGTATGTGCTCCGTATTCGTCTGTACCTAAACTATGCGGCTGGCGCAACCGCAGTCATGATGTGGTAAGTCTTTAGAGTTCTCTCTGAGCGTTCTGAGGTCAGCCTTTTATGGCATATCAAGGCGAACCACCCCTGGCGTTGCCAGCTGATGCCAGGGGCCCAAACAATTAGATGCAGCCTAGCAAACCGTAACTACTTAACTTTTGCTTTAGAATCTTGTCAACGATCTCTCCAGTTCACTTTCCTTAACGGCACCCTATGGCTATCGGATATCTCGCCCTTGTTCTTCATGCCCACCTGCCCTATGTTCGCCACCCCGAGAGCGACTATGTGCTTGAAGAAGAGTGGTTGTATGAGGCGATCATCGAGACCTATGTGCCCCTACTGACCATGTTTGAGGGGCTAAAGCAGGACGGTATCGACTTTAAGCTAACGATGAGCATGACCCCGCCGTTGGTGTCGATGCTGCGGGATCCCTTATTACAGGAGCGGTTTGATGCTCACCTAGCCATGCTAGAAGAGTTGACCGAACTGGAGGTGGAGCGGAATGCGCACAACGGTCATCTACAGTATTTAGCTGAAACCTACGCTAAAGAGTTCAACCATGTGCGCCAGGTGTGGGAGAGCTACAGTGGTGACTTGGTGACGGCGTTTAAGCAATACCAAGACAGCAACAACCTGGACATTATCACCTGCGGTGCCACCCACGGTTATCTGCCGCTGATGAAAATGTACCCTGAAGCGGTGTGGGCCCAAATTCAGGTGGCGGCTGAGCACTACCAGGACACCTTTGGTCGTCCTCCGGCTGGTATTTGGTTGCCAGAGTGTGCCTATTACGAAGGTCTGGAGCGGATGGTGGCCGATGCCGGTCTACGCTACTTTTTAACCGATGGCCATGGCATTCTCTACGCCCGGCCCCGGCCCCGGTTTGGCAGCTATGCCCCGATCTTTACTGAAAGTGGGGTTGCGGCTTTTGGCCGTGACCATGAGTCATCTCAGCAGGTGTGGTCGTCCCAGGTGGGCTACCCGGGTGCCCCGGAATATCGCGAGTTCTACCGCGACCTGGGCTGGGATGCGGAATACGAGTACATCAAGCCCTATGTGATGCCCAACGGCCAGCGGAAGAACGTGGGCATCAAGTACCACAAGATTACCGGCAAGGGGCTGGGCTTATCGGACAAAGAGTGGTACGACCCCTACTGGGCCCGGGAAAAAGCGGCTGAGCACGCCAGCAACTTTATGTACAACCGGGAGCAGCAGGTCAGCTATCTCCATGGCATCATGCAGCGCCCGCCCGTGATTGTGTCTCCCTATGATGCCGAGCTGTTTGGTCACTGGTGGTATGAGGGCCCCTGGTTCCTAGACTACCTGTTCCGTAAGAGCTGGTTTGACCAAGACACCTACGAGATGACTCACCTGGCAGACTATCTGCGAGCTAACCCGACCCAGCAAGTGTGTCGCCCCTCCCAGTCTAGCTGGGGCTATAAGGGCTTCCACGAATACTGGTTGAATGAAACGAATGCTTGGATTTATCCCCACCTGCACAAGGCGGCGGAGCGGATGATTGAGTTGGCCAAGCGCGAGCCAGCGGATGAGCTAGAATGGCGGGCCTTGAATCAAGCGGCGCGCGAGCTGTTGTTGGCCCAATCCTCGGACTGGGCGTTTATCATGCGCACAGGCACTATGGTGCCCTATGCGATTCGACGGACGCGATCGCATCTCATGCGGTTTCAAAAGCTGTGGGATGACATCAACCTGGGTAAAGTTGACTCCGGCTGGCTCGAAAAAGTCGAAGCGGTTGACAATATTTTCCCCAACATCAACTACCGGGTCTATCGTCCGCTGTAACAAGCGAGAAAGGAGTTCCCCTGCCTCCCAGGGGTTACAGCGTCGGCAGGTGGGTGGGTTATACCTGCCATCGGCCAAAAAACCGCCTGGGCACTAACCTGCCCAGGCGGCCAATATGGCTTACAGCAAGCAACAGAACCTAGGCCGCATCTTCTTTTTCAATGTAAAGAAACAAGAAGGCCATGGTAGCAGCGGGAACAACAATGCCCACCAGAGGAACAAAGATAGAGGGTAAAAAAGCAGCTGGCATAAGGGTTTCCTTACTCAATAACTGGAATCACAGCATGTGAATCAGATTACTCCGAAAGGGGCGTCTGTATGTCAGTTTCTTTACAAACTTTCTCACTCGCCCTATCCCTTGGAGATTGGTCCATTCCTGAGCGTGATGGGGTATGCCACCAAGCCTGTAGGGCTGGGTCAAACCGGGCGGTGTAAAGAGTCGTTACAAAAGGCTGGGTGTGATAGCCCTGTCCCACAATTTCCACGCAGTAGGACGGCGATCGCCGGGTAGCCATATCTGGAATGAACCGCTTGCCAATTCGTCGCCAACTGGGCTCTTTGCCCCGCCACTGAATACGACAACAGGGCCAGGGCAACTGCTCACGATCGAAAAGGCGACAGCAAGGACCAATCACCCGATAGGTCAGGTGAGCCCCAGGACTATGAAAAATATGCCCTGGGGGCCAGGGATGCTCTGAAGCGGCAGGTAGGGACGGTATTATAGCCATATAGACTAGGCTGAAATCAGTCTTGCTGATGTAGTTTACGAGATAGTTTATGCCTGAGCCAATTACCAGTGCGGTGAGCGATCGCATCTGCAAGCACATGAACAAAGACCACGGTGAGGCTGTGCTGCTCTATGCCACCGCCTATGGCAACCAGCTTAACGCCACTGCCGCCACCATGGAATCTATTGACCCAGAGGGCATGACCCTAGCTGTTACTGTAGACGGAACCGCCACCTCTGTACGAGTCAACTTTGACCACACCCTGACCGGGGCTGAGGACGCCCACCATACCTTGGTAGAGATGTTAAAGCAGGCGCGGGTAGCCCCATAGGAGATTCTCATAGGAGAGTTATGAGTGTTTCCATTCAGTTTCTGCCCGACGGTGTCACCGTAGATGCTGAGGTAGGAGAGCCCTTGCTGCAAGTGGCGGAACGGGCCGGGGTAACAATTCCTACAGGCTGTTTAATGGGGTCTTGCCATGCCTGTGAAGTGGAAGTCAGCGGCCAGGAAGATCCCATCTGTGCCTGCATTACGGCTGTACCACCGGGGCAGTCTCAGCTGACTATCAATCTTTATGTGGATCCGACCTGGTAAAGAATCCCGGTTTCTAGTTGTACCAGCCATATCCTCTGGCAGTACCCATAGAAACCGGGGCTCAACGCTTACGAGTCTGTTGGGGTATTCGCTAGCTTCACCTTTTTCGCCAAGCCCAGCTTTTCTAGCAGGCTAATGGTCATCCAGGTAATGTCCACTTCCCACCATTTCAGGCCGTGGCGGGCCGAGTACTGATAGGCGTGGTGGTTGTTGTGCCAGCCTTCGCCGTAGGTGACCAGCGCCACCCACCAGCAGTTGGTGGATTTGTCTTCTGTTTCGTAGGTGCGATAGCCAAATTTGTGAGTAGCACTGTTAACAAACCAGGTGCAGTGGTAGACCACCACCAGGCGCACAAAGATGCCCCACAGGACAAAGGGCCAGCCACCGGCTAAATAAAGAACAATCCCGAGGGCTACTTGCAGGGCCAGAAAATATTTTTCAAAGAACAGGTAAACCGGATCATCGTTAATGTCGCGGGTAAAGCGTTCGATGTCTCGCCGAGCTGGTACATCCCGCAGCATCCAGCCCATATGGCTCCACCAAAATCCTTTATTAGAGTCGTGGTGGTCGTTAGCTTGGTCAGAGTAGGCGTGATGGTGACGGTGCAGGCCAACCCAGACCAAGGGGCCATGCTGGCAAGCGAGAGCACCGCAGAAAACAAAGAAATACTCCAGCCACTTGGGCACCTGGAAGCTGCGGTGAGAAATCAGCCGGTGCCAGCCGAGGGTAATGCCCAAGCAGCCGGTAACCCAATGGAGCAGTAGGGCGACACCAATGGCGGCCCAAGAGAAATTGCCGGGCAAAAAAGCTAGTAGGGCAATACCGTGAATAATGGCCATAAACGACAGGGTGACCCAGTCGCGAGATAGCTGTTGATCAGAAGTTGCAGCAGTCATGAAAACATCTCAGAATTTTTGGACAGTCAGAATAAATTCGAGGGACAATAAGCACCCCTGTTTCTTAACGAAAAAATTCAACCTAGGAAACGATTAAACCTGATGATCCCACCAGAGTCTGCACAGCTTTCGATTTTTTATGGAATTGATATCCAGGTCAAACAAAATTTAGGCCGAGTGCTGGGAGCATTTCGTCGCCACCGGGTGGGTAGTCACCACTTCAGCAGCGTGTCAGGCTATGGCCACGATGACTTGGGTCGCGACACTTTGGATCGGGTCTTTGCCGATATTGTGCAGGCGGAGGCGGCGGTAGTGCGATCGCAGTTTGTTTCTGGCACCCACGCCATTGCCTGCGCTCTGTTTGGGGTACTGCGTCCGGGGGATGAACTATTAGCGGTGGCGGGCACCCCCTACGACACCCTGGACGAGGTGATTGGGTTGCGCGCATCTGGCCAGGGATCGTTAGCAGAATTTGGGGTGTCCTATCGAGAAGTACCACTGACCGATCAGGCTGCCATTGATTGGTCGGCCTTGGAAACAGCTATCAAGCCAGAAACTCGATTGGTCCATATCCAACGATCCTGTGGCTATAGCTGGCGGTCAACTCTTACCATAGCCGAAATTGAAGAAATCATACGAATTGTGAAAGGACAGAAACCCGACGTTGTCTGTTTTGTTGATAACTGCTATGGCGAGTTTTTGGAGAACCAGGAACCCTGCGCCGTGGGGGCCGACCTGATTGCCGGATCGTTGATCAAGAACCCTGGGGGAACCATCGCCACCACCGGCGGTTATGTGGCCGGACGGGCCGACCTGGTAGAAGCCGCCGCTTGTCGGCTCACGGCCCCTGGCATTGGCCTTAGCGGTGGTTCCAGCCTCAACCAGAATCGACTGATGTACCAGGGGTTGTTTCTGGCCCCCCAAATGGTAGGGGAAGCCATGAAAGGCAATTACCTTTTAGCGGCCACCTTTGCCGCCTTAGGCTATGCCACTAACCCGGCCCCTGACGCCCCCCAGCGGGACGTGATTCAGGCGATTCGCCTGGGCTCGCCAGAAAAACTAATCGCCTTTTGCAAAGCCGTACAGCAATATTCCCCGGTTGATGCTTATGTAGAACCGGTACCGGCCCCCATGCCCGGCTACGACAGCTCACTGGTGATGGCCGGAGGCACCTTTATCGACGGCAGTACCTCTGAGCTTTCCGCCGATGGTCCCTTGCGGGAGCCCTATATCGTTTACTGCCAGGGGGGGACCCACTGGACCCATGTGGCCATGGTGGTGGAGGCAGTGGTGGAGGCGATCGGGGGGATGGGGTGATGGGTGGATGGGTGGATGGGGTGATGGGTGGATGGGGTGTAGACGCGGAGCGGCTTCCCGAAGGGTAGGGGAGATGGGGAGATGGAGGAGATGGGGAGATGGGGAGATGGGGAGATGGGGAGATGGGGGAGATGGGGGGATGGGGAGATGGGGAGATGGGGAGATGGGGAGATGGGGGGGTAAAATATCAAAATCTACAGATCAATCTCACCTCTTACGCCCATGCTTACTATTGCCTTGCCGAAAGGGTCTCTGCTTAGCGATAGCATTCGTCTGCTGCAAGGCGTGGGGCTTGATTTCAGCTTGTTTCAAGATAAAGCGAATCGCCAACTACAGATTCTCGACCCGACCGGGCGGGCTCGAGGGTTGCTGGTGCGGGCCCAGGATGTGCCGGTGTATGTGCAGTATGGCCAGGCCCAGTTGGGAATTGTGGGCTATGACGTGCTGCGGGAGAAGCAGCCTTCAGTGGCTAATCTGGCAGACCTGGGCTTTGGGGGATGCCGGTTGTCGGTGGCGGTAAAAGCCACTAGCCCCTACCGCTCGGCCTTGGATCTACCGGCCCACTGCCGGGTGGCGTCTAAGTTTGTCAATTGCGCCCAGGCCTATTTCCAAAATTTGGACCTGCCAGTGGAAATCGTACCCCTGTCGGGTTCGGTGGAACTGGGCCCCATTACTGGCATGTCAGAGGCGATCGTCGATCTGGTATCCACTGGCAAAACCTTGAAGGAAAATAACTTGATTGAGCTGGAGGTGCTCTACTACAGCACGGCCCGCTTGGTTGCCCATCCCCTCAGCTATCGGGTAAACCCTTACGGATTGAAGGATTTGATTGATCAACTGCGGGACCAGGTGGCGACCCCGGTTTAAACCTTATTGGCGGCGTTATCAGAGGCTTCTGACCACCGCCAAGGGCGATCGCGGGGAATGGTGGCATCTAACGTATTTACCACCTCCGGCATTGTTCCCTCTGCGGTTACCCAGCCTTGATCGATGGCCGGAAAGTCAAGGCTGCAATTTTCGCATTTTTTGCCGTTATAAAACCGAATCGGGCACCAGAACGATTCGACATTTCGCAACATTTCGGCCCCAAGGGAATAGACGCCAGTCATCCAGTCGCAGTATAGACACCACATCAAGTCATGACCTACCAGGCCTTCAAATTTCTGGCGGCTGACATTAATCCACTCACTGTGGTCATAGGATTTAAAGTTCAAAAGCCAGACTAGCAACGGGTAAATTAGAACCTGAACCGCCCGAATCAGAAAAAACATCGGCAGCACCACCGCCGTAATCCAGAGAGCTAGGTGGTTACGCCACCAACCGTAGCGCTGGCTTAGATAAGCGTTAATGCCCACTTCAGGACGAGATTGGCGGCAAATCCAGCTATGCCAAAGCACCCATACCTGAGAAGCCGCCACTTGCCCCGCCCCGGCACTAGCAAGACCAGACCAACCTGCTCCTAGGCCACCCAAGACCCAAGGCAGTACAATTAGCGCAATTATCACAAAATCCAGTCCCGGGGCTTGGCTGCAGTAGTTGATCACATCCTCGCCCGACTTGCCTAATTTGCTGGCTAAACCCAGCAGTATGGTCAGGGCTAGCACAATTGCAAATGTCCCACCGCCAATAATTAAGAGGTCATACATAGACTGAAGCCTTTAGGCGAATAGACCTGAGGACTCGAAAATTTATTAATTATATTTGCAGAGAAGTTTTGCTGTATCTATCGCGGGGAATAAATCAGGGGTATCCCTTCATCTGGCGGCAGGTCGAACTGACTGCGTTAGAGTTTAGAGTATGACCCGTTGGCTGAGCCATACCAAGTCCAGCTCGGGATCTGGAATTTTCCCAAAGGCAGAACTCCAGATCTAGACTTGAATTTGGTTTAATTTAGCCAACTTTTTTCAGCTCAATCTTGCGATCGCGCCTCATATGGTAGCCACTTCCCCCTCTCAGTACCCGACCCCGACCGCAGCCAACAACGATTGGCGGCTATTTTTGCGGCTGTGGCCCTACATCCAGAAACGACGGCGGATGATGGCCCTGCCGTTAATTTTGCTGTTACCCCTGGCTGGGGCCAATGCTCTGCAGCCAGTTTTGATTGGGCAGGCAATTTCCCTCATCCGCCAGGAAGAGGTGATGTGGTTTTTGGAAGGGCGCACCCTCCAGGGGGGGCTGAACCTGCTGGTGGGGCTGCTGGTGGTTACCGTGGCCATTCGCCTGGTGTTAGATGGCTACCAGAGCTATCTGGTGCAGGAGGTGGGGCAACAGATCACCGCTGACATTCGGGTAGATTTGTTTTCCCATGTCATGTCCCTAGCGGTACGGTTTTTCGATCGCACCCCCGTCGGCAAATTAATTACCCGCATCACCAGCGATGTGGAATCCTTGGGGGATGTGTTTTCCACGGGTGCCGTCGGCATCATCACCGATATTGTCTCGATTTTGGTGCTGCTGGTGGTGATGTTTACCATGCAGTGGCAGTTGGCCCTGATGCTACTCAGCCTGCTGATACCGGTCACCTGGCTGGTGGTTTACTTCCAACAGCGCTACCGCAAAGCCAACTACAAAGCCCGGGAGTACCTCTCGGAGCTGAACGCCAACCTGCAGGAAAACATCGCTGGCATCAATGTGGTGCAACTGTTTCGGCGCGAGCGCTACAACGCCGAGCTGTTTCGGGCCACCAATCAGAAATACATCACCGCTGTCGACAAAACGATTTTTTACGACTCCGCTGTTTCCTCGACGTTGGAGTGGATTTCTCTGGTGGCGATCGGCGGTGTGCTTTGGTTAGGGGGTATTTTTGTCATGCAGGACGCCCTCACCTTTGGCACCCTGGCCACCTTTATTTTGTTTGCCCAGCGGCTGTTTGACCCCCTACGGCAGTTTGCCGATAAGTTCACCGCGATCCAGGCGGGGTTCACCGCCGTTGAGCGGATCACCGACCTGTTTAGCGTGCCGGTCGAAATCCGTGACCCCGAGGCCTTATCCACTTCCCCTCCCGCCCTTCGCCCGGTCTCTATTCCGGCTGAAATCCGGTTTAACCACGTCACCTTTGGCTACAAAGCTGACGAATACATCCTCAAAGACCTCACGTTCACCATTCGCCCCGGGGAAAAAGTTGCCCTGGTGGGTCCCACTGGGGCGGGCAAAAGCTCGATTATTCGTCTGCTCTGCCGGTTGTACGACATCAACCAGGGGGCGATTCTGCTGGATGGCGTGGATATTCGCGACTTACCCCAAGCTGAACTGCGGCGACGCATGGCCGTCGTGTTGCAGGACGGCTTTCTGTTTGCGGGGGATGTCAAAAGTAACATTACCCTGGGGGAAGATTACCCCCTGGAGGCGGTGGTTGAAGCCGCCAAGAAAACCAATATTCACACCTTCATTGAGCAACTGCCCCAGGGGTACAACACCGAACTACGGGAGCGGGGTACTAACCTCTCGGGGGGGCAAAAACAGCTGTTGGCCTTTGCCCGGGCCGCCATCCGTGATCCCGGCATTTTAGTCCTAGACGAAGCCACCGCAAACCTGGATGTGGGCACCGAGGCGATGATTCAGGACGCCCTGGAACGGCTACTGGAGGACCGCACAGCGATCATTATCGCCCACCGTCTATCGACCATTCGCAATGTCGATCGGATTTTGGTGTTGAAGCATGGGGAACTGGTGGAGCAGGGTAGCCATGACCAACTGCTAGCCCAGGAGGGCCTCTATTCCAGCCTGTATCGGCTGCAATTGTTGGGCCACTAGGGCAGGAAGGCGGAGGGCGGAAGGCGGAGGGCGGAAGGCGGAAGGCGGAGGGCGGAAGGCAAAAGGCAGTAGGGCGGAAGGCAAAAGGCAGTAGGGCGAAGCCCGTGCGTAGCAGGTAGAAAGGAAATCCCGCTCCCAGCAAAGGTTTGCGCTGATTGAAGTAGGTGAGTTATTTCTACCGTGGAGTACTAGAGCATGGGTGCAGTCAACCCAGGAACCCTCCTAAGAAACACGGCTCCGATCGTAGGGTGGGCTCTGCCCACCAACCCCAGGAACCGCCGTCACCGGGTTTCTTCCTGCTCTATCGAAGGGCACCGCCATTAGTCACCCGCTGGGATCTGGACTGGCGGTTTAGATCTCTGTTGGTCCGTCCACTTGAGGCTAACAGAGCCCCCCAGATCTACCCCTGGAGCTAGATACGGCGATCGCTCGGGCAAGCTATGCTGCTGACTGTGATGGCAGGAGGGAAAGCGCGATGGGGCTGATTGAGTTTCTGATTTTATTGATTGTGGCCGCCGTTTGTGGCGCCATTGGCCAGTCGCTGGCTGGCTACACCACGGGTGGTTGTCTAACCTCGATTGTGGTGGGGTTTATTGGCTCTTACCTGGGATTGTTGATTGCCCGTAATTTGGGCCTACCTGAGCTGTTGGCGTTACAAATCGGCGGGCAGGCGTTTCCGATTATTTGGTCGATTATTGGGGCCACCCTCTTCACGTTTATTTTGGCTTTGCTGAATCGGGCCTTTGTCAGGCGGCGACCGTAGGCGGCTTACTGGAACGGTCATCTCCTCTGACACCTGACAAACCCACCCCTGCCTACTTCGACAAGCTCAGCACAGGCCTCCCAGGAGGGGATTCTGATACCTGACACCTAACACCCTCTGTAAAGAAGGGGGTCGCTATTTCTGCCCACTACCCTAGTGTCACCGTCCCTAAGGCAGTAGCCTGGAGGTGGTGGTTTAGCGAAGAAGAGCTATGGGAGCGCTAGTGTCAATTCAGCCAATCAAATATTTGATCATTATTGGGCTTTGCCTGTCCCTGTGGGGCTGTGGGCTGACCAAGCCGAAACCACCTAGAGCCGCCGTAGAAACCGCGATCGCCCAAAAGATAGCCCAGACCCAGGCCTTGCTACGTGGCCAACGGCCCACCTCAGACACTTCTGCCGCTTCCTTTCAAGTTAGCAGCGTCAAAATTACCCATCACCAGTGGACCACCCTGGCTGATCAGCCTGTGGTAGAGGTGGAGGGCACCTACCGCCTAACTGGGGAACGTCTCAGTCGGGCCCAGCAAAGGCAGGCCAGAGCCTTTGATCTGTATTTACAACAGGGCGCTACTGACACAGACTGGACGTTGGTGGATCTTAACCCGGGCTAGGGGGACGCCATCGGCCACCATGCCCGAGCCTTTATTTAAGCTTCTACCAGGTTAAGCCTCTACCAGGGCAAACCGCTGCGCCCGATCGTGGGGGGCGTCAAAGTCCAGCTCAGGCCCCTTAGGCACAATGCCGTGGGGGTTAACCCCAGGGTGGCTCATGTAGTAGTGGCGTTTGATATGGTCCATGTTGCAGGTGGCTTTGAAGGCCGGCTGCTGGTACAAGTCCCGCAGATAGCCCCAGAGGTTGGGATAATCGACAATGCGGCGCAGATTACATTTGAAGTGCACATAGTAGACGGCGTCGAACCGGTAGAGGGTAGTGAACAAACAAATGTCGGCTTCAGTGATGCGATCGCCACACATATACCGCTGCTGAGCCAGCACCTGTTCCCAGTAGTCCAACGCTGCAAACAGCTCCGTCACCGCCTCGTCATAGGCCCCTTGCTGGGTGGCAAACCCAGCTCGATAGACACCATTGTTGATCGGCTGATAAATCGCATCGATCGCCTGATCAATTTCAGGCTGCAGGGCTGGGGGGCAAAGGTTGGCATTCCCTTGGGCGATGGCGTTCCATTCGGTATCCAACATGCGAATGATCTCGCGGGACTCGTTGTTGACAATGGTGTTGGTCTGCTTGTCCCACAAAACGGGTACGGTCACCCGGCCCGAAATATCGGGCTTAGCTTTAACATAAAGCTCCCGCAGATAGCGCGCCTGGTTGACTGAATCTGGGATCGCCCCCGGGTAGTCGCTGAAAGCCCAACCTTCATCCCCCATGTAAGGATCCACTACAGACAGGGAGATGGCGTCGGTTAGCCCCTTCAGTTCGCGCATAATCAGGGTGCGATGGGCCCAGGGACAAGCCAGGGAAACATACAGGTGATAGCGCCCCGGCTGCGGCTGAAACGGGCTAGAACCATCGGCCATCGTCCAATGATGAAAGTCGGTCTCGGGCCGCACAAACCGCCCCTGGTCGTCTTCCTGATCGCGAGTTTTCTGCCACTCACCATTAACTAATAGACCCAATCCCATGGGATCTCCTTCACGCTTCTTTACAGTGTCATAGATATTCAGTCTAGCTTTTCCTGGCCGAAGCTCCCTCTAGCTAGGGAGATAACTGAAAAAACGCGATCGCCTAACACCTCGATGTCGATGGCAGCGACAAGTCGCCTCCTTATACCATGTCCAGCTCGGGATCTGAAGTTTTCCCACAGGCAGAACTCCAGATCTGGACTTGGATTTGGTTTAGTACTGCCATGCAAGCAGGGGGATACCCAAGATATTGACGGAAACTTCTTAAAAAATTCACTCAAAATATATGTTTGCTGTTCCCAGCCGTCTTGCCAATGCCTATGCTTACAACAGAATAGGTCCACTAGTGCCCAAATCACTGCACTAATGGGATTACCGCGAACTTGAGTCTAGTCTGACTGAACAAGTTGATCTGTGGTTGTCAGAATACCAAAAGAGGGAAAGCCCAGTATGACAGTGATCTCGTCATTTGATGTGTTTGATACGGTCTTGGTACGAAAATCAGGATCGCCTGAGTCCAGCTTCTTGTTTCTCGGTCGAAAACTTAAGAAACTTGATTTAATTCAGATTACAGCAGAATCGTTTGCGCTGGTTCGAGCAGAAGCAGAAAGACGAGCATTTGAAAATGCTGGGGGGTTAGATTCTGATGTTAGCTTAGAGCAGATCTATCGAGAAGTTGGCCATGTCCTCAGCTTATCTGTCGATCAAATTGAAAGACTTCAAGCCCTAGAACGCAAGCTTGAAATTGAGCTACTTGCTCCTGTCCCTCAGGCATTAAACCTTATTCAGAAGGCCAGAGACAATCAACATAAAGTGGTTTTTGTCTCAGATATGTATTTGGAACCTGACTTTATCAAGGATCGGTTAGTTCAGCTACATATTTGGCATGCAGAGGATAAAATTTATGTGTCAAATACTTATAGAAAATCAAAGTTATCTGGTCAGCTCTACTACGAAGTAGCGAGTCGCGAACAGGCTAAGCGATCGCAGATTATCCACTGCGGTAATCATCCCTGGTCAGACGTCCAATCTGCCCTGAAAGCAGGTCTTCGGGTACAGCCCTTTTTAGAGGGTAACCTAAACCGCTATGAGCAAATCATGGAAAACTACGCCTGGATGTCGGAAGGGCTATCATCAGCTATGGCGGGTGCCTCAAGGCTGACCAGGCTATCTCTGTCCCACGCATCGGCAAAGGAGTCTGCCTTACAGGACGTGGCCGCAGGTGTCGCTGCACCAATTTTGGTTGGGTTTGTTCTATGGATTTTGAAAAGAACCCAAGAACTGGGTATTAAACGACTTTATTTCCTGGCGAGGGATGGGCAAATATTGATCGCGATCGCAGAACGGCTGATTCAAAAGCTCGATCTAGACTATGAGCTCACCTACCTCTATGGTAGTCGCCAGGCCTGGTTATTACCCAGCATGACAGTGGTTGACCAAGAGCAACTAAAGAGAATTTTTCCTCTAGAGTATGATGTCGACTATCTTTCCCCTCGAGTTCTCTTTGCCCGATTCTGTATTACTCCGGACGAGATTCGGTCCAGCTTAGAGAAAATTGACATCTCAGCCAACGATTGGGACCGCAATCTTAACGAGGCTGAGCGACAGGCATTACATCATCATATTCTGTCAGACCCAGATATTCAGCAGTTAATCTTAGCGCGGGCTGCAGAAAAGCGTCATGCTCTTCTGCAGTATCTCGATCAGGTTCACCTAACTGACGACAACAATTACTGTGTAATTGACTTGGGCACAGGCGCAACCCTACATAATGCCTTAGCTGCCGTGTTGGATACCCGTAACATAGCACCACCTAGAAGCTTTTACTTAGGACTCAGAAATGTGGCAGATAGTCAATATGGTCTGCCCGAACCGTATATGTATGATCAACGCTATCAACTAGGGTTTAACCATGTATCTGGCCTAACTACACTCTTAGAGATGGTATGTAGTGCTGACCATGGCTCAGTGATTGATTATCAGATCAGAGATAATCAAGTTTATCCAATCTTTAAAGAGGAATCTAATCAAGCTGTACTCGATTGGGGTTACCCCATCGTGCGAGATACTATTTTGCACTTTGCCGATCACCTGCTGCTTGATGCCAGTTTGCTCAATCCCCAAGCCGACGTTAGGTCTATGGTTGCAACCTTGCAGCAAGCATTCTGGCTTACCCCAACTCAGAACGAAGCACGAGCCTGGGGGACGTTTCCCATGGAAGATGGGTGGGGAAAAGAATCAGAATTCATTACCTTAGCCGCGCCTTACTCCCTCAAGGACTTGCCAAGACTGTGGTGGCATGCGGTTAAGGACATTGAAATTTTATGGCGGCGACACTGGTGGCATGGTGCCGCTATCCAACTGACCTCTCCTTGGATGCAGGGGCTATTTTATAATGGACAAAGAACAATCTTTTTTTTAAGGAAAGTTTTTCAAAAAACGTTAAGCACAAAGCTATTTGCAAAAAAACTAACTTCTTAGAGTTAATGCTTGCTTGACTATTGCCGTTTTAAATCCATAAGCATAAGCTAGACATCTCACCTGGTTAAGCAAGATGTCTCTAAACTATAGGTAAAAATAAATCTATTTTCTGTAGGTTGGCTGAAACGAAGTGGAACCCCAAAACAGTAAGCTTGTTGGATTCTGCTAGTGCGCCACCCAACCTACAAATTTAGAATTGACAGATCTTTAGGAGACTACAGAAACTTGAGGTTCCTGCTTTCGTTGAGACACAACTTTAGCAGGTACACCTACAGCAATGGAATAAGGCGGAATACTCTTGGTAACAACGGCACCGGCCCCAACAATACTGCCATGTCCAATCGTAACCCCATCTAAAATCCGAACCCCACTACCAATCCAACAATCATCCTCAATCACAATTCCTTTGCAAATATACCCTTGCTCAATAATGGGAATACTGGGATCTGAGTAAATATGATTATTAGCATATAAACTGCTGTGGGAAGCAATTAGACAGTTTTTGCCAATGGTGATATCTCCAGGTCCACCCATACAAACAAAAGGGCCGATCCCTGTCTTCTCGCCAATCTCAATACAACCTCCAAAGGAAACCAGGCAAATATCCCTTTCTAGAGTGGCGTAAGGACCCAGTACAATGCGGCTATTGGGCACCCTACAGTTTAGGCGAACACCATTCAGGACCATCGAGTTATCTTTCAAAAAGATCCTATCGGTACCCATCAAATCTAAACCAGTGCCGAGGAAAACATCCTTGCCTATCTGCCCCATGAAAGAGCGATAGGACCAACGTCTTATTTTTCGGCCAAGGGAAAGTGGGATCGCCCCAAAAGCTGCTGTCAGCAGTTGGGAGGCTTTGTGTTTCCAAGCAACGTCAGAGGAGTTATGCTTAGGAGCTTTCAGAGCATCTGAGGATAGTATCTTGGGAGTCATAGTTTTAGACATTGATTAATTGATTTTGTATGGAAATTAGTTATTTGAAATCAGGTCGTAGGTGTCTGACCAGGGGATTGAATTATCAAGAAACAGAGTCAAACAAGGAGAAATCAATCAATTCGAGACAAACCCAGTCCCCTCCCTTGCCTAGTCGATCAACAGCTATGGATGGCTACTAATTTCAAATATCCCCTAGCCTTAAGTTGGGGAACCGCATGAGACGGTAGCAAAAGCTTTTGACACTCACAACCACCCCTGACTCTGTAACACCTTCACTCGACAACACCAGACAAGAGCGAGGGCGATATTCTCGCTGGTATTGCTCTCGCAAAAGTCTTAGCTTTGATTAGTTTACATTGGTTTTACTGGTATTGATTTTCCTGAGGCCAATAGAGGACTGTTGCTTGAGGCGCAGTCTTTTAAATCCGTAGAGTTTAGATCCGTAAGCGTTCTATCTTAAGCGTTCGATCTGTAGAGTCAACCTTACTCTCTCATAAGCGACTATATTAACTCCAGCTTTGGAATAGCACATGATAGTACTGTTCAACAAGGGGAACATCGGGCAACTTTTCGTAAACAGTACAATTTTCTACGGAGTCTTTGCCAAAACTTCATCCAAGCCGAAAACTAATACTCTGCGGCAGAAGGCGATCTGCCAGTCCAGATACCTGACACGGGATGATTAAGGCGGCAGGGGGACGCATCGCGATGTATTTCGCCTGAGTGACACCGGCTATGTCACTGATGATCAGGAAGGTTCCGCCCCCCTTGACAAGTCACTGATGCGGCCATAAGTCAATCTTCTCCCTGTGGGCAGGGTAGGATGGGCCACCCCCTGAATCTGGCCTGTTGCCGGTCCCAGGGCCAGTTTCTGATCTACTCCTCTTGCTTCCTTCTCAACATCCTGATTGAATAAGGTCATCAAAAAATGAACTTTTATAACGGGGATGGCCCATGTACATTGTGCAGATTGCCTCGGAGTGTGCCCCTGTCATTAAGGCTGGTGGCCTGGGGGACGTGGTTTATGGCCTCAGCCGTGAATTAGAAACCCAGGGGCACTGCGTAGAGCTGATTCTGCCCAAGTACGACTGCATGCGGTATGACCACATCTGGGGCCTGCACGATGCTTACCGAGATTTGGTGGTGCCCTGGTACGGTACGGATATTCGCTGCGATGTCCACTGTGGTTGGGTGCATGGGCGGTTGTGCTTTTTCATTGAGCCCAAGTCTTGGGAGATGTTCTTTCATCGTGGCTGTTACTACGGCTGCGACGACGATGCCATGCGCTTTGCCTTCTTTAGTAAGGCGGCGATGGAGTTTTTGCTGCGCAGTAATAAGCGGCCTGATGTGATTCACTGCCACGATTGGCAGACGGGCTTAATTCCAGTCATGTTGTTTGAGATTTATAAGTACAACGGCATGGAGTTTCAACGCACCCTTTACACCATCCATAACTTTAAGCACCAGGGGTTTGGGGGGACTGAAATTCTGGAGGCTACGGGGCTGAATCGACCGGAATACTACTTCCAGTACGATCGCTTGCGGGATAACTTTAACCCCTTCGCCATTAACTTTATGAAGGGGGGGATTACCTATGCGAACCATGTCAACACCGTGTCGCCCAACCATGCCCTGGAGGCCCAATATGGGGACTATGGGTTTGGCCTAGGGCATACCTTGCACGTTAACCAGCATAAGTTTTCTGGCATTCTAAATGGCATCGACTACGATGTCTGGAGCCCCGAGACGGATCGCTACATTCCTCACCACTATGGCCTCACCACCTTTGAGGATAAAGCTCTGAATAAAAAGGAACTCTGCGATCGCCTCTTGCTAGACCAAACTGACCAACCGCTCGTTGCCTTTATTGGTCGTCTGGACGATCAAAAGGGGGTCCACCTGGTGCACCATGCCATCTATCACACCCTGGCCAAGGGCGGCCAATTTGTTTTGTTGGGGTCTGCCACAGAAAAAGGAATTAACGATTGGTTCTGGCATGAAAAGCTATTTCTCAACGAGAATCCTAATGTGCACCTGGAGTTGGGCTTCAATGAGGAATTAGCCCATCTGATCTATGCTGGGGCCGACATGATGGTCGTGCCCAGTAAGTTTGAACCCTGCGGTTTAACCCAAATGATTAGCCTCCGGTACGGCACTGTGCCGATTGTGCGCGGGGTAGGGGGGCTGGTGAATACCGTCTTTGACTGGGACTACGACACCTACCACGAGCCCGAGGAGCGCAATGGGTTTGTCTTTTTCCAGAGTGACCATGTTGCTTTGGAATCAGCCATGAACCGAGCCTTTGATGTGTGGCAGCAGAACCCTGCCCTGTTCAGGCAGATTGCTCAGCAGGGAATGCAGTATGACTTTTCCTGGAATCATCCGGGTGAAGCCTATGTTGATGCGTATGAGTACATACGCCATAAATAGCCCTTGGCCCAAGGGCCATTCCCGGCACTGGTCTAGCGATCGCCTGGTTGCGGAAGTCGCGATCGCCCCTCCACCGACCATCACCCGGGCCGGTGAGGATTCTGATCGCTAACCTGGGCAATCTGGGGATAGTAATTCTGTGTATGGCCAACGGTTGATGCCTGCTCCCTCTGATGCTACAACCCCCAAATTGTCCCGGGCGGCCCTGCTGCGGGGCCAAGGGGATGCCCTTTACGCCATTGGTCGCTATGGCGAAGCTTTAGTGCGGTTTAATGAAGCCCTGGCCCTGGATGGCCACGACTATGAAGTCTGGACCCTGCATGGGTTTTGCCTGGCGGCCCTGAAACAGTACGAAGCTTCGTTAGATAGCTTTAACCAGGCCATTGCCCTGTGTGCAGATCATGCCTTGGCCTGGCACGGCAAGGGGCACGCCCTGGCCAAGCTCAGTCATTTTGAAGAAGCCGCAGCCCATCTGGAACAGGCGGTGCAGCTTAACCCCAACGATCACAAAGCCTGGTACAACCTGGGCACGGCCCAAAACCAACTGCGGCAGTACGTCAAAGCGGTGGTCAGCTTTGAAAAAGCGGTTAAACTCAACCCCGAGGACTACCGAGCCCGTTATAACCAGGGCGTTGCCCTGAGTGGTTTGCATCGCTACGAGGATGCCCTCAGGGTGTTGCAATGCGCCATTGATCAACGGCCTCAGACTCACTATGTTTGGAATCAGCGGGGCACGGTGTTGATTCAGATGGGCCGCTTTGATGAAGCCCTGGACAGTTTTGAAACCTCCCTGAATTATCAGGCTGATAACCCCAATGCCTGGTATGGGAAGGCCCGAGCCTATGCCATGATGGGCAATTTAGAGTTGACCCTCAAGCATCTTTACCGCACGTTTGTGCTCAGCCCTTATGTGTATCGGGTGATGGTGCAAATTGACGCCCACTTCGACGGTGTCCGCAACGATCCCCGCTTCCAACACATGGTTGATTTATCGCCATAGGCTAACTCAGCTTTAGAAAACTTCATCTTTTGGGGCAATTTTTGGCCCTTTGCATAATTCAGGCGGCTGCGATCGCATACAGAGTCGAAAGCTCGAATCGACTCCCAACCCCAGGGAGTCCATTGTAGTGATTAGGACATACGTATGTACGATTCCACAATGGCATCTACCACTGCCGGTATGAACGCCACGGCCCCCAATCTTCAAGCGGACATCGGTAATTCTGTTGCCCTTGGTGGCCTAGACGATGACCTGTTGACCACGGCCCAATTCGATGGCTCTGGGTCAGGGCTCAGCGTTGAACAGGCCGATGCCCTGGTGCAGCAATACTTGCAGCAGTTCCACAGTACAGAGTTCGGCAGCCTGGACCCCTGGATGGATCTATCCTTTGGCACCGAGGATGTGGAGCCCTTGCCCGTCAGTGCAGATGCCGTAGACAGTCTGACCGGGTTAAGCCCCCAGGCGACCCTGGCTAACAGCCAATCACCGGAAATGAAGGATTTAGGTACTATCCTGGGTGCCCGAGAGTTTGACGGTCAAGGCACCAGCAATCCGCAAAACCTGTACAGCTTTACCCTCAACAGCGATAGCGACCTGCACATCAACCTGGAAGGGGCAAGCCGCAGCCAAAATCTATGGCTCTATGAAGTCCAACCAACGTCATCAGCGGTACCCTATCAGCTTATTCGATTCTCTAATGGCTGGACATCCGAACCCTCGACCATCAATTTGAGTGATCGAGGTCCAGGGGAATATCTGATACGGGTCGACAACTCTGCCTCAGCCCGAGATTACACCCTGAATATCGACGTGAACCCCACAGGCGGCCTTGAGCACATTCAAGGAGGGTTAACCGCCGACAACTGGGAGTTTGCAGGCGATACCCGCTACACCGTCTTTTCTGGGGAAGGGAATGTCAACTTTGGCCAGGGAGAGTATGACCTGATCGACTTCTCCCACTATTCCATCGATGATGTCACCGGCTGGAACCCGGTTACCCCCGAGGGCGGCGGCATGTTGTTTGACCCCGGCAACGGTCTGCGCCTGTTTGACGCCATGCAACTGAATGATGGCAACCACATTTTGTTTGAAGGCATCGATCGCCTGGCGTTTGCCGATGGCCAGGTTGATCTGGCTGTAGTTCCCAGTGACTCCTTATTTAATCAACAGTGGAATCTGCACATGACCGGGGTTCACAACGCCTGGCGCTTTACCCAGGGGTCAGAGGATGTGTTGATTGGCATTCAGGATACTGGTTTAGGCCTAGATCCATTCAATAACTCACATCCTGACTTAAGACCAACCCTTAACACTAATCGTTCTCAGCTCTGGGATTCATATTTCAATTTTGGACGCGAACCTTTTGGATCTGATTTTCAACCAAGGACTTTTCATGGAACTAAAACTCAAGGCATTATCGCAGCCAAGACTAATGAAAGCAACCAGCAAAGCATGAGTGGAATAAATTGGGAGTCTGATGTAATAAACTTAAATGTTTTTCGTAACTCCGACATAACCTTTGCAACAGAGCTAATGACTAACTACTCAAGTTCTCAAGAGCTTCCAATCATTATCAATATGAGCATCGGATGGCTTGAGCAACAGGAACCTGGATTTTTGCCTGAATTTGAGTCTCTTGTGAAAGAGCATGCAGATGATGCACTATTTGTGATTGCTTCTGGGAATCAATCTTCTGATCAACTCAGCTATCCTGCTATTCTGGCTCAGAAACATGACAACGTAGTTTCAGTTGGAGCTTCTTTAAGAGGGATAGAGGACTCTGATCAAGTTGTAACCCCGGGTCAGCGGGCATCTTATTCTAACTATGGGGATGGACTAAGCTTGATGGCTCCTACCGATGTGATTACAACATCTGCTCAGTCCACTATTTCTTTTCCTTTCATTGAGTTTGGGTATGACCAATATGGCGGCACCTCTGCGGCCGCTCCCCATGTGACGGGGATCGCGTCTTTGGCTTGGAGCGTCAACCCAGATTTAACCGCCGCTGAGATCAACAGCATCATGCAGAAAACCGCCCATGATCTTAGTGAACTCGGGGACGAGTTTGAATATGGGGCCGGTCTGGTCAACGCCGATGCCGCTGTACGCAAAGCCATGGCCTCAGCTAACCCGGTCAGCAACTGGAATGCCTTGGGGGATCAACCCCTATCTCTGGCATCCTTCATCGACCAGGGCGCAGAAGCCCCGGTCTTTGGCATCACCGCCACCCAATTTGAACCTGAGCATCCAGTGGAAACAGTCGCTGAAACAGGCCACGAAGCCGTCGCTGATGGCGCAGCAGAAGCAGCAACTCCCTGGTGGAATGTCCCCGTCTCGTTACCGACCTTTGATGTCAACTCCCCCTGGGCTAACCTGGACTGGCAGCCCTCGGAAATTGCTGTAAGCCAGTCTGATTGGGTGATTCCAGAGTTTTCGGTACCTGGGGCTGATTGGGTACAACCCACCACCAGCGTTGAATCGGCCTCGTTGCCGACTGTGGATGAGTTGATCAGTCCTGTGGTCGAAGGATTGAATGAGCCGGTGGTAGATGCGATCGCCTGAGCTGTGAACCAGTACAGCGTCAAGGTCTGAAATCCCCTCCCTGGGAGGGGTAGGGGTGGGTCAACTCAAGCCCGAAGAACCCACCCCGCCCTCCGGGCACCCCTCCCAGGAGGGGACGGCAGTGAGTGCATCCCAGTTTTCGCTAGCTTTGCCCCCCCGCCCCCCAATTCTGGGGGGATCTGAAGTCCCCAAGGTTGGAGGCAAAGACCATACAGGCACTATTCCTTTTCAACAATGAAGTAACCCTGAGGCTCTGCGGGGGCACCAGGGGACAGGCTGTACTGATGCTCTAAAATTCGAGCGGACGCCAGTCTCCAGAGGCGATGAACGCTGCCCAGTAATAGGGATGGCGGTGGGCTGGGCTGTGGAGCATGGCCAGTTGGGCCTGGCGTAGGGCTTCGTGGCGACCCATGGGCTCTTCGTTGGCCAGCAGCCGCTGGTAGTAGTCCACCATCAACTCTTTAGTCGCCAAATCTTCCACTGGCCAGAGGCTGATCACCTGACTTTGTACCCCCGCGATCGCTAAGGCCCGCCGCAACCCATAGACCCCCTCCCCGTTACGAATATCGCCTCGGCCAGTGTCGCAGGCGGATAGCACAGCTAGCTGTGTACCCAGCAAGTTAAGGCCCACTAAGTCCAAAGCTGTCAGCAGGCCACCATTACCAGCAGTCATGGTTCGATTGGCACCGGCCATGGCCAGACCCGATCGCATTAAGGGGTTGGGTATCGGCAGAGATGGTTGTCGGGCGACGCTTGATTCGCCTGGGGTTAGGGGAGCTAAGGTTGGATCCGCTAAGAAAAAGCCATGGGTGGCAATGTGGAGGATCTGGGGGGCGATCGCCTGTTTGAGCTGATCCGTCGTTGCGGCAGCCCCCATATATAGCCGGACCGGCTGTGACGCCTGGCTAAACAGAGCGTTTAGGGCTTCGCCTTCCTGGCGACTGCCAAGCAGTGACGAAAAGCTCAAGCTAGCGAACCCTGGATGGGCAGTGGCCCGACTGGCGGCGGTTTCCTGGGCCCTAGGTGGCCCATAGTCTGGATCGGCAAAAATGGCTGTCGGGTTATGGCTCGTGGGCAGCACAGGGAAACGTAGCAAGTCCCGCCCCGAGGTTAGATAGGTGAAGCTGTACGCTTCAATTAAAAACTGCCCTGAGGCCGTGGTCAGTGCTTCGAAGGGAATAAGATTGAGCGCCCCATCGGGCGATATCAGGATCTGCTCGACCCCAACCAGGTAGGGGATGATGGGTTCCAGAATCAGGTTGTAGAGGGCATGGCCTTTGGCCTCGACCTCTGTCATTTCCCTCAAGTCAGCCGAATCCCGCCTCTCCAGTTGGTGTCTAAAGCTCTGGATCGCATCCTCAATGGGGCGGGCTGGCCCCAAATCAACCCTGTGGGGAGGACCGTTGGCCCTGAGGATATAGGCAGCATAGTGAGGCTGACCCCAGGGATGATCGCCCCCGGCCTGCGCCTCAAAGGTTGTATAGCGCACATATTCGACCAGGGCGCCCTGGGCCGGAATGTGGGCCTGCACCTGGGCGATAGTGACTGGTTCATCAATGATCTGGGCCGTAGCGCTGTGGCGATAGAGTTGAGTTTCTAAGGCTTGTTCTTGCTGCAATAACTGGGTATAGGCGGTCTGGCCGTCGGTTGGTGATGGGTCAGGGGATGGGGGGTGCAAGAGTTGTTGCCTAACGGAGTCCAACTGACTCAATATGGCTTGGGCTTCGCCGTCATCGTCGAGTTGCTGTCGCAGGGTTTGGAAGGCATTAGCCTGGGCGTCTAAGATGCGGCCCTTGCGGCGCAAGACTGTGGTCAAGGCTAATTCACGGGCTTCTAAGGTGGGGTGAGCCATCGCCAGGGAATGAACTACCTGGGTGGTCCCAAACAGCTTGTCCAGATAGGTCTGCTTTTGGTGCTCTGGGCCAATGGTTACCATTCGGGCCAGCTGATCTTCTTCGATATCTGTGGCGGTCTGTAGGGCTGCTATGGCCTCGGTCTCTAGGCCCAGGGACTGGTACACAAAGGCCAGGTTTTGCAGGCTAAGGGCTACCCGGGGATGGCGATCGCCGAGGCTGTTGCGGTAAATGGTATGCGATCGCACCAACAAATCTTTGGCCGTCGCCGTATTTCCCATCGCTCGATGAAGCCCTGCCAGGTTCAGCAGGCTATCAGCCACCTGGGGGTGATCATCGCCCAACTCCGTTTGACGAATCCGTAAGGAATCCTGCAGCGCATCTTCTGCATAGGAGTAGTCTCCCAGGCCTTGAAAAAGCAACCCTAAACTATTCAGCCCATCCGCCTTGTGGTAAGGACTGAGGTTAGGCACCTGAGGCACCAGCCCCAGAAACTCTTCAAACAAAGCGATCGCCGCTTCGTAGTTGCCCCGCTGCCGATAGAAGGCTCCCAGGTTAATCAGGCTCGTAATGAAATCTTCGGGGTTAACCTGCAAATGCTGCTTACGAAGCCGCAATGCATCCATCAGGTAGTGCTCAGCCTGGGGATAGTTCCCGGTTCTCCAGTAGAGTAATCCTAAATTGTTCAGGGTCTGGGCAATCTCTGGATGGTTGGGGTCTAGATGCTGCTGCTGTAAGGCTAAGGCTTCACGGTAAAGTGGCTCGGCCTGAAGGTAGTTGTCTGCAATGTAGTATTCCCAGGCTTTTTGGTTCAGGTTGGCGGCAGCTGCGATCGCCTCTGATGAACTATTTGAGACCGTTAGATGGGAATGCTCATAGACAAGCGAAGTGGCAACAGCTGGCCTGTGCCCAACTATTTGGAGGGGGTGGCTAAGCCCCAAGCTGAGGCCCATGCCCACCAATGCTAAACACCCTAGCTTTACCCACCGCAGGGCAACGGAAATTGGCATAAACACCAACCCATAATCTGTCGGAAACCTATTGGAGAGAGGGGTAGCCTCGCCTCGCAATCATTTCATTTTTGCTTTCCATTTGCTTTCTAGTTTAAACCCGCTCTATTAAAGCAATTCAAATAACTTGGCGAATGCGAGTGACCTGCTTTCCCATGCAGACAAGGCATCCAATATGCAGGTTATGGCAAGCCGAACAAAACCACTATGCTCAATTTTACCCTGAAAGTCGAACCTGTTCAGCTTAACTTAGATACATATTTTTCTTGACATCAGAGGCCCCTTGCCTGGTATGTTTGGCGGCGGAGCTATCAGGGGCTAGCGTCTCCGGGATGAAGATATATGCTGACGAATTGGCTTTATTCGCATCAAAGGCTACTGAGAAAGCTAGGGTTCGGTCTGATTATTGCTATTGTTGCAGCCATATCGATCGCGTTTCATGGTTGCACCAATGTGACTCAACCGGATGGCCCTATAACGTTAAGAATGGCCGTGCCTGATGATGAAAGGACTTCATGGGCTCCTTTAATCAATCAATTTCAAGCAAAGCATCCAAATATTAGAATTAATTTAGATGAAGGATTAGGTAGTGACGGCTTAAAGCAGTTGTATATCAATTCGTTCCAACAGGAAGAAGACTCAGGTTCTTCCCAATTATATGACTTGGTCTACACTGACATTATTTGGCTTTCAGAGTTTGTAGAGTCAGGTTGGCTAAAAGATTTAACAGAGTATTTCCCAAACATCGAGGAGGAGAACTTCCTCGAAAGTGAAATAAAAAGTGGTCGATATGATGTTGGAGATGGTAATGGTGAAAGACTTTACCGCATTCCCTTCCGCACTGACGTCGGAGTCTTATATTACCGTCGGGATTTATTAAATCAGGCCGGATTACAACCCCCTAATACTTTTGATGAACTGATTGAGGCTGTTACGACCTTGAAAGAGCAACCAGATGTGCAAGGGGGATATTTGTGGCAAGGGCGTAAAGATGAAGCAATTTCAGCCATGTTTTTAGAAGTTCTCCATGGTCATGGCGGATATTGGATCAAGCCTGATAAAATAAGCGACGACTTAGAGCAGTCTGTTGGCCTGGATCATGAAGAAGCAATAGAGGCTGTTAATTTTCTGCGTCGCACTCTTCAGGAAGGTATTTCTCCAGAAGCAGTGCTTTCCGATCGGGAAGATGCCACACGTCAAAGATTTAGCGATGACAATATTGTATTCATGCGTAATTGGCCTGCTGCCTGGGTCAGAGTAAACCAGTTTGGTTCCACTGCTCATGGAAACCTAGGTATGAAGGCTATGGTTAGTAATGTCGAAAATTCATTCGCAACTAAAGGCGGGTGGGGTTTTGGAATTGCTCATAATTCTTCACACCCTGAAGCTGCTGTAGAAGCAATTAATTTTTTTACTAGCCCGGCTTCGCAGCGACGTTTTACCCTGGATCATGGTTCTGTTCCGAGTCTTCGGTTCTTATTCTTTGATCCTACAATTGTCAACCAATATAATCATTATCCGCAACTTCTTAATATCATTGATAATTCCTGGGTTCGTCGTCCTCGCATCCCAAACTATGGAGTCGTTTCAAATGTCTTACAAGAACATTTACGAGAAGCACTAATAAATATCGACCAAACCGACTCAAGAGATATTATGCGGCGAGCTGCATCGACAACACGTCGATTATTATCACGAGCTCAAGAGGCAAACATGGCAGAGTAGCGGAGCGACAAAGTACCAATATATTTACCTCCAGCTTCGTAGTTGAACGGTACCATCTGACATTGCGATGGCAAGTTGCGATGAATCTATAGGGCTAAAGGCAATATCTACAGGTTGACCACCTAATGAAAGCTCTTCAAGGTTGCTTAGATCATCAACCGAAACCACCTTAACTGCACGATTCGTAATCAAGCCGATCTCACGCCCACCTTGAGGATTAAAAGCAAAGGAAATAACCTTTTCTTCTGGTATTGAATCTGCGGCCCAACTACCCTCATGTCGCCTCCAAAGAGTGGTTGGTGATATACGTCCCTCGGCTGCTAAAGCAGCAATATTGCGCCCATTCGGACTGAACTCTATTGAAGTTAAGCGTCTTGTCATTTCCAGCCTACTAACAGGTGAGTCTGGTGTTTCAAGATTCCAGATTTTGATCACACTATCAGTTCCCATAGTTGCTATCTCTGAAGCTTCTATCGGATTAAATGCTACAGACAAAACGTCATCATGAGAAATTTCGAAGATATTGTTTTCATTGCTGCCTAGATCTAAAACTATTGGTCGACCACCTAAGCTAGCAGTAGCAAGGTAAGTCTCATTTACACTAAATTCAGTAGATGTAATGTACTGATGACCAGGCAAACTTACACTTTGAAAGCTCTCTTGGCTTAGCTTATCCTCTTGTAAGCTCCAAACTCTAGTTTCACCACCACTGAATCCAGCCGTCAAATATGAGCCATTAGGCGAAAAGCTCATTGCAACTACCGGCTCATCATGCTCCAGCTTAGAAAGCAACTCAACCCTATTGGTACGCGAGTTAATCTCCCAAAAGTTTATAGTTCCATCTAAACCAGCTGTAGCAAATTGGTTAACCTCTGAACCACCTACCCTTGGGCGAAAAGCCACAGCTATAACACTTGTACTATGCTCTACATATTCAGCACAAGTCTCATTTATATCTTCCTCGCCCACATCGTATATTCTTACGCTTCTATCAGAACTAGTAGTAGCCAAGAAATTGCCATCAGGACTAAAGCTCATATCTGTGACGTCAGCAACACCCATCTGACATTCATTAGCAACTAAGGCATCGGTAGTTAGTTCAGAGACAGGATTGCCCTCCCACTGGGTAATGCCCCACCCTAGACCAATGCCAACCAGTAATAGTGCCGCCCCAGCTGAGGCTTTGAGGATTGACGTGTGAACTTTGCCATATAGCTCAATCCAACGAATTCGCTGCAGAATTTTATTTTTGTCACTTGGGCGATCTTTAGGCTCATAGGCCATAAACCGATCGATCAAATTGAAGAGTTGTTTAGTTTGAAACTCCGTTAAGCCATTGTTTCTCTCTTGTCTATTGCGCTTTGGCACATGATCGCGCCAGATCAGTCGACGATGAACCTCTTCCAGTGAGCAAGGAGATTTTCCCGTCAGCAAATAAACGAAGGTACGACCCAGAGAATATAGATCTGACTCAAGATAAGCTCTATTCTGAAACTGTTTGAAGTCCGGAAACTGTTCGGGGGCGGCATAGCAGTCGGACATCATTAAAGTTTTATCGGTATCTGATAAAACCGTTTCTGTGGTACTGCAAACGGTATCAAAGTCAATTAAGGCTAAAGCGCCATCAGGACGACGAATAATGTTGGAGGGTTCAACATCTCGATGGATCAATTTTTCTTGATGAACCTGGTCAATAACCTCAACCAGTTGTTTGAGCCATTGCCAGGCTAAATCTGCTGAAATAGGGCCATGGGTTTCTATCCACTGTTTTAGATTCTGGCCTTCGATTTTTTCCATGGCCAAGCAGTGTATAGACGGAGCACCTTGAGCTGGTATAAGTGTGAAATAACCATCAAGTGCCACTCTAGGGACGCTGGGCAGGTTGAGCCCAATCAACGTTCGTGCCTCGCGCTGGATACGTTCAATATGATTTTCAATAAAATCAATATTTGGAAAAGCCTTAACAATTTTTAAGATTTTAGTGTCATTATCGACCACATCCTCCACCTCAAAGACTTCTTTCACTTCAGAGTCATGGAGACGTCGCAGTAAGCAGTAGCGGTTGTGCACTAGCAGGGACGTGCCACAGGTCAAACAGTGGCTGGCATCTTCTGGGTTGTGGCGCTTCGGGCAAACAGGATTAACGCAATAAATCATCGGGCATCTCCATTACGCATGGAGTCAGCTAGGATGGTCTGTGAGTAAAGTGATTAAGTGGCCTATATTTTCAGTGGCGTATGTATTTTTTACCAGGAATTCGGTCTTAAGCCAAGTCTGAGTTTGTCTAAGCATGTCTACAATATGTTGCTGATTGGGAAATTCGGCTTGCAACTTATGCTTAAGTTGAGCAAGCGCTCTAGAAAAGCCAGAATCTGATCTACCATTAAATATTTTTAAGCGTGCGAGTAAACTTTGACCTAGCCATGTCTGCAACTCTGAGGTTGACTGGGTTTGCAGTTGTTCAAAGCTAGTAACAAGCTGACACGTCTCTTGACATAAAACCTCAAAAATATGGTCAGTAACATATTCCAGCACAACATCCCTGAGCATAAATCGGCTGGTATTTTCAGGATCTGTTGCAATCAGCGATCGCTGCCGGAGAGATATTACAATCTGCATTAGATCTGACATATCTAGAGGGGCCAGAATATGATTCTGGATGGCTTGCAAGTCGAGAGAGTCTGAAGCCAATGCCAGGCAGTACATAATGTCTACTTCTGGCTCTGATAGTCGCTCAAATGATGCTTTAACTAGATCACGAATTTCTTGAAAAACAAGGGGTGTATTCTGTTGAAAAAACGCCTCTACGCTACCGCCAAATAGCATTTTCAGCGTAGAAGCCACAATTTTTAAGGCCAGAGGATTACCATCGTAGGTAGTAATCAAATGGTGCCATTGTGCCGATTCAGAGGGCTGTAGTCCCAAGTCTGCTAGTAAACTTAAGGCTGCATCTGGGTCTAATCCTTCGAGTTGTAAGGCTCGCACGGGAGAGTTATCCCCCTCTAGAAAGGTAAGTGCATTGATTGTCTCGGTGCTAATTAGAATCAGGCAGCTCTGGTGACGGGCCTTACCGATGCGTTGGAAAAGCTCACCATAGTCTTCGTAACCCTCCCGATAGTTTCCAGCCAATGTTTTAGGTTTTAGCAGGCATTCACCATCATCTAAAATGATCAAATAGCGATGGTGTTGTAAAACCTCTAATATCTGGGAGATTTGCGCCCTCTGGTCTTGAGCTGTGGGCGGCAAGCTGACGCCCAATGAGGCCAAGAGCCCATCCAAAAACTCCTTCAAGTGAGGGGCATGGCTGAGGGAACGCCAGACGATTCCCTCGAACTCGGCAGAGGTGGCAAGTTGCTCTGCTAAGTGCACAGCCAGGGTGGTTTTGCCAGTGCCCTTTAACCCATAGAGTAAAACCAGACGACAGCGATCGCGCTGTTGTATCCATTCCTGAAGCAGACTTAACTCTGACTGGCGACCATAGGGGTCTGGAATTTTAGGGGCTTCACCCCAGTCCAAAGATGGTGGTGCCGGGGAAGTGGGCGGGGACCCGGGTGGAGGCCCCGGAACAGCCGTAGGCTCTTGCTGCGTTTGAAATTCATTCGATAGCTTCTGCTGTAGCCTGGCCAGTTTAACCGGACCACGCCCCTCGATCTTGCACTTCTTGTAGACCTCACTCAACCGTTTTCTGACAGCATCCTCACTGATGCCCAGTTTTGTGGCAATAGCTGTTGTAGGCTTTCCGTCCACAACTAATGCCACCACCTGCAGTTCAGCCTCAGAAAGACCATGGTGAGCGGCAAACTTATCCCTTAGGAATTCTTGAGGTATCAATAACTTTTCTCGTCACAGGTCAACACCTCATTTTAGCTCACGAATGTGAGCTGACAAGATTTTTTCGATCAACCACGTGACCTTTACTCGGTCCTGCTCTAAATCAAAGTGGCTCAAAAGCCCATGGAGGCTAGCCTTCCGTAGATGATCTCACATTTATGACGCCTTGCCTCACACCAACACTATAAAGAAATGTGTAAGCCCCTTGCAAGGACTCACACAAAGGCGATAAAAGAAAGTCATTCAAGTGAGCTAGTTATGTGCTTCGATTACAAGTTGATGTGCCTTAAATGTCCTGAAAAGACCTTTGTCAGCTTGATTCACGCTTTTCACTTGAGTGAGAAATTTGCCCTCACAGGAGACACGTTCCATGATCATGACTTTTCAATCTCACCACTCTTTTCTAGGTCTGTTCCTTGGCTTATGCACTGTTGCGCCTGCCTTCTTGACTCCCCAAGCTGCTCAAGGTTCAAGCTTTGGCCCGTCTCAAGACGTTAACCCAGGGCCGACGAGTCATGTCAGGCTGTCAACTCAAGATATTAGTCGATATCTAAATCGGCTGCAAGAACTCAGACAGCACCATGGCTACGAAGCCTGCACCTTGAACTTTGGCCACAGCCCAGTCCAGTTGAATTTGTCTGCTCTACCCCCTGCAGCCGAAGTTCTGGAGCGCATTCGCCAACCCTCCCCTGATGCAGTGCTGGAGTTTCGAGCCGATTCATTATCCCTGGATGCCCTGCGTGAGGGGATTCAGGCAGGTGGCGGGTCACGCCAGTACCACTTGACTTGCGTTGGAGCGCCGTAAGTCACGTTTGCTCTCTGTCCTGGGGCGCCGTGTGACAAATTCTCAACGTTCTGCAGATTTGCATAACCCCTAGGGCAGTCGCCACAGACAGATTTAGAGATCTCATTCACCTCAGAATTTACCAAGGTCTTGCCATGTATACCTCGTACAAATCCATTTTTCTCCCCCTCTTGATCGCCCTGGGCAGTACCGGGCTGGCTGAAGCCGCGATCGCTAGGGATGCCTCATCCAATAAACTGGCCGACTTAGCAAACGAATTGCAGAGACCGACAATTGAACAGTTGCTAAACTTACCGCCCACCCATGATGTCTCTCCACCCAATGACAACAGCTCCCCTGAGGAACAATCCTCCCCCCGTTTCTGGACACCCGCAGAAAATTCTTCCCAAAGACTGTATCGAACTATTTTTGCCGATGGTTCAGAATTTAGAATCAACCTTTCTGGCCGACCGGGGGCAGCGGCAAGTCCGCCCAGCCCAACTCAACAAAGGAACTTCCACGATCCAGCCAGGATACAACGGCGCTTGACTGGTGAAGAACCCGAACAGCCACAGAGTGTACAACCAATTCATGGTAGTTCTGGAGGACCAGGTGGTGATGGTGGGGTGCTAACGGTCTACTACACTGATCTGGATAATCTGCGGCAGGTCTATGTGGATGCTTCAGGAGGGCGTGGCGGTGCAGGCAGTCAAGGTATTGATGGGTTTACCTGCCCACCACCACCCCTTGAGACGCCGGAAGTTACCTCGCCGGAAATTAACTTGCCAGCCCTTAACTCGCCAGAAACTAACCTGGAAGATCTCTTCCCGCCGTCTCCATCGTTTGAACCACCGTCAGACATTAATATAGATGACATTCTTTCGCCCCCAGCGATTCCCCAGTCAGACGGCGATTTACCTGAACAATCTCTAGCCAAAGAACTAAAATCATCTGCACCCCTGACTGCCCAAACCGTCAACCCTTTTCCAATCAGTCGTTCGATCCCATCGGGTTGTCGAAGGGTATCAGCAAGATCGGGGGGACGAGGCAGAGATGGCAATGTTGGTCACCTGAGACTTGTTAATCAACAAGAGCCCCTGCCGCTGGAGCGATCGCGGGTAGCGACAACTCTATCTGAGTTGACCAGTCAAACATTTGAACTATCCAAACATGTGTGGCGCGAACGCAGGGGCGCAGCGGATCTGTTAGCACCTGGATCAATCATTGCCGATACCTATTTAGAGTTTGTAGAACGGCTTGAAGCAACAGCCCAATTAGATTGGCAAGCTGACCCACCGATTGAGGAATTTGCAGATCAACCAGCTAGTCTTTCCTTAGAGGACGATGGACGCATTAGTCTTTCTCTGACCGAAGACCTGTGGCCTTTGACAGAAACTCAATATCAGGATGAGTTAGCAACGGTCATCGTTCAGGATTTTATTCCGGCTGATGAAGTCACAGAACTAGCCCCTGGTTTAATGGGTAGAGACGGTAATTCTTTGACCTTCAGTGTGATTGATCTTGCCGGACATTCAGAGGTTTTATACACTGATTTTCACATTCGCTATAGGTCGGGAATATCCCATAGCTCCCGCCCCCGCTGGCAGACCCGCTATGAAGGCGAGATCCCCGCAGAACTAGTCACCCGCGACCATAATCGCTTTGTGATCGACCTCAGCCAGTTACCGATCGAAGCGCAATACCAGCGATCGGGCACTCCGGTAAATATTGAGATTACCGCCACCCGCAGCCTGGGCGATCGCGCCAAAACCCAGACCCTGCGCTGGCAAGACCAGCTCCGCTAGGTCACAGCTTTGCCCCCCCGCCCCCCAATTCTGGGGGGATCTGAAGCCCCCAAGGTTGTATGGCAAGATCCCAGGGGTCTGCCCTGGGATAACTCGCAAGCCATAGCCAAAGACAAAAGACCCCTGGGATCTATGATCTATCGGTATGGCAGCTATTCGTTAGATGACACATGCCGGAAGCGATCGTAGAGATCCTGGATCTCCTGGTCGCGGTTCATGGTGCGATAGAGCCTCATCAGGTTACGGGCTGTTTGTTCCACCAGGGGATGGCTTGGCCCGAACTCCTGCTCACGGATGTCGAGGGCTCGCTCCAGCAGCGGCACCGCCTCGTCATAGTTCCCCATGTTTTCATACAGCAGGGCCAGGTTGCTGAGATTAGTCGCCACCTGGGTGTGATCAGGCCCCAGCTCTTGTTCCCGCATCGCTAACGCTTGCTTGAACAGGGTTTCAGACTGGGAGAATCGTCCCATCTGCTGCTGGAGGGTACCCATATTACTGAGGACGGCTGCCACCAGGTGATGGTTGGGGCCTAGCTGTTGCTGGCGAATTTCTAAAGCCCGTTCATAAGCCGCCTCTGAATCGCTATAGCGACCCAGGCTGGCATAGGTGAACCCCAGGCCATTCAAACTTTCCGCTACTTTTAGGTGGTGCGGCCCCAGGTGTTGTTCTCGAATGGTGAGGGCCCGTTCTAATAGCGGCTGAGCCTGATCATAGCCATTGATGAAACTGTAGAAAAAGGCCAGATCATTCAGGCTTTGGGCCACATGGAGATGATCAGATCCCAGTTCCTGCTCTTGCAGTTCCAGGGCACACCGGAGCAGATCAATGGCGGCTTCGTAGTCGTTTTGGCGGTAGTGTAAGGTAGCTTGCTGCTCAAGTTTTAGGGCTTGTTCTAGTAATTTGGTGGAAGTTTTCTCAGTGGGCGCGATCGCGTCTAATACATTTTCTGGGCAACTGGCGATCGCATCTTGGCTAAAACTAGGCTCAGCGATCGCAAAACTACCGGCACCAGCCAAGCAAGTGGCCAGACCCAGAAACCAGGGAGTGAGTGAAGAACGTGTCATAGTTATACGTCAAATGCGTCTACTTAGGACTGTGAAAAGTGCTCCAGTTTTTACGCAAACAATAATGAAAATTAAGTTTTGTATAACTTGCATAAAGCCAAAGGATTTTGACACAGACTTCAGTGAAAGGGCCGCAGGGTGACTACGCTATGCACTCTCCTTTCTCTGGTTGATATTCACCTGAAAATCTATGTTTATAAGAAGAGATAACTCAGCTAAAGTTTGCTTCTCTTGTCACACCCTGGTTTCGGCCAATGCCAAGGTTTGCCACAAATGCCAGCAAGTCAACCCCACCCTGTGGGGGTATGAAAAAAGTCTGCGACGACGAGGGCCTGACTTTGGTTTTGTCCAATTTGTGATCAAGGCCTGTGCGGTTGTCTATGTATTGACATTGCTGATAGATATGGAGGGAATTAGCCACGGTAATGGTCAAGATTTACTATCTCCCAGCCCATTTAGCACCTTGATTTTAGGATCTTCAGGAGCCCATCCTATGTTTACCGTTGGCCGGTGGTGGACCGTCTTTACCGCTGGTTGGTTGCACGGTGGCTTCATCCACATTGTCTTTAATTTGTTCTGGATTTACCACCTCGGTCCCTGGGTGGCCAAGCTTTATGGTGCAGGCCGATTGGTAATTATTTACGTTGCCTCAACAGTGACAGGGGCAGCGTTAACGAGTGCCGTTGCCCAATATTTACCCAATCTGCCCGACCCCTGGCAGGGGGCTCACCTGACGGTGGGGGCCTCCGGTGCTGTCTTGGGATTGCTGGGGGCGATGGTCTCCCACGGGCAACGGACACGGAATAGTGATCTGACCTACCGTGCCGGAATTTACAGCTTTCTGTTGATTTTGATCGGATTTTTCTCAGTCAGAGGTATTGATAACTGGGGACATATTGGTGGCTTCCTGGGAGGATATTTGCTGACTCAGTTTCCAGGGTTTAATTCTTGTCAGCCTCAAAGATTGTGGGGAGCACTCCACAAGGCGGGACGTTAAGGGGTTAATTGTCGTGTATCAATAGATACTTGTAAAGAAAAGCTCTGCGG
>NZ_SMDQ01000169.1 GCF_012911975.1 Nodosilinea sp. P-1105 | reverse complement strand
ACCAGTTACATCGAGCGTTTGAACAACACGTTGAGGCAGCGGGTGGCGCGACTGGTGAGAAAGACCCTGTCGTTCTCTAAAAAGCTCGAGAACCACATTGGGGCCATCTGGCTATTCATCCATGACTACAATCGCTGCATCAGAGAGAAGTTGGCCAAGCAAGGTCATCCGGTCTTTTCCTCTGGCCTGCACTAAAATTCACTACCAAAAATTGTTGCTGCGCAAGGATTTTAAGCGTCCTGAACAGTAGGTGGATTTCTGCCTTGGTGTACTAGGTCAATTTCTCATCTATCGAATCATGCTAAAAGTCAAAGATCCGGCTCGACAGCTTTACTTAGCAGTTCCTAGAGAAATCTATAACACCTTTTTTCAAAGCCAATTAGCTCAGGTAGCTATCGAACAGCATGACTTAAAAATAATTGTTTATAATCCAACTTCAGAGGAGATTGTGCAATGGATAAGCTAGAACACTATCGTCAAGCCGTTCAAACATTACTAGAGCGTTATAGCCAGTTTGGAGGCCAAAACGACAACATCGAAAACGAACTCTTCTTCGACACCCTCCGCGACCACTATCAACTGATGAGTGTTGGCTGGGATGATCTTGATCGCATCTATCACACCGTTCTCCACTTCGATATCAAAGACGGCAAAATCTGGCTCCAGCAAAACACCACCGATATCGACGTAGGGCAAGAACTCATTGACATGGGTGTTCCTAAGCAAGATATCGTCCTAGGGCTGCATCCAGCCTACAAACGTCCTTACACCGGCTATGGAGTGGCCTAGAGCATGACCGAGCTATCCCCAGAAACCCAAAAGACCCTAGACTGTCTCAGAAAAGTTGCCGCCGATACCCTGGAACGCAAACGCCGCCTGGGTCACTATGCCGTGATCTGGCGCGAGGGTAGTCCGGTGTTAATTGGCGAAGATGCTCCCCGCGACTACACCCAAGAACGCCGAGCCTGGGTTGACCACACTTCTTTAGAAGATGTTCTCGCCGCCATGAGGCAGCACCAGGATGAGGATACTACCCAATATGATGAAGTGATTGCTCCCGGTTCGCTCATTTTTGAGTGAGGTCGGCCAATTAGGTTAGATTTGGGCTATGGAAACTCCTCTAACCGTTATCACAGAACGGGTTGACGATATTCCCCTGCTG
>NZ_SMDQ01000168.1 GCF_012911975.1 Nodosilinea sp. P-1105 | reverse complement strand
AACCGCTCCACACAATGCCGGGCAATTTCCTGAATCTCCGAGACCGATCGCTCACCGTGGATTTCCTCCGCCAGGGGACGGTAGAAGGCCATCATGGCATCCATCCCCTGCTGTCGGCCCTGACGACCCGTGAAGTGGGGATTGTGGAGCAAGTAATGCAACACCACCGCTGTCGCCGCCGGGAACTGGGCATTGTAGACAAACTTCACCCGCCCTGACGTGTTTTCTGTCTGGCCCGCCATCAGGCTACCCTCATCCGATGACTCTCACCCAGCAGCGCCTGGAACAAGCCAAAGCCATCGGTCATCCGCATTGGCAAGGAGGGCATCTCATGAACTTCCGGCAGGTGTTCCTGTACCAGCCGGTTGAGCCCCGTCTGATGCTCCCAGGCCAGCGATAGGCGATCGCCAAAACCCCGCTGCTCAAAGTACTGCTGCAAAGCATCCCGCATCAAGTAGGCGGCTCCCCCCGCCAGCACCACCTCCCCCTTGCCAGTGGCCAAACTGGGAATCAGGTGATCGTTAAAATGTGGATCTAGAGCGGACAGGTAGGCCACCTCCACCTGAGCCAGGGCTTTAGCGAAGTCCACCGTTTCACCCTTGGCGACAGAGTACTGCTGGGCTTGACCCGTTTCCAGAGCTCGCAGCAGTATGTCGTAATCGGAGACGGATACCCCTGCTGTATTGGCCGCCTTTTCAAACGACTCCCAGAAACCGGGAAACTTGGAGGTTGATTTAGCCGAATTGAGTGTGCCGGTTTCAAAGGCCAGTTGGGTGCCGTTGCGGTGGCCCAGCATTTCAATCCAGGTAGTGCGCTGGGCAATGGCCATGCCTGCCTGCTGAAGCTGAGCTTTGCGCTGAACATAGATGCCATAGCCTTCGGGGCGGAAACTGAGCTTCAGGTCAATGCGATAGTCGGTCTCGTCCTGGAAGCGAAAGCCCTGGCAGAGCCCTGAGAGGCGAGAAGCAATTCGTTGACGGGTGGCGAGTTCGTTGATGGGCAGCAACACCCAGACGATCGCCTCAACGTGCCTTGGCAGGTTCTCTAGTTTGGCGATTGCCCCCAGCACCCCCACGATCCGCTCCGCCGCCTTTAGCGACTTATCTTCCTTAAAGCTGTTGTAGTCCAGAAAAGCCTGGGCCGCCTTGCCCACAAAGATCAGGTCATCCCC
>NZ_SMDQ01000167.1 GCF_012911975.1 Nodosilinea sp. P-1105 | reverse complement strand
AACCGCTCCACACAATGCCGGGCAATTTCCTGAATCTCCGAGACCGATCGCTCACCGTGGATTTCCTCCGCCAGGGGGCGGTAGAAGGCCATCATGGCATCCATCCCCTGCTGTCGGCCTTGGCGACCCGTGAAGTGGGGATTGTGGAGCAAGTAATGCAACACTACCGCTGTCGCCGCCGGGAACTGGGCATTGTAGACAAACTTCACCCGCCCTGACGTGTTGTCCTGCTGGTCCGCCATCAGGACACCCTCATCCGATGGCTCTCACCCAGCAGCGCCTGGAACAAGCCAAAGCCATCGGTCATCCGCATTGGCAAGGAGGGCATCTCGTGAACTTCCGGCAGGTGTTCCTGTACCAGGCGGTTGAGCCCCGTCTGATGCTCCCAGGCCAGCGATAGGCGATCGCCAAAACCCCGCTGCTCAAAATACTGCTGCAAAGCATCCCGCATCAGGTAGGCGGCTCCCCCCGCCAGCACCACCTCCCCCTTGCCAGTGGCCAAACTGGGAATCAGGTGATCGTTGAAATGCGGATCTAGAGCGGACAGGTAGGCCGTCTCCACCTGAGCCAGGGCGTTAGCGAAGTCCACTGTCTCACCCTTGGCGACCGAGTATTGCTGGGCTTGTCCGGTTGCCAAGGCTCGTAGCAGCACCTCATAATCCGAGACAGATACCCCTGCCGTATTGGCCGCCTTCTCAAACGACTCCCAGAAGCCAGGGAACTTGGACGTCGACTTACCCGAATTGAGTGTGCCGGTCTCGAAGGCCAGTTGGGTGCCGTTGCGGTGACCTAGCATTTCAATCCAGGTGGTGCGCTGGGCAATGGATACCCCCGCCTGCTGCAACTGCGCCTTGCGCTGAACATAGATACCATAGCCTTCGGGGCGGAAACTGAGCTTCAGGTCAATGCGATAGTCGGTCTCATCCTGGAAGCGAAAGCCCTGGCAGAGATCCGAGAGGCGAAAAGCAATTCGTTGACGGGTGGCGAGTTCGTTGATGGGCAGCAACACCCAGACGATCGCCTCAACGTGCCTTGGCAGATTCTCTAGTTTGGCGATCGCCCCCAGCACCCCCACGATCCGCTCCGCCGCCTTCAGCGACTTATCTTCCTTAAAGCTGTTGTAGTCCAGAAAAGCCTGGGCGGCTTTGCCCACAAAGATCAGGTCATCCCC
>NZ_SMDQ01000166.1 GCF_012911975.1 Nodosilinea sp. P-1105 | reverse complement strand
ACCCAAGCCGAGAAACTGGGCGTTAAGCCTGGTATTCAACAGAGTCCGTTGCTGGAGTTGTGTTGTCAGCGGATGAGTGCTAAAGCCTCCTATCAGCAAGCCGCCCGAGATATTGACCTGCTAACCGGGGTCAGTGTCAGTGCCAAAACGCAAGAGCGCATCGTCAATAGAACCCCTATCGAGGCCCCTGAGATCACCGAATCCGTGGCTGAAGTTGACCTGGATGGGGGGATGGTGCGATTGGTCGGCGACCCCGGTCAACCCAGCGAATGGAAGCAATATAAAGCCGTTCGAGTCAATGGCGACGGGCCGGGTATGGCGTGGTTCCAGGATAATTCGGCCTTGTTGGACTGGCTACATCACTTAACCTTCGTCAGTTTGTTCTACTGCTTAGGGGATGGCCATGCCGGGATTTGGTCGCTGTTTGCCCAACTTGAGGTGCCCCAGATCGCCGAGGAAATCTTGGATTGGTATCACCTCATTGAGAACTTGCACAAGGTCGGTGGGTCGTTAAAACGCTTGCAGGAGGCTGAATCTCTGCTGTGGGAGGGGCAAGTGGATAAAACCCTTGCCCTATTCGCCCCGGTTAAAACAGACCCCTCACGACGCTTTCAGACGTATTTGCAAACCCACCGAAGTCGGATTCCGAATTATCGGTATTACCAGATGGAGGGACTGCCCATTGGCTCTGGCCCCGTTGAGTCTTGGATCAAGCAGATCGACGAACGGGTACAGATTACCGGGGCGCGATGGAAGCCCGAGCGAGTGCCGCAAATCCTGGCGCTGCGCTGCGCCTATCTCAGCGGTCGCCTCGATTTATTTTCTCCACTCAAAGTATGACGCACTCCCGAGGTCATGCGCCTCGACACGGCTAAGGTAAACCGCCAGGGAACCGACACTATTCAAGGCCCACTTACCATCGAGAAAGCGCTCACCCTTAACGGTAAAGTTGGCATTGGGGGTGAACCCGGCACAGGTGCAGAGAAGCTACAGGTGACAGGCAGTGCTGCGATCGACAGCCTATCAGTAAGCAAGACCTTAAAGGTAACCGAGGCTAGCACCTTAACAGGTAATGTTGGTATTGGCGTTGCTCCAGCCACAAGTGCCAATGCAGAAAAGCTACAGGTGAAAGGCAGTGCTGCGATTGATAGCCTATCAGTAAGCAAGACATTAACGGTAAC
>NZ_SMDQ01000165.1 GCF_012911975.1 Nodosilinea sp. P-1105 | reverse complement strand
TTCGACGGTCCCACGCTGCGCACGGGCTTCGCCCTACAACGCCGAAATTAACCAACGCCACCAGGAGGGCTGCCACGGTGAGCCGGTGGATTCGACAGGCTCACCACAGGTTGCTCCAGAGGCGGGCATTGGCGAGGTACCCGAGGAAGAGGAAGTCGGTTGCGTCATAGATCCTCAAAAATGCAATGCTGATCACTAACAGGGTCAGGCTTGTCCCCGGCAGCAGCGACAGGAAATTGACCCAACGGTTCATGCCAGCCTACTAAACACCCCCCTACATTATAGGCTTAGCCCCCCAAAGGGCACGTTCGGTAGGTTGGCTCATGTCCCCTTGCTTACCATTGCTATCATAGGCGTACCACCAGACTGGCACCCCCCATGGCCACCACCATTGACGATGTTGTACGGTTAATTGGCGAAATCGCCGCAGCCCAGAAAGAAACTGAGCGGCGATTCCAAGAAACTGAGCGCCTGATCAAACAGCAGAACCAAAATCTCAACGAGCAACTCGGTAAGCTAGGCAACCGGCTAGGGGAGTTTGTCGAGTGGCAGGTCAGGCCTGCCGTGATCAGACTTTTTCAAGAGCGAGGCATTGCGGTCCATGAGTTTTATCCTGGGGCTTCTGCCCGGCGGGACAACGACGCCATAGAAATCGACCTCTTAGTTGTCGATACGACTGATGCCGTTCTGGTAGAGGTCAAAAGCAAACTCACTCAACCCGATGTAGACGAACATTTAGAACGCCTTAGCAAATTCAAGCGACTGATGCCCCGCTATGGAGACGTGCGGGCCATGGGTGCCGTAGCCGGTATGGTAGTGCCCGATGAGGTGGCGCGCTATGCCTATCGCCAGGGGCTATTTGTGCTGGCTCAGTCGGGGGACGGTGTGGTCATCCTCAATGATGAGGCATTTCAACCTCGGGGCTGGTAACCCTCTCCCGAGGGGCCTACTAAGTACACACATCTTGGCCCTCTCCCCAAACCCCTCTCCCAGAAGGGCGAGGGGCTTTGAAAGCTCTACTCCCCTTTCTCCCATTTTGGGAGGAAGGGGCTGGGGGATGGAGGGAAAGCCCTGCCCACAAGGGTCTCACAGGACTTATGTGTACTTAGTAGGAGTAAATACCGTGCTTGGAGAACGATCCATCGATTTTGGATTCTTTCGCGCAGCGTGGCGGAGCCAAACTCGGCGAGCCGCTCGT
>NZ_SMDQ01000164.1 GCF_012911975.1 Nodosilinea sp. P-1105 | reverse complement strand
CGTAGATACTGTGTTGGCCTTGGGGTGTCAAGGGGTCGCTGCCGCTGATTTAGGTGGCAGCAACTTAGACGGGTCGTAGGGTTGATTAGAGGCTAAAACACCGTAGACGATACGAATGAGCTTGTGCATAGCAGCTCCGACAATAGCCATTTTGGTTTTGCCCGCCGCCGCCAGACGCTCACACCAGGGCTGAAGTTCTGGCGCACAGCGTAGAAACGCGATAGCGGGGAAATAGAGGGCTTTTCGCAGCCGAGCATTACCAATCTTGCAGAGCCGAGTTTTGCCCTGCACCGAGGTGCCAGAGGTGTGTTCCTGGGGCGTTAAGCCCGCATAGGCGGCGAGCTGGCGGGCCGAGCCAAAGGCTTTGATATCGCCGATTTCAGCCAGCAGCCGGGCGGCGGTATCGGGGCCGATACCCACAATGGAGACCAGCAAGTCCGCCTGGGCCTGCAATGACTCATGGCTCTTGATATGCGAGCGAAACTGCTTTTTTAACGCCTTCACTTGGTTCTCGAGGAAGGTGATATGGGCCTCAATATTGGGCTTGAGCGCCTCAGGACTGATGGCCAAGCGGTTCTTCTCCTGAGTCAGCATGTGGGTGAGGGCATCGAGACGGCGAGTGTAGGCTTGCAGTGTCTCGATGTCCTCTGCCGAGGGTTGCCAGGCACTGGGCTTAAGGTCTCGGCAGAACTGGGCAATCAGCGTGGCATCGGGGCGATCCGCCTTGGTGCGCTTGAGTTGGCTTTTGGCATAGCCGTGAATCCGCACTGGGTTGACGATGCTGACCCGGTGGCCCTGTTGGTGGAGCGCAGTGGCCACGCCATGGCCATAGATACTGGTCGCCTCTAGGCAGATGTGAGCGCTCGTGACGCCTCGCTCCACTAGCCACCCTTGCAACGCGGCATGACCCGCTTCGGTGTTATCAAACGTCTGATACTGGGGCTTAGACCGCTCGGGAAGCAGAATCGCCACATGTAAGGTGGCTTTGCTCACATCAATGCCAACGGGAATCAGGGGGTGAGTCATGGGTCATTCCTCCGGAATATCAGAACAACAGGGCTGATCGCGCTCAGCGCTATCCTTGTTATCCAGCTTGGGGGGTCTCGAGGACTCCCTGGTATACTGTCCAGTCTGCTGGTCGCGATCCGATGGGCAAAATGAGGGAGGCTCTTGTTCTACCGTGCAAGCTCTAAAGGGCTTTAGGGTG
>NZ_SMDQ01000163.1 GCF_012911975.1 Nodosilinea sp. P-1105 | reverse complement strand
AAACCCCTCTCCCAGAAGGGCGAGGGGCTTTGAAAGCTCTACTCCCCTTTCTCCCATTTTGGGAGGAAGGGGCTGGGGGATGGAGGGAAAGCCCTGCCCACAAGGGTCTCACAGGACTTATGTGTACTTAGACAGGACTTATGTGTACTTAGTAGGAGTAAATGCCGTGCTTGGAGAACGATCCATCGATTTTGGATGCTTTCGCGCAGCGTGGCGAAGCCAAACTCGGCGAGCCGCTCGTTCTGCTTCCTCACCTCGCTCATCCGCTGCTCGTGTTGCTTCCTCGCGTCTTCGTTGTTTTTCCTCAGCTCGGCGGTCTGTTTCTCGTTGGCGAAGCCTGTCGCCAGACTTATTCGACGGTCCCACGCTGCGCACGAGCGGAGCTCTACAACGCCGAAATTAACCAACGCCACCAGGAGGGCTGCCACGGTGAGCCGGTGGATTCGACAAGCTCACCACAGGTTGCTCCAGAGGCGGGCATTGGCGAGGTACCCGAGGAAGAGGAAGTCGGTTTCATCATAGACCCTTAAAAATGCAATGCTGATCACTAACAGGGTCAGGCTTGTTCCCGGAAGCAGCGACAGGAAATTGACCCAACGGTTCATGCCAGCCTACTAAACATCCCCCTACATTATAGGCTTAGCCCCCCAAAGGGCACGTTCGGTAGGTTGGCTCATGTCCCCTTGCTTACCATTGCTATCATAGGCGTACCACCAGACTGGCACCCCCCATGGCCACCACCATTGACGATGTTGTGCGGGTAATCGGCGAACTCGCCGAAGCCCAGAAAGAAACTGAGCGTCTACTCAAACAACAAAATAAGCAATTCAACGAGCAACTCGGTAAGCTGGGCAACCGGTTGGGGGAGTTTGTCGAGTGGCAGGTCAGGCCTGCCGTGATCAGGCTTTTTCAAGAGCGAGGCATTGCGGTCCACGAGTTTTATCCTGGGGCTTCTGCCCGGCGGGACAACGACGCCATAGAAATCGACCTCTTAGTTGTCGATACGACTGATGCCGTTCTGGTAGAAGTCAAAAGTAAACTCACCCAACCCGATGTAGACGAACACTTAGAACGCCTCAGCAAATTCAAGCGACTGATGCCCCGCTATGGAGATGTCAATGCCATGGGTGCCGTGGCCGCCATGGTGGTGCCTGACGAAGTAGCTCGCTATGCCTATCGCCAGGGGCTTTTTGTGCTAGCTCAATCAGGGGACGGTGTGGTCATCCTCAACAACGACACCTT
>NZ_SMDQ01000162.1 GCF_012911975.1 Nodosilinea sp. P-1105 | reverse complement strand
GAGTTAGGTCCGGCCAAATGCTTGGTGGTGTTGGGGATAGCCCAAGCCGAGTGGCAGCAGCAGGTGCTGACTCACTCGTGCAGCCTCCAGCATCAGGATGTCACGGTTCTGGCCATTGAGGTGCTGGAGACGTGTAATGGGTCAGTGATTGAGCAAACCCTGGAGCAGTTGGGCCAGCGGGTCGGCCATCCGCTGCAAATTGTGTCTGACCATGGCTGTGATCTCAAATCGGGGATTGAACGCTATGCTCAGCCCCCGACGCGGGAGCTGCTGCAAACCTATGATGTGACCCATGCTATGGCTTGTCTCCTTAAGCACACCCTCCAAGACGACTCAGCCTTTCAGCAGTTTTTGAGCCAGTGCCATCAGTGCCGTCAGCACTTGCAGCAAACCAAGCTATCGTTTCTACGCCCCCCAGCTCAACGGACCAAGGCCCGCTACTTCGAGCTTGAATCGTTGCTCGATTGGGCTCAAGGCGTGCTCTGCTATTACCAGCAGGGTGATTTTTCCCAAATTACGACGGCTCATGGCTGGGACGAAAAGACCCTCTGTCAGGTGATTGAGACGGTGGATGTTCCCACCCTGACCCGACTAGCACCGCTCAACGGTCAACAGTATGCCAATCGCCATGAGTTTAATCAGATGCTCAACCGACTCCTCACTCCTGAGCAGGTGGAGCAATTTGGCCCGCTCATCTGTCAGGCCGCTGACTTAGGACGACGGGAGTTTGAGCACAAGTTCCACTGGTTGCTCACCCAGCCCCTCGATCTAACCCCCTATGCTCAACAGGTGCGCCTGGTATTGCAGGCTAACCAGTACCTCAAGCACCACGGACTCAACCACCACTCTCACAGTCACTTTGCTGAGGCTACGGCAGACATGGCCCTTGCTCCGGATATCGAAGCCTTTCGGGCGAAGGTAATAGCGGTGATTGAGCAAGAGGCCACTCAGCTCCCGCCCGAACAAACCTGGCTGGCCACCTCCGATGTGATTGAGTCCCTCTTTGGCAAGTATAAGCTCTTCTCCCAACGCAGTCCCTTGAAGGAAGTCGGGCTCATGATCCTAACCCTCCCGCTCTGTACTGTCGACCTGACAACGGCCCTCATCAAGCAGGCCCTAGAGACCGTTCGAGGCATTGATGTTGCAACGTGGGCACAGCAGACTTTGGGGCCATCCATGTTCGCCCAGCGGCGGGCCGTTTTGAATCCCAAAACAGGCGACACAGAAGTAGCATGAAAAGTAGCCGCGACTACCCCAGCATAATCAACACCCTA
>NZ_SMDQ01000161.1 GCF_012911975.1 Nodosilinea sp. P-1105 | reverse complement strand
CAACTCTATTTTCAGCGAGGTTTCTATGCTCTATCCCTGATGCAGCAAGCTCTCTAGGTACGTTGTCACCCGTTAAGGACGATTCCTGGCATCGAGTTTGTTAACGCCACGATGATGGCTATAACAATCGCCGTGAACAGCGTTAAGCCAATGCCAATGGGAATAAATCCGACGAGAGGGCCAGTAAAGATCAACGCTGCCATTGAAATGGCGTAAATCACCAGCAGAACCCCCGTAATCAACCCTGCTGTCAGCGTGGGAACGAGCCGAGCAGGCTGCAATTCCTGACGCACTTGGGTACCCAGGGTTAATTGAGGTGGTTGGGACTCGCGGGAGGAAGCTTTCATGGCTGAGCCGTTATTGCGGAAGGGCTTCGGTAGTCATGACCTTGTCGGCCACCTGGTGGTAAATCTGGGCCAGGGGATGATCCGGATATCGCAGCGAAAACAAATCGCTACTGGCGAGCTGCATCATCTCGTCGCAGTTGGGCAAAACCCCGACAACAGGCACCTCATATTTGGCTTCAAGTTGTTGGCGCACCATCTCGGGGTCAGAATTTTGCATCACCCGATTCACCACCATCAAAATTCTGGGTACCTTCAGCTTGCGGGCCAAATCTACCATCACGGCAGTGCCCTGAAAGTCTTGACGATCGGGGCGCAGAATTACGACTAGCGTATTAGCCACAGCAATGCAAAGTAGGGTTTCTTCGTTCAGCCCTGGATGACTATCCACAAAGACATAATCTAGGTTGAGAGTTTTGATCAGGCTGACAAAGCCTTTTTTCAGCCGCCGCACGTCATACCCTTCGTGCAAAATCCGGGTGATGTCACCCGCATCGCTACTCGACGGCAGTAAGAACACCTGCCCCCTATTCTGTTTCACCTCATCGGGGCTGACATCATGGGCCACCTCTTCTACAGAACAGTTGCCCCACAAATATTGATTAAGCGTGGTTTGGGAATCGACCTGTTCCATGCCAAACAACACGTGAATACCAGGGGATTGAATATCGGTGTCGATCACCGCCACCCGTTTGCCGGTGCGGGCGATCGTGATCGCTAAATTGGCGGTGGTGTTAGATTTGCCGGTGCCACCGCGAAAGGAATGGACTAATACAACTTCGGCCATGGATCAACTCCACTTATCATCAAAATTTCTTAAATCATCGGCTTCGGCCATCAACTGCTGAAAATAGGGGGTGTGATTTAAGCCGGGAAACCCTCTAAGTGAAAGGGACTGAGGGTTTGTGCTTTTAGTGACTGACGGGCAAGG
>NZ_SMDQ01000160.1 GCF_012911975.1 Nodosilinea sp. P-1105 | reverse complement strand
GGGTTTGTAAAGTAGTTTGTGTCAGATATGGGATTGCTACATAGGGAACCTGCCTTCAAACTCAATGGCAAATCGATTCAAGGCCCCCTTCCAATCACGAATCGGCATCGTCCATTTTTTCGAGACATTCGCAATCGCCAGATAGATCACCTTCATGGCAGACTCGTCAGTCGGGAAGGAGCGGTGGTTTCGCAGGACTTTACGCAAGGTCATATTCAGAGACTCAATGGCATTGGTGGTGTAAATCGCTTTGCGAATGTCATCGGGGAAGTTGAAGAAGGGAATAATCCTCTCCCAATGGGCCATCCAGGATTTACTGATAGTGGGATAGCGAGCGTCCCATTTCGCTGCAAAGTCCATTAGAGCCGCCTCTGCGTCAGTAGCCGTCGCGGCACTGTAGATGGCTTTGAGATCAGATGCAACCGCTCTGCGGTCTTTGTAGGAGACGTAGCTCAGTGCATTGCGCACCAAGTGGACGATACAGAGTTGCACCCGTGTGTGCGGAAAGACCGTTTCAATCGCTTCAGGAAAGCCAGTGAGCCCATCCACGCAGGCGATGAAGATGTCTTTCACCCCTCGAGTTTGCAGCTCGGTTAGCACCGAAAGCCAGAACTTCGAGGATTCATTCTCCGTCATCCACAGCCCCAGTAGCTCCTTGCGACCGGCCAAATTGACGCCTAAGGCCAAGTGGACAGCCTTATTGATCACCCGCCCGTCCTGGCGCACTTTGACCACCAGGGCATCGAAATACACAATTGGGTACACCGCATCGAGACTCCGGTTTTGCCATGCCTTGCGCTCTGCTTCCACCGCCTCGGTCACTGTTGAGACTAGGGTGTGGGAGACGTTGACCCCATAGAGGTCTTGCAACTGCCCCTGGATATCACGGGTGGTCATCCCTCGGGCATACAGCGACAGAATCTTGCCATCAAAGCCGGTAAAGCGGGTCTGGCCTTTCTCGATGAGCTGGGGCTCGAAGGCTCCGTTTCGGTCGCGAGGAATGCCGATCTCCGCTTCGCCAAACTCCCCCTTTATCGTTTTCTTGCTCGTCCCATTGCGGCGATTCTTGGGACGGTCGGCTTCGGGCTCGGCTTTTTCCTCAACCAGGTGATGGGTTAACTCGGCACTCAAGCAGCGTTCGATGAGGGCTTTGGTCAGTTGCTTGACGATACCCTCTCCGCCCATCAAGTCGTCAGGGCATTGGTAGTCTTTGAGTAACTCGTCGATTAGTTCAGGTCGAAAGGTCATTGGGCTTACCTTTGGTAGTTAGTTCATTAGATCCTGTTTTGACCTCTGACACAAACTAATTTACAGTCCC
>NZ_SMDQ01000016.1 GCF_012911975.1 Nodosilinea sp. P-1105 | reverse complement strand
CCCCATCACCCCATCACCCCATCACCCCATCACCCCATCACCCCATCACCCCATCACCCCATCACCCCATCACCCCATCTCCCCATCTCCCCAACTACTCCTCTTCCCGTTCCGGCTTCAACAGGGGAAAGGCAATCACATCGCGAATACTGGGGCTATCGGTGAGCAGCATCACCAGGCGATCGATGCCAATGCCCTCCCCACAGGTGGGCGGCATACCGTGCTCTAGAGCGGTCAGAAAGTCTTCGTCCACACCAGTAGCTTCCAGGTCTCCAGCCGCCTTTCGGGCCGCTTGCAGCTCAAAGCGGTGGCGCTGGTCGATGGGATCGGTCAACTCTGAGAAGCCATTGGCGGTTTCGCGGCCTGCCACAAATAGTTCAAACCGTTCCACCACACCGGGCTTACTGCGGTGGGGTTTAGACAAGGGGGAAATTTCCACCGGATGGTCAATCAGAAATGTGGGTTGGATCAGGGTGGCTTCGATGGTTTGCTCGAATACCTCGTTCAGCAGTTTGCCGATGGAATCGCAGTCTTCTAAACCGTGTAGATGGAGATCTTTGACGGCCGCCTGGGCGTCGGCCAGGCGGGTGAACTGATGAAAGTCTAGCCCTGTGTGCTCTTGTACCAGGTCGTGCATGGTGACCCGTTTCCAGGGGGGAGTCAAGTCAATGGTCTGCCCCTGGTAGGTAATGGTCAGCGTACCGAGAATATCCTGGGCCAGGGTGGTCACCAGGTCCTCGGTCAGGTCCATAAAGTCGTGGTAGTCGGCGTAGGCTTGGTAAAACTCAACGCTGGTGAACTCAGGGTTGTGGCGGGTCGAAACCCCCTCATTACGGAAGATACGGCCAATTTCAAACACCCGCTCAAAACCACCGACCACCAGCCGCTTCAGGTGCAGCTCAGTGGCAATCCGCAGGTAGAGGTCCATCTCCAGGGTGTTGTGGTACGTGGTAAAGGGGCGCGCTTCGGCCCCCCCGGCCTCAGTTTGCAGCACGGGGGTTTCAATTTCTAAAAACCCTCGATCCTCCAGGTAGCGGCGAATGCCAGAGGTGACGAGCGCCCGCTTGCGAAAGGTGTCTCGCACGGTGGGGTTAACAATTAAATCCACATAGCGCTGGCGATAGCGCTTGGCCACGTCCGTCAGGCCGTGCCACTTATCCGGCAGGGGTAGCAGGGCTTTGGTCAAGACCGCATAGGTCTGTACCTTGACCGAGAGTTCCCCCTTCTCAGTGCGCTTGATCGTGCCCCGCACCCCCAGAATGTCACCCACGTCGGTCAACTGCTTCAGGTGAGTAAAGGCCTGGTCGTCGGTGGCGGCCATGGCCGCTTGGATGGTGGCTTTTTCGAGATACAGCTGAATGGTGCCGGTTTCATCTTGCAAGCTAAAGAAGGCCAACTTGCCAAAGACGCGGCGGGCCAGAATCCGCCCGGCCAGAGACACCTCGATGTCAACCTCGTCCCCAGCCTCCAGGTCAGCGTATTTTTCTTGCAAGTCAGCCGTGTGGTGAGTCACATCCCAGCGATAGGCGAAGGGATCTTGGCCGACTTGCTTGAGTTCTTCAACCTTTTGCAGGCGGGCGGCGCGAATATCTTCAAGGCTGGAGGCGCTTTGGCCAGGGCGATGGGCGTCAGAGGACATGGGTAGCGTTAGAAGGGTGGCAATTGACAAACCTTCATTATAGGGAACCTTAGCCCAGGGGCGACCGATAAGTTGGTACAGCCGGCCAAGATTCCAGCGGTCACCTCAGCCCCTGGGCGATGATGTTCGAGGCAGCTTCTGGAATCTGTCCCTATGTTCTACATGTCATCAGGGACAGGGGTTGAGGGCTGTGGCGACGCCATCAGGTAAACCAGCCCCGACCCCAGCGTCAGGGCGACAGCCAGCCAAAAGAGCAGTTGGGTAGGCCGCGCCCAGATCGGGGGCAGGGGGGCAATCAACAGGGCGATCGCGGCGATCTGTACTACGGTTTTGGCCTTACCCCACCAGTTGGCCCCGGGAACCGCGCCCCCCTGCATCGCTGGGTTGACCCGCCAACCGGCGATGGTAATTTCTCGGGCCACAATCAAAAACACCCCCCAGGCGGGTACCTGGTTCAGCTCCACCAGCATTAACAGGGGGGCCAGCACCAGCAGCTTGTCCACCAGGGGGTCGAGAAACTTACCCAGATCGGTCACCTGATTAAGCTTGCGGGCCAGGTAGCCATCCAGCCAGTCTGTCCCGGCGGCCAGCAGGAAAATGCCCGCCGCCCACCACCGTTGGCTAGGGCTAGGAGCCTGGAGTAATACCAGCAGCAATGGCACAGCCAGCAGGCGGGAAACGGTAATCCAGGTGGGAAGATTCATCGCATTTTAGATTCAGGATTTTGGATTTTGGATTTGGACTGACAAGACCAAGCTATACCAATTCCAGCTAGAGACCTGGCGTTTTCCCACAGGCAGAACGCCAGGTCTGGCCTTGAATTTGGTTTAGTTGCGGGTTTCTAGCCAGCGCTCAAAGGATTGGTGACTCTCGTCGCTGGGCCTGCCAGTCAGAATAGTGCATGTTGCCGCTCACACCGCGTGAGAATCCTCAGAGCTAAAACGGAGGCAGCGGCATAAGGTGTTTCTAGCCCACAGGTAGCGCCTCCGTAGATAGATCCCAGGGTTTTTCAAAAACCCTGGGATCTGGAACCCTCGAAACCTTAAAAAAATTTTAGGCGCTTCGCGCCAAAGCGGGAAAAGAGAAGAGAGCAAAGGGCAAGAGGGCTAAAGGGTAAAGGGCTATGTCCCCGCGCCGCCGCACACCACCCGAAAACCAACGACGAAGCCGATGATGCCGTCGGGCGCGAGCCTGAGACGGTCCGCCGACCGGCAGAACTCAGGATTGCTGACCCAGGAACCGCCCCGCAGTATGCGACGGCTTTCACTCTCGCCAGGGACTAGCCACGCACTACCATCCACAGGTGCCCCGTCATAACTATCGTGCCAGTGGTCAGCGCACCACTCCCACACATTGCCGTGCATGTCGTACAGGCCAAAGGTGTTGGGCGGGAATTGGCCGACCTTGGTAGTTTGCTCTCGATAGATACCCTTGGGGCCGTCGCCGTAGGTGTAGTTGCCGTCGTAGTTGGCGAGGTCGGGAGAAATGGTCTCACCGAAGTAAAAGGGTGTGGTGGTGCCGGCGCGGCAGGCGTATTCCCACTCGGCTTCGCTGGGCAAGCGATAGGTGCGCCCAGTTTGCTGGGAGAGTTTCTCGCAAAAGGCCACGGCATCCCGCCAAGAGACTTGCTCCACTGGGCGGTTGGCCCCGTTGTCCGTGAAGTGGCTGGGGTTCTGGCCCATGGTGGCCTGGTACTGGGCTTGGGTGACGGGGTATTTGCCCAGCCAAAACTCTGGCACTGTAACCCTGTGTTGAGGGCCTTCAACATCGACTCCTTTGAGCGAATCAACAAATTTTCCGTACCAGTCGCGCCCTTTTTCGTCTTTTGGCGACCCCATGGTCAAGGTTCTGCCAGGGATTTTTACCAGGTCTAGGGTGACGCCGTTGGCCAGGTCTTCGCGGAAGTATTCGGCGGTTTTGATCGTTTTGTTGGCTACTTCTCCCTCGGGGTTGACGGTAACGACCTCGAACCAGTACGTAGGGGCATCGGAGAGAAAACTTTTGAGCAGGGGAGCAGGGGCGTTTTGGTGCAGAGTGTTGTGCAGGGCGTTGGCGATAGCGGGGCGGAGGTCGTCGTCGGTGAGGTTGAGGCGCTTTTGTAGGGTGCGGAGTTCTCGGAGGGCTTCGGCATCGAGGGGAAAAGCGAAGGCAATTTCGGCCTGGAGCGTGGTGGCGTAGCGCTCAATGTGCTGCTGTTTTTCGCGGTAGGGCTGGAGGACTTCCTGTTCCAGGGCTTGGGCACGTTCGGCAGTAAGGGCCAATTGGTTGCGTAGGATATCCAGGTTGGCACGGGTGGCGGGGCGAAATTGATTGTGGCGAAAGTGGCCCTGGCGGATTTTGGTTTCCAGTTCCTTGCGGTAGCGTCGTTCGGGGTCGCCCAGGGTGGCCCTGGCCAGCACAATATCGCCGCCTTGGTGGCCGTTGAAGATGGCGGGTTCCATGGTGGGGGCAGCGGTTTTCACCTTGGCGCGCACATAGTCGTACAGGTTTTGCACGGAAATGTAGTCTTGGCCTTCGGGGGCGGCGGTGCCCGTTTTCAACCCCTCCACCAGGTAGCGGGTATAGACCGAGAGCGGCTCCCCATCCTGCTCTAGGGCATAGTTACGAGAGGTGGCGGCGGTGAGCACTACCCAGCCTTCGCCCCCAAGTTGGGCGTTCACATCCACCGTGCCGTCATCCATGGTGAGAAAGCCATCGGCAAAGGCCGCCCCAAAGCAGCAGTCGAGGATGATCACCTTGCGCTGGGCATAGCTGCTGCCGATCACTCGCCGGATAAAGTCGGCCTCCAGGGCAGTGCCAGGGTTGAGCCGTCCGTCGGCAAAGAGCTGGGTGGCTTTAGTCGTGAGGTAGAAGTCGCCGCCCATGTCTTTAATGCCGTGGCCCGTGAAGTAGAACAAAGCCAGGTCATCCTTGGCCAGCCCACCAAATACCTCGCCAATTCGGCTACGGGCGGTGCCCACATCAGGATTAGGCAGGGCAATCACCTCGTCAAAACCGCCAATGTTGCCATCCCGCAGCAGGCCCTCCACCGCTGCGATCCCGTTCATCGGGCACTGGAGCGATCGCAGCCCACTGTCTTCAGCGTATTGTCCAACACCAATCAGGAGCGCAACTTTGCGGGGCATGGGCAGCTAGTCCTCGGCCAGTTGTTTGGCAGCATCCACCAGTTTGTCTAGGGTGGCCTCCAGGTCAGCGGGGCGCAGGTTTTTGACGGTAACTGCGCGATCGCCCGCCTTGACCGTAAACTCAATGGGCCTGCCCGGTAGCCGCGCCTGGGCTTCCCGCCCCAGGGTCTTCAGACCGTCTAGGGTAATTTCAGTGGTCAAAATACTCCACAGCCAGGCCGCTCCCATGCCCCCGACAGGAGCATCAGGATCAGCCACCCGGCGTATAGCCTCTACGCCATCAACACCGTGGAGGTCTCGAAATAGGGTCTCGGTCAGGGCTTCTTGCTGAGCGTCAGGTATAGCACCTGCGGATTCGCGCCAGTCAATGGTAAGCCAAACGGTTTGTGTCACGAGCTTCTGTGTCACGGAACAACTAGCTGTGGGTCGCTGTGGGCCCAGGTTCAGCGAAAAATACAGACCTCACGGTAGACAGACAGGTTACTCCTGCAATTTTGGCACAGGTCTATGCCTTAGTCGCGATCTTGGTTAAGTAAGTAAGGTGGCACTGCCCACCACTCAATAGACTATGGCAAAGACCTTTAGCAATAAATGCAGCGATCAGAACGTTGGTATCCAATACCAGCTTCATGACACCATTTCAAAGATGTCATCGTCGGTGTACTCAGCCTGCGCCTTTTGCAAAAGCTGATCTCGCAGCGACCTAAACTGATGCACAAACACAAACTCTTGCAGCGCCATCTGCACCAGACCCTCGGGCGATAAGCCCTCCGTCTCGGTCAGGCGATCTACAGCAGCCCGAAGTTCTGGCGTAAGCAAAATCGTGAGCGTATCTTCCATCGCTTAAGCCCCACTACAACTACACCCAAGATAACAGGGAGACCCCAATGCCAGACTGGGATCTGGACAGTCTGTACCGATGCTCTAGACGTTGCCCTACCCTTTCACCTTGCCGAAGCGACGATCGCGCTGTTGGTAAGCCGCGATCGCCTGGTGAAACTCTGAGGTATCAAAGTCAGGCCACAGGGTATCAGTGACATAAATTTCAGCATAGGCCAACTGCCACAGCAAAAAATTGCTGATGCGCATTTCGCCGCTGGTGCGAATCAGCAAGTCTGGGTCGTGGGTACCGGCGGTATACAGGTGCAGCCCAAACAAGTCTTCAGTGATGTCCTCAGGGCTGAGTTCCCCCTGTTGCACCCGAGCCGCGATTGCCCGGCAGGCCTGCACAATTTCCTGGCGCCCCCCATAGTTTGTGGCCACCGTAAACTCAATGCCATGGTTACCCTGGGTCTGGGTAACCGCCTGGTAGATTTCATTTTGTAGGGATTTAGGTAGCGCTTCCAGGTTGCCCACAAACCGAATCCGTACATTCTCCTCCATCATTTCCAGGAGCTCCTGGCGCAGCACTCGCTCAAACAGCGTCATCAGAAAGTCCACCTCTTCCACCGGGCGACCCCAGTTTTCGGTAGAAAAAGCATAGGCAGTGAGCGCCCCAATGCCCCAATCGCGGCAGCATCGCAGCAGCGTCTTCAGAGTATCTACCCCCCGCCGATGGCCCATAATTCGAGGCAGACCCCGACGTTTGGCCCAACGGCCATTGCCATCCATAATCACAGCCACATGCTGGGGCAGACGATCGGGCTTGAGATCAGCGGGCAAAGCGTAACGTACGACAGGCTTAGTGGTCATTTTTTCTCCCGAGGAGACGAGGAGGGCAAGCGAAACAAGCGAAGCAGAAAAGCAATCACCTGACTGGCGAGCCGCCGCCCTAAGGTGCGCAGCTGAGGTGCGACCGCCTCCCGATCTGCGGTTTTAGAAAACTTAGATCGCAGAATACTGCGCAAGCGGCTGCTGGTCAAAGGCCGGTCTAGAATACCCCGTTCTGCTAGTGATATTGAACCCGTTTCTTCAGATACCACAACACAGACACAATGCTCCACCCGTTCAGTAATTCCCATCGCCGCTCGGTGGCGGGTACCCAACTGGCGCGAGGCCACCCGCTCTGAGATGGGCAAAATCACCCCCGCTGCCACAATCCGCGATCCCCGGATCAACATGGCACCATCATGCAGTAGGGTACTGGTTTGAAAAATCGTCTGAATCAGCTCCTTAGACACCTCTGCATTTAACCGCACCCCAGGCACCGTAAAGTCGCGCTCATCGATAGGTTTATCAATTTCTAAAATTAGTAGCGCCCCAGTCCGGTTTTGAGAGAGCTCCTTCACCGCAGCTACAATTTCGTCGATCACATTGTCAGGCTGCGGCATCGCCTCGCGGGACGGATTCAGCAGTTCCCACACGCGCCCTTGCCCCAGCAGTTCCAGCAGTCGGCGAAACTCCCCCTGCAGCATAAACGCCATGGCCACAGCCGACCCAATCACCAACTTATCTAGCACAAACCCCAGTAGCGCTAAGCCCATGAACTTGCTGAGGGCTGCCGCTAACATCAGGAAAATCAACCCCCGCACCATCCACAGGGTGCGACGATCGCCAATAATTACCAGCACCACATAGCTCAGTAGCAGCACTAGAACAATGTCTAGGGCTTGGAGCACGACCCTAACCCTATCTAGGTTTAACAGCCATTGCTCCCAGAGATAGTTCATGCAGTGTTAGAAAATAGGCCCACTGGGCTTGTCAAATAGCATCGGCGAAGTAGTCCAAACCACCCCCTTCACCTTAACTCTGCCCGTCCCAGACAACTGGGGCCAAAAGAGCTAAGGGCGAGACTGCGGCGGGCTTCCAGGCATCGGGCTCTGATCAAATCAGGGACTGATTATCGCAAGCTTTCAGGCAAGCAGTCTTGACGCAATAAATCAGCCAGAGCTTCCCGGCGAATGATTACGGTGGCGTCCCCATTGTGCACTAAGACGGCCCCCGGGCGAGGAACCCGATTGTAGTTGGAAGCCATACTGTAATTGTAGGCACCCGTGCCAGCAATGATCACCACATCGTCAGTGCGCAGCACTGGCAACAGGGCGTCTTTGATTAGAATATCGCCTGATTCACAGTGTTTCCCAGCTAGGGTAACTGTCTCCGTGCAAGCAGCCCCCATCCGATTACCCACCAGGGCTCGATACACCGATTGATAGGTAATTGGCCGGGGGTTGTCAGACATCCCCCCATCCACAGCCACATAGGTGCGAATGCCTGGAATCACCTTCTGGCTGCCCACTCGGTAAGCTGTTACACAAGCTGGCCCCACCAGCGATCGCCCGGGCTCGCAGAGGAGACGGGGCAACGGAATCTGGTGGGCGTTGCAAGCCGCGACCACACTGTCACAGACGGTTTTCACCCAGGTGTCAATGCTCGGCGGGTCATCGGCTTCGGTATAGCGAATACCCAGGCCACCGCCCACGTCTAACTCGGTCAGGGTGAGTCCATAGCGCTGGGCAGTGACCACCCACTGCGCCATCACCTCGCCCAGATCAGCATGGGGATTCAGCTCAAAAATTTGGGATCCAATATGGGCATGAACGCCTAAACAATTCAGTTGAGGCTGGCTGGCCAGAAACTCAAATACCGCCTCAATCTGATCAGGGTCAAAGCCAAATTTGCTGTCTAAATGACCCGTGCGAATATAGTCGTGGGTGTGGCACTCAATCCCAGGGGTGACCCGCAGCAAAATGGGTACTGGTTTACCCTGCTGGGTCGCCATTTCCCCTAAGGTCTTCAGCTCTAGCCAGTTATCCACCACCACCCGACAGCCCACATCCAAGGCTAGGGCCAGTTCTGCGGCAGACTTGTTATTGCCATGGAAATAAATCGTGTCTGGATTCACCCCGGCGGTGGTCGCTGTCAGCAGTTCCCCCCCCGAGACCACATCAATCCCCAGTCCTTCCGCCGCCGCGATCGCACAAATCGCCAGACAGTTCCAGGCTTTAGAAGCATACAGGACGAGGGATTCCCCAGGATAGTAATCAGCAAACCCTTGCCGATACTGGCGACAGGCCGTTCGCAGGGTATGCTCATCCAGAATGTACAGCGGTGAGCCATACTGCTCGACCAGGTCAACCACATCACAGCCCCCTACAGTCAGATGATCGGCGGCCGTGACAGCGGCGGTCAGGGGCAAAAGCTGTTGATTTGGAGATAACCCGTCGCCCTCGGCGACAGCAGGCAGATACTGGCAGCTGCTCGAAGCAGCACGATCAACTGAAGCAGGGGTAGAAACCATCAGAATACTTTTCAGAATACTTTATGGAGAGGAGAAACTAGGAACAGCACAAACCCTCGGCAAATCCCAGGCCGTAGAGCCAGCGACCCTGGGCCAGAGCCAACGGAACTAAAGACCACGGGACACCCACCAGAACCCATTAAGGTCAATGGGCCAAGATCTCCAGTGTACAATTAAGCACTGTGTCAACTTCCATGACCATGGGCCCAATTTCCTGCCACCCACCGACTGTCGATCAAATTCCGGCCCTGGTGGATTTAGATTTGCGTGCCCTCGGGGGGCTGTGGTCAGCAGATGGCTATCGTCGAGAACTGGAAAGCCCGAACAGTTGCATGTTAGTGCTCACCCAGCATCATAAACGTCTGAGGCCAGGAATTCTATCGAAGTCAACGATGGCCGAACCAGGCGTAGACGAACGTATTGTTGGCCTGGGTTGCTACTGGGCCATTCTTGATGAGGCTCATTTAACTGTTCTAGCTGTAGATCCCCGTTATCAGCGGCGGGGGTTAGGTCAATGGCTGCTGATCCATTTATTAGAAGATGCCTGCCACCGTCGGCCAACCCAAGCAGATGATTGCCCCTTAACTCGTGCCACCCTGGAAGTGCGCCCCTCTAACAGCCGTGCCGTCGCGCTTTATACTGGCTTCGGGTTTGAACCCCTCGGCCATCGCCGTCGCTATTATCCCGATGGGGAAGATGCTTTGATTCTCTGGCAAAATTCTCTGAAAACTAGAGAATTCAAGGAATTGTTGGCGTTTAAGCGCAGCACAGTCAAGCAGCGACTTCAGGCTCAAGGATGGCAGATATCCGCTCAAAAGCAGACGGTAAACCACCCCTAAAGCCTATCCTTTAAGTCGTATTTGAGTTGAGAAAATTAACATCCCTGTTAACTCAATCCCACGACAACGCGTGATCCCAACCTGTATTGATGTTTCTGCGCCGAACCCAGCGATCCTTAGAAAATCAGCTGTTTAGTAGGTCACAACTGGCAATTTTCCCTGTGCTAGAATTTCCCTATCCGGCACGCACCAGGTGATAAATACCGTCATGTTTGAACGCTTCACAGAAAAAGCTATCAAAGTCATCATGCTGGCTCAGGAGGAAGCTCGTCGGCTGGGGCATAACTTCGTCGGCACTGAGCAAATTCTCTTAGGGTTGATTGGAGAAGGTACTGGCGTCGCCGCCAAGGTCTTGAAATCCATGGGCGTCAATCTTAAAGATGCGCGCATTGAGGTGGAAAAGATTATTGGCCGAGGCTCTGGCTTCGTAGCCGTCGAGATTCCCTTCACCCCCCGAGCCAAGCGGGTGCTTGAACTTTCCCTGGAAGAAGCTCGCCAACTGGGTCACAACTACATTGGCACTGAGCACCTGCTTCTAGGATTAATCCGCGAAGGCGAGGGGGTCGCGGCCCGAGTGCTCGAGAATTTGGGGGTTGACCTCTCCAAGGTACGGACCCAGGTGATTCGCATGTTGGGTGAAACCGCTGAGGTATCGGCCGGCGGTGGTCAAGGGCGCACCAAGACCCCTACCCTGGATGAGTTTGGCTCTAACCTGACCCAGATGGCCTCTGACGGTAAGTTAGACCCTGTCGTCGGGCGTCAGAAAGAGATTGAGCGGGTGATTCAAATCCTGGGACGGCGTACTAAGAACAATCCTGTGTTGATTGGTGAACCTGGGGTTGGTAAAACCGCGATCGCCGAAGGGTTAGCCCAACGCATCGGCCATGGAGATGTACCCGATATTTTGGAAGATCGCCGGGTGGTCACCCTTGACATCGGCCTGCTAGTAGCTGGCACCAAGTACCGGGGCGAGTTTGAAGAACGCCTGAAGAAGATCATGGATGAAATCCGCTCTGCCGGCAATGTCATCCTGGTGATCGACGAGGTGCACACCCTAATTGGGGCGGGGGCGGCCGAAGGCGCTATCGACGCCGCCAACATTCTCAAACCGGCCCTAGCCCGGGGTGAGCTTCAGTGCATTGGCGCTACCACCCTGGACGAGTACCGTAAGCACATTGAGCGGGATGCAGCCTTAGAGCGCCGGTTCCAACCGGTGATGGTGGGCGAGCCCAGTGTGGATGAAACGATCGAGATTTTACACGGTCTACGCGATCGCTATGAACAGCACCACAAGCTAAAAATTTCTGATGATGCTTTGGATGCAGCGGCTAAGTTATCTGATCGGTACATCTCCGATCGCTTTCTACCCGACAAGGCAATCGACTTAATTGACGAAGCCGGTTCGCGGGTGCGGTTGATTAACTCCCAGTTGCCCCCCGCAGCCAAAGAGTTGGATCGAGAGCTGCGGCAGGTGTTGAAGGATAAGGATAACGCCGTCCGTTCCCAGGACTTTGACAAGGCTGGGGAATTGCGCGATCGCGAAATGGAAATCAAAGCAGAAATCCGGGCGATCGCTCAGAACAAAGCTAGCGAAGATGCTGGCGGTGAAGATCAGCCCGTGGTCAGTGAAGAGGACATCGCCCATATTGTGGCCTCTTGGACTGGCGTACCGGTCAGCAAGCTGACTGAATCTGAGTCTGAAAAGCTGCTGCACATGGAAGATACCCTGCACCAGCGGCTGATCGGCCAAGACGAGGCGGTGAGAGCCATTTCTCGGGCCATTCGTCGGGCTCGGGTGGGGCTCAAGAATCCCAATCGTCCCATTGCTAGCTTTGTCTTCTCTGGGCCTACAGGGGTCGGTAAAACCGAATTAGCCAAGTCCCTGGCCTCCTACTTCTTCGGTTCCGAAGAATCGATGATCCGGCTGGATATGTCCGAGTTCATGGAGCGCCATACCGTTTCCAAGCTAATTGGGTCACCCCCCGGATATGTCGGCTACAACGAAGGGGGGCAGTTAACCGAAGCAGTGCGCCGTCGGCCTTACACCGTGGTCCTGTTTGACGAAATCGAGAAGGCCCACCCCGATGTCTTCAACATGCTGTTGCAAATTCTAGAAGACGGCCGCCTGACCGATGCCAAAGGTCGCACAGTGGACTTCAAAAACACCCTGCTGATTATGACCTCTAACATCGGCTCTAAGGTGATTGAGAAGGGTGGCGGCGGTCTCGGCTTCGAGTTCGAGCAAGACCAGGCAGAATCCCAGTACAACCGGATTCGGTCCCTGGTGAATGAAGAACTGAAGCAGTACTTCCGGCCAGAGTTCCTCAATCGTCTGGACGAAATCATTGTCTTCCGACAACTCACCAAGGACGAAGTCAAGCAGATTTCCGATATCTTGCTACGGGAAGTGTTCGCCCGGTTGACCGAGAAGAACATCCAGCTGGAGGTGACGGAGCGGTTCAAAGAGCGGCTGGTGGAAGAAGGCTACAACCCCAGCTACGGTGCTAGACCCCTACGCCGCGCTATTATGCGTCTGCTAGAGGACACCCTGGCTGAGGAAATCCTTTCCGGCCGCCTAGGGGATGGCGATACGGCCACTGTTGATGTCGATGACAATGGCAAAGTCACTATCCAGGCGGAGCAGCGGCGAGAGCTAATTTCAGCTGAAAGCTAACCGCAGTCGCTGACTCCACTGAGTCACACACAACACAGGCTAGGTTATACCCAGAGGGATGGAGAGTTTTCTCCGTCCCTTTTTTGCAGGCCCCAGCGACCATCGTTAGAGAGGTTGCTTCAAGTCTTAAATTTAGGGTTAGCAGATGTAGAGATTTGTTGGCATCAAGGTCCGAAATCCCCTCCTTTGGAGGCCTGCGCTGAGCGTGTCGAAGTGGGTAGGGGTGGGTCAAGCAAGCCCGAAGAAACCCACCCCGCCCTCCGGGCACCCCTCCGTGGGAGGGGATGAAAGGTCCTGACGTGTTGAAGCAACCTCCCTGAAGATCCAAGACTTTTGCAAAGCACTTACCCTAATTTTTAGTCTTGACAGACCACTAGTGGTTTGTCAGGACAGATTCCAGGGTGCTGTCCTGGGATGCTCCAAGGTTTATAACTAATCATCTAAGCAAGGCCCTGGGGTCTTGAGCCTAAGCGGCCTGGGGCGTCTCTTGCCACAGCTGGGTTGTCTGACGCAGGCTGCGGTAGTCGCCATTGCCGATAATCAAGTGATCTAGCACCGGAATCGATAAAATCTGTGCCCCTTGCAGCAGTTGCCGGGTCAAGGATAAATCCTCTGGGCTGGGGTCGAGGTTGCCGCTAGGGTGGTTATGGGCCACAATGCAGCGCACCGCCCCATGGCGAATCACCTCTTTGAAGATTTCCCGAGGATGGGCCAGGGTTTCGGTGGCCGTGCCAATGGTAATCACCTTCGTGCCCAGCAACCGATGGCGGATATCCAGCAAAACCACCGCAAATCGCTCTTGGGCTTGCCACATTAGCTCATGGCTTAAGGCTGCCGCCGCGATCGCCGGATCGTCGACAACCGTTTTTTCAGGCGGGATCGCTTGCAAAACTCGCTTACCTAACTCAATGGCCGCTAAGATTGTAGTGGCTTTAGCTGGACCCACCCCAGAAATCTGAGTCAAGTCATGAGCTGTGACATCTCGGAGGGCACTGAGGGGGTCCCGCTGGTTCTGGCCCATTTGCTGCAGAATCAGTTGACCTAACCCCACGGCAGAGAGCTTTCCCGATCCCTGGCCAGTACCCAGTAAAATGGCCAGTAGCTCTGCTGTTGAGAGGCTTTTAGCCCCAGAGGTCAACAATCGCTCCCGGGGGCGATCGCTTTCAGGCATATCGGTCATGCGCACGTGGTAAGTCATTTCAGCATCCTTAGCGATGGGCTGTTTGGCCATCTTTTCCTGGCCCATCTTTGCTTGATTTAGTAAGCCCAACCTTGCCACTCAGTAACACGTTTATCCGTTAACCGCCCTACTGTTTCTATTGCTATGTCTGTTATCCCCCCAGTTCCATCCCAGGATCAACTGTCCACCATCCGCCAACGGCTGAATCGATTTAGTTGTCTAAAGACCCCGGCTCAGCTCACTCCGGCAGAAATTGACCAGGTCAAAGCCGACTTGCAGTGTTTCAACGAGTGGTCTGAGTATCAAACCTTAGGCATTTGTGCTGACTCTCTGACAGAGGGAAAAACCGCCATGGAAAGCTTCTTAGCCGCTTTGGGGGTGACCGTCAACCTTGACCTGCCCGAACGCCAGGGCCCCATCTACCTTAAGTTCAATACCTTGAAGGGCGCTTGGTACCTGGATGACTACAGCGGCAATTCCCGGGGTGTACTGATTACCTTCCACACCACCGAACCAGACATGGCTGAGCTAGTCGGCACCTATGGGCCACTGCCATTGGGGCTATTTTCAGCCTGAGGCCCAGGGCAAGTGCGCAACCCGCTACAAAATGCCCCGCTTATCCAAGCGGGGCTATCCTAAAACCCGTGAAAGGGCGATCGCTGATGCCTAGTGGCAGGTCAATTCTAAATTTGTAGGTTGGGTGGCGCGCCAGCAGAACCCAACAAGGCTGACTGCTGTTGGGTTACACTGCGTTTCACCCAACCTACGGAACCCCAATTTTTAGTCTTGACGTCGCACTAGAGCATTGGCATTGGTACAGACTGTCAAGATCCCAGGATTCTTGGGCTGATTAGCTACGTTTTTTGAGGCATTCAGGGACAGAACCCTGGGATCTGTACCGGCGTACTAACGGCCAATCCCCAGGTATTGGAAGCCGGCTCGCATGATTGATTCTCGATCGAGGAAGTTGCGGCCATCAATCATGATCGGGCTACTCATGCGCTCTGCCATGGCGGCATAGTCCAACTCTTGAAACTGGTGCCAGTCCGTGACCAGGACCAACGCATCACAGCCGTCGGCCAAATGGGCCGGGTCGGTTTCCACAATTACCCCACTGAGGCCATGGCGTAAGCCACTTTGGGATACGATCGGGTCATAGGCTTTGACTTTCGCCCCTAACCGATTCAGTTGCTCAATCAAAATCAACGAGGGAGCATCCCGCATGTCATCAGTGTCGGGCTTAAAGGTCAACCCTAGTAGGCCAACCGTCTTACCCTTGAGAATCTTCAGCACCTGCTGTAGTTTTTCCAGGGTGATTTGCCGCTGCCGCTCGTTGACAGTAACCGCTGATTTTAGCAACTGGGCGTCGTAACCGTAATCATCAGCGGTGTGAATCAACGCTGCCACATCCTTCGGGAAGCAAGATCCGCCCCAGCCAATGCCGGCCTGCAAGAATTTCTTGCCAATCCGCGAATCTAGACCAATACCCGCCGCCACCTGGGTAACGTCAGCGCCAACGCGATCGCAGATATTGGCCACTTCGTTGATAAAGCTAATCTTGGTAGCCAAGAAGGCATTCGAGGCATACTTCACCATTTCCGCCGAGCTCAGGTCAGTTACCAGCACCGGGACGGCCTCACCCGCCGGATTTTCGGAAAACTGGCGATCGACAATCGGTTGATAGAGTTCCTGCATCATAGCGATCGCCCTGGAGCTGTTGCTGCCCAAGACAATGCGATCGGGGTTAAAGGTATCGTAAACCGCAGAGCCTTCCCGCAGAAACTCAGGATTGCTAACCACATCAAAATCGGCGATTACCTCAGGGTGGGTGGTTTCTGGTACCCCACCGGCTGGCACAGGCACCTGCTGACGCTCAGCGACGCCATCTAAAACAATCATCCGCACCCAGTCCCCAGACCCAATGGGTACGGTGGATTTATTAACAATCACCTTGTAGCCGCCGTTCAGGTGACTGCCGATGCCCTTGGCCACGGCTTCCACGTAGCGGGTGTCACTTTCGCCAGTCGGTAGAGCAGGGGTACCCACGGCAATAAACAGCACCTCCCCATGCTCAACTCCAGCCTTCAAGTCCGTCGAAAACTGGAGATGCCCCGCCGCCATAGAGGACTGCATAATCTCAGATAGCCCCGGCTCAAAAATGGGGGACTGTCCAGACTGCATCAACTTTACTTTTTCTTCATTGACATCAACACAAATAACATCGTGCCCCACATGGGCCAGGCAAACCCCAGTTACCAAGCCCACATAACCAGTACCAATAACACATACGCGCATAACTTATAAACCTCAATAACGATAAAGGCTAATTCAACACCACTACAAGCATTAAAAAGTAGGTGAGTTAGTAACAAATGACGTCAATGCAACTAAACAAACCCGCTTTACACAATCTTTGGACACTTAACCAGCTTTAGCAGCCCCCAATTTAAGTCAGGATACTGACCTAGCCTCCCCTTGACAGCCTGAATTAGGCTATGAAAGCTCAGTACATTTGGAGCATTACCCCAGCTTTAAGTTGCAAGATTTCCCATCAGGGTCGTCTAATCAATCAAACGCTCAAGGCTATGCATCAAGCTTGAGCAACAGATAGTAGGGTTGTTTGAGAACTGTCAGTAGTGCTAGCCTTTTCTAGGCGCTCCCGAAAATCTTGAATGGTCCATTCTAAGCCTTGGCTTAAGGGCACAGAGGGGGACCAGTTCAACAAGGTTTTGGCTCGAGTAATGTCAGGCTTACGCCGTTGAGGATCATCCTGGGGCAGGGGTTTATAGACCAATTCAGCATCAGGGTTGACCATAGACTGTACTGTCTGGGCTAATTCTAAGATGGTGTACTCGTCAGGGTTGCCCAGATTCACAGGACCAATGTAGTCACCATTCATCAGCCGCATTAGTCCGTCCACAAGATCGGATACATAGCAGAAGCTACGGGTCTGAGCCCCAGTGCCGTAAATGGTCAGGGGAATGCCTTGTAGGGCCTGCACCACCAGGTTGCTAACGACCCGGCCATCGTTTTCTAACATCCGTGGGCCATAGGTATTGAAAATCCGGGCAACCCGAATATCCACATTGTTTTGCCGATGATAGTCAAAGGCCAGGGTCTCAGCTACCCGCTTGCCTTCGTCGTAGCAGCTACGAATGCCAATGGGGTTAACGTTACCGCGATACTCTTCGGACTGGGGATGCACTTCCGGATCACCATAGACCTCAGAGGTGGAGGCCAGTAGGAACCGGGCCTTCACCCGTTTGGCTAACCCCAGCATATTCAGGGTGCCCATGACGTTGGTCTTAATGGTTTTGACCGGGTTGTACTGATAGTGCACCGGCGACGCTGGGCAGGCCAGGTGGTAGATCTGGTCGGCCTCTAAGCGAATGGGTTCAGTGATGTCATGGCGAATCAGCTCAAAGTAAGGATGACCCAACCACTTTAAAATATTGCGTTTATGGCCTGTGAAAAAATTATCCAGGCAGATTACCTCATGCCCTTCAGTCATTAAGCGATCAATTAAATGCGAGCCGATAAAACCAGCTCCACCTGTTACCAGAATTCTCATATAACTAGAACCATGACTATGTTTCTAAGCCGCATAGCTTAATAGGCCCTAGTTTACTATCCTTAAAGGAAGATCTGCTTGGGCCAGCTTGCCGATAGTTCAATTCTACATATCAGAACAAATCTTTATAAAGCTTGTTCGACCAATCCTGTTTACTGGCAGCCTGCGATGACGTCACCTGAGTTTCAACTTTTTGTCTATGGCACGCTCAAGCCGGGGGAGGGAGCCTTTGAACAATTCTGCCAGCCCTTCACCCCTGATCGACAACTGGCTATGGCTCCTGGACGCCTATACCGTCTGCCGTTAGGATACCCAGCCATGACCTTAGAGGAGGGGTGGGTGCAAGGGGTTCTTCTCACGTTTGGTAATGCGGCGATCCTGACAACCCTGGATGAGTTCGAAGAATATTACCCGGATAACCCCAAGGCCAGCGAGTATCAGCGTTTACGCCATGGTGTTTACAATCTGGAGCAAACGTTTTTAACCCAGGCCTGGGTATATACAATGTCGCTGGACCGTGTTCAAGCCTTGGGCGGACGATGGTTACCTGAGGGTTACTGGAGTCAAGCTGTATCAAAGGAAACTCCGCAGGAGAACCCGCCCTAAAGAGACCTGAGTTCGACAGCGAATGTTGCTTGAGCAACGAGTCTGATCGTCCCCTCCTGGGAGGGGTAGGGGTGGGTTAATCTCGGGCTAGGATGCCTTTTTCCGTATTCAGCAGTTTACTTTCTGTCGCCAATTTGACCCACCCCGCCCTCCGGGCACCCCTCCAAGGAGGGGACGTGACCGACTTTTCTGCTGCATGAGATTCCATCAAACTGACGTTAAAAAGAGTTTCTTTCCTGGCCACATACTTGGTAGAAAACACAAAAGCTCAGCTAAACAAAGCTGAGCTTTTGTGCATCAGGTAATCTGACTAATCATCTAACTAATGATGACTAGCTTAGAAGCTAAAGGTCATCCGCAGAGCACCGTAGAAACCAGTGTCGTCAGGCCCACCCAGGTTAGCTTCACCGTAGATCAGAGCCGGGGTCAGGGTAATGAACTGGCTCACGGGGATCTCGTAGTAGCCTTCTACAATCCAGGGATTGTCAAGATAGCCTGCCAGCTGAGGCAGCTGACCACCATAAACACCCAACTGGCTACCTTCCATCAGGAAGTCGTTGAAGCCAAGGCCCGCAGTCCAGCTGAAGTCATCCCCGCCGTTGAAGTCGGTCCAAGCAGCATGACCAGCCACAAAGAAGCGACCAAAGTCAAGGTTCAGCAGACCGGCAAAGGTATCAGTGCGACCAAAGGCACCACCTTCAAAGCCTTCAGAGTTGTCGCTACCGACATAGGCGATACCGGCATTCAGGAAACCCTCAGGCAGGAAGCTGAGCTGAGCGATGTAGCTTTGACCCTGGGCCGCAGACACACCGATTGCAGGGTTGGTGGCACCACCAACATTGCTGGTGTTGTAGCCCAAGTCGAGGATGATGCTGTCAGTCAGGGCAAAATTGAGGCCAACCCCAGCAGCATTGCCAGGTACGCCGCCAGCACTATAGAAAGAAGGCAAGCCAGCATCAGCTACGGAAGGACCATCGAACGGAACGATGGTGCTGGTGACCCAGTCATCCCCAGCCAGACCTGTAGCGGACAGGGTGGCGTTGATCCGGCTGCCCAGAGGGAAGCTGTAGTAGAAGTTAGTGACATCGACGTTGAACCCGTCGCCACCTGCATTGGCTAGACCGCCAACAGGATTAAGGAAGCTGCCGTCGCCACTCTGCAAGCGAATGCGTAGCAAGTCTTCGCCAGTGAAGCTGGTATCAAAGTTTAAACGAGCCCGGGAGGCAACGCTGACGCTGTCTTCAACAATGCCACCAGTGTCAAAGGTGTCGAAGGGAGCACCGAGATGGAAGTCAGCTTGACCCCGCAATTTGGTGGTGGTGGAGAATTGTTGAGCCCGCAGTTCGGCGGTTTCAGCTTCTAGAGCGTCCACCCGGCCCCGCAGGGTCGCCAGTTCAGCCTGGAATTCTTCTTGCAGACGGCGAATGGTGGCCAAGTCTTCTGGGTCAAGGCCGGCTTGGGAAATTAGCACAGCCATCACGTCTAAACAGGCGTTTAGACCAGCGGCAAACTCAAAACGAGTCATGCTGCGCTGACCCCGGAAGGTACGATCCGGATAACCTTGGATACAACCGTAGTTTTCGACCAAGCTTTGCAGTGCTTGGAAGGCCCAATCGGAGGGCAGCACATCGGTCAATTCGGACACACTGGTAATTTGAGCCAGTTGTACAGGCTCTTGGTCAAAGCTGACCACAGACTCGGAAGCAGATTCAGCGGCGATCGCAGTACCGGAAACGGCAAAGGCCGCCCCCATGGCTGCTGGGACTGCCAGCAAAGATTTCCAAAGTAGCTTAGACATTAGTTTAGTCTCTCCTCACACCTTTCAAGAAGGTTAAACGTTTCCCAAACAATGAGGTCATCGGATGACCTGCGATTTGAGCGAACAAATCAAGCGCCTAGAAAACAGAACGTTACTAGTGCTACATGCATTCAAACACGATACTAGCAGATCACTATCGTCTCGGCTAGATCGATTTTTGCCATCGAGCCAACGCACCCTATGACGAGGCTTAAGGACCGATGTTCCCGGCATGTGGATTTTATTTTTCGCTTGATTCGGGCTTGGTTTACCTTCGATGGCTGGAGGTATGGGTTAGGAGAGATCCAGGAGGCTGGCAGTTTAACCAACAGCCTCCTGAGTTAGGGGTTTAGCGATAGAGGTTAGCCAGGCAGCAAACCATCACTAGAACCGGAATGTAGCTCGCAAAACACCATAGAAGGTGGTGTCGTCAGGGCCACCCAGGTTGGCATCGCCGTAGATCAACGCTGGGGTCAGGGTGAGAAACTGACTTACGGGAATATCGTAGTACCCTTCTACAATCCAGGGATTATCCAGGAAACCATCGGTTTGAGGCAGTTGGCCCCCATAGACCCCAAACTGAGACCCTTCCATTAAGAAGTCATTGAAGCCGATGCCAGCGGTCCAGCTAAAGTCGTCGCCGCCATCAAAGTCGGTCCAAGCGGCGTGGCCAGCAATGAAGAAACGGCCAAAGTCAAGATTCAGCAGACCTGCAAAGGTATCGGTACGCCCGGGTGCCCCTCCCCAGGTGGGAGCTGAGTTATCGCTACCAATGTAAGTCACCGCTGCATTCAAGAAACCTTCGGGCAAAAAGTTGAGCTGAGCAATATAGCTTTGCCCTTGGGCCGCCGTAATCCCCCGGGCTGGATCGGTTGCGCCAGAGTTGGCAGAGGTATATCCCAGGTCGAGAATGATGCTATCGGTGAGGGCAAAGTTGATACCAATCCCAGCTCCATTGCTGGTGCTACCCCCAGCGCCATAGAAGGCAGGGGTAGAGGGATCGGCCACCCCAGGTCCATCAAATGGCACAATGGTACTGGTGACCCAGTCATCATTAGACAGGCCCCGAGCGGCAATGGTGGTGGTGATTCGATTACCCAACGGGAAACTGTAATAGAAGTCATCAATGGCGACATTAAAGTTGCCATCGCCACCATTTGCTAACCCACCGAAGGGAGCTAAGAAATCGCCACTACGCCCCTGAAGCCGAATTCGCAGGCGATCGCGACCGGTAAAGCTGCTGTCAAAGTTGAGCCGCGCCCGAGAGGCAACGCTGACGCTGTCTTCCACAATGCCGCCAGCGTCGAGGGTATCGAAGGGAGCGCCGATATGGAAGTCAGCCTGGCCCCGCAGCTTGGTGGTGGTCGAGAACTGCTGAGCCCGCAGGGTAGCGGTTTCCGCTTCCAGGGCATCCACCCGACCACGCAGGGTAGCCAATTCTGCCTGAAACTCTTCTTGCAGGCGGCGAATGGTGGCTAGGTCCTCAGGGTCAAGGCCAGCCTGGGAAATCAGTACCGCCATCACATCCAAACAGGCGTTGAGACCAGCGGCAAACTCGAAACGGGTCATGCTGCGCTGACCCCGGAAGGTGCGATCCGGGTACCCCTGGATACAGCCGTAGTTTTCGACCAAACTTTGCAGCGCTTGGAAGGCCCAGTCGGAAGGCAGTACGTCGGTCAATTCGGACACACTGGTAATTTGCGCCAGTTGTACGGGCGCTTGGTCAAAACTGACCACAGGGTCGGAAGCAGATTCAGCCGCGATCGCAGGTCCAGATACAGCCAACGCTGTCGCCGGAGCGGCCAACAAAGCCGTCAAAAATACTTTCATCATGTCAAACGTTTCTCACTCCTCACAAAAAGAAAGGACGCCGGGGCGAGTCTGGGTGCCGGTAAGTACAGACCACCACTCACCCCAAAAAGGGTCAATAGCACGCACAAATCAACCTTTTTCTGTCCTTAAATAAACCTACCAGGAGTTTATTTCTCAGAGGTAAAGGCAATATTAAGCGATGCAGAAGAAATCTAGATCGAGTCTTTAGGCAAGGTTAAGAGTCTTAATTAAGGGTTGTGGGAAAACTATGCAGATCAACCACTTAAGCCCATCTTTCACAGACTAAAACCACGACATAGAAGGCTCAGTCCCCTCTTTGCCAGGACCTTTCCCATCAGCTAATAGTGATAAATAAAGGTTAAGCTAGTGGTCTATCAAGGCTAAACATGAGGGCGATTACTTTGCAAAAGCCTTTCATATTCAGCGGGGTTGCCCCAATGCAGCAAGAATTCACGTCTCCTCTCTGGGAGGAGGTATAACAGAGCATCCTTCCCGGGGAAGCGACGGCATGAAGCCAAGTTTTGCTGCTGTTTTTTGGGCCAGCGCTGTTGCTCCACGCCAGCTACCACTGTGTAAGATAGTTGGGTTGGCCCTGCTGAAGCCGATGCAGTCAGGTTAGGGCAGGAGGAAGCGTGGATAGGGACTATGGTCTGGACTAGGGGATGCTGGAGCTTGGGAATCAATTATGGCCAGCGATTTCTGGGGCGGCGGCGGTCGTTAAGGAACATATGCGGTGCTATGGGCGGTATTGCGATCGCCTTAACCCCTTGGTCAGTGGCCCAGGGGCAAGCCGCTCAAAACCCCATTATCGAGGTGGGGGTGGTGCAGCGTTTCGGGGAAAATCAAGGGGATGGTTTAACCATTGAGGCGTTAGCTGGAGAGCAACTGACCTTAACGTTTTCAACCCATGGGCAAACCCAAACAGTGACCACCCCTAAGCTAGTGCTGGGTCTGGTTCCCGAGGCACTTCCCGAAGCCCAACTGCGAGAGCGGGTGGTTCTGAGTACCCATCGCAGCTTTGAGAGTGCTGAACATAGTGCCCAAGAGTGGCGACAGCGAGGGATTGATCCAGAAATTGCCCAGCCAGACGGCTGGGAGGTTTGGGCAAACCGAGAGGTTTATGCGACCCCTTTGGTCCGCCGATTATTGGTCAATGACTTAAGGGATCAAGGATTTGCCGAGGTCTTCTTAGACAGTCGTGTGATCAGTCAGGTGCCCAAGGCGTTTTTTGAGGCGAATGGCTACCGCTATCACCGGGAAACACTCGACATTCGCGCCTCTAGCGGCCGAATTCGAGTCCATAAAGGGGGTAGCCCACCGGTCACTCGGCTCTACGGTGGCAGTCTCAGGTTACAACCCAACACCTATGGCACTTATACCCTAGTCAACGATGTCCCGATTGAAACCTACCTGCGAGGGGTTGTTCCCCACGAAATTGGGCCTGGGGCACCGATGCCCGCCATTGAGGCCCAAGCGATCTTGGCCCGCACCTATGCCTTGCGCAACCTGCGCCGGTTTGAGATTGATGATTACCAACTCTGTGCTGATACCCAGTGCCAGGTGTACTGGGGGCTAGGGGGTACAGCCACCAACACAGACCAAGCGATTCGAGCCACCCAAGGGCAGGTGTTGACCTACGAGGACGAGTTGGTCGATGCTCTCTATTCGTCCACCACCGGGGGAGTCACTGCCGCCTTTAGTGACGTTTGGAATGGCCCCGATCGCCCTTACCTCAGGTCTGTTGTGGATTCAGTCCAGGGGGTGTGGAATCTGAACCAATTTCCATTGAATAACGAGGACAGCATTCGAGCTTTTCTGGCCCTGGACGAAGGCTTTAACGAAGACACCTGGCGACTGTTTCGCTGGCGCTATGAGAGTGGCCTGGCAGAAATTGCCCAAGATCTGAAGGGTTACCTGGGCCGTCGGCAGCATCCCTTGGCTCACCTGACCCAAGTCCTGGAATTGCGGGTGGCAGAACGGGCCACATCAGGGCGGGTTCAGGTGCTGGAGATTGAAACAGACGTCGGCGTCGTATCCCTGGAAAAAGACGAGATTGTTCGGGTGATGGCCGCCCCCCGGAGTTTGTTGTTCTATTTAGAGCCCATTTATGCTGAAACCAGCGATGGCAATTCCTCCCCTGGGGTTGCTCCTCAGCTAACGGGCTATGGCTTTGTGGGTGGCGGCTGGGGCCATGGGGTCGGCATGAGTCAGACTGGCTCTTATCGATTAGGTAACCTGGGCTGGAGTCACGATCGCATTTTGCATTTTTATTATCCTGGTACTACCCTACAACCCTTCAACAACGCCCTGACCCTCTGGCGCGACCCACTTCAAGACTAGGCCGTAGGCCACACCTTACCCGGCCCAGACATGTTGTATAACTGAACATTATCCACTCAGAATCTACGCCAGGTCGCTGAGTCTAAGGGGCATCAGACTAAGGGGCATCAGACATATTGGGGCACACTGAGGCTATAGGTTGTTGGAACCACAGCCTAGGTTCAACCGAAACCTGTGGCGTTTGTCATTTCCAGGCCCTAACGCTTTAGCTAGGCTATGACTAACACGGTAGACCAATTTGATGCATCAGTTCAGGCAATACCTGATTGTGACCCGTCCATAGCTTCCCCGGCGTCATCAGGGTTTTCAGTGCGGTTTTGGGGCGTTAGGGGCAATATTGCAGCTCCAGGAGCAGATACGGTTCGCTATGGTGGCAATACCGCCTGCGTTGAGGTGCGGGTTGGGGGGCAACACCTCATTTTTGATGGTGGTACTGGCTTGCGGGTCTTGGGCAAGCAACTCACTCAGCAGGCTCAGCCGGTCGATGCCCATTTATTTTTCACCCATACCCACTGGGATCGGATTCAGGGATTTCCTTTTTTCTATCCAGCGTTTGATCCCACCACCATCCTCAATATTTATGGTGCTGCCGCCCTGAACGGGGCCTCGATCAAGCAATGTTTAATGGGCCAGATGCTACGGCCTAACTTTTTCAAGCCGCTACAAACCATGGCCGCCACGATGACGTTCCACAATATTCGCCCAGGGGATGTGATTCAGGTGGGGGAGGTTGCGATCGAAACCATTAGCCTTAATCGCCATACAAATGCTTTAGGCTACCGGGTTAACTGGCAGGGATATGGGTTGGTCTACGCCACTGACACAGACCCCACCCAAACCACCATGGACCCTAATTTGATGCTACTGGCTGAAACAGCTCAGGTGTTGATTTTTGATGGCACCTACGTTGATATGGCTTACTCAGAACCCCACAGTTGTCGCTTAACGCCGTGGCATTTGGGTACCCGTTTGGCTGAAGCCAGTCACGTTAATCAACTGATCTTGTTTCACCATAATCCCTGCCATGATGATGACTTTCTAGACCAGGTGGAGCAACAGGCGAAAGCCTCGTTTGCCAATACTTGTATCGCTCGGGAGGGGATGATCGTGGAGTTAACCGATTCGCCGCCTACCTAAGAGGTTGCAAAAGATCGCCTCGCACCCAGCCGGTCACGCCATCGTAAATAACCTGGTACCAGATAAACCCGTCATCGGGGTTACCGACTCGATCGAGGACGTCCACAATTTCACGCCGACTAGCCGCCCCAAGGATGTCACTGCCAAGCCGAGGATGCGATCGCAGGCGAGCCGCCTCCGCCGAAAGCACAATAGCTCCGGTACCAGGGGCAACGCTATTACCCTGAAAATCGGTAGAGCCATCAGGTACCCCAACCACGGCATTGAACCCGGGCTCTTTAAGCACCAAGGTGCCATCGGCGGCAATAATTTCTAGCTCCGTTTCGTTCAGCACGTTAATTCGGGCAAAACGCTCCGCTTCACCACGATCGGCCCGATACACAATTTGGTCGCGACTGCTGGGGATAATACGGGCCGGAATGCCCCTGGCTTCTACAGCATCAGTGGTTTTGTTGTAGAGATTCATTAAGTAATTTGAGCCCTGGCGATAGACCCGCACAGCCATGGTCTCTGTTTCAAAGAATAAGGCGGTTTCAACCATAGGGTCCTGGGCTAATCGCAGGCCGATCCCGTCAGTATTGGTCAGAGGACGAGGTTCAGGCCGCGTTGTGGCCAGAGCCGCAGCCATAGAGCCCATGGTTAAAGCCATGGTTGAGCAGATTGCCAGTGACCTTAAACTTACATCGGTACTCACCGGCCAGAGGGTTAAAGGCATAGAACATTACCCATAAAGATAAAGAGCAGACAGATAAACCCTTGCCTCCATTGATCAGACAAGGGAGATGCCAATCCCTGCGTTCATAACCTTACGGCAAAACCTTCACGACGTAACTAGGCTGACTTCTCTCGCGTCCCGAGGGAGATCCGGAGCTTGGGATGCGTAGAGGCGCACTCGCTGAGGCTTGATCACCAAACGGACCCGATTACCCAGGGGAATTGGGTTACCTATGGGCAAACGAGCATGAAGAGTCCGCCCAGAAGGTGATTGCAGACAATATTTATATTCTCGCCCTAGAAACTGGCGATCGCGCACGAGCAAAGGCCCATTCTCATCGTGGACCAAGTCAATATCTTCTTGACGCAGCATTAGATCCCCCCGAGCCGGTTCTGTCATAGACCTGAGAATATCCACCCCCACACAGGGGCCAGGTTCCACAGCAATGTCAAAGCAGCCCAGTTCGGTCTGCCAACCCTGAGCCTCTCGACAAGCCGCCAAGAAGTTGGCCTGGGTGACAAAATCAGCAATAAAGCGTGACTCGGGCTGACTGTAAATCGTCTCAGGAGTGCCCAACTGCTCTAAATATCCCTGACGCATCACCGCCACGCGATCGGCCATGGCCATGGCCTCCTCTTGGTCGTGGGTGACAAATACCCCTGAAGCACTCACCTGCCGTAAGATATCGCGCACCTCCTGACGCAGGTGTAGCCGTACCTGCACGTCCAGGTTGCTAAAAGGCTCATCCAGCAAAATCAAAGCTGGGCGAGGCGCTAGAGCCCGAGCCAAGGCCACCCGCTGCTGCTGCCCACCAGAAAGCTCATGGGGAAAGCGATGCTCTAGACCACTCAACCCCACCAGGGCAATCGCCTCTACGGTCTGCTGCTTCACCTGGTCGCCTGAAAGCTGACTGCGACGAGACCGCTGTTGCAGCCCAAAAGCGACATTTTTTTCTACCGTTAAGTGGGGAAACAGGGCATAGTCCTGGAACAAAATACCCACATCACGGCGTTCGGGGGGCAACCAGCATGGTCCACATACCGGCTGCTGATCTAAATAAATTGTGCCTTGTTCCGGCTGCTCAAACCCGGCAATCAAGCGCAGCAGCGTTGTTTTCCCACAGCCCGATGGCCCCAATAAACCTAGAATTTCTCCCTGCTTTAGGGTGAAGCTGACGTTGTTTACGGCTGGCGGTGAAGCTGGAGTGTATGACTTCGTCACAGCATCAAGCCGCAAAATATCTGGCATTGTCATGGAGAAGGGCAAGAATAACGTCAACAGCAAAAACCAGCTTGACCTAAACAATAACCGGCCTGCTTTATTGAGAATATCACGCATTAAGCAAAATGACTTTGACAACTCGTATCGGCTAGCAGAAATATGCCCTCTGGACTGAGGGTGTCGGGTTCTAGTTGTCAGGGATCAGGAAAGGCTGGCCGACTTCTGGGGCCATCTACTCGGGCAGCGTCAAGATTAAGAATCAAGATTAAGAATTAGGACTTGTTCCCAGCGAGGGACCTTCCGAGCAGCGGGTACCTGATTTGTCTGCCCGCCCCTAATCGTATGCCCTGAATCTTGAACCGTATACTGTTCAAACGGCTAAATGACGAGATACGGATCCGACAATATGCTGCATCCAGTGGGTGACGAGCTCCTGCTGCACCGCCTCCACCATCACCCGAATCACGGGCTCAGTCCCAGATGGTCGCACCAACACTCGGCCTTCGCTGCCCATGGCTTGCTCTGCAGTCTGGATCGATTGCATCACGGGGTCGCAATCTTGCCAGTTGAGTCTGCGATCGCGATCGACCACCCGCACATTCTGCAACAGCTGGGGATAGGTCTGAAAACTTTGGTTCATCAACGCCGCCAGGCACCCCCCTGTGGTTTGCACCAACGAGGCCAGGTGTAGCGCCGTGAGAATCCCATCCCCGGTGAGGCTGTAGTGGTGGCAGAGGATATGGCCGGACTGCTCCCCTCCCAACTTGGCACCTCGGCTCACCATTTCAGCATGGACGTGCTGGTCTCCCACCTGGGTGCGTACCAGGGTGCCGCCCAGGGCTTGCCATGCTCGCTCAAAGCCTAGGTTAGCCATCACAGTCGAAACCAGGGTATTGTCGGGTAAACGGCCCTGCTCCCGCAGTCGCTGGCCCCAGAAATATAAAATGTAGTCGCCATCGACCACTCGCCCCTCGGGGTCAACCGCCATCACCCGGTCGGCGTCGCCATCAAAGGCAAAGCCCAGTTGGGCCTGGTGGGTTTTCACAGCGGCCTTGAGGGGAGTTAAATGGGTAGAGCCACAGTTGACGTTAATTAAATCGCCATCCGGTTGGTCATGGAGTGCGATTACCTCGGCCCCAGCTTCCTGAAATACCTGGGCGGCTAGGCGAGTGGCTGAGCCCCAGGCCATATCCAGCACAACTTTCATGCCCCGCAGGTCTAAATCGGGCTGCAAAGGCTTGTGCAAAAAGCTGATGTAGCGGTTGACCAACTCTGGACGGTAATAGCACTGGCCCCAGGTGGTGGCGGGGGCCGCCTCAGTTACCACTGACTGACCGCGCAGGGCGGCTTCAATGTCCGCCTGCATGGTGCTATTCAGCTTAGTGCCGTCGCCGCCAAAGAACTTGATGCCATTGTCTTCAGGAGGGTTATGGCTGGCCGAGATCATGATCCCCCCCGAGGCCTGACAGGATTCAGCCAAGTAGGCCACCGTCGGGGTGGGGCATAGCCCGATGTACCATACATCTAAGCCAGCAGAGGTGAGGCCAGCGGACAGGGCGGTGGCCAGCATGTGGCCAGAATTACGGGAATCTTGGCCCAGAATTACCGGGCCCTGGAGCTGTCCCTGGGATCGCAACACCTGACCGGCCCAATAGCCCACAGCCATGGCCAGTGGGGCCGTCAATAGCTCCCCAGCATGACCTCGGATACCATCGGTGCCAAAGAGTGGCGTTTTGGGCAAAGACAGTGCCCCCAACCCCTCAGTAAATCCTTGAGAACGACCTACAGGAGGTTGATCTGCAGGTACAGCAACCGTCGGTTTAACCGGAGAACTCACCATAGCTCTGAATTCCTTGCTCACTCACTCACACTCACAGTGGAGGATAGCACCTCTACCTTGGGATGGAACGACTATCTTGTGACAGAGTCTTGGTTGATCTGGGATAGAAGCCCTGGCTTTGCCCCTAGAGTCTAGGAGACTCCAATACCCTCCCTCAGCCGTTTAGATCCCCAATGCACGGCCAAAGTCAGAATTGCTGGCATAATCGGTGCAGATGGCCAAATTTACGGAGCAGAGAAAGGACTTAGGCTATGGCGCTGCGGTTGATTTCGCTGTTGGGCATTGGGGGGCTGTGTTTCATTGCCTGGCTTGGTTCTGAAGATCGTCGTCAGGTTCCCTGGAAAATGATCCTATGGGGGATCGGGCTGCAACTGGTACTGGGGCTGCTGATCTTCCTGGTGCCCCTCAGTCGTGATCTGGTGGTGTGGCTTAGCGGTATTCTCAACGGCTTAATTGACGCCTCAGACGCCGGGGCTCGATTTTTGTTTGGCCCGATTTTGGTCCCCGACTTCAGCCAACCGGTGGGGCCATCGGGGGCAGGTCGGTGGGTCGCTCGGGCTCTAACCCCGCCGTTTACCCCAGTGCCGGGGGATCGATTGGGGACCGATAACTTGAACCTGGGGTACATCTTTGCCTTTCGTTCGCTCCCCCAGGTAGTCTTCTTTTCGGCGATTTTCTCATTGTTATATGGCCTGGGGCTAATTCAACCGGTGATTCGCGCGTTTGCCCAGTTCTTTCGCTGGTCCATGAACATCAGCGGTGCGGAAGCCCTGGCCGGGGGGGCCAATATCTTTGTTGGCATCGAGTCAGCCATTGCCATCAGGCCCTTTTTGGAACGCATGACCCGCAGCGAGCTCTGTGCGATTATGGCCTCGATGTTTGGCTCTATTGCTTCGACAATGCTGGGGCTGTATGCCGGTTATTTGCGGGGGACGTTTCCGGCGATCGCCGGGCACTTGATGTCGGCCTCGGTGCTAACCATCCCCGCTGCCTTTGTGATGGCGAAGATTTTGGTCCCCGAACAGGCGGTGCCTGAAACCCTGGGCAAGGTACCTGCCATTGACATGACCGACGGCGATCGCAAATCTCCCATGGACAGTCTGATCTTAGGCGCTTTAGACGGCGTCAAAATGGCCGTCGGTATCGTGGCTGCCCTGATTGCCATTTTGGGGTTAATTGCTCTGCTAAATCTAATCTTTGCCCAACTGGCCACCTTGGCCGACAGTGACGTGGCCCTGTGGCGCAGCCTGGGTCAGGTGTTTCAGGTCATGACCTTGCAAAATATTATGGGAGCCATATTTTTACCCCTGACCTTTCTGACCGGAGTATCCCTAGACTGGACAGAACTGTGGATTTCCTCCCAGCTGATTGGGCGGCGACTTCTGGAGACGGCCATTCCCCCCTACATTGCCTTAGCGGATCTAGCAGCAGAAGGCGCCATTAGCGATCGCGCCCTGGTGATCGTCAGCTATGTGCTCTGTGGCTTTGCCCACATTCCCTCGGTGGGCATTTTTGTCGGCGGTCTGTCAGGCCTTGTCCCCTCCCGTCGTCAAGACATCAGCGAATTAAGCTGGAAAGCTTTGTGGGCGGGTACCTTAGCCACCCTCATGACCGGTTGCATCGCTGGCCTCTATTTTTATGAAGGCACGGCGGTCTTGGGGCGGTGATGGCTAGGTTCTAGAGATTAAGGGTATCTGAACTGTTTCCGTAATCCCAAGCCCCATTGTTGTAGTTGTCCTTATCCACCATCAGGACATAACACCAATGGATTGCTACAACAGCCTGCCACCCCCAAACTTGAGCGTCTCACAGTACCCCGAAGGACGCGGGTCTGGGCGCTAGTCTCCCGCTTGGACCGAGTTAAACCGGCTATACTGCGGTTGGCCATTCAGACTGAGTTCCCATGGGGCAAATACCACAGGTGGCGATCGCGATTCTGCACCACCATGATCGTTACCTAATGCAACTGCGGGATGATATTCCCACCATCGTTTATCCGGGTCACTGGGCTTTTTTTGGCGGCCACTTGAACCCGGGGGAATCCCCTGATGCGGCCGTTCGCCGAGAACTGCAAGAGGAAATTGGCTACGCGCCGTCCCAGTTAACCTTCTTTCAACGGTTTGACTCAGAATCTGTAGTGCGCCACGTCTTCCACGGCCCGTTGGAGCGGCCAGTGGACCAGTTGCAGCTGAATGAAGGTTGGGATTTAGCTCTGTGGACTGTAGCGGACATTCACCAGGGGCAACGTTACTCGACCCGGGCCAATCAGGTCCGCCCCCTGGGGGTACCCCACCAACAAATTTTGCTGTCTTTCCTAGAGCACCGTAGGATAGAGCAGGTGCTTTAATGTTAGGCCAGTATGGCTGATGCTTCCGAACAGCTAAAGTTATTCCACACAGTGCCCCCTGGGCTGCCGGACTATGGTATTCGGGAAAGTGCTCGGGCCAAGCATGTGTCCATCAAAATTCATCTGGACGGGGCAATCGAGGTCGTTGTGCCTCGGGGCTTTGACCACAAGCGGCTGCCAGAGCTACTGGAAAAGCGACGGGACTGGTTGTGGCAAACCAAGCAAAATTTGGAGCAGCAAACCGCCGACCTAGCCCCCCACCACTTTGAAACCAAACCAGAAATCATTGAGCTGCGATCGCGCCAGCAAACCTGGCAAGTTCTCTACCAGCACAGCTCCGCCGCTAGCCTGGGGCTCACCCAACCTGCCCCCCAGACCTTATTATTGCGGGGGAACACCGACAACACATCAGCCTGCACCGACCTGCTACGCCAGTGGCTAACCCGCAAAGCCCGGGCCGAGTTTGCCCCCTGGTTGCGGGAACTCAGCTTTGATCGTCATCTGCCCTTTGGTCGAGTCTCCATTCGGGGACAAAAAACTCGCTGGGCCAGTTGCTCCACCCAAAAAAACATCAGCCTCAACTACAAACTCTTGTTTTTACCCTCAGACCTGGTGCATTACGTCTTTGTCCATGAGTTGTGCCACACTGTGCACATGAACCACTCCAAAGTGTTTTGGCAGCTCGTAGGTGAGAAACTACCCCACTATCAGACCTACCGCGATCGCATGCGAGATAGCTGGCAGTATGTGCCTCGGTGGGTGGAGAAATAATGCAACTACAGACTCCCCACAGTGGCTACCACTGGGATGGTAAGCCCCGGCGATTTTTTGAAGGCTGGTACTTTCGGATCACCCTGCCGAAGCCAAATCATACCTTTGCCTTCATGTACTCCATCGAAGATCCCCAAGGGGGGCAGCCCCACAGCGGCGGTGCTGCCCAAATTTTAGGCCCCGACGACGCCTACTTTTGCCGCACTTTGCCCAATACCCAATTGTTTTGGGCCTGGCCAGAGGCCCTAGGGTTAGGCCATTGGCGACAAAATCCCCTGGCCCAATCTCCCGGCTGGCTACCCCCCACAGACTTTGAGACCCTGATACCTGAGGGTTACCAGGTCACCGCTACAGACCATCAGGGGAAACTCACTGATCCCGGCAGCGGCGAAACCGTCCGTTGGCATTACCGCACCGAGCCAGTCTATGGCTGGGGGCAGCCTGACCAAGCCCAGCAGTCAACCGCTGGTTGGCTATCTCAGTTTCAAATCTTTGAGCCGGGCTGGCAAGTTCTCATGGCCCATGGCCGATCCAGCGGCTGGATCGAATGGCAGGGGCAGCGCTATGACTTTACCGATGCACCGGCCTACAGTGAAAAAAACTGGGGTGGCTCGTTTCCAGAAAGGTGGTTTTGGTTTAACTGCAACGCCTTTGATGGCATTCCCGATCTGGCCCTAACGGCTGGTGGGGGGCGCCGGCAGGTCATAGCCTGGATGGAAGAAGTGGCCATGGTGGGCCTACATTATCAAGGCCAGTTTTTTGAATTTGTTCCCTGGAATGGCCAGGTGAGTTGGGCGGTTCAGCCTTGGGGCCACTGGGCGATGCGGGCCGAAAACCCGAGCCATGTGGTCAGCCTCATAGGGACCACCCCCTTGCCTGGCACCCCCCTGCGCGCCCCCACTCGCCAAGGATTGATTTACTGCTGCCGGGATACAGCTCTGGGCCAGGTGCAGCTCCAGCTTTGGCGCAAGCAAGGTCAAACGCTGGTGCCCCTACTCACGGCTACCAGCGATCAATGCGGGTTGGAGGTGGGCGGCGGTCCTTGGGACCAACCGTGGATTTCTGGGTAACGGGAGCTGACCCAGGGGTTACTGCTGTGCGCTCAGATTTGGGGTAGGGTACGTCCGTCGTCTTCTCCCTCGGCTAAATTGCTTAGTCGTCGGTTTAAGCTGCAATCTATGGCTGACCGTGTCTGACACCTGTTGGCGGATTCGTTATAGTTAACGCATTATTAACGGGTCTTACGTTCCGTTAAGCAGTACTGATATGGGCGATACCCATCTGGGTATCATTTTTTACGTCCATAGCCTGGTTGCGGGCAACGGGTGACTTCGAGTGTCAACCGGAAAAGGTTGAGCGCAGCAATGGTGTCATGAGGCTATATGTCTGAAGGCCTTGGCTGTTACCAGACTATGCAGTTGGCTAGGGTGTGCTTATTGGTGCAAAAACCGTACAAAAAATTGATGTTGCTACGGATGCATCCTTGTGTAAAATCGTGGGCAATATCTCTCAACCTGATACCGAGATAGCTTAAGACTTTAGGGTGTTGTAGCCCTAGCTGACGGTCTGGCTGTATATAAACCCTATTTACCCTACGACTTACCCCAAGGAGGTGAGACTCAATGACCCTAGACGGACAACCTAATCTGATTCGGTTTTTGCAAGACGAACTGGCGATTTCTTCGGCCTCCCTCCAGGTGGCCTTAAAGCACAGCGAACAGGATCCTGGCCCCCTGCCTATGATTCTTTGGCAGTACGGCTTAGTAAGCCTAGAGCAATTAGAGAAGATCTATGACTGGATGGAAGCCGCTTAGCCTGCTTAAGGTGAGCTTATCGGAATGTAGTTCATATTCTTTCGTGTATTACTTTCACCGTGTATTACTTTCACAAAGAGGCGTAGCTAAGGCTGCGTCTCTTTTGATTTAAACCGTTGATTTAGGCCAAGGGACTCGCCAGTTAATCAAGTCCCAACGACATTCCCACGCAGGTGAGAACCCGTTATGAGGTAACGGCTTTAGCGGGTACTTCATTTTGAGGCGGATCTTTAGTGGGTTCAACCGGTATTTTCAACCAGCCAGTCGCGCACCGCTAGGGCCGTGGCTGGGGCTAAGAGCACACCATTGCGGTAGTGGCCAGTGGCTAAGCAAACATTACTGTACCCGGCCATAGGTTGAATCACCGGAGCGGCTTGGCCCTGGGGGCGGGGGCGCAAACCAAACCAGCGATCGCTAATCGTCGCATCTGCCAGGGCTGGGCAGTAGGCGATCGCCCCATCGATCATAGCTTGCAGCCGGGCTGCCTCAGGCTGCATAGCTAGAATCTCGGCCTCAGGCGTATCTGGGGGAAATTCCACGGTGGCCCCCAGCCAGTAATCCCCCTGACCCAGGGGCACCAGGTGAATGTCGTCGCCATTGATCACAGGCTGAAAGTCAGGATGGCCCAGGGGGCGATCGCAGTGTAGCTTCAGCCCTTGCCCCAGTACTGGCCCTAGGGCTAACGGACAGTTGAGCGCCTGAGATAAGGCCGCTGACCCCAAGCCAGCCGACACCACCACCGCATCAGCCACAACCGTTTGGGCTGTGGTGTGAACCCGAGTACAGCGTCCCTCAGCCACTGAAGTCTCTAGCTGGGTAACCGGCTGGTGCAAGCAAAACTTGACCCTATGGGCAGCGGCAGCAGCCACCAGCGCCTGGGTCAGAGCCGTAGGGCTAACTTGCAAATCTTGGGGCGAATAAATACCCCCTACCAGGCCAGAGGTCTCCAGATGGGGGCAACGACGGATGACCTGCTGGGGTGACCAAATCTCTAGGGCATAACCCTGAGCCTGCCGTATAGTCTGCAGCGATCGCCAACGGGGTAGTGCTTCAGCGTCAAAGCAGAGGCTAAGAATGCCTTGGGTATTGTGGGGAATCGACTGCCCCGTCTTGGCTTCTAGCTCAGGAATTAAGGTCTGGTACCGGGCTAGACTCTGGGCTCGCAATCGCCAGTTACGCCCCTTGACCTTATGGCTAATCACCGCCATCAACACCCCGAGGGCAGCCCCGGTAGATCCCTGGGCCGGGGAGTTTTGGTCGATGACAGTAATGTCAAATTTAGTGTGTAAACTCAATTCGTAGGCAATGGCCGCCCCCACGACGCCGCAGCCTACGATCACAACCTGGGTCAAGGGCTGAACTACTCAAAGGTGGGCACTAAACTCAGGAAGCTATCAAAGTCATCCAGAGCGTTGCGGTACTCTTGTCCAGCGATCACCTGTTGGCCATTAGCTGCCGCTTCATCCAGGCGTTCAAGGTGTCCATACAGCTCTTTAGCCAGGGCCTGAGCTTGGGGCTGGTCTTTGGGTAGCAGAGTAGCGGCCAAACGGTTTACTCGCGTCCGCAATTCGCCCATTGGACCATGGATAAAACTTTGAACGTCAACCCAATCCTGGTCTTGAATGTAGCTTTCTAGCTCCGGAAAGCGATCGCGTAACTCAGCTACACCAGGGGTGTACAGCTCAACCTGCTGCAACACCTCGGGGGTGTAGGTAGTGGGAACCTTAGCGGCTGGGCCGCCACAAGCGACTAGGCAGGTGGCAATCACGGCTAATACAACCCCCAAAAGAGGCCTAATTCGTCCCATGATCATGGCGATTGTTCTCTCAAAACAGCTTAGAAAATGGCCTGGGCTCTTAGAGGTTGTTTGAAAAGCCAAAGTGCGTCTCAGGCTATACCTGTGGGGTAGGCCAATGCCCCCAAACTTCAGCAGGTTTACGGCCTCTTGGCGGCAACCTATACCTGGGCTGACCTTTTTCAAACAATCTCTTAACCTGAACCGTCTGTATTTTAAGCCCCCGCGTTCCCCTTAGGGCAGTAAACCTTAAAACCTCGCAATATTCCCTGGCCCACAGTCTGTCCATACCCCCCTGTCTGATCTCTTCACAGGGCAGACACTTGGGTCTGCCCCTACCACCTCCCCACCTCCCCACCTCCCCATCTCCCCACCTCCCCACCTCCCCACCAAAACCCCCCACCGATCCCTCACAATAGAGAAGCTAAGGGCATCCCTGTCCCTTGGCTGTTGTTACTACAGGGGCAACCACCATGTCTGTGATTACGGCTCCTTCCCCCTGGACGTTGCGCGATCGCACGTTTACTTGGGGCAGTCGCACCTATCTGATGGGAATACTCAACGTTACGCCTGACAGCTTTAGCGATGGCGGCCAGTTCAATACCATCGAGCGGGCTGTGGCCCAGGCCCGGCACCTGGTACACTACGGTACTGACATTTTAGATATTGGCGGACAGTCCACTCGACCTGGAGCCGACTCCATTTCTCGTGCTGAAGAATTAGACCGGGTCATCCCCGTAATTGAGGCGATTCGGCGAGATGATGACGAGGTGTTAAATCAGGCGGTAATTTCCGTCGATACCACCCGCTCAGCGGTAGCCCGGGCGGCGATTCGAGCTGGGGCTGACTTGATTAATGATATTTCTGGAGGCACCTACGATCGGGCCATGCTGTCGACGGTGGCTGACCTGGGCGTGCCCATCGTCTTGATGCATCTGCGGGGCACCCCAGCCACCATGCAGCAGATGACCGACTACCAGGATTTGGTGGGCGAAATCTACGAGTTCTTGGAACGCCAGATTGAGGGGGCGATCGCGGTGGGGGTCAAACCTAGCCAAATTGCCATTGACCCTGGCCTGGGCTTTGCCAAAACCTTTGCCCAAAACCTGGAGCTACTCCGTCGCTTGCGAGACTTTCGCCAGCTGGGGCATCCAGTGCTGGTGGGTCCTTCTCGCAAAAGCTTTATTGGCGGCATCCTAGACCGCCCTGATCCACAACAACGGGTCTGGGGCACAGCGGCCACCTGCTGCGCCGCGATCGCCAATGGGGCTGATATTCTGCGGGTCCACGATGGGGCTGAAATGCACGATGTCTGTCGAGTTGCCGATGCGGTCTGGCGATCGTAGGGGAGGGGGGGAGTGGATGGGTGGATGGGTGGATGGGTGGATGGGTGGATGGGATGGGGGAGGTGGGGGAGGTAAAGAGGTGGGGAGGTGCAAAACTCAAAACTCAAAATTTTCCCTCTTCCCTCTTCCCTCTTCCCTCCGTAATTCCTCGCGATGTTCTGTATACAAGATTAGCTATAGTACAAGAGTTGATACTGAGAGTAGCTATGGCCAGACGCTATCGCGCTGATCGTCGGGAAGATCAAGGGTTTATTCGTTGGGCCAGGGCTGCTCGGTGCCGCGATCGCCAGTCATCGTTACCACCAGATCCTGCGATCGTGGTCGATCAGCGTCGGCTTTACAACTATTTAGATTCCCTGGAAGGGCTCTCTGGCGAGTAAACACGCCGCTTACCCCTGAGCCAGGGGGTTCAAAGCCGGGTTGGCGAGAGTTACAGACATAACATTTGAAAAACGGAAGAATTCGGTCTATAACTCTCCTAACCTGCAAAGCAAATCGGGTGAAGTAGTGTATTCTTGTTTCGTAATTATTCAGTCCACCCTATAGCAAAGCCCTGGGAACATCAGCCATGAGCACAGAATTTCAGTCAGACCAGAGTTTTAACGAACCAGAAACCCCGCCGGTTGCCGCTGACACGTCAGATTCTGCCGCCTCTGCCCTCGGCGAAGAAACCTCTCGGCAGGTTAAGCAAGTGTGGGAAAAGATCTCTGCGCTGCTGGGCGATTTGCCCGAGTATGTTTCTGAGTTTTTCAAGCGGTATCGGCGTCCCATTGTCACCGTCGGCTTAATTATTGCGGCCATTATTGCCGTTAAGCTGGTGTTGGCGCTGTTAGGAGCCGTCAACGACGTACCGCTGCTAGCGCCTACCTTTGAGCTAATCGGCCTGATCTACAGCGGTTGGTTCTTATATCGGTACTTGCTGAAAGCCTCTAATCGGCAAGAGCTGCTGGAAGATATTGCCGCTATTCGTGATCAGGTGCTCGGTAAAAGCTAATCTCTAACCACGTACCTGGGCCGTGTTCGGTTACCGTCCCCTGTGTTCTAGGAATTCCCTCTTTATACTAATCAGTAGGTATTAGAGGGAAGCCCTGGAACCAGGGGACTCGTATATGGCTCATTCTAAAACGATCACCCAGGCCATTGAGCGCTTAGACTATCGGGTCACCATAGGGGATGTGGCCGCCCAGGCGGGCCTATCGCTACAGGAGGCCCAGCAAGGGGTGTTGGCCCTGGCGACGGATGTGCAGGCTCATCTACAAGTATCCGAGGCCGGGGAGATCGCCTATGTCTTTCCCAAAAACCTGCGGGCTGTGCTGCTCAGTAAATCATGGCGTTTGCGGTGGCAAGCCGCTTGGCAGAAAGTCTGGCAAGTACTGTTTTACCTGATTCGGGTTTCGTTTGGCATTGCCCTGATTTTGTCGTTGGTGCTGATTGCGGTGGCCATCATTGCGCTGGTGGTGGCGGCCAATTCAGCCAGCAGCCAGGGGAATAATCGTAACCGTGGCTATGGCGGCGGCGGCATGGTGATGCTGCCGCGGGTGTGGTTTGGCCCCAATATTTTTTGGTGGTTTTCCCCTAACCCTCGCCGCCGTGCTCCCCGCCGTCAGGTAAGAGCCCAGGGTGGGTCTGACAGCGACTTGAACTTTTTAGAAGCGGTGTTTTCTTTCTTGTTTGGGGATGGTAACCCCAATGCCGATTTAGACGATCGCCGTTGGCAGGCGATCGCAGCGGTAATTCGAGCCAATGATGGCGCTGTCGTAGCCGAGCAAATCGCTCCCTTTTTAGGCGATTTAGGCCAGGGTTGGGACCAGGAACTAGAAGATTTTATGCTGCCAGTGTTAAGTCGATTCGATGGTCGTCCCCAGGTGAGCCCAGAGGGGGGGATTGTCTACCAGTTTCCCGAGCTACAAGTCACAGCCGCCGCCGGGCGGACACGGTCAATTCCTAAGTTTCTGCAAGAGTTGCCCCGCCAGTTTAGCCAGGCCAGCTCCAGCCAGATTATGCTAGCCATTGGCCTGGGTGGTGCCAACCTGATTGGAGGGCTGGTGCTGGGTAACCTGTTACAAGACCAGGCTCTGGTAGCCGAGTTAGGGGGCGTTGTAGCCCTGGCCAATACCCTGTACTGGGGGCTACTAGCTTACGGCACCGCCTTCTTGGCTATTCCCCTGGGGCGCTATTTCTGGGTGCAGTGGCAAAATAAAAAGATTGAAGCCCGCAACCAGGCCAGGGAACAACGAGCCGAACAGCTGCTACAACCCGCTCCCGAGGTGAAGGAAAAGCTCTCCTTCGCCCAAACCCTAGCCGGTCAAACCGTAGTCGGGACTGACGACCTGGCCTACACCACCGAGACAGACCTGGTGGATCAAGAGATCGAGCAGAAAGATAAGTTGGATGCTGAATGGCAAAAACTCCTGCGCGATCGCAATCTTTAGCAGCCTGCAAGCCACAACAGATGCATTCCTCCCGTGACCCATTCCCCCCTCAGGGCGGACACATAGGTCCGCCCCTACGCTTCTGAAGAACGAAAAACGAAAAGGGAAGAATCCAAAATTCAAAATTCAAAATTCAAAATTCCCCACCCCTCCCATTCCCCCGCCAGGGCGGACACATCGGTTCGCCCCTACGCATCCACCCATCCACCCCATCACCCATTCCCATCGGTGCATTGCGGCCCCAGGTTGGCTACCAACGCCAAGCCCCGACCGCGAATGCACCCCACGATTTCAACAATTCAAAATCCAAAGTCCAAAATCCAAAATTCCCCCACCTCCCCACCTCTTCACTTTCCCACCTCTTCACTTCCCCACCTCCCCACCTCTTCACTTCCCCACCTCCCCACCTCCCCACCTCCCCGATATAATTGATCCCACCCCAGCGCAGGAGACATCGACCCTATCGACACCATCTACGGCAACCTAAAAGGCCTCAAACCCAGTCAGCTCAAGCAGCTACAAAAGCTCTATCACCAGCGACTGCCAGGGAATTGCATTATTACTCCTGAGTTTGCCCAGCGGCTGGCGGCGGTTAGTACCGACCTGGGTTCCCCCCTCTGCGCTTACCTGAACCGCCGAGGCCAGGTGATTCGTGTCGGGGTAGGTAGCTTGCGGCAAACCCAAATTCCGCCAGTAGAACTGCCCCGCTACGGGGATGAGCGCCTCTGTGGGATTCGCTGTATTGCTACTCAGTTTGATGGTGAACCTCCCAGTGAAGCCATCTTGACCACCATGGCGTTGCAGCGACTGGATGTGCTTGCAGTATTGACCCTAACGGGTAGTGGCTTTACCCGCCGGGGCGGCGGCGCCACTGGCTACATCCAATCCACGTACCTAGCTCACCTGGTGCCCCACCCTGAACAACGCTGGGTGGTGTCAGATCCCACAGCCCTGGATGACCTGGCGAGCCAACACTTTTTAGAGTTCACTGAAGAGCTAGAGGCTGACTTTCGCCGTGCCTTTACTGCTCGCCAGGTGGATACCGACCACGATCGCGTCGTAGTCGTTGGTCTGCAAACCCAGAATCAATCCTCTGAACAATTTCTGCATCGCTTAGAGGAGCTAGAGCGGCTGGTGGAAAGCGCCGGAGGAGAGGTGCTGGAAGCGATGGTGCAAAAGCGGCCTCGACCCCATCCTCAAACGGTTTTGGGATCCGGGAAGGTGCAGGAAGTTGCCTTGGCGGCCCAAACCGTAGGGGCTAACTTGATTGTCTTTGATCGGGATCTGTCCCCAGTCCAGGTGCGGAACCTTGAAAACCAGGTGGGCATGCGGGTGGTCGATCGCACCGAATTGATTTTGGATATCTTTGCCCAACGGGCCCAAACTGCCGCTGGGAAATTGCAGGTTGAGCTCGCCCAACTGGAATACCAAATGCCTCGGCTGACTGGGCGGGGGCGAGCCATGTCACGGTTGGGGGGCGGCATTGGTACCCGAGGTCCTGGGGAAACCAAACTCGAAACTGAGCGCCGGGCTATTCAACGGCGGATTACCAAGCTGCAACAGGAGGTCAACCAACTCCAGGCCCACCGGGGACGACTGCGGCACCGTCGCCAAGATGACAACTTACCGTCAGTGGCCGTAGTGGGCTACACCAACGCTGGTAAGTCGACGTTAGTGAATACCTTGACCAACTCAGAGGTATACGCCGCCGACCAACTGTTTGCCACCCTCGACCCCACCACTCGCCGTCTGGCCATCACCACAGACCAAACCCACCAGATCACCCAACTGGTGCTGACGGATACCGTTGGCTTTATCGAGGAACTGCCTACGTCCCTGATGGATGCCTTTCGGGCCACCCTGGAAGAAGTGACCGAAGCCGATGCCCTGCTGCATGTGGTGGATATTTCCCACCCTGCCTGGCAAGACCAAATCCACTGGGTGATGCGGATTTTAAAGGATATGCCGATTGTGCCGGGGCCAATGCTGTTGGTATTTAATAAGGCCGATCGGGTCAGTAGCGAAGCCCTGGCGATCGCCCGCGAAGAATATCCCCAGGCCCTGTTTATCTCAGCTACCGAGCGCTTGGGGCTCGAGACCCTGCGTCAACGACTAGTACAACTGGTAGATTATGCTGTCGCAGTTTAAGGATCGATGGGGCACCCTGATGAATCAGGACTGGCGATCGCGGCGACGCTGGCGAATTTGGTCCATAAAAAACTCTTCCAACGTTGGTCGGGTCTGATGCAAGGTAATCAAGTGGCCTCCGGCCAGGGGGATCTGCTTGGCAAACTCATAGGGATTGCCTTTGATGTGGCCATGCCAGAGATCCCCCTGAACGGTGAGTTGATCCAACCAAGGTTCTAGATCTGGCAGGTGACCGCCCCGGCCTTTGACGAAGTATTGATCGGCGGTACCCAGTAGCTGGTCCAAGCTGCCCATGGCAATCAGATCCCCCTGGTCGAGGATGGCGATGCGATCGCAAATCACCTCCACATCCGACAAAATGTGGCTGTTAAAAAAGATTGTTTTGCCTTCTCGCTTCAAGGTCAAAATGATTTCCCGCACCTGAAACCGTCCCGTGGGGTCAAGGCCCGACATGGGTTCATCTAAAAACACCACATCTGGGTCATTGATCAGGGCCTGGGCCATACCAATCCGCTGCATCATCCCCTTGGAATATTGCCGCAACTGCTTTTTCTTGGCCGCCGCTTGGGACAAACCCACCAGATCTAATAGCTCCGTAATCCGCCGCTGCTGGGCGGCCCGTGACAGGCCAAATAGCCCCGCCGTATAGTGTAGAAACTCCCAGCCGGTCAAAAAGTCGTAGAAATAGGCATTCTCTGGCAAATAGCCAATCCGCTGCTTCACGCGGCTATCCCCCAGCGGGTGCCCCAGCAGGGTAGCCGTCCCAGCGGTGGGACGCACAATACCCAGCAAGGTTTTCAACAGGGTGGTCTTACCGGCCCCATTCGGTCCCAGTAGGCCAAAGGTCTCCCCCTGGTAGATGGTGAGGGAGCAGTCCCGCAGGGAGGTAACCCGTTGGTTCAGCCAAAAACCAGTGCGGTAAGCCTTGGTTAACCCCTGAGTTTGCACCACCACTGGACGCTCGTCAGCGGCAGGGGGTTCTGGGGGAAATGCCGGTTGAACCGGGGGCTGGAGGATGCTCATAGAACCGTGCTGAGTTTATACAGACGACAAGGGTAGATGTGTCCTTAGAATACCCTTGCTCTCCTCCACTGTTGCCATGGGTCAACATTCTCTACCAAGGGGAACATTATCCAGGTGGGTAGAGCGATCGCCATATAACACGAAGCCAACCCTAGGGGCATAACGGGCCTAGACATAACGGGTTAGGCGAGTCCTGACGGCGCCTAGGCGGTAAGTAGACATGGCTGAGGGTAAAAGACCTCGAAGCCAAGGTTAGGCGTGGCAGTCTGCTGGTGGAAAAACGTCAGATTCCGATCTGGACTGACAAGCTGGACTTGATGGAGATAACATCATTATTTGCAGACAAATAAAACATTCTTGAAGTTTGCCCCCCTTTACTGATACATCCCCTTACTATCCAGACAGTGAATCTGGCGTCAACTATTTAGTTTTGTTCAAATCGAAAAACAATCTAAATATTGTTCAGCCTTGTTCCAGTGAGTTAAGGCGATTAGGAGAAGGGGTAGAGCATTGCGCTAGAGTCATTGTAGAGAACGTTTGCCAACTCAAAGCTTGTCCCTTATTGAAACTGGGTGTAAACATTAAGGTTTTCTTTGCAATTTAGAATTTTCATCGTCCCACGATCCAGTTTTCAGGATCGATTTGGTGTCTATAGGTAGGAACTTTTGCTTTTATGACCATTGCACAGCCCCACGATATATCTGTGGCAAATTCAACTACCCCCTCTGGCCTCAAGGTAGGCATTCCAAAGGAGGTCTTCCCTGGAGAATGTCGGGTAGCGGCCACCCCAGATACCGCTAAAAAGCTACAGAAGCTAGGGTTCGAGGTTCTGGTTGAAACTCAGGCCGGGGCTGGGGCTAAGTTCAGCGATCGCGCCTATACCGAAGCAGGCTGCCAGGTGCTACCCGATGCCGCCAGTTTATGGAATACCGCTGACGTGGTGCTGAAGGTGCGCGCCCCCCAGTGGCATCCCTCCTTGGAACGGCATGAGGCGGATTTATTAAGGCCAGATAGTACCCTGGTGAGCTTTATCTGGCCCGCCCAAAACCCAGAACTCTTGGAACGGTTGTCGCACCAGGGGGGAACCGTCTTGGCGATGGATGCGGTGCCCCGCATTACCCGAGCCCAAAAGCTAGATGCCTTGAGTTCGATGGCTAACATTGCGGGTTATCGAGCCGTGATTGAGGCGGCTAACCAGTTTGGCCGCTGTTTTACCGGCCAAATTACCGCCGCAGGCAAAATGCCCCCCGCCAAGGTGCTGGTAATTGGCGCTGGGGTGGCTGGGTTAGCCGCCATTGGGGCCGCTAAAGGGTTAGGGGCCGTCGTTAAAGCGTTTGATACTCGCCCTGAGGTGAAAGAGCAGGTGCAGAGTATGGGGGCGGAGTTCCTGGAGCTGCACTTTCAAGAAGACGGCAGTGGGGAAGGGGGCTATGCCAAGGTGATGAGCCAGGCCTTTATTGCCGCCGAAATGGCCCTCTTTGCCCAACAGGCTCAAGAAGTGGACATTATTATCACGACAGCTCTGGTGCCCGGCAAAAAGGCTCCCCTGTTAATTACCCGAGACATGGTCGAAAGCATGACCCCTGGCTCGGTAGTCGTGGACTTGGCCGCTGAACAGGGGGGCAACTGCGAAATGACCCAGCCGGGCGACATCACCACCTACAACAATGTCACCATCATTGGCTTGACCGATCTACCCAGTCGGATGGCGTCCCAGGCCAGTCAGCTCTATGGTAATAACCTATACCACCTGCTGAGTGACCTGGGGGGCTCAGAAAACTTTGACATTAATCTGGACGATGAAGTGATTCGGGCCACCACCGTCGTCCAGGGAGGGCAAGTGATCTGGCCCCCACCGAAGCCTGAGACCCCGGCCTCGGCCCCCGTTAAACCAGCCGCCACCCCCGTAGCTGTTGCCCCCGAGCCTAAGCAGAAAGGGCTAGTGGGTCAGCTTTTCTGGCCTGCAGTGATTGGCCTGGCCTTTGTGGCTATTGGCCTCTGGGCTCCAGAGTCGTTTATGTCTCACTTTACGGTGTTTGTGCTGGCCAGTTTCTTGGGCTGGAAGGTGATTTGGGATGTGTCCCCCTCCTTGCACACCCCCCTGATGAGCGTTACCAATGCCATTAGCGGCATCATCATCATCGGCGGCATGTTGCAAATCTCTAGCGATATCACCTCACCGATGACGATTCTAGGGGCGATCGCCCTGTTCCTGGGCACAGTCAATATTGCTGGGGGCTTCATGGTCTCCCAGCGAATGTTGAACATGTTTCACAAGTAAGCCCAAGCTGCATCAAACCAATCACAGCCACCGGATGGTGGGCAATGCCCACCCCTGGGGAGAACATTTACCAGCGGCCCCCTGCAGCCAAGTAGCTTAGAGAATTTTGAAGGTCAAGGGCGACATGCCGCTCTAAAATCCAAAATCCAAAATTCAACACTCCATTCCCTACTTTCTCTTTGTTTATGTCTAACAATCTTGTAACCACGGCCTATATCGCCGCCAGCGCCCTCTTCATTCTCAGTTTGAGTGGGCTGTCACAGACGGAAACCGCCAAGCGGGGCAACTGGCTAGGCATCATCGGTATGGCCATTGCCTTTGCCGCCACCGCCTTTATCAGCCAGGGCTACTCTGTTCAAGCCAGCTCCATTGGGCTGGGGGTGCTGGTGGGGGTTGTGGCGGCCAGCCGGGTCGCGATGACCTCTATGCCCGAAATGGTGGCATTTTTGAACAGTTTTGTGGGTCTGGCCGCTGTGTTAGTTGGCTTTGCTGAGTATCTACAACCCAGTTCGACCCTAGTGGGCATCGAAGAAACCATCCACCGGATTGAAATCTATGCTGGTGTGTTCATCGGGGTGGTCACCTTTACCGGGTCGATGGTGGCGGTCGGTAAGCTGCAAGGCATTTTGCCCAGCCGCTCGGTGCTACTACCGGCTCGCCATGGGTTGACCATTGCCATGCTGATTGCGATCGCGGCTCTAGGAGCCCCCTTTCTCTCAGCAACCGGCACTGCTGGCCTCGTTCCCCTGGGGATCATGACCGCCATTTCAGCCGTATTTGGCATTGTGATCGTCATGGCCATCGGCGGAGCCGATATGGCCGTTGTTATTTCCTTGCTCAACAGTTATTCGGGGCTGGCCTCGGCAGCGGCGGGCTTTATGCTCAACAACGACCTGTTGATTATTACCGGTGCCCTGGTGGGCAGCAGCGGCGCTATCCTCAGCTACATCATGTGCAAAGGGATGAACCGCTCGTTTTTGAATGTGGTTTTGGGTGGCTTTGGGGCCACCAGTGCTGGCTCCAGCCAGGGGGCTGGCCAGGCGGGAGATGCCACAGCCACCAATCCAGCGGATGTGGTGGATATTTTAGAAGCCGCCAATAGCGTTGTGATTGTACCCGGCTATGGCATGGCCGTAGCCCAAGCCCAGCACGCCGTAGCGGAAATTACCCAAATTTTGCGCCGCCAGGGCAAACAGGTCCAATTTGGCATTCACCCCGTCGCCGGGCGGATGCCGGGTCACATGAATGTGCTGCTCGCCGAAGCCAACGTGCCCTACGACATTGTTCTGGAAATGGATGAAATCAATGACGACTTCGCCAATACGGATGTGGTGCTGGTGATTGGTGCCAACGACACCGTTAACCCCAGTGCCCAGAGTGATCCCACCAGTCCCATTGCCGGTATGCCAGTGATGCAGGTGTGGCAGGCAGATACTGTGGTAGTTCTGAAGCGCAGTTTGTCACCGGGCTATGCCGGGGTTGACAACCCGCTGTTCTACCACGACAACACCCTGATGCTGTTCGGCGACGCCAAGGCCAATGTCAACGGGGTCTTGAACCAACTGTCAGACGTGGCCGCCACCGATGCAGTGGCCGTAGCGGCTTAGGGAGCCGTGACAGGTCAGCCGTGACGGGTCAGCAGGATCTACGGTATACGGTATACGGTTCACGGTAAGCGGTTTAAGGCGAGCCGTAGACCGTGAACCCTAAGGCACATTTTCCGGCATCATTTTTTTGACTAATGAGCATTAGTACTACGCTGCGGCATCAGCTACCCCTCCCTATACCTGTGTAACCCACCCTTGCCCCTCCCAGGAGGGGATGCCGTGTATACACATCTTGGCCCTCTCCCCCAAGCCCTCTGGGCAAGCTTCGCCAACGGTCCCCCTCTCCCAAAAATGGGCGTAGCTTGCTTCTCGCAGAGTGGGGGAGGCCAGACAGGGCTTTCCGGCTCCCCTTCTCCCAGAACGGGAGAAGGGGTTGGGGGATGTAGAGCTTGCTCTTCCCGCAGGGTGGGAAAAGTCCTGCAGCCAAGGCCTTTAGGACTTATGTGTACACAGTAGCCCAGGAGGGGATGCCGACCCCCAGCAGCGGGGGGCATAGTGCAGCCAGACCGACTTAATCGCCACCGATGCTGATAGGAGTGCCGACAATTTCAGCCTGGGTCAGGTTAGCGTCCAAAAATGATGCCCCTGCGGCCTCAGCAAAATAAATCTGAGCCTGGGTCAGGTTGGCGTTGTCTAACACAGCTCCATCCAATACGGCATTGGTTAAAAAGGCCTGGGTCAGGTTGGCACCGGTTAAATCAGCGCCGGTTAGGTCGGCCCCTTCTAAGTTGGCCTCGTGCAGGATGGCACCGGTCAAATCGGCCTCGCGCAAGTCAGCTCCAATCAAGTGGGCCTGGGTGAGGTCAGCCCCTGACAAATCGCAACCTTGGCAAAGGTTAGTTTCAAGCAGTTGCTGCACATGGGCCAGATTTTCGGCCTGCACAGGTGCGGCAAACATGATCGGAACGGCTACGGCTGCACCCGCTAATGTTGATAGTTTCATGGGGTTTCCTCCGTGCTTCACTGGGCAGGGCTAGCAACCATAGGGCTAGCCAAGGTAGCCCAATTGACTGCTTGCAAACCAGCACCAGCGTGAACATCACGGGTGTAAGCGTCAGCTATCGGTTAAGGGTCAACTGAGAAAGCAACCAACTGCAGCGGTAGCGAGTGGTGGGGGGAGCGATCGCAGCTACCCGCTAAGTGTCATCCTGGAAATTAGGGGAAATTAAGCTTAACTTAGGACAATCCCCAAAACATCAGGACAAGCTTTCATTTACCTGAACAATAAGCGGTAGATGTCGCTTGACAATTGAACTACGCTTTAGATCATGCCATATTTTTATCGCCTGCGGAGCTAAATCCCCCATTCTGTAAGGAATCGAAAGGTAGAAATTTAGCCCTAAGTCCTCTGCCTTCAGGCAGACCGCAGTCATTTATCAGTAAGTTATATGACCGTTTTGCGTAGCCCCGACTTGCCACCCTTGGTGTACCAATATTCCCAAGTACCACCCCCAGCGGTAGTCCAATCCTTTAAGTCAAAATAACCACTGCCCTCTGGATCGCCAGCAATCCGATAAACTTTTACCGCCTGCCCGCCATGGTCCCAAACCAGGGGCCAACCTGGCCACATTTGTTCGGGTAGGGCTCCATTGGGCTGCAAGAAGTAAGCATCTTGGCCAATCTCGGTACCATTGCCAAACACGTGGGCGATGCCCTGTTCGTCAATCGCCACAAAAGCCCCCTCTTCCAGGCCAATGGCGTAGTGGTCCAGGTTATTGTCATCGTCATAAATAACCCGGGCCAGCAACCCTAGAATACGCCCATAACGGGTCTCTGGGTTCTGGCGATTCACCCGATCCAGATGGGTGTCCATAATCACTTGCTCGAGATAGGGCGGTTGGATAAACCGGCTCCGGTGAATGGTCTGGGTATTGTAATGGAACGGATCATCGAGAATTTCAGAACTAATCACCCCCTGGTGATCAGGGGCGTAGTAGTGGTCACCTAAGATGGCCATGCCGGCACTGGTACCCGCTATCGGTATCTTTTTTTCGTGGATTAAATAATTGATGGCGGTTTCGGTGGCCGTCCCTTCCCAGAATTTCTGGTAATCATTCTGGTCTCCCCCAGCAATGAACAGGGCATCTGCTTCCCGAATGTAGTCAACCACATCCGGATTATCAGCTGCCTCCCGACTGTCAATGGATAGTTCGGCGGCTGAGCTAATGGTGTCTTTGTAGCGATCGCAAATCCACTTGGCTTGCGTTCCGACACCGCCCACCCGCAGCACCAAATAATTTCCCCCCCGAGCTCGCTCTAAAAACCAGCGAGTGGCGGCATCCTCTCCAGACGTATCCCCTTCCGCCCCACCGATCAGCAACATAGCGGCTCGTGGAACTCTAGTCTCAATTTCTCGGTTGCGACAAACCCGGTGGTAGTCAAAGTCTCGATGCTGCTGACCCATAGGAGTACCTCATGGTTACCTACAGATAGCATGCCTGAGCGGGATCTACCCCAGCTAAAAACCGACATGATTTGTAGTGTCTGGCAACAGTTCTCAGACACCTATCTACTCCAAAGATCCGATCAATATCGGATTTGCCAAATTTTTGACCATCAGGTAAGAAACTTTTTCAAGGATAGGCAATTTACCTATGCAGAAGGCTCAGACAACACCTTACTCTATTGCTATCGAGGTTGTGCGCTTCAGTTCAATCAATGGCCAGTGCTGGCTATGGAAGCGCTGACCATCACTTACTTATTACAACACTCCAAACAAATTTAGGTGGGCATGGCTCCAGCTTAAGCGGCTATAGCCCCGTAATTCAGGAGATTCTGGTAGTTGGGGTGAGCTTTAATCAAAGCTGGCCCCAAGTCGAACATGGCCGTAAATAGGTCTAGAAGATGCTCATTGAACGCCTGCCGTTTAACCGAGGCGATCGATAAACTGAGGGATTCCGCACCCCATCCTCTAGGGTCTTGACGTAGGGACTCATCCTAGAAACGACAAAACCCCGCCAAATGGCGAGGTTTCAGTCAATCGGAGCGGCGGGATTTGAACCCACGACCCCCACTACCCCAAAGTGGTGCGCTACCAAGCTGCGCTACGCCCCGGTCAAAAATCGTGCTTAACCACAATAACACAGACAGGTCAGCATTCTCAGATCGATCCCTAGATATTTTTTTGTGGTTTCTTGTGGGGCTGCAACAGACCAAGGGGAATGGGGCGGACTTTTCGGCCCTATGGGATTTCGCTGGATTGACGTTAATCCAGTCAGTCCAACCAACTTAAACCGAGTCCAAGCGGCATAAAGCTTGCATCAACCCCTGAGTAGCCTCGCTGGCCCATTGCCCCTCACAACGGCGACCGTTACTGAGAATGAAGCGTAGGGAGTACTGATCGGGGAACCCATCTGCCTCGACCCAGAGCAGGTCGGACTCGGCTTCGCAGGTAATCCGTTCCTGATCCATCAATTCAGCGGCCATAGCCTGGAGAGTGTCAACCAGTTGCTGGGCGAGGCGACAGAAATCCTGGAATTCTTGGCCTGTCAGCTCAAGCGCCCAGGTGTCGCCTGCCACCATACCCTGGTAAGTGGACGCGGCTTGATCCCAACCAATGCGCCAGCCAGGGCCTTCTTTCACAAACCGTTGGTCCATAGCCAGGACAGGGAGAAAGCCTCCCTGCTATTCGCCAATAATCTCAGGCTGGGTAAGCTCGTCAGACATTTCAATAATCGCCCGCAGCACCGGCTTCATCTTGGGGTCTTCGTAGTTCTCAAAATCTTCGAAGCGTCGCCGCTGGGCCCGGTTGGCCACCTGTACTGTGATGCGATAGCGATTGGAAGCGGCCTGAATCAAATCTTCGGTACGGCGCATAACTTGGGTGCTATCAAAGGGAGAACGCTTCAGCATAGAAGACCTGTATAACGGTTAGGCTCCTATCATACCAAGAAGCTAAAGATGGCTGACGGTTATTGGCTGGCAAAAGTATGACCACCTTGGCTGAGATGAAGTCTATTTCGCCCAGGACATCTGCGATCGCCATGGTATGATAAGAGACTGTGTCGAAACCATGTATGAACTATGCCGAAGCTAAAGTCTCGCAAGGCCGCCGCTAAGCGCTTCCGTCGTAGCGGGAGCGGCAAAATTATGCGTCGCAAGGCCTTTAAAAATCACCTGTTACAGCACAAGGGTGCCGATCGCCGCTCTCGCCTGTCTAAGATTGCTGTGGTATCTGAAGCAGATGCCCCCAATGTGGAGTTGATGCTGCCCTACCTCTAAGGTAAGGATGCTTGCTTTAGGATGACCAGTTTTGTCGACTGGTGACAAGATTTTTGGTTGACCGTTTCATTTACCATTGAGGATTTAGAGAGTCATGGCACGTGTTAAGCGCGGCAATGTTGCCCGAAAGCGCCGCAACAAAGTATTAAAACTGGCAAAAGGGTTTAGAGGATCTCACTCTAAGCTGTTTCGTACGGCTAACCAGCAGGTGATGAAAGCCCTGCGTTATGCCTATCGCGATCGCCGCAACCGCAAGCGCGACTTCCGCCGTCTGTGGATCACCCGGATCAACGCGGCGGCTCGCCTACATGGCATCAGCTACAGTCAGCTCACTGGCCAACTGAAAAAGGCCAATATCGACATTAATCGCAAAATGCTGGCTCAAATGGCGGTGCTTGATCCCGATGGTTTTACCAAAGTGGTTGAAGTGGCCAGCAAGGGCTAGCCTAGGGCTGCTGAGTTTTGGCATAGGGTTGGGGGCGCAGTGGGCTGTGTCCCCAATTTCTGTTGCTGCTGAGCTGGAGACTATTCGACGGCGGGGGCATGTCGTAGTAGCCGTGCGGGAGCAGTGGCGTCCCCTCAGCTTTCGCAGCCCAGAGGGAGACTGGATGGGCCTGGAAATTGACTTGGCCAGGCGATTGGCGGCAGAAATTGTGGGCAGCCCTGAGGCGGTGGTGTTTGAACCCGTAGCCAATGTGCAGCGGTTACCGGCAGTACTGGAGGATCGGGTGGATTTTGCGATCGCCGGATTAACTATCACCCCAGCACGGATGCGGGTGGTCGACTTTAGTCCTCCCTACTATCTAGATGGCACTGGGGTATTGGTGCGCCAGGGGCAGTACCAGACTCTGCAAGCTGTGCAGCGACAGCGGGTAGGGGTGTTGCAGGGCTCAAGCGCGATCGGGTATTTACGCTATACCCTACCTTTTGCCGTGTTGGCTCCCCTAGACAGTTACCAACAAGCCCTGGAGCACCTCAGCACCGGTCGGGTTGACGCCTTCGCCGCCGATTTGACCGTGCTGACTGGTTGGCAGCAGACCCATGACGGCTACACCCTTTTGCCGACGGCCCTATCGGTAGACCCCCTGGGGGTGGCTTTACCCAAGGGGACGCAGTACACCAGCCTGCGATCGCAAGTGAATACCGCTGTCACCACCTGGCTGGAAGACGGCTGGTTGGACGAGCGCGCCACCTTCTGGGGACTACCCTAACTCGTGGCAAGATAATGATATTGTGAGGCTGCCAACGGGCAACTTGGCCCGGGGGCAGCCATGGAAATTCCAATAAACAGGCTCACCGCTAGGATCCTGATTGTTTAGCGCTATAGGAATAGGTCTTAAAAACCAATGGAGAACAGCAATCTGCTCTTAATTTACCTGGCCATTTTGCTTGGCCTGCTCAGCATTGCCGCCTTTTTTGTGGTTCGCCAGGTGATTAAGACCCGTCGTATTGAAAGCACCCTATCCCGCTTGCAATCAAAGCTAACGAAAGAAAAGGGCACCGCCCAGGAATACTACGAACTGGGCAGCCTGTTATTAGATAAAAAACTCTATACCCAAGCGGTGCTGTATCTTCAGCAAGCTTTGAAGCAGCTGGGCGACGATGACAGCGAAAATGCTGCTGTCGTGCACAATGCTCTGGGCTATGCCTACTTTGCCCAAGAGCAGTATGACCTGGCCATTCGTAACTACAAGGAAGCGCTAAAAATCACACCAGCCTATGTCACGGCCCTCAACAACCTGGGCCATAGCTACGAGCGCAAGCAACTGATGAACCAAGCCCTGGAGGTCTACGAAAGTGCCTTGGCCGCAGAGCCCCAAAATTCAACTGCCAAGCGCCGGGCCGATTCTCTGCGCAAGCGCCTGGTGGCGACGTCGGATAAGAGTTAACGGAGGGGGACAGGGGACAGGCAGGATGCCTATCCTACAAAGTTCTGGATACACCCTGGCCAACTTATTTCAGCCCCCTTCCTGCTAACGCTGAAACCCTGCTGAAACCTTTTTGTGCAAGGGACTTCATTTTCTGCCTTCTGCCCTAGGGCACATAATCCACCTGCGCCGGTAACCCCTGGGCTCTGAGCCGATCGGCGGTGGCGGCGGCGGTGTCTGAATCAGGGTAGGCGCCTGCCTGCATCATCCACTGGCCGTTCATCCGCACCCGAAAGGCATCGGATACCAGGGCCCGCACCTGGTCCTGAACGGCCTGATCGGCGGCGGGGACCAACACCTTATAGTGCAGTCCTAGCAACCCAGCCAAGGAGGGCGGCGGCGGCGGCGGCCCTCCTTGACTGGGGGCGGCAACTTGACCAGGGGTCGAGCGCGGGGTGGGCGCATCGCCACTGTAGTTGGATGGAATCGAACCCGACGGCACCCGCAAGAGTTGAGGATTGTCGGCCTCCTGGGGGGATGAACTTGAGTTCGTCTCGGGCTTGACCTCCGAATTAGCAGCCACGACTACGGGCTCGGCAGGGGGCGGAATTACCTGGAGGGGCACAGACTCTGGCTCTGGTTCTGGTTCTGAAGCAGCAGTGGCCTGGTTGGGGGAGTTTTGCCGTTGCTGGCGCAGGCGATGGTGGATGGCCGCCAAGCGATCGCGGTTGGCAGTGGCGTTCTGACTGACTGATGGTTGCTGCTGCGGGGGCTCTGGGGCTGTGACCTCGGGGGCCTCACCTGTGGCAGATAGGGGCAGTGACTCCGGGATGGAAGCAGGGGCAGCCGCCGTCAAGGGTTCTGAATCGTTGGGCTCAGCCGCAGGCGGCGCGATCGCCAGGGTGGCAGCATCGTCTCCCTGGGCTGCTGTCGATGGCTCGGGGGCTGGGGGACTGGGGGCGGTAGGCGGTTCCGCCGCCACCCTGGCTAGGGCAGTGTCATCTGGATCTGGGGCGTGGGTGATCGGCTCTGCTAGCGGAGCTGTGGCTTGGGCCGGGCGGGGCTGAGGGCTTGGGGGTAAGGGCTCTGTAGCCGATGCTGTTGGGGCTAAGCCCTGGGGGCCTGCTGGGGCAGGGGCTGAAGACGAGTCAGGGGGAGACGGCTCGGACACCACTGGCGGTGCAGTTGGGGTGCTGGTTGGGGCTGGGCTATGAAGAACAGGTGGAGCGGCGATCGCCGGACCAGACTCATCGGCTTTAGCCGCCACCTGAAACTCCACCACCCCGTTGCGACGGTTGTGGGCAATGTGGTTGTTGTGCAGGTAGGGTTGGGCGCTGCCGTCCAAAATAATGCCATCCTGGTTTTGCACAATGCGGTTGTTGTGGATTTCGGGTTGGGCACCGGGGGCGACCCGAATCCCGATGCCCGTGTTATCAAACTGGTTGCCCTGTACCTGGGCGGTAGACTGCCCGGCGATCGCCAGTCCGACGACACCATTGTGAGTAAACCGGTTGCCTTCTAGCAACGGGGCACTATCGCCGGTCACCAGGGCACCCCCATAGCCACTACTGACAAACAGGTTGTCTCGAATCACCGGGCGTCCAGCTTCTACCACCATCCCGTAGCCAGCGGTGTGGGGGTTAGTCAGGGTGACGTTTCCTAAGCCAGCCCCATCGACGCCGATCACCGTGACATGCAGGCTGCCCTGGTTACGGCTGGTCCACAGCCCACTACCGCGAATCACCGCTGGGGGGCGATCGACGCCGGGTGCGCCCTGGACCGTGACCCCTGGCTTTAGGCGCAGGGGGAAGGTTTCCCCCGAATCGGCACTGTATTCCCCTGAGGCCAGCACCACAATTGACTGGGGCGGTGCTGCCGCTAAGGCCTGGGTGATGGTTTGATAGGGTCGCAGTTGGCTGCCATCGCCGTTGCCATCACTGCCGGAGACAGGGTTGACATGGACCAGCCGCTGATTATGGCCCCGTTCGATCGGGCCAGGGGGAGCCGCTGACGGGGACGGAGATGACTGCCCTAAAGCGGGGCCATGCCCCCAGGCAACCAGAGCGGCGATCGCGACGATACAGGCTGGTTGAAGACGAATAGCCATAGCCAGGGTGAGGGTTAAATGAGCGAAGACGACAAACTGATAGCTCAGGTTACGGTATATTCGCCACTCCGTTTACTAAAGTTCATATCTGTTAGGATGAAACACGTTCATCACCCGTCGTTTAATCCATGCCGGATCAGCCCTTGGGGTCATCCATTCCTCGTCAGCCCAGCGGCAGCAAGGGAGCCGTCTACCGCATCCTAGACGCCAATCTGGACCGCGCCCGGGAAGGGCTACGCATCATTGAAGATTGGTGCCGGTTTGGCCTCAATAACCCCACCCAAACCGAACACCTGAAGCACCTGCGCCAAACCCTGGCCCAGTGGCATGCCCCAGAACTACGACTGGCCCGCGACACCCCCGGCGACCCTGGCACTGACCTGACCCATGCCCAAGAGGCGGAGCGGGCCAGCGTCACAGCGGTGCTACAGGCGAATCTCTGCCGGGTACAGGAAGCTCTGCGGGTGCTAGAGGAATATGGCAAGCTCTACCGGGGTGACTTCGCTGCTGCCTGCAAAACCATGCGCTACCAGGTGTACACCCTAGAAAGCGAGCTGATGGGGGGGCATCGCCGCCAGCAACTGCACCAGGCCCTGACCTATCTGGTCACGTCCCCCTGCGATCGCCTATTGCCGATTGTAGAAGCGGCCCTGCAAGGGGGCATCGCCCTGGTGCAGTACCGTGACAAACACACTGACGACTGCCTACGTCTGGAACTGGCCCAAAAGCTAAAGGATCTCTGCCATCGCTATGGGGCGCTGTTTCTGGTCAACGACCGAGTCGATCTGGCCCTGGCCGTCGAGGCCGACGGCGTCCACCTGGGCCAAACGGACTTACCAATATCCACCGCTCGCCAGTTGCTGGGACACCAGCGCATCATTGGTCGATCGACCACCAACCCAGAGGAAATGCAGCGGGCGATCGCCGCAGGGGCCGACTACATTGGGGTGGGGCCGGTATATAGCACCCCCACCAAGCCCGATAAGGCCGCTGCTGGCCTAGACTATGTGCGCTACGCCGCCGAGCAAGCGACGGTGCCCTGGTATGCCATCGGTGGCATCAACCCCGACAACCTGACGGAGGTGCTGCAAGCCGGGGCCGAGCGGGTGGCCGTGGTGCGAGCCCTGATTGAAGCGGAAAATCCCACCCTGATTGCCCAGTACTTGGTGGCCCAAACCAGCCACCGCCAAAGGTTCCAGACGGTACTGGTAAGATAGTTATCTGGGGAGCTGACGTCAGGAATTAGACTTAAATTTAGACTTAAATAAGGTGACCTCTAGAAAACTTTCTACCGAGTAGTGGGCAGTGCCCTACGAAAGCTGCTACTCACTGGCTCCGCCCTACCCTCTTCGTTTTTCGTCCTTCCCCCATGCCCACCCCTGATTCCGACTCCATCTATCTGCAGGTCAACGGCGAAACCCAAACCTGCCCCCCCGGTACCCCATTGCCGACCTTTTTAGAATCCCTGGGCTTGAACCCTCGCTTGGTAGCGGTGGAGTACAATGGCGAAATTCTGCACCGCCAGCTGTGGGAAACTACCTACCTGCATCCCCACGATCGCCTGGAAATTGTCACCATTGTCGGTGGCGGCTAAGACAAGGGCGGATCACCCACTGCGATCGCAGTAGGGTAGGTTTAGCGGCCGAAAGACTTCGCGTTAAAGTATACATAGCGTTATTTAAACCCTGTTTTTACAGCAATGTTTCAACGACTGTTTCGGCGTATTAAGCCCCTTTTGAAACCTTGGGTTAAGCCTCTGGTAGCCCTAGGTTTGGTTCTCGTTTTAGTGCTCGGTCATGCCGATGGGGCCTGGGCCGCCAGGGCCGGTGGCCGGATTGGCGGCGGCAGCTTTCGGGCTCCCGCCCGGCCGATGACCCCGTCACCGCGTTCCTATGCCCCTGGACCTGGGGGCGGTGGGTATTACCCAGGCGGGGGCTTTGGCTTTCCCTTTCTGTTTCCCTTCTTTGGCATTGGCGGTGGTTTTGGCGGGTTATTTACCCTGCTGATTTTTATCGCGATCGCTAATTTCCTGGTACGCAGCTTCCGCAATGCTGGGGGCGGTGACGGTTATGGCACCATGGCCTCGTCGGCCAATCCACCAGTGGCTGTGGCAAAGCTGCAAGTGGGCCTGCTGGCTGAAGCTCGAGGCTTGCAAGAAGACCTGAACCAACTGGCGGCCACCGCCGATACCGGCACCACCGCAGGGTTAGCCAAGCTGCTACAAGAAACCACGCTGGCCCTACTGCGCCATCCCGATTACTGGGTCTATGCAGCTAGCGACGATAAGCAAACCCGTCTACTGAGCGCCGAGCAAGCGTTTAACCGCTATACCCTATCGGCCCGCAGCAAGTTCACGGCCGAAACCCTGTCCAACGTCAACAGTCAGATTAGCCAGAAAGAGGCCAAGTCCCTGCCTGGCGACGGCACTGAAGCCCCAGGGGAGTACATCCTGGCCACCCTGGTGGTAGCCACCCAGGGCCGCCTAGACTTGCCAGAGGTGCGCTCCACCGCCGATCTGAAGCAAGCCCTGAGCCAAATTGGTGCCATCTCCAGCGACAACTTACTGGCTATAGAAGTGCTGTGGACGCCGCAACAGGCGGGGGAAACCCTGACCGCTGATGAGATGGTGGCCGAATACCCTGAGCTGAAACTGATTTAACCTAAAGTCAAATTCAGTACCCAATCCAAGTTCAGAGCTGGGGTTTTCTTTGTGGGAAAGCTCCAGCTTTGAGCTGGATATGGGCGCAATTTGCCAGGTGCCGGTACAGATCCCCCCCATCCAGCCTCCCTACCCCTCACGTCCAATGTCATACTGAATAGGCGAAACCCCAACCTGCTCTAATGACTGATTTCCTAGCTGCCCTCAACCCTGCCCAACGCCAAGCCGTCGAACACTACTGCGGCCCGCTGTTGGTGGTGGCGGGGGCGGGCTCGGGCAAAACCCGCGCCCTCACATTCCGCATCGCCAACCTGGTACTGACCCACAAAACAGACCCAGACAACATTCTGGCAGTCACATTCACCAACAAAGCGGCCAAAGAAATGAAGGCCCGGATTGAGGCCCTGTTTGCCGAGCAGGACGCCCAGGCCCACTACGGCAAGCCCCTATCGACCCTGTCAGAAGCCCAGCAAATCAAACTGAAGTCCCAGGTATACAAAAACATCACCAAATACCTGTGGATTGGCACCTTCCATGCCCTGTGTGCCCGCATGTTGCGGTTTGATATCGAAAAGTATCAGCATCCGGCGGGCTACCGCTGGACCAAGAACTTCTCAATTTTTGATGAGTCAGACGCCCAGGGCCTGGTTAAAACCATCGTCACCCAGACCCTGAACCTGGATGATAAAAAGTTCAATCCGCGATCGGTGCGGTTTGCCATCAGCAATGCCAAAAACCAAAAGCTATCCCCTGATGAGTTAGAACAGGAGCAGCCCAACTATCGAGGTCGGGTGATTGCCGACGTGTATCGCCATTACCAAAAGGCTCTGGCGGAAAATAACGCCCTGGATTTTGATGACCTGATTTTGATGCCTGTGTACCTGTTTCAGCAAAACGAACAGGTGCTGGCCTACTGGCACAAGCGCTTCCGCCACATTTTGGTGGATGAATACCAGGACACCAACCGTACCCAGTACGAGTTGATTCGGCTATTAGCCACCAATGGGGAGTCCATTGCCACTTACAAAGATTGGAATCACCGCTCGGTATTTGTAGTGGGCGATGCCGACCAGTGTTTGCCCCCCAACACAGCCGTGTTAACGCCCCAGGGAGAGGTGCCGATTCAGTCCCTGGAAGTGGGGGACGAAGTACTTTCTACCCTAGGGCAAACGACACTATATCCCGCCAAGATTACCCACATTCAGCGAGGGCAGTTTAAGGGAAAGTTGTGGTGCATCAAAGCGGGCGACCGCATCCTTAGGGGCACCCCCCACCACATTCTCATGGCCCGTATGGTGCCGCTGCTCGATCGCTACTATGTTTACCTGATGTTTCGGGCCGACCGTGGCTATCGCATCGGCCTAACCACCGGACAGCGCGCTAATGACCATGGCAAGAAAGAGATTGGGTTTAAGGTGCGAGTTGCCCAGGAGAATGCCGATAAGCTCTGGGTGCTAAAAGCAACCAATAGTTACGAAGAAGCCGCTTACTATGAGGCCTATTTCGCCGCCAAATATGGTTTGCCGACCATGGTGTTCCATGCCAAAGGCCGGAAGTTAAGTATTTCAGATGAGACAATTTTCAAGCTATTTTCTGAGCTAGATACGTTTACGAAGGCCGAGGCCCTGATGCAGGACTTGGAGCTGCATCCCGATTTTCCCCACTATCGACCACAAAATGGCTTGCGTCGTCAAACGATTAATTTGACCATGTTTGGCAACGTCCGTAAGGAACGAGTTCACCCCAAGGCTGATCATCGCATTCAGTGGTCGTCCAATCGAGCTGACATTGCCGCTAACTTTGCTGAAGCGGGCTACCCTATATGTCCAGGGAAGCTACCGGGTACCTACCGCTACGAAACGGCCCGAACCTCTTATCCTGAGGCTGTCTCCATCGTTAAAGCCGCGGCGGCGGCGGGAGGGTTAGATATTCGTCGTCGCGCCCAGATTGACAGTGAAATCTATAACTTTTTACCCCTGTCTCACCTGCATCCAGGTATGCAGGTCCTGCTAGACATCGACGGACAACTAGAGGAGCGTAATGTTATCGACGTTTGGCAGGAAGATTATGACGGCGAGGTCTACGATTTAGAGGTTGATCATAGCCATAGCTACATCGCGGAGGGGGTGCTTGTTCATAACTCCATCTATTCCTTCCGGGCTGCGGATTTTACCATTCTGATGAACTTTCAGGATGACTTTGGCGACGGGCTGGCCGATGACGACACCCGCACCATGGTGAAGCTGGAGGAAAACTATCGTTCTACCTCCAATATTTTGGAGGTGGCCAACTACCTGATTGAAAACAACACTGAACGCATTGACAAGGTGCTGCGGGCTACCCGAGGGGAAGGGGAGAGCATTTATCTGTATCGGGCGGACGACGAAACCACTGAAGCCGATTTTGTGGTCCGCCAGATTCGTAACCTGGAAACCCAACATCCCGAGTTGCGCTGGGGGGACTTTGCCATTCTCTATCGCACCAACGCCCAGTCCCGCGCCTTTGAGGAGGTGCTGACCCGCTATAGCATTCCCTACAAGGTGGTGGGGGGGCTGCGGTTCTACGATCGCCGGGAAATTAAAGATGTGCTGGCTTACCTGCGGGCGATCGCCAACCCCTTCGACACCGTTAGTCTGAAGCGAGTGATCAACGTGCCCCGGCGGGGGGTGGGCAAAGGCACCCTGGACAAACTCGATCAAGCCAGCCAAACCCTGGGCAATATTCCCCTATGGGAAATTCTGGCCGATGAAACCTCCGTCAAAACCTTAGCCGGGCGGTCGGCCAAAGGGGTGCTGGCCTTTACCGACCTGATCAAGAAATACCGTCAGGACATCGACAACCAAAAGGGGTCCGAGATTATCCAAGGAGTGCTGGAAGACAGTGGCTACCTGGCTGCCCTCAAGGCCGAAGGTACCGACGAAGCGGACGATCGCTTTAGCAACGTGCAAGAACTCTATAACGCTGTACTGCAATTTGAAGAGGAAAGCGAAGATCCATCACTGCTGGCTTTTTTAGCCAATGCCTCCTTGGCTTCGGATCTCGATGACAGCGCCGAAGGGCCCAACGCGGTATCCCTGATGACCCTGCACTCGTCGAAGGGGTTAGAGTTTCCAGTAGTGTTCCTGGTGGGGTTAGAGCAGGGTCTGTTCCCCAACCATCGGTCCTTAGAAGACCCCGCCGCCACCGAAGAAGAGCGCCGTCTCTGCTATGTGGGCATTACCCGGGCCCAGGAGCGGCTGTTCATTTCCCACGCTCGCGCCCGCCGCCTGTACGGCAACCGCGAACCCGCCAGCCCGTCTTTGTTTTTGAGTGAGCTACCGGCGGAACTGGTGAGCGGTGATAGTTCCGCTAGCCTGCCCCAACGCTGGAGCACCCCCCTGCGGGAAGCCCGTAAACAACGAGAGACCGACGCCAAACCGGGCAGCGGTGCCCACGAAGCCGACTGGACCGTGGGGGATGTGGTGGTGCATAAAGCCTATGGAGCCGGGCAGGTGACCCACATTTTTGGGGCAGGTAACAAGATCTGCTTGGCGATTCAGTTCCAAGGGCAGGGTCGCAAAATCGTTGATCCCAAAATTACTGCGCTACAGCGAGCTGAATAGTATTGCAGAAGCTTGTTAACGACTTCTGTAAGCACTGGGGGTTAAGCCCGTCGCCTGACGAAACTGTTTGCTCAGGTGACTGTGGCTGTTGAACCCTACATTCCGGCCTTTGAATTGTCACATCAAGAATTTGAATTGTCACATCAAGAATAAGGCGACATACTTTCATCAGTGGTGCAACGGAGGCAACGTTGTGATGAGTGACTCCAACCTGACGGTCAAGAACTTAGATCACCTGGGAATCGTGGCGGGTTTGGTGGACGAACTGGGCTTGGTGGACTATCTCAACGAGCGGATCGGGGTCGACCCTCGCGAGACCATCAGCATCGGCGTGGTGGTCAAAGCGATGATTTTGAATGGACTAGGCTTTGTCAGCGCACCGTTGTACTTATTCGAGCAATTTTTCGTGGGTAAGGCGACCGAGCATTTGCTTGGCGAGGGGCTAGAGGCGGAGCATTTCAACGATGACCGTCTGGGTCGCGGCTTAGACCAACTCTATCAGACTGGGGTGAGTGAAATGCATCCACCCAGGCTAAATGTCGTCCATGCGATAGGATTTTCATGTTCGGTTTCGATACAGTAGCCTCAGCAAGTAACTGTGAGGCTATGGGTCACTCTACTGAACCTGAAACCCAACATTTGAATCGAAACTCGATCCCTTTGTCGATTCGTCTTAAGGAATTGGCAAAGCTCTTTTTACGGCTGGGGGCAATTGGCTTTGGTGGCCCCCAGGCCCACATTGCCATGATTCACGACGAGGCGGTGGTGCGGCGGGGTTGGTTCCAGGAGGAGCAGTTCCTGGAGGGGGTGGCCATTTGCGAAATGCTGCCTGGCCCGGCCTCGACCCAAACGGGCATGTACACGGGCTATCTGCGAGCCGGACAGTGGGGGGCGCTGGTGGCAGGCGCCAGCTTCATCCTGCCCGCTTTTTTGATCATGGTGGTGTTGTCCTGGGCCTACTTTCGGTTTCAGGGGGTACCCCAGATTGAACACCTGTTTTTAGGCATTTCGCCAGTGGTAATTGCGATTATTTTTGGCTTTTGTTGGAAGCTAGCCAAAAAGGCGATTAAGGACCGGACCGGGGTGGCGATCGCCCTGACAGTCCTGCTCATATCGTTACTCTTTCGCCCCAATGTCTTGCTGCTGTTTATCTTGTCCGGATTAGTGGGGCTAGTGGTCTATCGGCCCACCCAACTACCCCCACCAGGACCATCGCCCCGTCTCCGTGTCTGGATCGTCCCTTGGCTATCCTGGTTGGCAACGGTTCCTGCCGAGACGTCGGTCATGTCTAGCTTTTGGGGCTTAGAGCGCATTCAAGCATACGCCCTGCCCCTAGGGTTATTTTTTGTCCAGGTCGGTGCCTTTATCTTTGGCGGTGGCCTGGTGATTATTCCCCTGCTGGAATCGGCAGTAGTGGATGACTTTCAGTGGATGAGCCGGAGTCAGTTTCTGGATGGAGTGGCCCTGGGCGAACTGACCCCTGGTCCAGTGGTGATTACCGCCGCCTTTGTGGGCTACAAGGTAGCCGGGGTACTAGGGGCCCTAGTGGCCACCGTGGCAATTTTCTTGCCGTCGTTTTTTTTCATTATGTTTACATCCCCCTTTTTACTGCGCCTACGGCAGAACCCCTGGGTGAAGCGTTTTCTAAAAGGGGTGATGCCAGCGGTCCTGGGGGCGATCGCGGCCGCTACCCTGCCCCTAGCCCAAGCTGCCCTATGGCAAGACCAGTGGCCACTGACGGCAGTTGCGATCGCCCTGAGCTTGGCGACCCTCGTCGCCCTGGTGCGCTTTCGTCGCCCCACCTGGCAGTTGATCCCAGTCGGGGCCCTGGCGGGGCTGGTGATGGGGGTGGTTGTCTAGAGGATCTGTACCGGCGTTCTAGACCGCAGCCGATCGTTCCAGGGCTAGACGTTCCAGAGCTTAGACCAGGCTGGTCTGGGGGGCTGACCATCCCACCTCCTGGGCTTTGGCTTGGGCCAGTTGGGTGACATCCTGGGCGACAAATTGCTGATGCAAAATCTGCACACTCAGCAAATGGTTAATCACCGCATCCAGTTGCACCCGTTCCGCCACCGGGGTAGCCTCATCCTGATGCCGCTTCAGTACCGCCTGCACCGCCCCATAATCCAGCAGCGCTGCTGCGTCCACGGCATCACGGCTGAGATAGGTATCGGCCAGGTTTTGCAGCGCCCGTTGTTTGACCACATCCGTGTGGGAAGGGGGGGCCATGAAGGCAAATTTTTGCCGTTTGTAGAGGGTTTCGGGCAGTAGTTCTCGCATGGTTTCCCGCAGAATGAACTTGTCCTGGTAGCCCCGAAAACGGAGATTGGGAGGCAAGGTGACGGCAAACTCTACCAGGGGATGGTCCAAAAACGCAGGTCGGGCTTCCAGGGAATTGGCCATATCCACCCGGTCCCCGGCCCAGCCTAGCACCTGGGACTCAAATTGGGTCTTAATCCACACATACTGAGCTTTGTCCAGGGGATGGCGATCCCGCAGTTGTTGAGCATCCAAGGCCGCTGCGATCGCGCCACCCGGTCCATAGTCAGCGACAGCCGCGCGATGCTGGGGATGGAGCAGGGCGGGCACGTGGGTAGCAGAACTGAGCCACGACTGTAAGCAACTGGGGGTAAACCCGACCACCGCCGCCAGGGCCGAATCCTCCAGGGGAGCTTCAGCCAGTAAATTCCCCTTAAACAGTTTGTTACTCTCCGCCAGCCAAGCCTCTAGATCAGCCCGTTCTTCCGGGGTGGCATGGTCCATGCCATGGCGAATCATATCCAGCCGCAGTTGGGGATAGCCTGCAAACAACTCGTCTGACCCTTCCCCGGTCACCACCACTTTGTAGCCAGCCCGATGCACATGCTCGCTCATCAGCAACTTGGCCACCGTAAAGGTGTTATAGATGCTGCGTTCCGTATGCCATAGGGTGCGGGCAAAGTGGTCGTACAGTTGGGTGCCATCGACCATCAAAATGTCCTGGTCAGCCCCCACTGCCGCCGCCATTTCCCGAGCGATCGCCGTTTCGTCGTAATCGGCATCGTCAAAGCCGATGGTAAAGGCTTTAACCGGCGACTGTTGACAGGCCGCCGCCACCCCCAAAATGGTGCAAGAGTCGATCCCCCCAGACAGGTAGCAGGCCACGGGCACGTCCGCCTCTAGCCGTAGCTGAATCGCCTCTACAAATCGCTGCCGCAGCTCTTCCATATAGTCTTGGTCAGACCGCTGAGGTCGGGTCCCCAGCAGGGGAAAATTCAAATCCCAGTACTGCTCTTTGTGGATGGTGAGTTGGCCGTCACGGCGCTGCACCACCACTTTTTGCCCAGGTTCTACCGCATAGATTCCCTCAAATCCCGTGGTCCCCGGTACCATCGTCTGCATCAACTGGTGATACAGCCCCTCAGACGAAAACCGGCCCGGCACCGCCGGGTGGGCCATCACCACCTTAATTTCAGAGCCAAAGACAAACCCTTCCGGGGTCAGGCTCCAGAACAGGGGCTTCACCCCAAACCGATCCCGCACCAGGGTGAGTCGGTCCTGTTGCTGCTCGTACACCGCAAAAGCAAATTCTCCCCGTAAATGGGCCAGGGTACCGTCTAAACCAAAGCGATCGCTGAGGTGCAGCAGCAGTTCAGTATCACTCTTGGTGCGAAAGGTGTATCCCCGGGAGGTCAAATCGGCCCGCAACCGTTTGTAGTCATAAAACTCACCGTTGTGGGCAATCAAAAACTGACCATTTTCAGAGCGGAAGGGTTGCCGTCCCCGTTCTGGGTTCAAGTCAATAATGGATAGGCGGGCATGGGTAAAGCCAACGCCGCGATTCTCTACAATTTCATAACCAAACCCATCGGGGCCTCGATGATACTGGATGGCGGCCATCCCCACCAAAACTTGGGGATCGACAGGGTGGGCCGGATCGGCATACATCACGCCACCAATACCACACATAGGCTTTTTCCTCGTTGTTCGACAGGTCGTTGCTCGAAAGTTAACGGATCTCTAGGGACAGAGAGGTTTTTTCTCAACTAAACTAGAACTATCAATAGATTTTGTCCATTTGGGCGGTAGCTCCCACCCCAAAGGCTGCTGTCCATTACTGATTGCTTAACTGTTAACCCCCAGAACCGTGATCCTATAGGGGAATCCGGCTCTGCTTAAGCTTTTTCACAAAAACTCAAGGGTTAAGCCAAGCTTCGACCTATGCAGTTTTTGCATGGAAATACCCCAAGCCAGGAAAAAACGCCTCAGCCTTATGGGGAATCGTAATATTGGCCACAGTCTTTAGTTTAGAATTCATTAACAATTACATCATTCTGTGTACTGAATACACATTTTTTTAAATCTGGTTTCACTATGACGTTTTCTATTGTTGCTTGGGATCCAAAAACAGGTATGACTGGGGTGGCCGTAGCCACCAAGCACTTGGCGGTGGGGGCATTAGTGCCCCATGCTCGGGCGGGGGTCGGGGCGATCGCCACCCAAGCCCAAACCAACCCCCTCCTCGGCATTTGGGGATTAGATCTGCTGGAGCGTCGCCAGGCCACCGAGAGCCCTTTCAGCGAAGCGTCCGCGGAGGTGGTGCTGGATTGGTTACTAGAAAACGACTGCGATCGCCATCAGCGCCAGGTGCATCTGGTGGATCATAACGGCCATACGGCCGCCTGGACTGGCCGCGACTGCACTGGCTGGGCTGGGCATCGGGCCTTCCCCTATGTCTCGGTAGCGGGCAACATGCTAACCGGCCCAGCGGTGCTGGAAGCAATGGCCAAGACCTATCAACAGCATGACCAGATGAGCTTTAGCGATCGTCTGCTGTTGGCCCTAGAGGCTGGCGAACAGGCTGGGGGTGACAAGCGGGGCCGTCAATCTGCCGCCCTTTACGTAGTCGACAAAACCCCCTATCCCTACCTTGATCTACGGGTTGACCACCACCCAGACCCGATCGCTGTTTTGCGGGCCCTCAACGACGAAGCCCACCAGGACTATTACCAATCCTTCCGTCAGGCCATGCCCACCCAACTCGCCATGCCTCAGCAGCCAGAACCAGTTTGGTTGCCCAGGGCAGTTTGAGGGGTACCTAAGAGGGATGAGAAAACAACTTGAAATAGAGCCAGTGGCTAAATTCCTTCAGGGGAAATGTCACATAGGTGAGGGGGTTGATTGTGACCACGATATTACGCACATTGCGCTTAGCCAGGGCAACCACGGCCCAGGCGACCCAAGTAGCTGACATCACCCCATAAGGATTGAGGTCGCTCTTAAACGGCCCCAAGACAATCTTGCGCACGACGCAAGGGGCATCCAGGCGGCGGAGGGTGACCAACTCGCCCATCAGCCGTTTAGAGATTTCGTAGAGTGGGCCAAAGGCAGGGCTGACCTCGGCTTCCGATGTGTTTACCCACACCTCTTTATTCGCTCGCTGAGCTGACGTATTCACCGTGCTAAAAAACACTTCCATGAGTCGCCAACCGGACAGGGCATTTACCTCCAATGAGGTTTGTACCGCTGGGGCACTGCGGTCCCCGTACACGTTCACCCCGTGATTAATCACCAAAATATCGACTTTTTGGAGGGCATCCCATAAATCGGCCTCGCCCCCCGGCTGCCAGTGCCAGCAGCCAATGCCCTCTGGAAAGACGGAATTGGGGGAGGTGGTCAGAGCGATGGGCTTAGCTTTTTGCTGAGCCAATTCATTCAGCAGTGCCCGCCCCAGGGTGCCTGAAGCCCCCGTGACAGCTACCGTTTTGCCCTTGAGAGATACGGCTGTACCCATAAGTTTATCGGTAACAGTAAAATAGCCAGAAAAATAGGCATTCGTGTCATCGAAGTGATGTCGCCAGTGATAGGTCCGGTTGACCAGCCAATTACTCGGGGTAGTGGTTAATTCCCCCGGCTTATGGGTGAGATCGGTAGCCATCAGCCACCCCTGAGACCGAGCCACCGCTGATACCAGAAAACCAGCGCTATAGATACAGCCTAGCCAGAGCCCCGGCTGCCCTACAACTAGAGCCACCATAGCAACCATCCCGACCAGGACCAAAGCTTCGGGTACGTCATTGTAGAGCTGAGCCTGCCGATATAAAGTCTCGCTCACCAGACTAAAGTCTTTTTTATAGGTTCGGTGGTGCCAATTGTGCAGCCGCATCAGCGGCGGCCAGTAATGGCTAATAACGTGATACCCATCCCGGATGACTTCAGCGAAAACAATCGAGGCTAGCCCCCACACTGCTTGTAAAAAAACCGTTTGCCACGGCATACCAGACAGCCTCACCCACATCAAGTTGACAGCACTTCAACAACTCCGATATCCGAACTAGCGAACTGGCCCCAATCACCTGACTGACTCAATCCCTAGACCGTAAATGTTGATTCTGCAAAATGCTCTCACGTATTCTGACATGAGTTGGCCTGGGTAAAACTTGAAGCTCTACAATTCAATGACTGAATTCAGTCCTTGCGTTGCTGATGAATCTTCAGCCTTGACACCAGCGGTAAACCCATACAGGCTACATGCCAGCATTCTTCAGGGAGTTTACGGTTTGTTGGCGGCACACTATACCTGGGATCACCACCTGGGATCACCTTTTTCACACAACCCTTGCGTGATTTCTAAAAAGCGCTCTACCGAGTGGTGGGCAGCACCCATCCTTGTCAAGGTATTGGATTTAGGTTTGCCGTAGATAGATTATCCGCTAGCACAATTACCCCCCAATGAATTCCCTCCCGTGCAGGCGGGAATTCATTGGGACTCGATTACCTTGCGAATCCCTAAGCGGCCCCCACCGGTCGAGAAACCTCAATACCGTTCTCTTCTAGGACGACAACAGGGTCACTGCCCCGGGTATCAATCCGTTTTACTAGGACTCCATTAGCCAATCGTTGCCCAACCCGCACATAACGACTAGTGCCCTCATCAGGGGATTGCACAATGGCAAAATTCTCGCCCCCAATATTGATCACCCCTGTCACAGTCACCTCTTGGGCCAGGGTGGCGGTGGGTAAATCAGGTAGAGGAGCCAAGGGCGGAGCCGCCTCGCCAGGGGCTCTTGGGGGAGTTGCCGGGGGTGCCGGAGTGCCAGGGGCAGTGGCGGTGGGCGGAGTTGTCCCAGGGGCAGGGGCACCAGGGGCGGGTTGTTGAGGGGCGGCTCCGGGAGCCCCAGGTCCCACAGCTGTGGGCGTATCAGGGGCGGGGGGGGGCGGTGTAACCTGTGGCGGTGGCGGTACAGCCACTGTCGCAAAGGGATCAGTACGGCTGCTGGTGACCTGCTGGACTCGCTCGTCTGGATCAGTAGATTGGATTAAATCAGCCCGGGCGATCGCTGCTAGTTGAGGGGCCGCAGGCACCAAAGGTTCAGCAAACTCTTCATCGTCTATGGTGGCATCTGGCAAGGGAATGGGGACATCGTCCAGGGGAACGTCTTCCATGGGCAAGGCATCTTCTTGCTGGCGCGCTATCTGTTCCTGGATGACTGGGCCTAAAAAGGGCAGTGCCGCCAACATCGAGGCCAAGCCGGCTAGGGTGGCAATCAGGCTATTGCGAGCCCACTTGCGTTGGTTCCAAAACTTGATGCAGAAGACCAGCAGGGCAAAAGGAATAAACAGGGACAGCAGCCCCCATACCGCATTGACTCGAAAGGCATCAATGATGCCGATTAGGCCACCGACAGTGGCTAACAAAACCCCTACCAAAAATAAAAGTAAAAATGCCACAGCGCCCATAGCTAGGCCTCCATAGTTCCTGAACCCTTGTTCTACAACGATAGCTCAATTCCCTGGTTGTAGAGCGTGGGCTAGGCAATTTCATCGTCTGGGGCGGTCATCAGCATCCGCAGGTGTTTGATGCCCTGCTTGACACGGCGGGATACAGTCACCGCACTAATTCCCATACGCTCGGCGGTTTCTTTTTGGGTGAGGTCGTAAAGAAATACAAACTCCAGCACTTCACGGGTGCGCTTCTCCAGTTGGTGCAAGGCTTGCTGTAGACGAATCTGATCCTCTTGAGCTAATTGAAAGCTTTTATACTTCAGGTCTGGCAACATTTCCCCTAAGCAAGCGGAAGCGGCGTCTTCATCCTGCATCGGGGCATCTAAGCTGAGCAAAGACCGATTACGTTGAGCTAGCTTCACATCTTGCCACTCCGCCTCAGAAATGTCTAAAACCGTTGCAATTTCCTGATCGCTCGGGTGACGCCCCAATTCTGTCTGTAGCTGTCGAATGGCTCGATTCGCCTGGGTTTGTAGCGCCTGCCAGCGACGGGGAATGCGCATGGAGGCGCTTTTGTCTCGCAGATAATGCTGAATTTCTCCCCGAATGTAGGGAATGGCGAAAGAACTGAAGGCACAGCCCTTGGCAATATCAAAGCGCTCGATGGCTCGAATCAAGCCTAAGCTACCCACCTGCATCAGGTCGTCAAAGGTTTCAGTAGACTGGTGCAGCCAGCGATAAGCTTCTTGACGCACTAAGCCAATGTTGAGGCTCACGAGCTGATTGCGCACCTCATAGGAGGGGGCGGTTTGGTAGATCCGCAGCAGATCGAGAGTTTTGCCTTTGGTTGGAGTGTCTGAGGAAATTAGCATGGCGATTCAGGAAAGGTTAAATCTACCCAGGGAGCTACATTTAAGGTGTGACAAGCAAATACTGAACAATATCCAAGACTTTGCTACCCCTAGTCAGGGGGAGGCTAAAAGCCTTGTACTCCCGTTCAATTCTTGACCACCGGTCGATTTGTTGGCGGTATCAATCCGGGGAGGTCGTCGTGTGCTCATGACATTAGCCTAAGGGCAAAAGTGGGCCGTCACAATGGCAGAACTACGGATAAAACCGATGCCAGCTTCCCAGTATAGGATGGGATGAATGTCAATAATTTTCTCTGTTCAAGCCCTATAAATAGCTAATGGTGTGCGACAAAAGCTATTGAGAATACCTTTATTCAGCCACCGAAACCTTTCGGTAATCGGACATTTTAGAACCTCTTAATCAAATGTCTATAAGTCTGTGAAGTTTTAGTTAACCCCTGTCGAGTACTAGGGCCCTGCGGCATAAGTCGGCCAACTGCTCCTGACACCTGACACCCTTAGTAAGGGTTCTCATAGTTCTGCCAACTCATGCCAGGCAATTCTTAATCACCCACTTGGCTGTGCTCCACTTCCCCAAAGATGGCACTGGGGGAACAGTAGTACTTAAATTCCAGCAGGTTATGGGAGGGGTCTTGCAGGAAAAAGGTGCGATGCTCGAGGGGGGAACCGGGAAACCGGCGCTTTTCGGCTTGATAAAAGGCCAACTGATGCTGCTTGGCCCGATGCAGTAAAGTTTCCCAGTCTGATTCAGACAAAAAGACCAGGCCAAAGTGTCGCGGGTAGATGCCGACTTGGGGGGGTACCTCTGAGGTTAGGTGGGCCACCAGTTGATGACCATAAAGTTCAAGAATCAAAGAGTTAGGGGTTTCGCGCCCGGGTTGGCACCCCAGACCAGCGACATAAAAGTCTTTTGTTATGGCTAGATCCACCACTGGGAAGGCCAAATGAAACAAAACAGCAGGCGAGCCCATTGCTATCTCCCCAAACACAACTACCTTTAGGGTAGATCGCCATCGGCTATGTCTGGGGTACTGTTTTTTGGTCTAGAACCTTCAGCAGTGCTTTGAGAGCCGTGTCTTCTGCCTGGTTGATCTGGCGATCGATTAGGGCAATGTTAATCGCTTTAGAAAGCACAAAGGCAGCGACATCCGGTTCTAACTGTTCCACCAGCAGATCCATCGGTATGGGGGCTTTCAGGGCAGACTGAATCCCTTGGAGCATGGCTTCTTCCATGCCAAAGGCCGCCAACCGCGATCGCAGCGTTGGCCACTCCGCGAGGGAGTCTTCGCCACTGGCTTGCAAGACAGAGGCTAGCAGGCGGTGTACCTTATTTCGCTGGGCCGCCGACATGGCATTGTAAGTGAGCATTGGGTCAGCGGCTGCGGTACCGTTATCCCGGTTCAGGTTGTCGAGAATTTGCTGCCATTCGGCTTCGGTGCACTGGTCGGGCTTGCCCACACAGAGGGACACCTGAATTTTGTTGCCGTTGGTTTGTAACTGGGTCACTTCTGCCTGAATGCCCAGATACCCCAGCCATTGGGAAACCATGCCCATGAGCTTGGCCCCAGCAGACTGGGCCTGGGCTAGCATTTGTACCTGGGTACGCACCAGGGGACGAACAAGCTGTACTAGCATATGCCTCCTTACCTAAGCGTTATTGTCATCCTACCGAAAGGCCTGAAGCGGTGACCGTATGGCACGATGCCATTCATGCCCCAGTAGGCCACTAACCAGTCGCCATTACTGACCAGTCACCACTAAATAGATGAGTCGTATTACCCCACTGGTCCCAAACGGTCTAAAGGCCAAAAGCGCAGCCAAGCGCGGCCAATGATGTTGGTTTGGGGTAGCACCCCCCAAATGTGGGAATCGTTACTGTCGTTGCGGTTGTCTCCCATCACAAACACATAGCCGGGGGGAATGGTAACGGCTCCCATCTCGTAGGAAGGGGGTTCTAGCAGGTAGGGTTCGGTTAAGGGGTTGCGGTTGACCAGCACTTGGCCATGGGTTACCTGGATGGTTTGCCCGGGTTCCCCAATCACCCGCTTAATGAAGGCTTGACCATTGCCATAGCCCAACTTCGTCAACTGAGAAGGGGGCCTAAATACGATAATGTCTCCCCGATGAGGAGATTGCCAACGATAGCTGATTTTATCGACGATCAGGCGATCGCCGATGTGCAGGGTCGGATCCATCGAATTGGAGGGAATATACCGAGGTTCGGCGATAACTAACCGCACCGTCAGGGCCACCACTAGGGCAATGGCCAACACCCTGATATTGCTGCCTTGGCTAGCCCAGAGAGTTTTCCAGCGGGAGGGGGGGGAATCTGTCTCGGGGGAGGTAGACTCGGTGGATGATGGCGGCTTAGTTTTCATGGAATTTCATAGGGGGACAAGACGCGGAAACAGCCAAGGACAGGACATTGATGACGGTCAACGAAGGGGGATGAGGCCCACCACTGGCCATGACCATCAACAGGGATCCTAGAATTGAAACTCTAAAATAGCGCCTGTATTTTCATTAAATTGCTCGAAGCTGGTGGTGCCCCGCAAGGTCATGCGATCGTTAATGCGATACCTGACATTAAAGACGGCGGGGGTGATGTTGGTAAATACTTTTTGCACGGATACAGAGATGGCGGGGGAAATGTTAAAGCCCACTTCACCACCCACATCAAGCTCACTAGCCCCCTGAGAACTTGGCGGCGACGCCGAAAACAGCCGGAGCTCCACATTGTCAAGGCTAGCGTCGAGCAGGGATTGCAGATTGGCGAGGAGAGCCGAACCAGCAAAAGCAATCAGCCCTTGGAAGCTGTCACCGCCCCCAGAAACACTGCCGAGGGTCGACTCGAGTGCCGTTAACAGACCCCCACTAATCAGCGAGACAATTTGCCCTTCCGAGCGGGGGGGAGTGCTGGTCAGTTCTACCCCCTGTAGCTGGGTGACCACCCGGCTGGCTCGGCCATCGACTCGGGCTCGAATCCGAATAGTTTGCACCCCACTTTGGGTTAACCCCAGTTGGTTCAATTCAGCATCGCTAATTTCGATGCGAGGAAAGGGGGTCGCCACCGCCAGAGTCCCACTGCCGCCCGATGAGTCAGCCACCACCGCCGATAGGTTAGCCACGAGATAGGGATCGATCGTCTCATCCAGGGCATCGAACTCGGCATAGTTTTCATCCCCCGTGAGCCGGAAATTGGTGGTGAGTAAGTTGATCTGCCCCGATGGCAAGTTGATTCGACCGTCAGGCCTAACATCGGTACCACTGCCCACCAGGTCTAAGCTACCCTCGGCCCTGACATCTACAAAGCCAGGAATGGCTAGGCGCACGTTATTGGCTAGGGTCAGCTGGAAGTCTTCGAAGACAGGGGGCAGCGGTTGATAAATGGTAGGGGGAGCTGTGGCCACAGGGGTGACGGGAGCTGGGCCATCTCCGTTAGTTTCTGGCAGGGTGAGAACCCCGTTAGACAACCTGATTTCCCCCTGCAACAGCGGTTCGAGTAAGAACAGACTGCCTGCTACAGTAATCTCGCCATCGACGCGACCCTGATAATTGCCCGCTGGGTTTCTCAAGTTGAGGGCAATGTTATCCAGGGTTAATTCAAAGGGGCGATCCACTGAGATATCTATCAGGTCATCTGCAGAGAAAGCGGTGGGAGTACCGTTGTCTAGCAAACCGGGCAGGATATCTTCAATGGACGGTAACAGTTTCAGGTTACCCTGGGCGACCACTTCCCCGTTGCTAAAGTCGCCTCGCAGATTTTGGACGTCCAGCACCAGACCATTGACGTAGACAGAGTTATCGGGGCTGTCAGGGGGAGCTTCGACCACCTGGATGTCGCCCCGCACATTGGTCAGGGGGCCTGGCAGGGCGTTGGCGGTGAGGGTAACATTATCGAAACTGGCACCCCCTCTGACCTGAATGGAGGCCAGGGCATCTTGGAAGGGTTGATCGATCGGCCAACGGCCTGTTAGGGCAAGATCCAATTCCCCCTGGCCCGATTCCCAGGCGAACGCCTGGGTCAACAAGTTCACCAGGGAAAAGCCTTCATCTTCGACCTGCAGCCTGACGTTGAGGCGATCGCTGGCGGGTCTTTCCTGCACCCCCGGCAGTTGATAGGGCAGGCTAGCATCCAGGCGCAGGGGTCTGGTTTGGTCGGCTAGGGTCATACTGCCAATCAGGTTAAGCCGGGCATCTTGATAGTTAAAGGAAGAGGCAATTTGTTCTACTGGGTTGCGGTTAATGGTGGCCTCATCCACCGTCAGCAGGCCGCGAATTTGAGGATTGCGCAGGGGGCCAGTGAGGGAGGCACCCACATTAATCAAGCCGTCTAGGTTGTCAGGTAGTCGTAAGGCATGTCGCACCCCATGGACGGGCACATTGGACACGTTCAGCCGCAGGGTGCTGGGGCTGAGGGTCTCGGGGTCTAGACTAATCGCTCCATTGAGCTCGGCCAGGGCCACATCAGCCAGGGGCTCGCCCCCAGGACCAGCCCCGTTACGCAGGAAGCGCGATCGCAGGCTGACCGGGCTCACCTGAATCACATCGTCTGCATAAGTCCCCCTGGCGACGATGTCATCAATCCGGTAGACTGTTCCATTCGGCTGGGTGGGGTCGCCCCAGAGCCAGTTTCTGCCGGCCAGGTCAACATCGACCGTGAGATCTTGGGGCACCGCCCCACTGGCCACAACGGTGCCGGAAAATCTACCCCGCAGCTCTTCTAGGGGAGGCAGGGGGGCCGCCTCGGCTTGGGCCACCAAGGCATCTTGTAGTTCTAGGACTTCTGCCAGCCGCCGCAGTTGGTCTAACAGGGAAGCCTCGCGATCGCCAACTTTGGTGGTGGTAAGGGTAGCAAATTCCTCCGGGGTGGGCCGCCTGAACCACTCGGGAGGTTGCAGCAGATTGGGCCGGAAATCAGCCAGCTCAAAAATCTTTAACGTGGTCAAGATATCGTTAATCTGACCGTTGTCTACCACCAACTCGCCATTCAGTTGCTGGGTATTCAGGGCGTAGGTGCCACTGGCCAGATAGCGACTAGACCCAGACGCCGACTCTAACCCAACGCCGATTAAACTCACCACATCGTCGGCGTAGATGACGGTGCCCCGCAGGTTACCATACTGGGTTTCCAGGATTTCTGGTTGGCCAGGGGGGGCTGTTTCGACCTCAGCGGTTTGCAGTTGAATATAGCCAAAGCCAGGATCTTCAATATCAAAACTGGCCCGCAGGGTGGGGGTTTGCCAGTTACCCGCCAGGGTAGCCTCGGTCACGGTGCCACTCACGGTACCCAGCCCTTCTTGTCCGCCAGGGGGCAGGTTCAGCCCATCCAGGGGCAGATTTTCTAGGCGAGCAAAGTAGTCAGCTCCCTGGGTATATCCCTGGGCCAGGGCATCCCCCCCGCGCACTAGAAACTCTAAATCGCGATCGCCCCGCTGGGTAGTCACCCAAATGCGATCGCCGCCCCCCTGCAAATCCACATTTACCCCGGCCACCTGGGAATAGTCCACCGGCCCGGTGAGGGGGGAGGCAAAGGCCAAGTCGCTGACTGCGAGACCCGCCAGGGTGCTATAGCCCGAGAGGGCCAGGGTACCAGGGCGACCCGTGAGGCGACCAGCAAAAGAGCCCACCCCCTGTACCGGAATCCCCAGGGGCACCGGCAAGGTCGCCAGGTTGACCCGGTCGGCCAGCAAATTCAGATCGAGGTTGGCGATCGCGGGTGCCCCCGGACCGCTGAGACGCGGGGTAATCACCCCATCGGCGCGAATACCAGCGGTACTGGCCTGCTGCACGACGACAGCCTGACCATCCCAAGCTAAGTCAGCCGCTAGGGGCTCCTGGAGCAGTGAAAGTTGTGGATTGATCGGGGCGGCTGTGGCCAGACCGTCAGACAGCACCAGCTGTCCTTGACCCCGCACCCCCGCCACGGTCAAATTATCGGTTGTGCCAGAAAAGCGGAAATTGCCCCCCCCGGTACCCTGAAAGTTGGGGGAAAAGGCGGCCATTTGCAGGCCATCCCCCCGCACATCAGCCGTCCACCGCCCCCCAGCCAGGTTAGCTTGGCTAGCCACTGTCCCTCCAGCCAGGGCGACCTGGGCTGTCCCCTGGCCCTGAATGCCAGCCAGGCTGAGGTCCGCTAAGGTGCCGCTCAATTGGGCGTTGCCATTCACCTCACCCGCCACCCCAGCACCTAACTGGGCCAGCTGTAGCCCTTGCCCTCGCAGGTCCGCTTGCCACTGGCGATTAGCCAGCACCCCTTCAGCGGCTACTGTGCCGCCAGCCACCTGTACGAAAGTATTGGTAAACCGCAGCACGTCATCCGCCAGGCGCAGATCTCCCCGGGCGGGATAGGTGCCAGCCGGGGCTCGCCAACTGGCCTGGCCCGTCAGTTGCTGCAAGGGGCCAGAGACATCCGCCTGCACAAACAGGGGGCCGAGGGTAAGGGTGTCGGGTAGACCGTAGGGTTGACCCAGGGCATCCGCTGGCAGGCGATCGCCGGTCAGGGAAAGGGACAGATGGCCTGGGGTACCAAAGGTAAACTGGCCAGTGCCAGTGATGGACCCACCCGCCTGGGGAATCGCCCGGAACCCATCAAAAACCAGGCTAGGCCGCTCGAATGTGCCCTTGCCCCCCACATCCACAAACGCCACTTGATCAATGGTGACTATTCCCTGGGAGGCAACGTCAGTCACCACCCGCGGACGACTGAGGGCCCCTGTCATCACCACATCGGCGATGAAGTCCCCGGCTGTAGCCACCGGTACCTCCAGATTGAATAGGTCGGCCATCTGGGCCAGGGTGAAGGAGGTCACTTGACCCGTTAGGTCATAGCCAGTATCTAAGCTGAGGGTACCTTCGGCTCGGGCGCTCAGGTCACCGAGGGTAGCGGTGACATCCTCAAACTCAAACTCGCGCCCCCGAAAACGTACATCCCCCTGCAAATTTTCCAGGGGTTCTGGAAGGCCCGGAGGCACCACCGTCCCCTCATCGACTCGGGCGGTGCCGGTAATGGTAAAGGGCACGCCCCCAAAGGCCATGTCCACATTGCCACTGACCAACCCGGTGGGAAACTGCACCACCAAGGGGTTGGCTAAGAACGAATCAACGATGGGCATGATGTCGGTGGCTCGCACCTCCTGGGCACGGAGGTTGAGCTGGGTCTGGGGCCGTGGGGCATCGTCATGTGGCTGGGCCCAAGCCACAGCAGGGCCGAAGGTATCCGGGCCGAAGCCAGCCAGCCAGCCCAAGGCATCGGCGTTATCGTTTGGTCCGTCTGCGTCTGGGTCACCGGGGAACAGCACCGCCCCCTGCAACTCGACACTCCCCGCTTGCAGGGACTCGCCCCTCAGGGTTAGGTCAATCTGTTGGGCCGGGAGAGACTGGGCGGTCTCGGCTGAGGGCGCGACCCGGATGTCTCGAAAGCGCAACTGGCCCTGTACATCGGCGATCGCCACCTGCTCTGGATAGGCGGCCGAGGGCTGATAGGGCACCAGCGTCAAGCTACTGTCCCTGATCGAAATTCGCCCGGGTCGAATGTCAACCCATTGATCCAAGCGCTCATCTGGATCGGGTAAATCAATCTCGACCTCCACCCAGTCCCGACTAGCCGACTGTTCAAGATAAATGTCGGCTTGCTCTAGCACCACATCCAAACGTAACTCCCGCCGCCAAAGATTGAGAGGGTTGAAGCGCACCTCAATGGCGTTCAGGGAAACAGTATCTGGATCAGTGGCGGTGGGGGGAATCTGGGATGGCCCCACCCGCACCCGGGTAAACCCAATGTGCTCTAAATCTCCCAGTTCCACCGGTCGATTTAAGGTTTCGCTCAGCTGTGCTGACAGCCAGGGAGTCAGATGACGTCGGGCAAACACCCACCCTCGCCAGCCAGTACCAGCGCCAACGATCAATAATACTGAACCCGCCATTAGCCCTAGGGTTAGCCAAGGCCGACCTTGCCTAGGCTGTCGTTCTGACTCTGGTTCTTGAGAAGGGGACATGCACTTTCACACTGCCACGGAACACCCACCTATAGTAGTTAACGGCTTGGCGTTATGCCTACGGGCAGAGACCAAAACGTTAAGGTTCTTTCTGTATAGGCAGACCAGTAGAATAGACAGAAGCAACCCTGTTGATGGACTCTAGCTATGGTGGTGTATGTCTTGCTGTTTAACGCCCGCACCGAAAACGAAGGGATTCATACCTTAAAGGTGGATGATCACGATGTCGTGCTCATGTTTGAAAACGAGGATGATGCCACCCGCTTTGGGCTGATGCTAGAGGCTCAGGACTTCCCAGAAGCCACCGTAGAAGCCATTGATCAAGCCGAGATTGAAGAGTTTTGTCAAGATGCAGGCTACGACTGCAAGCTGGTGCCGGAAGGGGCTTTGGCCGTCCCCCCTGATCGGAGCGTAGAGGCCACTGACTGGAACCCTGATGCCCCCCCCGAGCCCCAGCCAACCGCTGAGAAGGAGGCAGCCAACACCCTCTCTCAGCAGGAACTGGATCGGCTGCGACAACAGTTTGAAAAGCTTCTGTAGTTGTAGTTTCTGTAGTTGTAGTTTCTGTAGTTGTAGTTAATGAGTTAATCCGTGATGTCTGACCCGTTTATCGCTCCGGCTGATCGGGGGCACCTGCTGACGGAACAGGCGAATCCTCGCAGTGCCCAACTAGATCAACTCAGTGCTCTGGAACTGGTGGACCTGTTCAACCAGGAAGATCAGCGTACCCTAGAGGCGATCGCGGCGGCCCGGTCATCCCTGGCCCAGGCGATTGAGGCCACCACCGCCGCCCTCGGCCAGGGGGGGCGATTATTTTATGTGGGGGCTGGCACTAGCGGTCGCCTGGGGGTACTGGATGCGGCGGAATGCCCCCCTACCTTTTGTACTCCCCCGGAATTGGTGCAGGGGATTATTGCTGGTGGGGCCGATGCGCTGGTGAAAAGTTCTGAGGCTCTGGAAGATAGAGCTGAAGATGGCGCCCTGGCGATCGCCCAGCACCAGATTCGGGCCCAAGATGTGGTGGTGGGCATTACCGCTGGCGGTACCACCCCCTATGTCCATGGGGCCTTGGGGGCCGCCCACCAGCGGGGAGCAACCACGATCTTCATCGCTTGTGTGCCCGTCGAGCAGGTGCCCAGGGTGGCAGACATTGATATTCGGCTGGTGGTCGGGCCAGAGCTGCTGGCCGGGTCTACCCGCCTCAAAGCCGGGACAGTGACTAAAATGGCGCTTAACATTTTGTCCACTGGCACCATGGTGCGCCTGGGTAAGGTCTACGGCAACCGCATGGTCGATGTGGCCGTGACGAATACTAAGTTATGCGATCGCGCCCTGCGCATGCTCTGTGATCTAACCGACCTAGATCGCACCGCAGCGGCCGACCTACTCGAGCGCAGTGGCCAGCAGGTGAAGCTAGCCCTGCTCATGCACTGGGGACAGATAGACATGATCACCGCTGCAGCCCGCCTCAAACAGCACCAAGGTCATTTACGTCAGGCTTTAGGCGGTTTCTAGGAAAGATTGTCTATGACCCTAGTTGCTTGATTTTAGATTTCACAGCAACACAACGCCCGATTCATAAAGTACTGCCGAAGGGGCACTATCGCTTAGCCAAGGGCAGCTTTTCCTGGTCCCACAAGGCCCGATCCAGATTGGCCCCTTCCAGGATGGCCCCGGCCAAATCGGCCCCACGCAAATCCGCTCCGCGCAAATCCGCTCCGCGCAAGTCCGCCTCTGTCAAGTTGGCGCCAGACAAGTTGGTGTAGCTTAAATCAGCGTTTTGCAAATTAGCCTGGCACAACCTGCCTTGACTGATATCAGCCAAACGCAAGTCACTGCACCGTAAGTCCGCAGCCGATAGATCCGCTCGCCCCAGGAATGCCCGAATCAAAATGGCTCGCTGAAAACTCACCCGCACTAAGTTAGCTTCGCCCAAATTGGCCCGCCACAGGTTAGACCCATTCAGGCAAGCGGCTTCTAGCACAGCACCAAAAAAGTTAGCAGAGGCCAAGTTCGTTTGACTCAAATTTATCCCCGGCACGGCAATGCCAGGCATCCACGCTTCATGAAAGTCCAGGTGACTGAAATTGCGCCTCCCCCCAGCATAGAGATCTAAAACCTGCATCAGGTCTGTTCTGGTTGATCTTAGATCTGCCACTTGCTTTACCTTTTCTATCTGCAACACCACAGACCTTAGGGGTCGGTTAAGCACTCACCATCAGCCTGCTTTTGTTAAGTAATGTAACAATTACTCAGGGAGGTTGCAATGCATCCCCAAAAGCTGGCCATGGATATCGCCTACCCCCCAATCCACCCTTGTCCTGGACAGGCGTTGGAATCGAGCAGGCTAAACCAGACAAGGCTTTGACTAAGTGTGATTAAGAGAGCCATCTGCGGTTTCACAAATCGCCTGGGTAATGCATCATAGGGGAGATTAGGTGATGCTCTGCTGCTCTCTCGCTAGTCCCACCATGTTTCGCCACCGGTCTTTTGGTCGACAACGGTCGCCTCACACTCCCCCTGTAGGTCAGCGGTCAGTGCTCCATGTGCTGGGTCCTGGACAAAGCTCCCGAGATTTTCAAGATCCAATTGAGCAAAGTTTGCCAGACCAGGATGTGGTCATTGCCCGGGCCGAATTGGATCTGCGGCGGGCTATGCAGCAGTTGATGCTGTATACCCACTCTTTAGTTAACTCCCTAGAGCTGTTAACGGCATTGCAGTTGCCTGGTAGCACGGCCGCCCTTTTCTGGACTGTACGCCTACTGCTCAAAGACCAACTGCCGGCCAAACTCAGTGACGATAGCCCCATCCGCAGGCGAAACCATGACTCGCGGTTGCTATACCAGGCCTTAACCCGTGTGAACCTAAACGATTGGTATGACATGGTGGTTGATAAGGCACCCGTGACAGCATTGCCTGCAACCATGCGATTTTTACCCGGTCACCCCATTGTCCAGCGATATTACCGCCAGCATCCTCTGCCGGCTTACCGGCATGTGTATCTGCCGGTGGCCACCTTTTTTGCCGAACTGTTAGACGAACGGCAACAGGCCCTGGTGTATTTACTGGAGTGTTTGGGGGCGACTCAAATCGAAATCACCCCCCTGGGGCCAGCTGCCGCCCACTCGGCGCCCCAAGTACTACGGTATGCCCGTTCCTCGCAGCCTGTGGCTCAACGGTTTAAGCCCGCTGACCATGCCTGGCTACCCTATGAACTGGAATGGCAACAATTGGTGACCCGACGGCTAGCTGGGAACCAGGCCCCTGTAAGCCTGGACCTTACCCTGGATGTGAACAATATGATTGGCAACCAGGTGAACGCTCTACAAAATTTACTGGCCCAGCTTGACTCGGTGGTTTCGGTAGACGAAGCGGCCTGCTACTACGACTACCTGCAACCGCTGCGAGTCAGCGCCACATTTTAGCGAAGCTGTCCTAATCCACCGATGGGGCCTCAGCATCCGCTTCATCTAGGGCATCCTGGTCCTCAAACAGCCCAAATAGGGGACCCACTAAAGCTCCAATCACGAAGCCACCCGCGTGGGCCATGTAGGCAATGCCGCCTCCTTCCATCCCAATCATCGTCGGGGCTTCGAGGCTGGCTAGGCCGTAAAAGGCCTGCTGCAAAAACCAAATACCCAGATAGAAAATGGCTGGAATTTGCAGCGGTAAGGGGAATGGGCCCAAGGGCACCAGGGTCAAAATTCGCACATTTGGAAACCGGAAAATATAGGCTCCCATCACTCCAGCGATCGCGCCGCTAGCCCCTAACGATGGAATATCAGACCCCATGGCAAAAAACCACTGGGCCAGGTTAGCCAGCACCCCGCACAGCAGGTAAAACAGCAAAAATCTGAAAGACCCCATCTGGTCTTCGACATTGTTGCCGAAGATCCACAGATAAAGCATATTGCCAGCCAAATGTAAAAAGCCGCCATGGAGGAACTGGCTGGTGATCAGGGTTAGCCACTCCTCAGCGTTAACCACCGAGACCCCGGTATCCAAACTATGGGATAACTCCTGGGGGACTACTGCCCAGGCCTGGAAAAAGCTGGTTAGCCCAGTGGAGGGCAAACTGAGTTCGTAGAGGAAAATGGCCACATTCAGCACAATTAACCCATAGGTCACATAGGGGGTTGTGCGTACCGGGTTGTAGTCTTTCAGGGGAACCACAGATTACCTCATGGACGTTCGGCATAGTCTCAACTATCGCAGAGAGTTTCCTAAAAGCAAATCTTTCCCAAGGCTGTTCCGCCGTCGCGAAAGGTCAGACTGGGTCCCCAGCCCCCCGGCTTGGCACGGTAGAATAGCATTGCACCCTCAGGACCAGCCTGCTGAACATCCAGTCTGGACTGGCTAGTACAGGAAGGCAAAGGTAAGAAGGCAAAAGGCAGACAAGGGATCTGTCCATATTCCAGGAGTTATGCCTTTTAAGCATAACAGGGCTATTTCCGCTGTCGAGTGCTAGAGCAATGACACGATTGAACTTTGGTCCCAGACGATGGCTAGTGCCCCTGGCTTTGGTAGTGACGGGCTGCCTCAATGGCCCCTCGTCTACCTCAGAACCGCGTCAGCCATTGACCGCTAATGCCGCCTCCCCGCCAATGGACGGCGCTACCCTCTGGTACCAGGCGGCTGGGGAGGCAAATCGGGCCGCCCAGCTGGCTCAGGAGGCCTCCACTGCCGCTGAGTGGAACCAGGTGGCTCAAGCTTGGAGCCAGTCAGTGGGGCTACTCAAGGCTATCCCAGCCGATGACCCGCGCCAGGTGTTTAGCCAGCGCAAGGCCCAGGATTACCTCAGCAATTTGCAGGTGGCCCAACAACAGGCTCGCCAAGCCGGAGTTTCACGGGTGTTCCCACCCCTGGGTACAGATGTCTTTGATGAGCAGGTGAGCCTCTACCATTCCTATGTGGCGACCCTGGGGCCGCCAGATATTCTCATCCTGGGTAGCTCCCGTGCCCTTCAAGGGATTGACCCGGTAGTGTTGCAACAGGCTCTGGCGGTACAGGGCTATCCTGGCCTGCGGGTCTATAACTTTAGCGTGAACGGGGCTACCGCCCAGGTTGTAAGCTTTATTACCCGGCAATTGTTAGCACCGGATATGTATCCCCGCCTGGTGATTTGGGCTGAGGGCTCTCGGGGGTTAAATAGTGGGCGGTTTGATCGTACGTTTGCGGAAGTATTAGCGTCCCCAGGCTATGCGGCTGTACAGACGGGAGCCCGGCTGACTGTGCAAGATACCGATCAGGCAGATACTGAAGCCAGTCAACCCCAGGCAGAGACAGACCAAGGCCCTGAGACAGACGCTGACCCGGCTGCCAAAGCGGATGGCACAGTACCCGCCAGCCCGATTAACAGCCAGGGGTTCTTGGCGGTGAATGACCAGTTCAATCCGGCGGTTTACTATCAAACCTTTCCTCGGGTAAGGGGGCAGTATGACAATGCCTACCGTCCTTTTCGTTTAGAAGGTGGGGTGCAAGCCATGTCATTTGAGGCGGTGATTGATTTTCTCAGGGCAGAAAACATTCCCCTGGTCTTTGTCAATCTGCCCCTCAGTAATGATTACTTAGACCCCGTCAGAATTGGCTATGAGCGGCAGTTTCAGCAATTTCTGCAAGCACGCGCCGAGGCCATGACCCTGGTTGACCTGCTAGATGTCTGGCGATGGCAATCCCACCTGTTTGCTGATCCGAGCCATATCAATCGCTATGGCGCCCGGGAAATAGCTCGTCTGTTGGCTGAAGACGAGCGCATCCCCTGGCCGGAAGCTGACCAACCGCCCCAGGCAGACACCGATACTGACCTGGAAAACAGCCCTGGACCGGAGGCCTTATAGACCCAGCCCTTTTTTGCTGGCCTTGAGCTGTTTATAGAGCCCTTTAATCTGTTGGTAGGCCTCGTCTGGGGAAAGCTTACCCCCTGTTTGCAAGCCCGAAATATACCCTACCCGCTGGGCAAACTCTTGCAAATTAGCATTGAAGGTGAGCTGCTGAGGCGAAAACTCCCCGTAGTAGCGGCTGCGGGGATAGAGGAAATTGTCTAGCTCACGGCGATTCGAGGAATTGGAATAAGTCATAGGGCATAGGTTAGCTTTTCTTAACAGCTCTTTAATGTTTCTCTTAATCTCCCCTTAATTATAGAGAAGACCGCTGGAATGCCTACCCCCCAACACAATTCTATGGAGAGGAAAAATATGGACAAGGCTAGTGGTCTGTCAATCGTAAACTTGTAGGCTGGGTAAAACGCAGTGGAACCCAACCTGCGGGACCCTGATTTTTAGTCTTGACTCGGCACTAGGACTGCCTTGCAGAAATAAACCAGAGCCAAGTCCAGACCTGGAGTTTTGCCACAGGCAGAACTCCAGATCCTGAGCTGGACCTGGGATAGATAGCTTAGGCACTGGTCACCCAGGCGCTAGTTCCCGCGGCAATCTGATGGTTATGGCACCAGGTTTGCAGGTCGCTGAGGCCGCGATCGCGATATTGCCCATAGCGTTCTCGCTTATTGCGCACCTTGATTGGCAAGGGGGGTAAGATGCCAAAGTTGGGGGGCATGGGCTGAAAATGCTTGGGCTCGGCAGTACTAATAAAGTCTACCAGTGCTCCTAGCATTGTTGTCACCGGTAGGGCCAGGGGAGCTTTGCCCAGGGCCAGACGGGCGGCATTGGTGCCTGCCAACCAACCGCCAGCAGACGCTGCGGTGTAGCCTTCGGTACCCACTAACTGCCCGGCGGCCAACAGGGTGGGGCGGATCTTAAATTGCAGGGTAGGGTGCAGCAGTTCTGGGGAATTGACAAAGGTGTTGCGGTGCATCACCCCCATGCGCACAAACTCCGCCTGCTCTAAGCCTGGAATTAGACGAAACACGCGCTTTTGTTCCCCCCAGCGCAAATTCGTCTGAAAGCCCACCATGTTCCACAGTTGCCCCCCTTTGTCCTCCTGGCGGAGTTGCACCACGGCATAAGGCTTTTTGGCCTTGTTAGCTGGATCCTTGAAGTCCCCCAGGCGGGCATCGAACAGACCCACCGGCTTTAGCGGCCCATAGCGCATGGTGTCTTCCCCACGACGGGCCATTTCTTCGATCGGTAGACAGGCCTCAAAAAACTTGGCGGTCTCCCGCTCAAAGTCTTTCAGTTCCGCCTGTTCCGCCTGACAAAGGGCTGTCCAAAAGTGTAGGTACTGGGCCTTGGTCATCGGGCAGTTGAGGTAAGCTGCCTCTCCCCGGTCATAGCGGGAGGCCATAAACGCCACCGACTGATCGATGCTGTCGCCCACCACAATCGGGCTGGCGGCATCAAAAAAGCTCATGTAGGCCTGCCCCGTAAACCGCTGGAGGTCTTGGGATAGGGCTGGGCTAGTCAGGGGACCTGTGGTCAGCACCACAATCCCGGCGGGGGGAATTTGGCTGACTTCGTCTCGCCGTAACTCAATTAAGGGGTGCTGTTCTAGGGTTTCGGTCAGGTCGCGACTGAAGAGCGCCCGATCCACAGCCAGGGCCCCGCCAGCGGGCACCTGGTGCTGGTCGGCCTTGGCGATGACCACCGACCCCAGTTGCCGCAGTTCTTCGTGCAACAGCCCCGAAGCCCGGTCTGTCGCCTGGGCTCCAAAGGAATTGCTGCACACCAGTTCGGCCACATGCTCGCTGTGGTGGGCGGGGGATTGCCGGTGAGGTCGCATTTCATGGAGCACTACCGGTACCCCGGCCTGGGCAATTTGCCAGGTCGCCTCGGTGCCCGCTAGGCCGCCGCCAATCACATGGATGGGGTTAATGGTGCTCAAGGGAACTCCTGCTTACCTGCTTATGAGTACTCCTAACTATTGTAATGAGTAGGAGGGATCAACTCCCCTGTCCCCTGTCCCCTGTCCCCTGTCCCCTGTCCCCTGTCCCCTGTCTCCTGTCTCCTGTCCCCTGTCTCCTGTCCCCTGTCTCCTGTCCCCTGGCTCCTGAAGTCCCTAAACCCAATCGAGTTTCGACTGAGGTTAATCCTCGGCCTGCGGACTTTGCCGATGCCAAAGCCAGGCACCTATGCCACAATGGGCGCCGTATCGATCGGGTTTGGGCATGGTTAAGGCGAGTTGGGAACAGGCTCCCCTCTTGGGTACAGCATTGCTGGGGCTCAGTTTAGGCATGGGATGGAACGGCTGTCTTCTGGCCTATGCCCAGTCCGCTTACCCGACAACCCAGGCGATCGCTGACTCACCCGTCCATGGGGCACCCGAAGATGTCCTGGATCAACTGCTCCCCGACATCCTGGCCCCAGTTGCCCCTCAGCCGCCGCCGCCCCGCCCAGGACGGCGACCCAGTAACCCAGTCAGTCCCCCGCTACCGCCACCGAGTCAGCGATCGCGGCCCCCTCAACCCGCCCCTGACGCTGACCCCGCCCCTAGCCTGAGCGATCCGGCGGACCAAACCGCTCCAGCGGTGATTGACCTGCCCCCCAGCGGCCGCCCCCCCAGCCTGGTGGTCTTTTTAGCCATGCAGCAAGAGCTAAAAAATCTGGTGGGCCGACTAGAAAGCGCGCTGTTGATGGTTAACTCCCAGGAGATGCCAACCACCTTGACCCTACCCACGGAGGGCGGCGGGCTAGCCACCGCTGAGTCGATCAAGGGCAGCGGCACAGCCCCACTGATTTTGCATCCTGCCTTGACGGAGGCCCAGCAACTGTTGGCACAATGGGACGAACTGCTGGCAGCGGGGCAGCACAATACCTTGCGCGATCGCTGGGTTGCCGTGCGCGATCAACTGTGGGCCAGCTTTCCCCAGAATCCGATCGTCGACCAGGCCGAGATTCGAGCGGTCTGGCTCGATCGGGGCACCATTGTCGCGGCGCGATCGCCCGCTGGATTGGCCCAGGTGTTTGACCGGTTGGCTGCTGCTGGCATTACCACAGTTTTCTTTGAAACCGTGAACGCCGGTTACCCAATTTACCCCAGTCGGGTAGCCCCAGAGCAAAACCCCCTCACCCGCGAGTGGGATCCACTGGCGGCGGCAGTGACCTTAGCCCACCAGCGCCAGATGACCTTGCACGCCTGGGTGTGGGTGTTTGCGGCGGGCAATCAGCGGCACAATCAACTGCTAAATTTGCCCATCGACTACCCCGGCCCGCTCCTGGCTCGCCACCCGGATTGGGCCGCCTATGACAACCACGGCAACCTGATTCCCCGGGGCCAAGATAAGCCTTTTTTAGATCCGGCTAACCCTCGGGTACGCCGCTATTTAACCGAGTTGTTGACTGAAATTGTCAGCGAATACGCGGTAGATGGGGTTCATCTGGACTATATTCGCTACCCCTTTCAAGACCCTGGGGCCAACCGCACCTATGGCTATGGTGAGGTCGCCCGCTGGCAATTTCAGAGCCTGACCGGGATAGACCCAATTAATCTCAGTCCTCGCCCTGACCAGACCATACCCCGCAGCCAGCAAATTCAGCAACAGGCGCTGTGGGATCGTTGGACCGACTACCGCATTCAGCAGGTCAATTCGTTTGTCGAGACCATCGCCAGTACCCTGAAGCGCCAACGACCTAGGCTGGTGATGTCAGCGGCAGTATTTGCCAATGGGGAGCACGATCGCCAACAACGAATTCAGCAAGACTGGGGCACCTGGGCCCAGGCAGGCTACTTAGACTGGATTGTGTTGATGAGCTACGCCGCCGACACCAGCCGTTTTGATCGCCTGGTGCGCCCCTGGTTAATCAACCAAACCTTTGGGTCCACCTTAGTGATTCCCGGCATTCGCCTCCTGTCCCTCTCCAACCGGGCAGCCCTCGATCAAATCCAGGTGTCCCGGGACCTGCCCACCCCCGGTTACGCCCTGTTTGCCGCAGCCGATTTCGGGGCTGATTTCCACACCCTCTCTGCCCCCACCCCAGGGAACCCCTCCCCAACCCCTCAAACCCCCTATCAAATGGCCTTTAGCCGCTATCAGACCCTCCAGCGAGAATGGCACTGGCTACTGGCTCAACAAAAACTGTGGATGGACCGCGATCGGTTGACTCAATGGGTTGAAGCCGCCAATCGTTTAGAAGCGGAATTGCAGGCCTTGGCAGCATCCCCCTCTTTGCGCCGGTTAGAGGCGGCAAAAGCTGACTTAGCCCAGGTGCGTGCCCCCATTAGTCGTGGGGCCCTGGTGAACACGGCCAACAGTAGCTATCGCCTCCAGTCCTGGCAACATCGCTTAACCACCATTGAGCAACTCTTAAATCACGGCGATCGCAGTTCTTTATAAGTCACCATAAGTTGCTTAGCCGTAGGTTATGGCGGGTGCCAGATGGCCTGGCGATCGCCCTATCTCCGGTTGCCTAAGAAGAAAAGGAAAAACGAAAATAGAAGAACGAATAAGGAGAGAATTCAAAATTCCCCACCACCCCCATTCCCCACCTTTCTGGCCGGTGCATTGCGGCCCCAGGTTGACCGCCAATACCCAGAACCCTGACCGCTAATGCACCCTACGATTTCAATCCCAAATCCAAAGCCACCTCCCCCATTCCCCCGCCAGGACGGACACACAGGTCCGCCCCTACGCATTTGAAGAACGAAAAAAGAAGAACGAAACGGGAAAAATCCAAAATCCAAAATCCACCACCTCCCCCACTCCCCCACTCCCCCACTCCCCACCTCCCCACCTCCCCACCTCCCCACCTCCCCATCTCCCCATCCACCCATCCACCCATCCACCCATCCACCCATCCACCCATCCACCCATCCACCCATCCACCCACCTCCCCCAAGTCCCGTACTTCCCCTGAGATCAGCCAGCGACTTTCGTGAGTAAACTGTAAAGGTGACCGTAAGGTTTAGGTAAAATCCCCAGGTTTGCCCTGCCAAGGTCAAGGGGGATTGGATATTCTATTAACAAGCGCTTAAAGGCGATTTGAAACTTAACTTGAACGTCAGCTAGGCGTCTCCTGATGGGGTTTCCCCTGGTCTTTGGCCAGGGGATTTTATTTGGTAATTTTTTGGGGATCAGGTCGGCCTGATTGCTGGGGGCTCAGAAGCTTGTCACAATAGTCTAGGTTGCGAAAGGTAAACTGACTGTTCATAGGCTTAATCGCATGACATTTGTTTCTGGCTTAGGAGTCTTCGTGGTGCTGCTGGCGATCGGCATCGGCATTTACGTAGTGACGGCCCGTCGCTATCAATCCTCGGCCTCGGTGGCCCATGCCTATGATCAATGGACTGACGATGGCATTTTGGAATTTTACTGGGGTGAACATATTCACCTGGGGCACTACGGCTCCCCGCCGTGTCGTAAAGATTTTTTAGCCGCCAAAGCTGACTTTGTGCATGAAATGGTGCGTTGGGGAGGGTTGGACCGATTCCCCCCAGGCACCACAGTGCTGGATGTGGGTTGTGGGATTGGCGGTAGCAGCCGCATCTTGGCCAAAGACTATGGATTTGCGGTTACGGGGATTACCATTAGCCCTGGCCAGGTGGAGCGGGCGCGGCAGTTGACCCCAGAGGGGGTGACGGCCCAGTTTTTAGTCGATGACGCCATGGCCCTGTCGTTTCCTGATGCCAGTTTTGACGTGGTGTGGTCCATTGAAGCTGGCCCCCACATGCCTGATAAGGCGATCTTTGCCAAAGAGCTGCTGCGGGTGCTGAAGCCCGGTGGAGTGTTGGTAGTGGCCGACTGGAACCAGCGGGACGTTCGCCGCCAGCCGCTCAATGCCTGGGAGAAGCCAGTCATGCAACAATTGCTAGACCAGTGGTCTCACCCCGCTTTTGCCAGCATTGAAGGGTTTGCCGAACTGTTGGAGGCTACGGGCATGGTCCAGGGTCAGGTGACAACCGCCGATTGGTCGCAACAGACCTTGCCCTCGTGGCTGGACTCGATTTGGCAGGGCATTGTGCGACCCCAAGGGATGATTAAGTTTGGGCCGTCAGGATTAATCAAGTCTCTGCGGGAGGTGCCGACCCTGTTGCTGATGCGCCTGGCCTTTGGCACTGGCCTCTGCCGATTCGGCATGTTTCGCGCCATTAAAGCGGCACCAACCTTTGCATCGGGGGTAAGTACCCAGGATTCGGCATAACTCATCGTTAACTCATCAACTCATCTTAAGGCAGATATCAAAACCAGCGCCATGGGCGACCATAGAAGAATTGTTATTCCGTCGCTAAAGGAGATGGTTGTATGGTGCTGTATATCTTAAGTATCTTAGCCACGGCCCTATCCCTGGTTCTGGTGGATGCCATTTTCCCTGGGATGATGCTGGCTAACTTTCCAGCAGCTATGCTGGCGGCCATCGCTATCGGCATTGTGAATGGGGTGATCAAGCCGGTTCTGTTTATTCTGTCGCTGCCCATCACCATCTTGACCCTGGGGCTGTTTTCCCTGGTGGTAAATGGCATTTGTTTCTGGCTGGCCTCGGTGATTACCCCCGGTTTTTCGGTCCATGGGTTTTGGACGTTTATCGTCGGCCCAATTGTGCTGTCGGTGGCATCCACCTTTTTGAATAATCTGTTTGTGGGCCAAGCCGGTGCCAGGGCCATCCAGGACACAGCTAACACCCCTGAAAGTTAGACCCGAAAGTTAGCACCCGAAAGTTAGACCGAACAGCTGTCCCTGGCGACCACAAACGCGATCGCCGTTTGCCATCGTACGGTCTGCCCCTGTAACTGACGCTGGCAGGTTTGCTGAATCGTAGCCAGGTCTGCCTCAGCCAGGTGTAGCGCCAGCCGATCGCGGTAGCTGGGTAAGGGGCTATCCACGGCGAACCAGCGTTGCAGCAGGGCCGGGGAAATGTAGATCTGGCTAATCGTAGCCTCGACGGCCATGTCCACCGTTAACCCTGCCAGGTCCAAACTGCTGGCGAGGGTGTTTTCATCCCAGTCGAAGCGAGGATCGCTGGTGGCTGACGGCGGACCCTGGGCGGCGGGGCTGACTAAGGCGGCCTCTGCCTGCCGCCAGCGACGGACTAATCCTGGGTTGAGGGCTGTGGTATCCACCAAATCAATAATTGGTTGGCTATGGCGGGGAATGGTCTCCCCTAGGGCAATGGTTCCCCCTACGGCCAGCAGCGCTGTCAGCAGGGCACCAAACCTGTGGCGGTCCTGGGCCTGGGCAAAGGCATTGCGACCAATAATCCGATCGCAGCGTAGGCCTGGGGTATGGGCCTCTAGGGTGGTCGCGATCGCCTCTAGGTGACAGTGAACGATGATCGGCCGAGTCAGGGCGGGCAGCTGGGCCGCTTGTTCTGTTAGGGCCGCCTGGTCCTGGGCGGTGTGGGTGCGGGCAAAAACACCCCCCTCTGGCACCCGGCGCACCGCCTCCCAAGTGAGCAGCCCAGTGCGGGCATTCAAGTCCAGAATGCGGTGATGGCGTTGGGGCGGAGCCAGGGCAAATAGGCGATCGCGCAGCGCTCCCAACTGATCCCCCGCTTGGCTGAGGGTGCGCTGCAACCAGCGATCGCGGGCGGGATCCTCAGGGCTATAGGTCAAGGCCTCCGGCAAGGCCCCGCCTCCATCCACCATGGCCGCCAGTTGGGCCTCTCGCCGCCGGGCCACCTGGGCCTGGATGGTGGCTTCATAGCCCTGGTTCGAGGGCTGGTAGAACACTTTGCCCTGTAACCCCTGGGGTAAGTACTGCTGTTCAATCCAGTGGTCCCGGTAGGCATGGGGGTACAGGTAGCCCTGGCCATGGCCAAACCCCTGCTTGTCACGGTTGGCATCTCGCAGGGGGCTGGGTACCTCGGCTTCCTGCTCTTGCTCAACCCGGGCCAGGGCGTCAAAAAAGCCCATGGTACTGTTGGATTTGGGGGCCGTGGCCAGGTACAGGGTGGCCTGGGCCAGGGGATAGCGCCCCTCAGGCATGCCCACCCGGTCAAAGGCCTCGGCACAACTGGTCACCACCGTCACCGCCTGGGGGTCCCCAAGGCCAACGTCTTCGCTGGCCAGAATAATCAACCGGCGAAAGATAAACCGGGGGTCTTCGCCAGCATAGACCATGCGGGCCAACCAGTAGAGGGCAGCATCCGGGTCGGAGCCGCGCACACTTTTGATAAAGGCGCTGATGGTGTCAAAGTGGGCGTCCCCTTCCTTGTCGTAAAGGACAGCCCGTTGCTGGATCGACTCTTCCGCCACCGCCAGAGTGATGGGGATCTGCCCCTGGGCATCGGGGTCCGTGGTTTCCACCGCCAACTCCAGGGCGTTGAGCAAGGCCCGAGCGTCGCCATTGGCCACATTGACCAGGTGGTCTAGGGCGTCAGGCTCTAGTCGAATGGGGCGATCGCCATAACCCCGTTCTCGATCTGCCAATGCCTGCTCAACCACCCGATATAAATCCACCGGCTCCAGGGACTTCAGCTGAAAAATCCGGGAGCGGCTGACCAGGGCCTTGTTCACCTCAAAAAATGGGTTTTCGGTGGTGGCCCCAATCAGCACCACGGTGCCGTTTTCCACCCAGGGCAGCAGGGCATCCTGCTGGGCCTTGTTGAACCGATGCACTTCATCAATAAACAAAATTGTGCGGCGTCCATACTGTCCCCGCAGATCCTGGGCCGTGGCGATCGCCTCTCGAATATCTTTGACCCCCGCCAGCACCGCATTGAGGGCAATGAAGTGGGCACTGGTGGTATTGGCAATAATCTGAGCCAGGGTAGTTTTGCCCGTACCCGGTGGCCCAAAGAAAATCAACGATGATAACTGGTCCGCCTGGATCGCTCGCCGCAACAGTCGCCCCGGCCCCACCACCGCATCTTGACCGATAAATTCGTCCAGGGTGCGAGGCCGCAACCGCGCCGCCAGGGGGGCGTCTTGGGCGAGTTGGGTCTGGCGGTTGTGGTCGAACAGGTCCATGGGGAGTGGGGGAGTGGGAGAGTGGGGAAGTGGGGGAGTGGGGGAGGATGGGGAGATGGGGAGGATGGGGAGGTGGGGAGGTGGGGAATTTTGGATTTTGGATTTTGGACTTTGAATTCTTCCCTCTGCTGCGCACGGGCTACACCCTACGTTCTTCCCTTTTCGCTTTTCGGTTGATGTCCCTTGGGTACGCTTGCACGGCGGTACATGTCGGCCAACCATGGCTGAAACCTGTCCCCTGAAACCTGTCCCCTTTAGTGATGACTTCTGCCTGCTAACACCAAAGTACTGATCGCCTCCACCAGGCGATCTACCTGCTGGGGCTGAATCCAGTAGTGGGTGACGGCGCGCAGGGTGCGATCGCCATAGCCGCCGATGTGCAAGCCGTAATTATGGCTCAACCTGGTCACCAGCTCGGCGGGGGTAATCGCCACAGTATCTGCCAGGGCAAAGAACACCATATTGGTTTCTACCACAGTCGGGTCAATCTGAATTCCGGGGATGGTGGCTAGCCCCTGGGCCAATCGTTGGGCCAGGTGGTGATCGGCCTGCAGCCGCTGGGTCATGGTTTTTAAGGCGATGATGCCGGCTGCGGCCAGCACCCCCGCCTGGCGCATGCCGCCCCCTAACAGCTTGCGCTGGCGGCGGGCCTGGCGAATGAAATCTTCGGAGCCCACCAGTACCGAGCCGACGGGGGCACACAGCCCCTTACTGAGGCAAATGCTGGCTGAGTCAACCCATTGGGTGATGGCGGTAGGAGGCAACCCCAGGGCCGTGGTGGCATTGAACAGGCGAGCCCCATCCAGATGGGTGCTGAGTCCGTGGGCCTGGGCGATCCCGTGGATGGCAGCGAAATAGTCAGGGGCGATCGCGGCCCCATGGTTACCGCCCGAACTGTTTTCCAGCAAAATCAGCCGACTGGTGGGCAGGTGCGGGTCATCCCCCCGGATCGCCCGCTGCACCTGGGCCAGATCCATCCGCCCCCGCTGGTCGGTGGGCAGGGGACGGGGGGTAATGCCGCCCAAGACCGCCATGCCACCCGCTTCCCAACAAAAGGTGTGGGCATCCTCGCCCATGATCGCCTCGTCCCCCCGCTGGGCGTGGGTCAGGGCAGCGATCAGGTTACCCTGGGTGCCGCTGGTCACCCATACCCCGGCGGCTTTGCCCAGCATTTCAGCGGCCAAGGCTTCCAGGGCATTGACGGTGGGGTCTTCTCCATAAACATCGTCCCCCACGGTGGCCGCCGCCATCGCCGCTCGCATCTCGTCCGTGGGCCAGGTGACGGTATCGGAGCGAAAGTCAACGGAGGGATGGATGGTAGCCATAGGTCAAGCATTACTGCTGGGAAACGTTAATGTTCATTATGGCGTCAGGGAAAATTAACGTTTGATGCTATGCCGATGCATCACAGCCAGCCCCAGCTAGAACCCCGGAAGTTTGTACGGGCTAAGTTCCATCGCAGAAAGTTGCCCGGTGTTGGGTTCCACCGAGTTTCACCCAACTTACTGAACTTTACGCCACCTAGGGGGCTAAACGTATAATGATAGAAAGTGTCTAGTCCGCTTGCATAAACCGCTGGGTCAACTTTCTGTCGCTGCTGCCGGGGACAAGCCTGACCCTGTTAGTGATCAGCATTGCATTTTTGAGGGTCTATGACGCAACTGACTTCCTCTTCTTCGGGTACCTCGCCAATGCCCGCCTCTGGAGCAACCTGTGGTGAGCTTGTCGAATCCACCGGCTCACCGTGGCAGCCCTCCTGGTGGCGTTGGTTAATTTCGGCGTTGTAGGGCGAAGCCCGTGCGCAGCGTGGGACCGTCGAATAAGTCTGGCGACAGGCTTCGCCAACGAGAAACAGACCGCCGCGCTGAGGAAGAGCAACGAAGAACTGAGGAAGCAGAACGAGCGGCTCGCCGAGTTTGACTCCGCCACGCTGCGCGAAAGCATCCAAAATCGATGGATCGTTCTCCAAGCACGGTATTTACTCCTACTAAGTACACATAAGTCCTGTGAGACCCTTGTGGGCAGGGCTTTCCCTCCATCCCCCAGCCCCTTCCTCCCAAAATGGGAGAAAGGGGAGTAGAGCTTTCAAAGCCCCTCGCCCTTCTGGGAGAGGGGTTT
>NZ_SMDQ01000159.1 GCF_012911975.1 Nodosilinea sp. P-1105 | reverse complement strand
GGCTCTTCCGACCTAGACATGGGAAAGAGGCTCTGAGGGCGAGAAGTGGAGAGAGAAAGAAACGCTAGGAAGGGGTGAAGTGTTTGATATACAAGGGATTGGCTAGAATTAAAGGGTGAGAGAAGGACAGCATTATGGGTGAGCGCCATGATTACGAAATCCCAAGCGAACCAATTGACTGAACTACTGGGTCTTCCCGAGGTAGAAGTAGACGATATGACAGTCGTAGATGGAGTGGGCCTATTGTTCGTTGTCAGCTCAACCCGGCGCGATGCAGCGTGTCCCCACTGCGGGAAACGAAGCCGTCATCTGCATACGAATCATCGGTATAACATTGAGGATTTGCCGTGGAATACCCAGTCTGTGGTGTTGCGAGTGAATCGCCGACAGTTTTGGTGTCAGGGCTGTGGGCAAGCGTTTAGCGAGGAACTCGCCTTTGTTAAGAAGAAGCGGTTGTATACGCAACGATTAGCGAATGAGATTGTCAGCCAAGTGTTGGGGAGTAGCATCCACCGTGTAGCGACCCGAACAGGGCTGAGTGACGAGCAGATTGAGACGATGCTTGAGGATGCCGGTGAGGAGTATTTACCCAAGGCCCCGAAGGCGTTGAAATATCTCGGGATCGACGAGATAGCGGTAGTCAAAGGCCAGGGTGAGTATTATGGGGTGCTGGTGAACCTGGAGACACACCAGCCGATTACGCTATTACCCTCACGGACACAAGAGGCATTACGGGAAGTCTTTAGCCAATGGGGTGTAGAGGTGCTTGCGGGGATTGAAGGGGTGAGCATAGACCTGTGGAGGCCTTACCAGAGTTTAGTGGAAGAGATGATGCCGAATGCGACGGTAGTCGCGGATCGGTTCCATGTGACGAAGCTTCTAAATGAGGAGTTAGATAATCAGCGAAAAGCTGAGAAGAGAGGGGCTAAGAAGATAAGGAAAAAGGCTGAGAGGGAGCGTGTTTTAGAGGGTCTTAACGGCAGTAAGTATGTGTTACTCAAGAATGAGAAGGACTTAAATGACCGACAGAGGGAAAAGCTCATAGAAGTCAGCCAAGTTTCCCCTAAGTTAGCAACGATGTATCGATTAAAAGAGGAGTTTAGGGGAATCTTTGAAGCGGCAGAGAATTGGGCAGATGGGACATTAAAACTGCTGGACTGGATGGTCGAATCATCGGCGTTCTTTAAGCAGAGCTGTGGAACGATTAAACGATGGTTTGATGAGGTGACATCATACTTTGAATTGAGAATAACGAATGGAGTTGTAGAGGGAATAAATAATAAGCTTAAGTTGATTAAGCGATTGGGTTATGGCTTTTC
>NZ_SMDQ01000158.1 GCF_012911975.1 Nodosilinea sp. P-1105 | reverse complement strand
AAGTCAAGTACTATACTTCAGCCAATACGCCTGTAGCTCTCATGGGTTGGGTGGTTGATTCAGCTTATGTTGCCTATGGCGATCACATTGTCACCCGAAACCGCACTGATGCCCCCTAAAGAATCGTCCCACCGCGATCGCCATAATAGAAGTAGCCATCCCCTTAAACACACCATGAACCTCCAAGACTACTTTACCTTCCTCGCCCCCGACGACATCCGTATCAGCGGTACCCGCATCGGCATCGAGAGCATCCTGTACGAATACATCTATCGAGGCAAAACCCCCGAAGAAATTTCCCAGCAATTTCACACCGTCACCTTAGAACAGGTCTATGCCACCATCCTCTACTACCTGCACAACAAAGAAGAGGTCAGCGCCTACATTGCTGACTGGCTGGAATTTGCTCGTCAACAGCGACAACAGCAACAGCAACACCCATCTCCCGTCCGACTCCGACTCCAGCAGATAGAAGCTGAGCTAACCACGACCCAGACCACAACATAGGCAACTCCATCGCTGTGAGCCTCCAGTATTTGCTAGATGAGCATATTCCGCCCCTATACCGAACCCAACTGGTACGTCGTGAGCCGGAACTGATTGTCAGAATTATTGGCGATCCCGATGCACCTGCAAAAGGGACTTTAGATCCAGACATTCTAATCTGGTGCGAAGTTCATAATGATTTTGATATTGAGTCTGAGTGGGCTGTTCGTCCTAGAGACATGGCAAGAGCAATTTTAGATTACGAGCCTAATATTATTCATTTCTCAGGTCATGGAGACGGTGGCGAGATTATTACCTACGAATTCACTAAGTCTGCCGAAGAGCCCTACGTTCCATCTGTGATTGTTAATCCCTGATTCAGGAGGGCTATTAGCCTTGCCGTCAATGGGGCTTATGTTGCCTATGGCGATCGCATTACTACCCAGCGATCCACGACTTTTTGACTTTTTTGGTTACCCCTGGTCTCCAATCATCCCACCATTCAAGCCAACATCCTCGACTCTATCTGGTTGCGTCCGTCCTATGAGGCTTATAGCCCTGTCTGGCCAAATTCTGCCAAAGAGCCCCATGTTTCATTGGTTACTCTGAGCCCTTAATTCAGTAGCACAATCTGCTATGTAGCCAATCGCCGCTAATCCCCAATTTCCAACCCTTGCCCCTGATCCTTGCCTCGAACTTGAAGCTGTCGAGCCCGTTGTTTTCCCGCTGCCTGCACAATCCGGGCCGCAAACTCCATCGCCTGCTTCTTCCCTTGCACCTCGTAAAGTTGCCTCACCACCTCGCTCCCCGCCACTAGAATCAGCGTTACCTCCTT
>NZ_SMDQ01000157.1 GCF_012911975.1 Nodosilinea sp. P-1105 | reverse complement strand
CTTAACGGGTGACAACGTACCTAGAGAGCTTGCTGCATCAGGGATAGAGCATAGAAACCTCGCTGAAAATAGAGTTGTTTATGGGGTTTGAGAGCTATCAGTTGGAGTGCCCAGTCGGCCCATAACTCCATGGCATAGATCCATCGTTGGCCATAGAGACCGAGACTAAAATCACTCTGTCGCGGCGTGCTGTCGCGGTGCTCTTGGATACGCCCCGCATACTGATCTATCCCGAGGTGTTTCACCTGTTGTCCGTGCAAGGTGGCCCAACTGTAGGCCAAGGCGATCAGCAACACTAAGGCTAAAAACCGAGTGTCGTTGACCTTGGCATCCTCCAGGTGATAGCCACCCGTCTTGCAATCTTTGAAGAGCTGTTCAATGCCCCAGCGACACCGATAGACCGCTAAGGCTTGTGCCAAGGTGGGCAAATTAGTCAGGATATACCACGGCTCCTTCGGCCCCTTCTGACGGTACTTTCGCTTCCAATAAACCGCTAAATTGAACGGGCCGATGCCATCGCCTTTATTGCACAAAATCCCCTCGTAAAAGCGGGACTGTCCCGGTTTGAAGCCAACGGCTTTGAGGACTTGATAGTCAGGTTCGGCATCGGTCTTGAAATGGAAATCCTTTTTCTGTCGGAGCGCAAAGGACACCCCTCGTGCATCCAACCAGGCCGCCAGTTTAGGGCTATGGAACTCTCGGTCACCCAGCACGAGAACCGGATAGGACTTGAACAATGACAGGGCCGCTTTGAGGAGTCGCTGTTGCGTTTTCAGGTCACTATTGCCAGCCTGTCCCAAGAGTTCCCAATAAACGGGTAAGGCGTGGGTTCCCCACACCACACTGACCATGAAGATATTTCGCCCTTTCCATTCTGTGCGGTCAATTGCGAGAATCCAATAGCCGTGTTTATGGTGCTTGAGCGTTCTCAAACGGCGGCGTTGGTCGCGATTCAACCCTCGTCCGGTTTGCACTTGTCGAATCCAATATTTGAGCAGTGGAAACCACAGCACCTTGAGGGTGAGTTTTGGCAAGGTTAGAAATCGCTGTAAGTTGCGTTTTCGACTTTGATACTGAATCGGCTGGGGAAAAACACTGGCTAACACTGAGAGTTTGACCTGTCGGTGGGCCTGTAGCAATAGCAACAGAATCTCTAAGGTTATATACTGACTCTCCGTCAGATGGGCACGCAGGGTGGTTTGGTAAGATGGGGGAAGCATATTTTTGGGGGGAGTCCGTTCAGGACTCCCTATTTTTTGTCCTTCCTATTCTCTCAAAGCATTGTCCCCTGAAGCTTTGAGTCCCCTTGTCACCCGCTAAG
>NZ_SMDQ01000156.1 GCF_012911975.1 Nodosilinea sp. P-1105 | reverse complement strand
GCCTGGGATGGGGTGGCCTATGGTCTGGCCCAGCAGGGTTACCATGTGGTGGCTCCAGACCTGCGGGGCCACGGGCGATCGGACCATGCCGGTGCTGATGGGGGCTACCAACTGCTGGACTTTTTAGGGGATCTCGATAGCCTGTTCCCCCTGCTCAGCCCTGAGCCTGTGACCTTGGTGGGCCATTCCATGGGGGCGGTGCTGGCGGCCATTCTCACCAGCTTACGCAGCGATCGCGTGCAACAGCTGGTGCTAGTGGAGCCGGTGGTGCCCGCCAACAGCCCAGCGGCAGATACCGCCAGTCAGCTCACGGCCCACTTAGATGCCCTTGCCACGCCCCCAGAGCCGGTGGTCATGGCATCGGTGACGGCGGCCGCCCAGCGGCTGCAGGCCCTGAAACCTAGCCTGACAGAACAGGTGGCCCAAAAACTGGCGGCACGATTGACCGAGCCCGTCGAGGGTGGTGTGCGCTGGCGGTTAGACCCTCGCCTGCAGGCCCGCACCACCCTCAGCCTTAGCGGCGGGCTGTTGGACCGCCAGGGTTACAGCCAGCTGCTACAGGGCATTACCCGCCCCACTACCCTGGTTTTGGGCCAGGACAGCCAGTTCAACCGGCCCGAAGACCTGCAACTGCTGCAAACCAGCCTGCCCCAGGCCAGCCGCTTTACCCTGCCGGGGGGCCACGACTTGCCCAGCGATACCCCCGCCGGGCTAGCCCAGATCATCGACACCACCGTTACCCAGGAGCCCCGCCCATGAGTTTGTCCGCTCGGTTTGCCCCCCTGTGGGAAGTGCCCCTAGGCCTGGTGTCCTTCGGTTTTTCTCGCCTGGTGCGGAGTGGCCTGACCCTGATCAGTCGCTACTACAACCCCAATGATGCCAAGGCCACCGCCGCCTGGCAGGTGGTATCCACCGACTTTCTGGGGTCGCCGGTCAAGTTGCTGTGGACCATGAGCCGGGCTCGCTGGAACTTGCACTCCCTGATTGCGATCGCCGGTCCCTTTACCGTCCAGTCCAGCCTCACCCTCGACGTCAGCGCTTTGTGGCAATCGGCCCCCGCCTGGACAGCGGTGGTCTACACCCTAAAAGGCTACAAAACCATCACCAGCCTGGGGTCCCTCACCACCCCCGCCGACCAACCCACCGCCACCATCGAGTTGCCCCCGGGCCGCTACCTGGTGGGGGTACGCCACTACGACTGGCGCGACCCGGTGCAGCTACCGGCGATCGCGGTGGATGGTGCCCCCGCCCTGGCCAGCCAAACCCTGGCCGCCCCCCCAGACTTCAACCAGTTTTACCGGGGATTAAAAGCCCGGCGGGGCTGGCTGTATAGCGCCCTAAACTTCTACGTTTACCCCCTGCTGCGCTGGGGCAAAGGCCGCTTGCCAGAGCCCTTCGTCAAAGCCACGTTTTTGCCGGTACCCAACCCCGAAACCCACTTCTTCTACGGTGCCCTCGACCGGGGCGAACGCCTCACCCTCGACCTACCGGCGGATCTGCTAAACACCCACAGCCTTTACTTCAGCCTCTACAGCCGCGACTGCTTCCCCCACGATTGGTACCCCATCCGCGACCATCACCACACCACGGCCCCCATGCCAGAGCAGGGGGTCTACATTTTGCGGGTGCATCCCAAAACCCCGGAATGGTTGGGGGCCA
>NZ_SMDQ01000155.1 GCF_012911975.1 Nodosilinea sp. P-1105 | reverse complement strand
TAGTATTTCCGGCAGGGCGCTCCAAAGAATTGCAGGATATGGCGACGCTCATCGGTGAGGTTGACCACCTGGTGAACGGCATTGAGCGTGACATAGTGGACAGCCATAAAGCACTGAAAGATCCAGCGTAAAGTGGGCCTGTGGGTGGCTTTTCCGAGCTGATTGGGCAGGGTTTGCTGGGCCTGTTGTAACGCCTGTCGCAGTTGTCGTTGTCCCAAGTTATAGACCAGCAAACAGAGCGCCATGACAAACCCGAGCGCCATGATGCGCTCTGGGGATTTGAGGAAGACACTGGAGGCAAAGAATAAGGGGTCTTTGAGGAATCGAAACCCCCGCTCCGTGCCTTGCTGAGCTTTGTACTCCTCTAAGGCCTCGACGGGACTGAGCACCTCAGCATCAAGGACATTGGTGGCGAGGATAAATCGACCGGCCCGTCGGTGATACTGGGCTTGTTTCTCAGCCTTGAGGGACAGGGTGGCGTCGGGATGATACGTGATTCGAGTGGGGGGCGTATCTGCGGTGGGCTTGCCTGGACGGTCATAGTGGGCTTTGGCGGTGACCTGGCAGTCGGTGAGGTCATGCCAGGGCAATCGGGTGGCCAACGCCTCCAGGGCGGCTAGGGCATCGGCTTCACAGGCGAATTCCTGTCGGTGCAGCTGCTCCACCTGGGCGGTGGCCTGGGTGGTGGCTTTGGCGAGGGTGCGCTCCAGCTTGGCCAGGTCGGCCTGCCGGCGGGCCTCACTTTCCACTACGAACCAGCGTTGCTGCACGCCACCATACTCACTGCACACACTGGCTATGCGGTAGCCCTTCAGCCCGGTCGCCTCCAAGGCCGCATCGGGCAACGTCGAGACGAGGTCGGTCGCCGCTTTCAGCGTCAAGGGCACTCGGGTGAGCCACTGTAATCCCCTCAAGGCCTGCAGGTTCTCAGCGCTATACAAGGCAGAATCGGCCACATACAGCCCCTCAAACTGCCATTGCTGCTGGAAGGCTAACAGGAGGTCAGCAAAGCGGGCTTTGTCCGACTGGTTGCCGTCAGCCATCTCTAGAAACGCCGGGATATCCCCGTCCCCCCAGCACACCAGATTCATCACAAACTGCTTCAAGTCGGGTCGATAGTCCCGCGAATAGCCATGGGTCACCCGAATTGGCACCGGAGCCCCCTCCACCAGGGCCTCCGGCTCCGAGGTATAGTCCCCGTCGACCGCAAAGGAGGTGGCATCAAGATGGGCACTCTGACACTTCACCCCGAACCGCTTCTGGGCTTGCAGGGCTACACCTACAAACAAGTCACTCACCCCAGCCTGATAGAGCTGGTCTAAGCCTCGACCCAGCCGGTCATCGTTGAAATGCTCCGCCTCTAGCCCCTCGCCAAGCAGGTGCTCGGTCGCCTTGCCAACAAAAAATTGCTCGAACAAGTACAGTGGCGCACTGACAAAGCCTAGTCCATTCAAAATCATCGCTTTGACCACCACGCCGATGCTCACGGTCTCACGGGCGTCGACCCCGATCCGCTCGTTGAGATACTCCACCACACCCAGTTCATCCACCAGACCTGCTACGATTCCCAGGTGGTCTAAGTTCTTGACTGTCAAACTGGAGTCACTCATCACCACTGGCCTCCGTTTCATCACCTCTGAAAGTATGCCGTCTTAATTCCTAATGTGACACTTCAAAGGGCGGAATGTGGG
>NZ_SMDQ01000154.1 GCF_012911975.1 Nodosilinea sp. P-1105 | reverse complement strand
GAGTCGGTTACTTCTGGGTTGTTGGTTAGCTCGGCAAACAGCGACTGGACTTCACCGGTCTGCTGCTGAGCCAGCAGCCCCAGTACGCGGTCTACTAGCTTGCCGCCGCTGAACTGGGCATAGCCTCCCTGCTGCCGGTAGGCCAGGTAGGCATCACGGGCCTGCTGCCACGCCGTCCGAGCCGCTGCGGGGTTGCCGGTAGCGGTTTCAATTTGGTGCAGGATGGCGAAGGAAGTCTAGGGTTCAGCCGCATGGCCAAAGGGTTGATCACACTCGAAGGGCTACAGGTAGATTTCAGCAGCAAGGTGTTTCAACGTTAACTGTTCTACACGCCCAATTTTCAACCGTCATGAAAATAGGTTGACGGTCTTGCTACCAGCAGCTGTGTTCAAGCGATCATCGTTAGTCCAAAGTTCTGTGCAGTCGTGGTGATAGGCAACTGCCAGATGTAGTGCATCGGGTGTTTTCAAGTTATGTCGCGCTCGTAGTTCGGCAGCATGGCGGTAGGTTGGAGATTCAATGTCTAAAATAATTTGGCACCGAAAAAAGTCTTTGTAATGCTGAATTAGCGGTCTATTTTGGGTACGCAAGGGGCCAACCAAACATTCCATCACTACAAGGGGTGAGACATAGAATCGTTTGTTTTCAGATGTTTCAAAGGCTTTGCGAACAATGCTGCTGAACTGGGGATGTTCTTCAAGCAAGTAGATGACGATGCAGCTATCTAAATACACTTTAGCGGGCGAGGCTACTCCCATGCGGCGCGTTCCTCGCTGATTTGCTGATCGATCTCTAAGGCTGTGCGCTGATGTTCGGGCGGTAGAGGATGGTTGTGCAAAAATTGCAGGATAGCGGCACTACTGCCTTTTTCGGGCTGTTCAGCCTGAGAAGGCTCTTGGGTGGCAGTCTGAGTTTTTTTGAGTAGTTGAATGAATTGTGCCAACAGGTTAAGCGCGTCATGGGGAAGCGCCTGAATGTCTTGTTGGATTTGTTCGAGGGTGGTCATGGCTGAACCTCTCTAAGAATGCAGAGCAGGGCGATCGCATGAGGCTGATTTAGTTATAAAGCTATTTTATCTAGCAGAGGGTGGGTTCAAGCAGCGATCGGCTGTAGTTGGAGGTATGGGGGGCGATCGCAGCTTTTGGCTTGCCAGTAGAAAGGTGCGACGCTTTCCCCCTCCTACGCTGAAGTGTTGTTATGTCTCATTAGCTTCTCCAGGTTGCATCAGGCCCAATTGCTGCTTTAGCGCTTCTGGTACGTTCACCGCTGTCTCAAGACCTATAACGCCTCTCCAGTTGGTATTTTCATCCCAACAGATGGCTCGGAGGTCGGCCTTATTAAAAAAAAGTCTTCGTAACGCTGAATCAGCGGTCTGTTTTGGATACGCAAGGGGCCAACCAAACATTCCAGCACTACAAGGGGTGAGACATAGAGGCTTCAGGCCGGGTGAAGACAGGCAGCCACTCGACCACGGTGCAGGTGAGAAAGTGAGGGGCATCGGACTCGGTGATGACGTAACGGCTGCGACCCATGGCACGTGTTCTAATGCGGCGTTTCTAGGGTGCCCATGCCCGCGCCCGCGCCCCCACCTACTCCCTCGTCCCCACCCGCTCCCTCGTCCCCACGCTCCGCGTGGAGACTAGCCCCACGGCGCTCCAGCGCCCCGATCCAGATGACGCTGGAGCGTCTGGGGATGCGCCTCGACGCGGAGCGTCGGG
>NZ_SMDQ01000153.1 GCF_012911975.1 Nodosilinea sp. P-1105 | reverse complement strand
CTGTTAACCGGAGACCCCTTACCCACCCGCCCCTGAGCGCGGGCAGCCTGATATTAACGCTGGTGCTGGCTAGTTTCTTGGGGTATCAGGGCTGGACTTTGTGGCGATCGCCGCCGCCTGCTTCTCGATTTAAAGCGATCGAAGAAGCCTTAGAACCCAGCCTGTACCTGGCCCTGGCCCATCAACTGGAGCCTTGGCAATGGCTGCCTTTGACCCTGTGGTGGGTGCTCCTGGTGCTATTGGTTAGGTTAAGTCTGCGGCGGCTGTGGCCCCTGCCAGGGGGGAAGACTGGTTCATCGCGATCGCCGTCAGACAGCACTCCCCCAGTGACTCCATGGCGCTACCTGAGCCTGGTGCCCACCCTGCTACTACTGGGCTGGATCATCCTTGGCCTGCGGTAGGCTATTTCTAAGATCCTACGTGAATCGTGAAAATTCGTAGGGCAGGCGTCTCGCCTGCCCAGGCAAGATGCCCGTACTACCTCCATGAATCAAAGACGGATTGCTATAGACAGCATCCCAATTTATTCGTCCACCTGCTACGTCCTCCTACGTTCTGCCTAACTTCACACCCATGAGCGAATACCAGTACTACGAGTTTCAAGCCCTCGATCGCGCCCTGACTTCCCAAGAGCAAAAAACCCTGCAAGCGCTGTCCAGTCGAGCGCAGGTTACCCCGCATCGGGCCAGCTTTGTCTATCACTATGGCGACTTTCGGGGTGACCCGGAGGCCATATTGGCCCAGTACTTTGACGCGATGCTCTACCTGGCTAACTGGGGCACTTGGCAACTCATGTTTCGTTTGCCCAAAGCGCTGGTTGACCCCGCCTGGTTTAAACCCTATGAAATTGAAGATGCAATCACTGTCTCTACCACCGTCGACCACCTGATTCTCAACATTGAGATTCGGGACGAAGAGGGAATGATGGGTTGGGTTGAAGGGGAAGGCTGGCTGCCCCAGCTATTGCCACTGCGGGATGACCTGCTGGCCGGGGATTTGAGGGTACTGTATTTGGCCTGGTTGCGCCTATGTCCTAACCTGATGGCCTATGACGAAGATGAAGACCCGCTGGAGCCACCCCTGCCTCCTAACCTGGGGAAGCTAACCCAGCCCCTGATGGACTATATGGAATTGGTAGGTTTGGATACCGACCTGGTGGCGGCAGCGGCCCAGGCCAGCCCTAGCCATCAGCCAGCCCCAGCCCCGCCCCTGGAAGAGTGGCTGCCCCAGCTGACTGAAGTAGAACGCCAGCAATTTTTGCTGAAACTGGTGCGGCGAGAACCCCACGTTGACTTGCAATTAATCAACCGCCTGAAGGAACTGGCAGCAGCTGATTTACCCCTGCCACCGTCCCCAGCCCCAGGGCAGCGGCGATTTTCGGACCTGATGGCGATCGCCGCAGATGAGCAGACCAAACGCCAACAAAAGGAACAAGCTGCCGCCCAAAAGAAGCGCATCAAAGCGCTGGAGGCCCTGGCCCCGAAAGCGGAGAAAACCTGGGATCGGGTGCTGGATTTGATTCAGGTGAAACAAGCCTATGCCTACGATGAGGCCACAAAACTGCTCAAAGACCTGCGGGACTTGGCTGAGCACCAGGGACAATTACCTGCCTTTAGCCAGCGCCTCGAGCGGCTCAAGACCGACTATAGCAATCGCCCCGCCCTGATGAAGCGACTGCGCTCGATTAGGACATAACGCCCAGGCTATAGTAGTGGGCAAC
>NZ_SMDQ01000152.1 GCF_012911975.1 Nodosilinea sp. P-1105 | reverse complement strand
GGGGTGTGATTTAAGCCGGGAAACCCTCTAAGTGAAAGGGACTGAGGGTTTGTGCTTTTAGTGACTGACGGGCAAGGGGAAGATCACCCATGTGGTCGACAACCCACTCAAATAGATCAGGGAATTCATAGCTAAATAAGCGCTGAGCGGCCGTCGTCCCATCCGGCCGCTTGAGATGAAAATTGTGAATGATGGTGAGCACCTTCAAGGTCTGGGGAGAGAACCCTCGTCCAGCATGATGGAGACGGGTGAGATAACCGTTACGCCCTTCGACAGCTGAGGAGGTGCGCTGGTAATTATTGGCCATCCAACGAGCCCATTCAATCCAGGTTTGGCGTTCATCCGCCGACATCGACAGGGTCAGGGCGTGAGCCACCAGTTGGTTAGCGGCCTCGTTAGCGGCTTGTTGGTACCGTGCTTTCAACTCACGTTGATGCGTTTTATCGGTTTGCTGTAGCCAGTAGACCCAGGGCAATAGGCTACCCAGCACCCAATTTTGAACATCAATGGACGGGGTTTGAGCGGCCAGGGATTGAGTGGCCCATTGCCACCAGGCATGTAGCCCTCGAACCATATCTGGGAGCTGCTTTTCAAAGCCATCAATGGCTTGAGCGGCTTTCTGGCCACCATAGGTTTGCCCCAAGTCACGAAGCGGCGCTAAGGCGCTCTGGAGCGCTATCGTGATATCGCTAAAGGTCTGGGGTTCTTGAGTCTCGAGATTAAACGGATGCAGGTTCAGGGTAATGGCTGCCATCGCCTGATGGTAGCGCTGTTGGTCTTGGCCTAAGGTGTCTTGTTGAGTCGATAGGTCGGCCAAGGCTTGCTCTAACTCAAGCCGCCTGGCGTCACGGGTGGTGGCGTCCCGTTGCGCGGTTAAGGTCTTGAGCTGTTTGGCTAAGCGCGCCTGCTGACGACCGATAGCGCTGCCAATGGGTTGGCCTAAGGACCGCAGGGCATGGAACAAGTCAGCGACACTCACACAACCGAGCCCATCGGTGGCTAACTTAATCAGGGCTTTGGCTCGGTCACTGACCATAAAATGGCACTGCCATCCGGCTTGGCTCCACCAGTGCTGAATCTGCGCCTTCCAGGTCTCGTAGCTACGGTCCTCGCATTGCACCTCCGTGAACAAATAACCACTGGTGAGCTCCGCTAAGACCAGGACTGGCAAGCCAAAGAATACTTCATCTCCACCGACGCAAATCCCTTGTCCCTCATGGGGTTGACAATGATCCCCTTGGGCCACTTCGTAGGCTTCTAGGGTCGCCTTGATCTGCTGTTTCATCTGGGCCAATGCACTCGGAGAGCACCCGACATGACGGCCTAAGCGCAGCGCTTTCAAAAACTGAGATAACTCTCCCACACCAATGCCATGTTTGATGCCAAAGAAGAATATGCTGCCGACCACCAAACGCTTTAGCCAGGCACTACCTGCTTCGGTTTCCCACCATGCTGACTCGGGGTACTGGTTGCGGCGCTCAATGGCCTGTTGATGACGGTGGACACTGCTTTTCGATATCCCTATCGCCGAGGCAATCGCCTGTATCCCTTGGGCTGGGTTCTCTTGGATGGCCTGGAAAACTTTTTTCCCACGTTCGCGTATAGTTGGACTCATCGTTCCCTGACTGTAAGTTGCAAGGGTACGATACAGGGCTCTGGGCTTTGCCGCAGAGCTTTTCTTTACAAGTATCTATTGATACACGACAATTAACCCCTTAACGTCCCGCCTTGTGGAGTGCTCC
>NZ_SMDQ01000151.1 GCF_012911975.1 Nodosilinea sp. P-1105 | reverse complement strand
GCCAATTAGGTTAGATTTGGGCTATGGAAACTCCTCTAACCGTTATCACAGAACGGGTTGACGATATTCCCCTGCTGCTGGCTCAACTGCAGCGGATGGAGGTACAACCCCTGCTTGACGACTACTTTCCGACTCATGGGAACTGGCAAGGCTTGAGTTTAGGTCATGTAGCGGTGGTCTGGCTGAGCCACATTTTATCCCAAGGGGATCACCGATTGAATCGGGTTCAAGACTGGGTAGGGCGACATCAGGAAACCTTGGAACAGGGTTTACAGCAACCGGTTCGCGCCCTTGACCTGAGCGACGACCGCTTAGAAAGCGTGTTGCGATATCTCAGTGACGATGCCCAATGGAGGTTGTTTGAACCGGCTTTGAACCAGCGCCAGATTCAGGTGTACGACCTGCACCCCAAGCGGTTGAGACTCGATAGCACCAGCGTCAGTGGCGACTGGGCGGTAACTGAGGACGGGCTGTTTCAGTATGGCCATAGCAAAGACCATCGCCCCGACCTGCCCCAACTGAAGCTGATGCTGGCGACGCTCGACCCGCTCGGATTGCCGATAGCAACCGAGATTGTCCCCGGACAGAAAGCCGACGACCCCCTCTATATCCCGGCCATTGAGCAAGTGCGCCAGACCCTCAGCCAGTCTGGGTTGCTCTATGTCGGGGACAGCAAGATGGCCAGCTTAAAGACCCGTTGCTTTCTCCAGGCCACAGGCGACTACTATCTCTGTCCGCTCGGTGGAACTCAGCTCAAGGCGGAGGTGCTGCAAGCCTATCTAGACCCGGTGGAGCAAGGAACCGTCGAGTTGCAGGAGATTCACTATGACTATGCTGACGGTCATAGCGCGCTGATTGCCAAGGGCTATGAGCAGACTCAGCTCCGCACGGAGGTGTGGGATGGGCAAACCTGGAGTTGGTCGGAGCGACAGTTGGTCGTCTACTCCCTGGCCTATGCTCAATCCGCGCAACAGGCCTTCCAAACCCGCCTTGAACACGCTCAGACCGCCCTAGCCGCGCTTAACCCATCGCGACGGGGTCAGAAAGTTTTTCCTGACGAGGACGCTTTAGCGCAAGCCGCCGAGGCGATTCTCACCCGCTACCGGGTTAAGGCCTACCTTCACCTCACCTACGAGGAACAAGTAGAACACCACACGGTGCGTCGCTACCGTGACCGCCCCACTCGGGTCGTGGAGCAGCGCCGTTTCCAAGTGAATTACACCCTCGATACCGAGGCTATCGACCAGCAGAGGCGAACCTTGGGCTGGCGGGTCTACGTCACCAATCATCCCGAAGCCACGTTATCCCTACCGCAAGCAGTCACCGCCTACCGGCAAGAATACGTGGTGGAACACAGCTTTGCCCGCCTCAAAGGCCATCCCCTCTCCCTCTCCCCCATGTACTTACAGCGTGAAGACCACATCAAAGGGCTCATTCGCTTGCTCTCGATTGCGTTGCGGCTGTTAACGCTGATGGAGTTCCAGGTCCGTCAAGCCTTGGCTGACCACCAAGACTCTCTCTCAGGGCTCTATCCGGGTAATCCCAAGCGGGCGACAGCTCGTCCCACAGCCGAATTACTGTTGGCCAGTTTTCGTGATATTACCCTGGTGATGGTAAACGTCCGAGGGCAAACCTATGCCCATATCACCGAACTGACGCCTTTACAGTTCCGTATCCTACAGGCCCTCAACTTCCCGGTGAGTATTTACACTCGGCTGGGGCCAGAATCTGAGGAACCTCCTTAGAAATGAGCGAACCGGGAG
>NZ_SMDQ01000150.1 GCF_012911975.1 Nodosilinea sp. P-1105 | reverse complement strand
GTAAAGCTGAGTTGTAACGGAGAGATCTGAGCCTGTTGAGCGGCTTGCATCATTAAGCATCGCACAGACCAGTGGGCGGGTATCAACTTAAGCCGAGACAGGTTGACTGTGCCAGGGATTGGGCTGTTGTGACGAAGAAGACCGTCTAGGTCTGGGTAACTCCGTAAAGGTACTCAAGACAGACTCAAAGAGGTCAGGAAAGGGATGGCCAAAGAGCCGCTGAGCCGCCGTCGTCCCATCCGGGCGCTGAAGGTCAAAATTATGGAGGATTGTCAGCACAGTCAAAGCCTGGGGCGACAATCCCCGAGAGACGTGATGCCGCTGGGCGAGATAACCATTGCGGCCCTCCACGGCAGAGGAGGTGCGCTGATAGTTGGCACACATCCGTCGTCCCCATTGTATCCAGGACTCCAGTGCCTCCGGCTGGAGGGTCACGGTGAGTTCAGCCGCCATCACCGCGTCAAAGGCCTCACTGGCGGCCTGCCGGTAGCAATGCTTGAGGTGAGGGGTACGCGTTTTGTCGGCTTGTTGAGACCAATACAGCCAGGGCAAGAGGACGGTTAAGACCCAGGATTGCACCTCAGGGTCTTGGGTCTGAGCCGATAGAGCTTGGCTGACCCAATGCCACCAGGCGTGAACCCCTTGAGCGAGAGCCGGGATCTGGCGTTCAAAGGTAGCCACCGCCGCCGCCGCCGCCGCTCCACCATAGTCGGTAGCCAAGGTGTTTAGCGCGGGCAGCAGAGCGCTCAGGCGAGTCGAGAGGTCGGTAGCCAGTTGCCATTCGCCGGTTTCTAGGTCGAAAGGATGCACGCTCAGAGAGATGGTTTGCCGGGTCTGACGGTAACGGTGTTGGTCATCGATGACCCGCTGTTGCTGGTGAATCACCGCGTCATACTGAGCCTGAAGGGCCGTCCGTGTCTCGTCATCAGCGACTTGACTCAAACGGTGCAGCAGGTGCTGGGCCTGCTTCTCCACCTGCGCCAACGACTGCCCCAAACTCCGTCCTAGCGGTCGTCCCAGGTTGCGCAGGGTATGGAATAAGTCCGCTACACTGACGGTGCCTAAGCCGGTCGTGGCCAGTTTAATCAGCGCCCGAGCCTCGTCGCTGACTAGCGCATGACACCGCCATCCCGCCGAGTCCCACCCCGCTGGGAGCTGCGATTTCCAGGTGGTATAGGTGCGCTCTTCGGTTTCAACTTCGCTGAAAATAAAGCCGCTGGCCAACTCCATTAGCACCAGAATCGGTAACCCAAAGAAGGTCTCATCGCTCCCCAGCCAGACCCCTTGGCCCTCAATCGGTTGGCAGTCCTCGGCTTGGGCGCTGTCGTAGTCTACGATGGCCGCTTCCACCCGATGCTTAAGCTGTCGGAGTGCTGTGGGTGAACTGCCGACGTGGGTGTCCAAATGAATCGCTTTGAAAAACGCCGATAGGCTTTCGGCCCCGACCCCTTGCTTAATCCCGAAGTGATACACCACCGCAATCACCAGCCGCACCAGCCACTGGTATCCCACGGTACTCTCCCACCACCCCGACTCAGGATGCTGTTCAGCCCGCTCTATCGCTTGCCGATGGCGATGGACACTACTGCGGTTCAATCCTGTCGCCTCAGCCACCACGCTCAGGGCCACTCGTCCCTGCATTTTCAGAAATTCGGCCACCTGTTGTCGTCGCTCTCGTATAGTGAAAGTCATCGTTCCCGATTTGAATTCGTACCGGTAACGATACCGGGCTCTGGGCACTGCCGCAGAGCCTTTTATCTATTCTCAATAGGGTGCTTATTGATACGTTGCACCAAATATCCCTTTGTTACGCCTTACGTTGATACCCCAGTGGGCCAATAACCAGCCATAGATTTCTTGAATCACCAACCGAGGTGTCTTGGAGCGCACCGGCACTTTGCGAC